>CADCVH010000084.1 GCA_902806085.1 uncultured Rubrobacteraceae bacterium | reverse complement strand
ATCATGGAGCGGGAGAGGCTCTTGGAGAACGTGCGCGACCTGGAGGGCCACTTCGGGGGGGAGCTCGAGAGGATGGCCTCGGGGCACCCCATCGTCAAGGAGGTTCGGGGGATGGGCTTCTTCTGGGGGGTCGAGATCAGGGCAGAGTGGCCCGACGGCACCCCGATAGCCGGCAAGGACTACCTCGAATACTTCAAGGGCGTGCTGCCCCAGAGCCTCTTGAAGCACGGCTTGATCTGCCGGTTCGACGACAAGGAGGACCCGGTGATCCAGTTCTCCCCGGCGCTCACCTCCGACCGCGAGATCCTGAGCCGCATAGCGGAGATCACGGGCCAGGCCCTGTCCGAGCTGGAGGGGGAGATCGGCCGCCGGAGAAGGCGGGGCTAACGCGGGGGCGACGGGTCCTGTTACCCCTAGAGTCGCGTACGGATGGGGTGGATCACGGCCGCCAGGGCGGCGGCTTTGATTGGTGACACAGAAACCAGATCGGCAGGAGAGCACTGCGCATGACCGAGATCGATGCCGCGCTTCGCGAGGGGATAATCCGGACCGTCGAGGCGCAGCGTGAGGACACGGTGCGGTTGTTGCAGGACCTCGTGCGCGTCCCGTCGGTGACGGGGGACGAGGGCGCGGTTCAGGAGGTCGTCGCGGAGGCTTTCCGGGAGAGCGGGCTCGCGGTCGAGCGGTGCGAGGCGACGCCGGAGCAGGTCTCGCCCCACTACGGGCACGTCGGCGTGCAGACCAGGTTCGGGAACCGGCCGAACGTGATCGGCATCAGGGCCGGCAGCGGTGGGGGAAAGGCGATCCTGCTGAACGCGCACATGGACACCGTGGAGAACGGGGACCCCGGCGCCTGGACCCAAGGGCCGCTCTCCGGGGCGGTCGCCGACGGGCGCCTGTACGGCCGCGGTTCGTGCGACATGAAGGGCGGGCTGGCGACCTTCGTCGCCGCGCTGCGGGCGCTCGGAGAGCTCGGCGTCGGGCTTCGGGGGGACGTGACCGTCGCCGCCACGGTCGGCGAGGAAGACGGCGGCGTCGGCGCGCTCGCGACCATCCTGGAAGGCTACCGGGGCGACGCCGCCCTGATCAGCGAGCCCACCCGCTTAGCACTCGTCCCGGCCCAGGCCGGCTCGGTCGTTTTCCGGCTGAAGATCACCGGCAGCGCGGTACACGCCGCGGTGCGCCACCGGGGGGTCTCGGCCTTCGAGAAGTTCGTCCCGATCTTCGAAGACCTCCGCTCGCTCGAGCGGGAGCGCACGGCCGGGATCTCCCACCCGCTCTTCGACGCCATGGAGGACAAGGTCCCCATCAACGTCGGCATCGTGCGCTCGGGCAACTGGGCCGTAACGGTGCCAGAATCGCTCGAAGCCGACATCCGCGTCGGCATGCTGCCGGGCGAGGAGGTCGGGGCCTTGCAGGTCCTCCTCGAGGAGCGAATCGCGGCCGTCGCGGCCCTCGACCCCTGGCTGCGCGGGCACCCGCCCGAGATCGAGTGGTTCGGCGGCCAGACCATGCCGGTCGAGGTTCCGCTCGACGCCCCGATCTCCGGGGCCGTGATGCGCGCCCACGAACGCGTGACGGGCGCCGCCCCGGCCGTGGAGGGCGTGAGCTACGGCGCGGACATGAGGCTCTTCATCCACTTCGGGGGGATGCCCTGCGTTATGTACGGGGCCGGCGACGTCGGCTGGGCGCACAGCGCCGACGAGCACATCATCATCGACGACCTGCTGACGGCGAGCAAGACCATCGCCTTCCTCCTGGTCGACTGGTGCGGCGTGGCCGGAAGCACCTCCGGCAGCCCGTAACTTTTCGGGCGTCGGAGCGAGTCATCAGGTTTCAGGGGATTCGATGCGGCTAGAGACCACCGTACCTCGCTGAAGCCGTGCCGATCAGAAAATCTTGTGAAGCGGGCCGGTTGCGCCGCGCCTCACCCTTGCCGTCCGTTCTCTTTGGGTGGATGGTCCCGCCTGGTCGCGGCTTGGGGTTCGTCCGGGGAAGCCCCGTTGGCCCGCTGCAGGCCTGAGAGCTCACCGGGCCGGATGTGGCAGCGGTACTGGTGGCCCTCCCCGTCACGCTGCCACGGTGGTGCTTCGTCGCGGCAAATGTCGCCCAGGAACCGGGGGCAGCGGGTGTGGAACCGGCACCCGGACGGCGGATCGCTGGGGCTCGGCATCGGACCGCCGAGCTTGATGCGCGGGCGCGAACCGCCCGAGTCTTCGAGCGTGGTCATGGCCGAGACGAGCGCCTCGGTGTAGGGGTGGTGCGGGGGGTCGAAGACCGCCCGGGCCGGGCCAACGTCGACGAGTTGGCCGAGGTACATCACGCCGATGCTGTCGGCGAGGTACCGGACGACGTTGAGGTCGTGGGAGATGAAGAGGTAGGAGACCTTCCTTTCCGCCTGCACGTCCAGGAGCAGGTTCAGGATGGCCGCCTGCACGGAGACGTCGAGGGCGCTGACCGGCTCGTCGCACAGGACGAGCGCCGGCTCCCCGGCGAAGGCCCGGGCGATGGCGACGCGTTGCTTGAGGCCGCCCGAGAGGGCCGACGGGCGCACCTGCAAGTGGCGCGGCTCCAGGCGCACCGAGGAGGCCAGCTCGAGCGAGCGCCGCTCCCGCTCCCGGCGATTCTTTACGCCGGCGAGCAGCAGCAGGGCGCGGCCCAGGATGCGCCGGACGGAGTGGCGCGGGTTCAGCGAGGTGTCCGGATTCTGGAAGATCATCTGCAGCTTGCGGCGCAGCTCGGCGTTGCGCCGGTGCTCGGCGGCGGAGATGTCAAGGTGGTCCTCGAACGTGGCCCGGCCGGACGAGGCGTCCACCAGCCCGCTGAGGCACCTGGCGAGCGAGGTCTTGCCGCTCCCCGACTCGCCGACGAGCCCGAACACCTCGCCCTGGCGCACCTCGAAGGAGACGCCGGCCACCGCCTGCATACTGTTCCCGGAGGTGCCGTAGGTCTTTACGAGATCTTCTACCTTGAGCAGCGTCGCCCCGTCCGAAGGTGGCGGCGGCGTTATTTGCTGCTCGCCCGGCGGTATCGTGGGCACCTCGTCGTGGTAGTGGCAGCGGCTGATCCTGCCGTCCCCCGTGTCGTAGGGCGGCGGCGGCTCGACGTGGCAGCGTTCCCTGGCTATGGGGCAGCGGGAAGCGTACACGCAACCGGGCAGGTCGGCCCCCAGAGGGGGCAGCGAACCGGGGATCGGCTCCAGGCGCAGGGCGTCCTTGCGCATGCCCCGCCGGGGCACGCAGCGCAGGAGCCCTAGGGTGTAGGGGTGGCGCGGCTCGCGGAGGAGCTCGTCTGAGGGGCCCTCCTCGATCAGGCGCCCCGCGTAGAGCACGCCCACCCGCTCGCACACGCGCCTCACGACGCCGAGGTTGTGGCTGATAAACAGGATGGAAGTGTCGAAGTCGCTGCGCAGTTGCTCCACGAGGTCGAGCACCTCGGCCTCGACGGTCGCGTCAAGCCCCGTGGTCGGCTCGTCAAGGACCAGCAGCTCCGGGTCCGTGGAGAGCGCCATCGCGATCATGACCCGCTGCTGCTGCCCGCCGGAGAGCTCGTGCGGGTAGCGCCCGAGGATCCGGCCCGGGTCGGTGATCCTCACCTTCCCGAGCATGGCCTCCGCTTCTTTCGAAGCCGCCGCCCCGTCCATCCCGCGGTGTTGGCGGTACACCTCGGAGATCTGGGCGCCCACCCGCATCGAGGGGTTCAGGGCGCTCGCGGGGTCCTGGTAGACCATCGCCATCCGGCTCCCGCGCCAGCGGCGCAGCGTGGCCCCGTCGGCGCCGAGCAGGTCGTCGCCCGCGAAGGTGACGCGGCCCGCGTCGACGACGGCGTTCTGGGGGAGGTAGCGCATGAGCGCCATCGCCACCGTCGACTTGCCGCAGCCCGACTCCCCGACCAGCCCGTAGGCCTCGCCGGGCCGGATCGAGAACGTCAAATCCTCGATCACGCGCAGCGGCTGCCTGCGCCTGAGGTAGCTGATCGAGAGCCCCTCGACGTCCACGGTCGCCCGTCCGTTCGCGGCGCTCACTCCTCGACCGCCTGCAGGAGCCCGTCGGCCACGAGGTTTACCGCGACAACCAGCGTGGCGAGTGCGAGCGCCGGGAAGACCACCACCCACGGCGCCGCCTGCAGGTAGACGCGCCCGAGGGAGATGGTCAGGCCCCAGTCAGGCGACGGCTCCTGGATGCCGAGCGAGAGGAAGGAGAGCGTGGCGGAGGTGAAGATCGCGTACCCGAGCCTGATGGTCGCCTCGACGGCTATGGGCGAGAGGATGTTCGGCAGGATCTCAGAGACCATGATGTAGCCCCCCGACTCGCCGCGCAGGCGGGCGGCGGCAACGTACTCGCGCTCCCGCTCTGAGAGCACCGCAGAACGCACGGTCCGGGCGACGATGGGGGTAAACACCACCCCGATCACGAGCACCACGTTGACCTTGGAGGAACCCAAGACGGAGAGCACGAGCACGGCGATGATGATGAGCGGGAACGCGAGCAGCGCGTCCACGACCCGCATGATCACGTCGTCAACGCGCCCCCGGTAGTACCCCGTGACGAGCCCGACCGCGATGCCGCCCACCATCCCCAAAGCCGTCCCGAGCGGGGCGACCGTCAGCACGGAGCTCGCCCCCGCGAGAACCCGGGAGAGCACGTCGCGGCCGAGGTTGTCTGTGCCGAACCAGTGCTCCCCCGAGGGCGGGGCGAGGCTCGCCGTGGGATCCACGGCCTGCGGATCGTAGGGCGCCACCACCCCCCAGAACAGGGCCATAAACACCCAGAACACCAGGATGGCGGCACCCGTCAGGAAGGTCTTGGACGAGGCCGCCGCTAAAGCCAGGTCCCCGAAACCCTCCCGCCGGCCCGGCGACCCCGGCGCCTCCGGCCTGACGGTGACCGCGGTCGCGTCCCGTCCCTCCATCAGCGGCCCACCCGGATGCGCGGGTTCAGGACGGCGTACAGCGAGTCGGCCACGAGGTTCGAGAGCATATACAGTACGGCGACGACCAGGACCGACGCCTCCAGGACGGGCAGGTCGTGACCCACCGCCGAGTCGAGAAGCAACTTGCCGATGCCGGGGTAGTTGAAGAGGGTCTCGATGACGACCAGGCCCCCGAACAGGTAGCCGACCTGCACGCTGACGACGCTTATCGTGGGCAGGAGGGCGTTGCGCAGGACGTGGCGCCAGATCAGGGCCCTCCGCGACAGGCCCTTGAGGACCGCCGTGCGGACGTAGTCCGAGCCCAGCGCCTCGACCGTCCCAGCCCGGGCCATGCGGGCGATGTAGCCGAAAAGCACGAGCATCAGCGGGATGGAGGGCATGAGAAACTGGCGGAAAACGTCGACCGGGTTGGCCGAAGGAACCTGCGAGGAGACGGGGAACCAGCCCAGCTCAACGGCGAAGATGACGAGCACGATCACCCCGACGACGAACTCGGGCAGCGCGATGAGCGAGAGCCCGGTGACGGAGATCGCCCGGTCGATAAAGCGGTCCCGGTACAGGGCGGCGAGGACGCCGAGGCCTATGGACACGGGCACGATAAACGCCAGGGCGAAGGCGCCGAGCAGCAGGGAGTTGACCATCCTCTCGACCACCAGCGACCTGACCGGCGTGTTCAGGAGGAAGGATTGCCCCCAGTCCCCGGTGACGAAGTTGCCCAGCCAGTCCGCGTAGCGTACCGGGAGCGGACGGTCCAACCCGAGCTCCTGGTTGAGCTGGGCGACCTGAGCGTTGGTGGCGAAGGGGCCCAGGATCGTGCGCCCCACGTCCCCGGGGAGCACCTCGGCCACGACGAACAGCACGACCGAAACCAGGAGCAGGGTGATGGCGCTGAGCCATAGCCTTCTCAACAGGAACCGGCCCACGGCTCCTCCACGGTAGCGACGCCACGCCCCGGCGGATCGAAGGCTCACCCCGAGAGCCACACCGGGGACATGTCGAGCACGATGTTCGGCCCCTTGGCCAGCCCCTGGAAGCCGGTCCTCACCGCGCGCAGCTCCCTGGCCCAGTAGCTGATGATGCCGGGAACCTCTTCGTGCTGGAGCGTGGCCGCCCGCGCGCCCAGCTCCCGGCGGCGCCCCTCGTCGAGCTCGCCGTCGAACTCGCGCACCAGGCCGTCGTACTCCTCGTTGCACCAGTGGGCGGCGTTCCAGATGCCGTCGCACAGGTAGGCCGGCGCTATCGTCTGGCTGGCGCTGCCCCGCGACGCCCAGTCGACGATGCCAAGCGGCACCTCCAGCCACGGCTGGTTGTCCCCCGAGCCGTAGTAAGACGTCTGGTCCATGATGTTCAGCGACACGTTTATGCCGGCCTCTTTGCACTGCTCCTTGAGCGTCACCGCGTACTGCGGGATCTCCAGGAAGCGCTCGGTGGTGAGCTCGACGTCAACGCCGCCTGCGTGCCCGGCGTCGGCGAGCAGCTTCTTCGCCCGGGCGACGTCCCGTTTGCGCTGGGGAACCGTGGAGCCCGAGGGGGAGTTGGGATAAACGGGGGCGAACGGGTGGTCGTTGCCAAGGTCGGCCCTGCCGTCGAGCAGACCCTGCACGAGCGCGGGCCGGTCCAGGCACAACGCGAACGCCTGGCGCACCCGCTTGTCCGTGAACGGCTCCTTGTCCACCCGCATGTGCAGGCCCCGGTACTCGCTCGACGGGTTCTCAAGGATGGCGACGTTCGAGTCGCTGAACACCGCCTGGGAGCCCTGGAACGGTATCTGGGGAACGGCATCGACCTCGCCTGCCTGCAAAGCCAGCACGAGCGGCGAGTTGTCGTCGTAGAAGTTGGCCTCGACCCCGTCCATGTAGGGCTTGCCCTTATCCCAGTAGTTGGGGTTCTTGACGTAGGTCGCGCCCTGGTTCGGCCGGTACTCCTTGAGGATGTACGGGCCCGTCCCGACGCCGCCCTTGCTGAAGGCGCCCATCTCGTAGTCCTTGGGCAGGATCAGCGCGTTGTAGTTGAACAAGGAGAGGAGATAGGGGAAGTCGACGTAGGGGCGGTCGAGGTTGAAGCGCACCGCGTAGTCGTCGACCTTCTCCGTCTGCTCGTAGGAGAGGATGCCCCCGAAGGCGGATAACGCCGCCGACTCGTTGTCCGGGTCGGTGAGGCGGTCGAAGGTGGCCACCACGTCGTCTGCGGTCATGGTGGAGCCGTCGTGGAACTTGACGCCCTCGCGCAGGGTGAAGGTCCACTCCTTCGCCCCGTTGGCCGCCTCCCACTTCGTCGCCAGCTTGGGCTCGAGCGAGAAGTCCGGCCGCGGGAAACACAGCCCCTCGGCGGCGACCTGGGTAACGAAGACGGCCCCGCTGCTGAACAGCGTGACGGGGTCTGGGTCCGAGGCCGGCACGACGAGGCCCAACCGGCCGGTCCCGCCCCGCTTTATCGGTCCGGCGGACTGCTGCTGGGCCTGCTCCTGCTCGGAGCCGCAGGCGGCCAGCAGCGAGCCGGCGAGCGCGAGCGACGTCCCCGCCACGGTGGCGCGGCGGAGGAACTCCCCCCGGCTCATGCGGCCGGCGCGCCGTTCCTCCCACAGGTGGTACGTGTAGTCGTCTATCTTCGCTACCTCCCAAGATCCAACGCGGCCCACCAACCAGCGCCGCGCTACGTACCTTCATAAACGCAGTATTGCATGACCAAAATGCGTGCGCAAACCCGTTGTTATTAAAGTATCAAAACACCGGAGCCGATACGTGGCCGGCCGGGCCGCGTCCCACCGACGCTTCCGCGTGCGGGCTAGGCCCTCCGTTTCCCTGAGGTGCCTCCAAGCGAGAGGCACTTGATGTCGAGGTACTCCTCGACCCCGTGGCGGCCTCCCTCGCGGCCGAAACCCGACTCCTTCAGGCCGCCCGAGGGCGTCTGGTCCGTGGCGGGCAGGCCGTCGTTGGCGCCCAGGATGCCGTACTCCAGTTCCTCGGCCAGCCGGAAGACGCGGCCGACGTCGCGGGTAAAGTAGTAGGCGGCGAGGCCGTAGTTCGTGTCGTTGGCCCGCCGAATGACCTCCTCCTCTGTGTCGAAGGGCATGATCGCCGCCACGGGTCCGAAGGTCTCCTCGTGGGCGACGAGCATCGAGTCATCGGCGTCGCGGAGGACCGTCGGCCCGTAGAAGTTGCCGCGGCCCTCGATCCGCCGGCCCCCGAGCGCCACCGCGGCGCCCTTCTGCCTCGCGTCCTCGACGTGGCGCTCGACCTTCTCGACGGCGGCGGGCTCGATGAGCGGGCCGACCTCGACGCCTTCCAGGAGGCCGTCGCCGACCTCCATGCCTTCCATGCGTTGCACGAGGCGGCGGGAAAACTCGTCCTCGATCTCCCGGTGCACGAAGATGCGGTTGGCGGAGATGCAAGTCTGGCCCGCGTTGCGCATCTTCGAGGAGACCACGTCCTCCACGGCCTCTTCCACGTCCGCGTCCTCGAAGACTATGAACGGGGCGTGGCCGCCGAGTTCCAGAGAGAGGCGCTTTACCGTGTCGGCGGACTGCTTCATAAGAAGTTTGCCGACCTCGGTGGAGCCCGTGAAGGAGAGCTTGCGCACGCGCCTATCCTCCATCATGGCGGACGAAAGGTCGGCGGGGTCCATCCCGGTTACCACCGAGAGGGCGCCCTTCGGCAGCCCGGCGTCCTCGAAGGCCCTCGCTAGCTCCAGGGCCGAGAGCGGGGCGAGCTCGGAGGGCTTGACCACCATCGCGCACCCGGCCGCGAAGGCGGCCCCGACCTTGAGGATCACAGAGGACGCCGGGAAGTTCCAGGGGGTCACGGCGGCGGCGACCCCCACGGGACGTTTGAGCAGGAAGATCCTCTTGTCGGGAGAGTCCGCGGGCATCGTCTCGCCGCGGACGCGCCGGGCCTCCTCCGCGAAACGGTCGAGGCACGACGCGGCGTACACAACCTCGCCCTCCGACTGGGCGAGCGGCTTGCCCTGCTCCAGCGTCATGACCCGCGCCAGGTGCCCGGCCCGCCCGCGTACCAGGCTGGCCGCCTCGGAGAGGATGCCGGCCCGCTCGCCTGCGGTCGTCCTGCCCCACTCCCGCTGGACGCGCGCGGCGGCCTCGATGGCCCTCCGCATGTCGGCCCCGCCCCCGTCGGGCAGGGTCGCCACCGTCTCGCCGGTGGCCGGGTTCGTCACCCCGAAGGTCTCACCGGACGCGGCCTGGCGCCACTCGCCGCCCACGAACAACTCGTAACCCATCTCCGACACGTCCGCCTCCTGACATCCTGACAAAACCGTGGGCGCCGGGTGCGCCGGCCCTCGCCCCGAACCGGGGATCCTGACGCCCGCGTGGTGGTCCAGATACCGGCACACGAAGGACCGGGTTTCGCGGGTCGTAGCCCAAGCCCTCTGCGGCATCTTCGCGAACCGGGAGGCAGACGTCAACCGGCACGCGCCCCGGGCTTCACCGGCGTGGGGCGGGCGCCCGATCCGCGCGGAGACGCACGAATCACAACACAAGTTGCTAGCACCTTTTGCGTGTGCTACGTTGCCGGAAAACGTAGACGCAAGATGGTTCGTCGACCGGCCCCTCGGCCCATCAGGATCGTTGACCACGATGACGGGGGCGGAACGCAGCCCGGAGAACGGCGGTCGACCGGGGGTAAGGAGCGAGAGATGCGGCTACCCGAGCAGGCAGAGTACGTCATCTTGGGCGCCGGGGTGCACGGGTTGAGTACGGCCTGGCATCTGGCGAAAGAATTGAGGGCGCGGGGGCGCGGGTCCGGCGAGGACATCGTCGTGATCGACAAGTCCGGCGTTGGCGCGGGGGCCTCCGGGATCGCCTGCGGCGTGGTGCGCAACAACTACTTCCAGACCGCCATGCGGGAGTTGATGGCGCACTCCGTCTCGGTGTGGGAATCGGACCCAGAAGCGTTCTCTTACCATCCCGTGGGCTACATGCAAGTCTCCCCCGAGGTGATGCACGCCGACGTGGTCCAGATCTTCAAAGAGCAGCAGGCCATCGGTTACCCTTCGACGCTCGTGGAGGGCGAGGAGGAGTGCCGGGAGTACATGCGCGGCATCTTCCACGACTGGCGGGCCGAGAACATCACCAGCATCCTGCACGAGCACCGCGGCGGATACGCCAACAACAAGGCCTCGATGGAAGGCCTGGCCGCGAAGGCGCGGTCCGAGGGCGTGAGGATGTGCACGGGGGTCAGGGTCACGGGGCTGCGCCTGGAAGGCGGCGCCGTGAGCGCCGTGGAGACCGACGCGGGCACGGTCCGCTGCGGGCGCCTCGTCGCGGCGGTCGGGCCGTGGGTGCGCGACATCTGGCGGATGCTCGACCTGCCGAAGAAGATCCCGGTGAGGGGCCACGACGGCGCGCTCCACGACCGCGAGATGTGGACGTACTGGTCGTTGCAGGAGGGCACGCTGGGGGTGAACCCCGATTTCCTGATGGACAACCGCGGCAACATGCCGCCGGTGGTTCACGTCGACACCGACGCCCCGCTTTACGACGAGGACGGCGAGCTCGTCACCGACGATCTCTGGGGGATCTACTACAAGCCGGACTTCAACTTCGGGGGCGTGCAGGGCGGCACCTCGCCCTACGTCGTCGACCGGCCGGCTGACGAGGTGGCCGTCGACCCCTACGGGCCGGCGAGCCGGGACTTCGTGGTGGGCGAAGACTTCGCCCGGATGTGGACCTCGGCGCTCGCGCACTGCCACGGGCGCTTCGAGGGCAAGGGCGGGCTCTTCTCGCGCGAACCCTCGGGGGGCATCGGGTGCTTCACCCCGGACAGCTTCCCGGTGTTCGACACCTTCAGGCAAAACGCGTACGTCATCGCCGACTCCAACCACGGCTACAAGATGATCGGGGTCGGGGCGCTGGTCGCCAGGGAGCTGATGGACGAGCCGCAGGACCTTTTGGAGCCGTTCCGCTTCTCCCGGTACGAAACCGGCAAGTTGCACCCCACGAGCAACTCGCCCTTCCCGTGGAGCTGAAGGCAGGGCCCGCGAATACCCGCGGCAAAGACCCCGCCCCGCTTCTCGGCGCCGTGCACCGACCATTTGGCCGGCCTACCCCACGTTGCCCCGGTTGGCCCAGTCGTCGTGAAGCTCGCCCAAGGGCAAGGTGGCGTTCGCCCCCGTCTGCCTCGCCCGCCGCTTTGCTGACCGGCCCCGACTACCGCTCTTCGAGATGCGCCGAACGCACCCTGACGAGAGCCTCTATGCCATCCAAGACCGCACGACGCCGCGCGCCAGATCCGCGCCCACACGCCGTACGCGTCGAGGTCCCGCTAGCCGCGGACCGCGGCGACCGCCCGGTCGAAGAGCCGGCCGAGGTCTTCCTCTCCTTCGTGCCGGGTCCAGATCTCGCCCGCGACGTCGAGGCACGTAAGCGCGCAGGCGACGATGGCCCGGGCCCGCGGATCTGGCGCGTCACCGCTACCGGCGCCCAGGCGCTTCTGGATGTTCGGCACGAGTAGCTCCTGCCACCGCAGCCGCTTCTCGAGGTGGCCGGCGCGCAACGAGGGGGTCCCGTAGAGCATCTTCGAGATCTTGAGCGTCCTCTCGGGCGAGTAACCGGGGGCGAGGGCGAGCGACTCCAGGGCGGCGCGCAGCGCCTCCCACGGCCCCTCGTCCGCCGGGCGGGCCTCCAGGGCGTCCCTCACGGCCAGCCCCGTCTCGACGAGGTGGCCGAGGACGATGTCCTCCTTCGTGCCGAAATAGCGAAACAGGGAGCGGCGCGAGATACCGACCTCGTTCGCGATCTGCTCCATGGTGGTGGCCTCGAAGCCCCGCTCGAGAAAGAGGCGCATGGCCGCATCGCCGATCTCGGTTTGCACCGCCCGCCGGGTGCGCTCCCGTAGCCCCAAAGAGCCAGTGTCGCCAACTTCCATAGGACGCAGCTTACCACATCTTGCACGTAGTACCGTATTGACACTGAGTGACAACCGTGTAACACTTGGTGCCATAAACGTCGTGCAGTGCAAGAGAGCGACCCGCCCACCACCCCTGGAGGAGCCATGACGGCCGTCGATTACAGAAAGCAGACCACGCTCATCACCGGCGCCAGTTCCGGCATCGGCGTCGAGTTCGCTCGCGAGCTTGCCGGGCGGGGCTCGGACGTCGTGCTCGTCGCCCGGCGTCTGGGCCGTCTGGAGAAGTTGGCCGCCGAGCTCGCCGGGGCCCACGGCGTTCGCGCCGAGGCGATCCCGCTGGACCTTAGCCTCCCCGGCGCGGGCCGGACGCTCGCGGAGGAGGTGGACCGGCGCGGCCTCGCCGTGACGAGCCTCGTCAACAACGCCGGCTTCGGCACCTTCGGGCCGTTCCACACCGAGGACCCCGGGCGCCTGCGGGAGGAGATCGGCGTCAACGTCGCAAGCGTCGTCGACATCAGCCGGGCGTTCATCGGGCGGCTGCGCGCGAGCGGGACGGGGGTGCTGGTCAACGTCGCGAGCATGGCGGCGTACCAGCCCATACCCAACATGGCCGTGTACGCGGCGACGAAGGCGTTCGTTTTGAGCTTCACCGAGGCTTTGTGGCAGGAGTCTTTGGGCACCGGGCTGCGGGTGATCTTGCTGTCCCCGGGCGCGACCCGCACCGAGTTCAACGACGTGCTCGGCACGGAGGAGGCGACCAGCGGCGCCTCCTTCCAGACGCCGCGGCAGGTGGTCGAGACGGCGCTGCGGGCGCTCGACCGGCCGAAGCCGCCGCCAAGCGTCGTCTCCGGCCGGCTGAACAGCCTGACGGCGAACGCGAGCCGGGTCCTGAGCCGGCGGCGCACCGTCCTGATCTCGGGGTCCATGACGAGGACCCCGAAGTAGCTCTAGGTGGCTTCAGGACCGCCCGCCCAGCCCGCTTGCCGGCCTACCGTGGCAACACCGGACGGGACCGCGAAACCTACCGTAATGGTCCCGCAGCCTGTCGAAAAACCCCCGAGCGCCGTCTTTGGCCGACGATTCGACCCCGAAAACGCCGCTTCGGGTGTTTTGAGACGAGTTAAGAGACCGGTAGCCGATCCAGCGCCGACCTCTTCAACAGGCCGCCCGAAATCATGCGTTCCTCCCCGGTCCGGTGTACGGGGTTTCGTGGCCGGGGCCTGGGCGCGCAGACCGGCGGCGAGGGAAGCGACGGTGCGGGAAGCGACGGTGCGGGCGCGCATCTCTTCCGCGTCTCCTGCCGGTGTTCCGAATGGTGGGGCCCTCTGCCGCGGGATCCACCACGGGCGGACCTGTTAGCTGAAAAATGATCGTCCCGAGGATGGCGTGGAAGCGCCAGACAAGCTCGTCGCGAGGAGGTTGAGAACCCGGCGCTTCCCTCCCGAGTGGTGAGGAGCGTTGCGCTTCGTGCCCTCCGGCGTTGCGAGCGGATCGGGTAGCGGCCGGGGTCGGCTACGCAAGCACCAGGCCTAGTTGCCGTAGTTGATGATGGCGAGGAAGCGGATCGGGACCTCCACCAGCCGCTCCGGACCGTGGGCGGTCTCGCCCTGAAAGGTGAGCGAATCGCCCGGTTCGAGCAGGTAAGTGTGCTGCCCGTGCCGGTACTCGATCTTGCCCTCGATCACGTACAGGAACTCGATCCCGGAGTGCTCGAAGCGCGGGAACACCTCGCTCTCGTCGGTTATGGTGATGAGGAACGGCTCGAAGAACTGTGGGGTCGGCCCTTTGTCGTACGCGAGCAGGTGGTAGGTGTGGCCCTTCTTCGTCCCGCGGCGCACCACCTCTATGCCCTGGCCGGCCTTGACCAGTTGGGCCCCCCCGACGGGCACGTCGTAGTTGCTGAACATGGTCGAGAGCGTCACGCCCAGGGCCCTCGACACCTTCGTAAGCGTGCTTAGGCTCGCAGAGGTCTGCCCGTTCTCGATCTTGCTAAGCATCCCCCGGCTTATGTCGGCCCGGGCAGAGACGTCCGCGAGGGTCAGGCGCTGCTCCATCCTGTACTTGCGCACGAAATTGCCCAGGTGCTGATCCGGGGTAACCTCCCCGCTGGGAACGCCACCGTCTTCCCTGGCCGTCGTCATAAACCGCGAGCCCGCCCCGTGATCGCCTCCTCAATGAATCTCTTATCCCCACCACTTTACCACCGGTCAACGTGGGCGCGTCGGGCTTGCCCGTGGGGGTCGCGGCCTAGAAGCCCGTGACCCCGGGGATCCAGTCGGTGCCGGCCAGGGGCACCTTTGCCATGGCGGCGGACTCGATGGTGAGCGCCACCAGGTCTTCCCGCTCCAGGTGGTGCACGTCGGACTTGCCGCAGGCGCGCGCGAGCGTCGCCACCTCCATGTTGAGCACCTGCAGGTAGTTGCGGACCCTCTTGGCGCCCCACTCGGGGTCGACCCTCTTCTCGAGCTCGGGGTCCTGGGTCGTTATGCCGACGGGGCAGCGGCCCGTCTGCATGTGGTGGCACATGCCGGGTTTGGTCCCGAGCTCCTCGTAGTCCTTCACCGCGCTCACCGGGGTCTTGCCGTCCTTGTACCAGACGTGGTCGTTGCAGCCCAGGGCCAGCAACACCGCCTGGCCGATGGAGACCGCGTCAGCCCCGAGGGCTATGGCCTTCGCCACGTCAGCACCGGTGCGGATGCCGCCCGAGACGACGAGCTGGACCTCGCCCTTCACGTCCAGTTCCTCCAGGGCGGCGTTCGCCTGCACGACCGCGGCCAGCGTGGGGATGCCGGCGTGCTCAATGTACACGTCCTGGGTCGCGGCCGTGCCGCCCTGCATCCCGTCCACGACCACCACGTCGGCCCCGGCCTTCACGGCGAGCTTCACGTCGTTCTCGACCCTGGTCGCCCCGATCTTGACGTAGACGGGGATCTCCCAGTCCGTGATCTCGCGCAGCTCCTCGATCTTTATGGTCAGGTCGTCGGGGCCGGTCCAGTCCGGGTGGCGGCTCGCCGAGCGCTGGTCTATCCCCGCCGGCAGGGTCCTCATGGAGGCGACGCGCTCGCTGATCTTCTGCCCGAGCAACATCCCCCCCCCGCCCGGCTTGGCGCCCTGGCCTATCACCACCTCGACGGCGTCGGCCCTGCGCAAATCGTCCGGGTTGAAGCCGTAGCGCGAGGGCAGGCACTGGTAGACCAGCATCTTGGACGAGCGGCGCTCCTCGTCGGTCATCCCGCCGTCGCCGGTCGTGGTCGAGGTCCCGACGGCCGAGGCCCCGCGCCCCAGGGCCTCCTTCACGTTCGCCGAAAGAGAACCGAAGCTCATCCCGGCGATGGTTATCGGGGTGTCGAGCTCCAGGGGCCTTTTGGCGTTGCGGGCCCCGAGCACGGTCCTCGTGTCGCACCTCTCGCGGTAGCCTTCGAGCGGGTAGCGGGAGGCGGAGGCAGTCAGGAAGACGAGGTCGTCGAAGTGCGGCACCTTGCGCTTGGCGCCCATGCCGCGGATGTCGTAGATGCCCCGGTTGGCGGCCTTGCGGACCCAGGCCTGGACGTCCCGGTTGTACAGGTGGCTCTCCTGGCCGCCGTGGGTGACGGCGTCGTTCTCCGGTAGGGCGTGGGTGAGATCGCGGGTCTCCCCTCGGGTCTCCCCCTGGGTGACCTCGCCGTTTGCCTTATCCGTCATCTATTAATACTCCTGGTCGTGTTCGGAGTTCCAGTGGTAGAGCTTTCTGGCCGAGGCGACGCGCTTGAACTCCCCGGGGTCGTGGTCGAAACCGGCGCGGCCCAGAAGGTCCGCCAGGGTCGCGTGGTCCTCTTCGGTCATCGGCTCCTCCTGGGCGTCGGCGCCGAGGCTCTTGATCCGGCCTCGCACGTAGATCACCGCCTCGTACAGAGAGTCGCCCAGCCCGTCGCCCGCGTCACCGCAGACGACCAGATGGCCCTTCTGCGCCATAAAAGCGGAGAAGTGTCCGACGTCGCCCCCCACGACTATGTCGTTGCCTTTCATGGAGATGCCGCAGCGCGACGAGGCGTCCTTCTCGATCACCACCAGGCCGCCGTGGCCTGAGGCCCCGGCGCACTCGGATACGTACCCCTCTATGCGCACCACGCCGGACATGATGTTCTCGGCCACGCTCCAGCCGGCGCTGCCGTGGACCGTGATCTCGGCCCGCTTGTTCATGCCGCCGACGTAGTATCCGGCGTTGCCCATGACCTCGACCTTGACCGGCGCGTCGAGCCCCACCGCGATGTGGTGGGCGCCGTCGGGCTTTAGGACCCGGACCTCCTCGACACCGTCCTCGGCCAACCCGTGGTGCAGGTAGTTGTTGAGCTCGCGTACCGGGGACTCGCCCAGGTCCCACTCTAGCGCTTTGCGGCTACGGACTTCTTGTTCCATACGAAGATCTCCTCGGGGCCCGGCTCGAAGACGTCGGCGTCTTTTATGCCGGGCAGGTAGGCCAGGGAACGGAACTCGGACGAGATGGCGACGTAGTCGTCGGTCTCGGCCACCACGGCGGGCTTGCAGGCGAAGGGATCGCGCACCAGCGCAAGCTCGTCTTTGGTCCCGATAAGGAACGTGTAGAAGCCGTCGAGCTCCTCGAACCCGGCCTCTATGGCCGCCTCCAGATCGTCGCCCTCGCGTAAGCGCCACTCCAGGAAACGCGCCGCCGCCTCCGTGTCGTTGTCCGTGTCGAAGTGCATGCCACGCCGCTGGAGCATGCGCCTGAGGTTGTTCGGGTTGGAGAGGGACCCGTTGTGTATGAGGCAGAAGTCCTCGCCGACCGTGAACGGGTGGGCGTGCGCCCAGGTCACGGCCGACTCGGTCGCCATGCGGGTGTGCGCCACGACGTGGCTACCCGCGAGGTCCCTGAAGCCGTAGCGCTTCGCTATGTCGGCGGGGTGCCCGATGTCCTTGTACACCTCGATGGACCGGCCCACGGAGAGCAGGCTCACCTCCGGATGCTCCTCGACGACCCAGCCCCACGCCGCCTCCGCCGAGCCGTGCGGCACGACCACCGCGTGGTTGTCTTGCGCCTCGAAGGTCACCTCGCGCTCGAGGTGCTCTTGCATCCCGTCCGCGAAGGCGCCCCAGTCGAGGTTGCCTTCGGGGGCGTACAGGCTGAACTTGCGCGCGTCCTCCTCTTCGACCTCGTCCGTGTAGGCGGCCAGGCCGGCCGAGTCTCGCCCGCGCGTCGCCATCCCCTCCAGCATCTCCGTCCCGAGCCTGCCGAGCATCTCGCGCTTGTCGGGGTCCTTTATGAGCAGTCCTACGATGCCGCACATGGTCTTCCTCCTAGCTCCAGAACTCCAGGTACCGCTCCACTTCCCAGTCCGAGACGTGGCGGTTGTAGTTGTCCCACTCCTGGCGTTTGATCTCTATGTACTCCCGCACGAACTCCATGCCGAGCGCCTTGCAGATGACGCTGTCGGCTTCGAGCGCGTCGCACGCCTCGTTCAGGGTGTGGGGCAAAAGGTCGATGCCTTTCTCCCCGAGATCCTCGCCCGAGAGGTCGTAGAGGTTCTCCGTGCGCGGCTCGCCCGGGTCGAGGCCGCGCTCGATGCCGTCGAGGCCCGCCGCGATCAGGGCGGCCGTCACCAGGTAGGGGTTCGACCCCGAGTCCGAGAGGCGCAGCTCCAGACGGCCGAAAGGCACCCTGACCATGGCCGAGCGGTTGTCCGGGCCGTAGCTCACGTGGGCGGGCGCCCACGTGGCCCCCGACAGCGAGCGTCCCACCACGAGCCGCTTGTACGAGTTCACCGAGGGCGCCGCCAGCGCCGTGAGCGCCGGCGCGTGGTCCATCAGCCCGCCGAGGAACTTGTAGGCGAGGTCCGAGAGGCCCATGCCCTTCGGGTCGTCCTCGTCCGTAAAGAGGTTCGCGCCGCCCTCGTCGTTTATGGAGTGGTGGATGTGCATGCTGTTGCCCGTGCGGTTGGAGAACGGCTTGGGCATGAAGGAGCAGACCATCCCGGACTCGCGGGCCACCTCCACCGCCGCCATCCTGAAAAACACGATGTTGTCGGCAGAGGAGACGCAGTCCTTGTGGAAAAAGTTGATCTCGAACTGCCCGTTGGCGTCCTCGTGGTCTATCTGGTAGACGTCGAGGCCGACCTGCGCCAGGCTCTCGGAGATCCTCTCCAGGAAGCTGCGCTGGCGCGCGAGCCCCTTGTAGTCGTAGCAGGGCTTCTCGAGGTCGTCGGTCGTGTCGGCCGGCCCAAGCCTCCCGTTCTGCCGGGAGAGCAGGTAGAACTCGGGCTCAAGCCCGGTGTACAGGGTCCAGCCGCGCTCTTTGAGGCGGTCTGCCTGCTTTTTCAGGACGACCCTGGGGTCGTAGTGCCAGGGCTCCCCGCGCATGTGCCCCTCGCACACGATGCGGGCGTACCCCGGCATCCACGGCACGAGCGAGAGGGTCGAGAGGTCCCCCACCGCCATGTAGTCGGGCGTCTCCGGCCCGAGACCCAGGCCGCCGACGGCGAAGGCCGCGAACCCGGCCCCGTCGGTCACCACGCTCTCGAAGTGCTCGACCGGTACGGCCTTGGTCTTCGAAACCCCGTGGATGTTGACGAACTGCGCGAGCACGTAGCGCACGTCGTTTCCATCCAGAAAACTCTTCGCCTCCTGCAGGTTCATCCTCTCTCCCTTCCCATGGATGCTGCCCCCACGGCAGTTTTCTACTCCCCGCCGTAAACGGCTGAGAGCCCCACGACTCCCCCACCGAACTCTTCCACGATCCCCCGCAGTTCCCCCCAGAGGTACACGCCGTAAGGGGAACTGCACCAGATCCTGAAAGTTCGGGTCTCCCCCTCCACCCGCGGCAGCACCACCGCCGAGATCACGGCGACGCGCGTGAGCACGACCGGACGCGCCTCGTAGTCCAGGGAGCCGAAGTCCACGCCGCAGACCTGCAACATGACCTCCCCGGCCCGCCCGCCCGTAAGCGCAAAGGCCGCGTCCTGGCGCAACACGGGATAGATGCCCCGCGCCCCCGAGTTCAAGGAGTCACCCAACCCTTCCGTAACGGACCCTTCGGGGCCGTCCTCGACCAGGAACTCGTTCCTGCCCAACCGGGCGACCAGCCCCTGTCCGTCTGGGAGGGGCGACCAAGTGTTGGCCGGCTCCGGCACGCCGATGCCGTGGTCTTCGAGCCACCTTTGGGCGTTCGGGCCCTTGACGCCGAAGCGCTTGAGGGCGCTCGTGTCGCAGAGTGCCAGCCGCTCCTTGAGCGCGGCCTCGCCCTCCGGGTCCCCGAAATGGAGCGCGGCCCGCGTGGGGCCGATCCTGCCCCACGCGGGGTTCAGGCGCTCTAGCGCGTCGTGTACCGGGCTGCGCGTGGCGACGGCACCTTCCATCACGCCTTCCCTCCCTGGTATGTCATCTCCCTCTGCCCGGCGCCCTTCTGGCGGGAGTTGTCCGGGTCGTAGAACGGGACCTTCACTACCTCGGCGTCCACCAACGCGCCGCCGTCGGCCCGTATCTGAAAGCGCGAACCGACGGTCCTGTCGGCCGGCAGGAACGCCAGCCCTATCACCTTGCCCAGGGCCTCGCTGTGGGCGATGCTGGTCACCCGGCCGATGATCTCGCCGTCCTCTATGACCAGGTGGCACTCCTTGGGCCTCGGCCCCTCGCCGCCGTCCAGCAGGGCGAAGCCGGCGAGCTTGCGGTCCCCAGTTCTCTGGCCGATCAGGCGCCGGTCCTCGCCCCCGCGCTGCTCCTCTTCCCCGCCCTTCTTCTCGAGGATTTTGAGTGTGCGCTGCCCGATAAAGAAGGGCTTGTCGAGCTTCACGGCCCACCCCAGGTTCGCCTCCCACGGGTTCGTGAGGCCGTCGGTGTCCTGGCCGACGATCACGTGCCCCTTCTCCAGGCGCAGGCGCCGCTGGGCCTCAACGCCGAACGGCCTTATGCCAGAGGCCTCCCCGGCCTCCGTAAAGGCGTCCCAAACGTGGAGCCCGGCGTCGGCGGGGACGTGTACCTCGTAGCCGAGCTCGCCGACGAAGCCGACGCGCATGACGCGGGCGGGCACGCCGGCGACCGCGCCCTCGCGCACGCCGAGGTACGGGAACGCCTCCTCCGAGAGGTCCAGGCCGGTCAGGACGGAGAGGACCCCCCGCGAGCGCGGGCCGGCGAGGTTCATCGCGGCGAAGGCGTTGCTGTAGTTGGTGACCTCGGCGTCGAGGCCCCAGACCTTGACCCACCGCGTCATCTCCCTGTACAGGGCGTCGACGCCCGAGGTGGTCGCCGTGAGGTAGAAGTGGTCGTCGGACAATCTGGCGCACACGCCGTCGTCCGTGATCGTCCCCGCCTCGTCGGTCATGAGGGCGTACCGGGTCATCCCGACCTTGAGCTTCGCGAACCGGCCGGTGCAGATCCGCTCGACGAGCTCCAGCGCGTCGGGACCCGCGACCTCCAGCTTGCCAAGCGTCCCCACGTCTATGAGGCCGACCCCCCGCCGGACCGCCCGGACCTCCCCGAGTATCGCCTCCTCGCGCCCCCTTCCTGGCGCCGCGTAGTACTCCGGCCTGAACCAGTCCCCGGCGCGCATAAAGACCGCGCCCCGCTCCTCGTGGCGGCGGTGCATCGGTGTCCGGCGGGCGGGGTGGAAGCTGCGCCCGGCCAGCACCCCCATCGGCACCGGGTGGAAGAAGGGGCGGGATGTGATCGTGCCGGTCTCCTCGATTGTCTTCGTCATCAGCCGGGCCACGATGCGGATGCCGTTGGTATTGGAGTGCTTGCCCTGGCTCGGCCCCATCCCCAGGGTGGCGAAGCGGTTGACGAGCGCGATGCTGTCGAACCCCTCCTGGATGGAGTTCTTTATGTCCTTGAGCTGCACGTCCTCGTCGAGGTCGACGAACGCCATGCCCTCGGGGTGGTCGTAGACCGGGTAGGGGTGGCTCGGCGCCGGGCCGGCGTGCCGGGGCGCCTCCGCCGGGGCGTCCGCCGCCCCGCCCTTCCCGACGTGGCGGGCGGCCAGGGTGCCGGCGCGCTCGCCGTCGCGGACCTTGTCCTCGGCCCGGTAGACGCCGTTGACGCGGCCGGCGGCGAAGATCCCGTCGGCGAGCTCGGCGGGGACGAACTGGTGCAGGTCCTCGGAGTAGCCGAGCCTGCAGCCCGACTGGGCCAGCAGGGCGGCGTTCGCGGCCCAGCCGACGCTCATGCAGATCCCGTCGCACCCGACCTCGAAGGCCCTGCTGGGTACGGCGTTGTTCTGCACGTCGAGCGGCGCTATCACGGCCCCCCCGACGCCTGCGCCCTTCTTCGCGGCCTTGGCCTCGTACACGCAGTGGCCCGTGTGCACCCTGACCCCCGCCTCGCGCACGGCGTCCCCGAGCTCGGACTGCTCGCCCTCGTGGCGCAGGTCCGCCACGGCGGCGACCTCGACGCCCGCTTTCAGGAGATCGAGGACCACGCCGTAGGCGTCGCTGTTGGCGGCGAGGACGACGCCCCTATCGAAGGGCTTGACGGCGTAGCGGTGGATCAATCGCTGCGCCGCGGACCCGAGCATGACGCCCGGCATGTCGTTGTTCCGGAACACGGCGGGCTGCTCCATCGCCCCGCCCGCGACGACGACGGACCCGGCCCGCAGCTTGGTCATCCCGTGTTCCCTGTGCACGAGCGGTACCCAGTGCTCCTCGAAGTGGGCGCTCGCCACGGTATCGGCCCTGAAGTCCACGTTGGGATTGTTCTCGATCCTCTCCAGAAGATCGGCGAGCATCCCGTCGGCCCCCCCGCTCGCGTTCTCCGCGTAGGTGAGGGTCCCGCCGGGGCGGGCGTTCTCGTCCACGAGGACGACCTTCGCGCCGGCCTCGCCGGCCGCGGAGGCGGCCGCGAGCCCCGATGGACCGGCGCCCACCACGAGCACGTCGGCGAAGCCGTAGCCCTTGCCCCAGTGGCGCCGCCCCTCGCCGGGCGTGACGGATCCCAGCCCGGCGGCGGAGCGTATGAGCCTCTCGTAGTACGGGAAGAGCTTCGCCGGTTTGTGGAACGACTTGTAGTAGAAGCCGACGGGCAGGAAGCGGGCGAGGCGGTTGTTGACCTGCCCGAGGTCCATCTTGAGCCCGCCGACGGTGTTGACGGCCTTTAGCTTCTGGCCCCCTTCGAGCGGCGTTACGTCGGCCCGGATGTTCAAGAGGGCGCGGTCCTGCACCATGACGTTCACGTCGTGGTCCGCGAAGCTGAAGACCCCGCGCGGGCGGTGGTACTTGAAGCTGCGCCCGAGCAGCCGCCGTCCCGAAGCCCAGAGGGCGCTGCTTATGGTGTCCCCGGCGAAACCGGTGTGCTTTTTTCCTTCGAACGAGAACTCCAGCGGCCTGTTGCGATCGATCCACTCGCCCCCTCGCGGGGCCAGGCGCCTAGCCATGCTCCACCTCGTCCCGGATCTCGTCCCCGTACAGGTAGGTCTTCTTCACGTCGTTGGTGCCGGTGTCGCGCTCGGCTATAAACCAGGTGCCGCTCGCGAGGTGGTACCACCACTCGCGCCTCGGGCCGGGCGACCCGTTGCGGTTGTACACGTAGTCGGTCCACTCGGCGTCCGTGGCGGCGTCCGGGTCCGGCATCTCCCGCAGCTCCCCGCCGAAGACGAACTCCTGGACGGGCCGCGGGCCGTTTATCGGGCAGTTCAGTATCTTCATCTCTCCCCCTAACCCCCCTAGTGCCCCACCGACGCGGCGCCCTTTTCGCCGGTCAACTCCAGGTCCTCGAAGCGGGAGAGCCTGAAGGCGTCGATAAGCTCGGGCTCCTTGTCGGTGGCGACGGTCTGGGCCATCGTCTTGCCGCTGACGGGGGTCGCCTTGAAGCCCCAGGTCCCCCACCCGGCGTCGATGTAAAACCCGTCGACCGGCGTCCTGCCCATGATCGGGGCGAAGTCCGGCGTCATGTCGCACAACCCCGCCCACACGCGCAGGATCTTCACGTTCGACAGGAACGGGAACAGGTCGAGCATGTGCCCGGAGAGCCCCTCGGCGAACTCCAGCGTGGAGCGCATCGAGTTCAGCTCGTACGGGTCGGTCGACCCGCCCATAACGAGCTCCCCGCGGGAGGACTGGCTCACGTACACGTGCAGGCTGCCCGAGACCATGATCTTGTCGAGAAAAGGCTTCAGCGGCTCGGTCACGCAGGCCTGCAAAGGCCTGACCGTGAGCGGCGTGCGCAGCCCGACCATGTCCGCGATCGAGGGCGTCCACCCGGCCACCGCCGAGAGAACCTTCTCCGTCTTTACGTAACCCTTGTTGGTGCGCACCCCGACGACCCGGTCGCTCTTGACGTCTATGCCCGTGACCTCGGTGCCCTGGTGGATCTCCACGCCCCGTTCGTCGGCGCCGGCCCCGTAGCCCCACGCCACGGCGTCGTGCCTGGCGATGGCGCCCGGCGGGTGGTAGAGCGCGCCCATGATCGGGGCGTCACCCCCGCACGTCAGGTCTATCGGGGGGCACGCCGCCTTCACGTCCTCGGGCTCCACGTACTCCGAATCGACCCCCATGTGCTTGTTGACCTCGGCCCGCCAACGCATGGTCCTTATCGAGGAGTCGCTGTGCGCGAGCGTGAAGTGCCCGCGCTCGGAGTAGAAGAGGTTGAGGTCGAAGTCGTTGGACAGGTCCTTGAACAGCCGGATGCTCTCGTCGTAGAACCTCACGCCCTCGGGCGTGAGGTAGTTCGAGCGGATGATCGCCGTGTTCCGGCCCGTCCCCCCCGCCCCGATGTACCCCTTCTCCAACACCGCAACGTCCGTTATGCCGTAGTCGCGCGCCAGGTAGTAGGCCGCGGCGAGCCCGTGCCCCCCCGCCCCGATGATCACCGCCTCGTAACTCTCCTTGAGCCCCGACGGCTCCCTGAACATCCGCTTGTCCGGATGCTTGGAACTCAACCCGTACTTTATGAGCCGGTAAGGCATGCCACCTTCCCCCGTCTGCCTCTTCTCTTTTACCCGCCCGCCATCATAGCCCAGCAGTTCATGTGTTGCAATTTAATTTCCTGTAGATAAACCAACGTCGCCCGCCGACCGCCTTGGGGCCCGGGCCAAACTGAGTCTTGAATCACATTTTGCTTTGTATTAGGCTGTGGCGTTGTTGAACCCGGGTAACTTTTGTTTACCTTTAGTGGCCCCGGGTCTGGGGATAGGGGAACGTTTCGACCGCCGGGTGGGACCGGGGGAGGAGAGGCATATGGCCGGGTCGGTAAGGTCCAGGTCCGAGGTTTCGGCGACGGGGTCCATGGGCTCCAGGATCGACACCATGGCGAGCCGGGACAGGATGATCGCCGTGGGTTTCACCGTGGCGATGTGGGTCGTGCTGCTGTTCACCTACTTCGCCGTGAGGCCATCGGTGCCGTCGGCGGCGGTGTCGGTGGCCTTGATCCTCTCGCTCCTGGTCCTCGGGGTCTTCAACACGGCCTCGATGGTCGCCATGATCCGCAGTTACTACAAGGACAAAGAGTTCATCTACCGGGAGGACCTCCTCAACCTGGACAGGAACCGGCAACAGAAGGAGGCCCTGCGGGCTGAGAGGGGGCGTTAGCGTGGCGCCCTACGAACCGCCCCGGCAGAGCCTGCGGGGCCAATTCATCGACGCGGTCTTCATCCTGGTGCTCCTCTTCGCGACGCTCTTCGTCAGCACCTACGTCCTCAGCCTGCAGGCCGGCGGTGCGGCGGGGGGCGAGGAGGCGCGGCCCCGGCCCGTCTCCGAGTTGCCCATCTCCGCGGCGGAGAAGCAGCAGTTCCGGAAGATGATCGACGTCGGCATGGTCGACCTGCGGGCGGTCAACGACTCCGTCGCGGCCAACAGGGCCAGCACGGACAAGTACGCTTTTAGCGTGCTCTCCCTGGTCGTCACGGCGGCGATCATAATCGCGTACATGGCCTTCGTGTACCGGCTCTCTTTCAAGGAATACAGAGAGGTAATAGAGGAGAAGTTCGGCCCTTCGGAAGGGGGTAGGACGTGAGCGTGTGGGGTGCGTTGGAGATAGTCGCGTGGGTCTTGAGCGCGGGGATAGCCCTCTGGATGGTGGCTGACCTCGTCCGGGTGGGGCGCGAGTACGACGAGGACTTCCTGACCACGGCCGTGGAGATCGATCGCGTTCCGACCGACGACGAAGAAGGCGGGGTGAGGTAGCGATGCAGGAGGCCGCGCCGGGGCCGGCCCGCCGGGAGGAGCACCTGTCGTTGCTCAAGGTCCTCTCCCCGGTGCACATCTGGGCGCTCGGGGTCGGGATCGTGCTCGTCGGGGAGTTCATGGGGTGGAACTTCACCGTCGAGAAGGGCGGGATGTACGGTTCGCTCATAGCCGCGTGGGTGGTCGGGCTGCTGTACACCTCGCTCGTCATGATCAACTCCGAGATCACGTCGACCATACCGGCGGCGGGCGGCCAGTACGCCCAAGCCAAGCACACCATAGGCCCGCTCATGGCCTTCAACGTGGGCCTGTACCTCACGATGGCCTACACCATGCTCGAGGCGGCCAACGCCAACGTTCTCAGCTACCTGCTCACCGAGCTCTCGGGGCTGCTGGGCAGCTCGCAAGGGTTGAGCGCCTACCCGTTCGCCACGCTCGCCATCGTGGCTCTCGCCTTTTTGAACTACCGGGGCGTTTTCACGAGCCTCTCGATCAACTTCGTCATAACCGCGTTCGCGTTCCTGACCATCATCGCGCTCTTCATCGGCATCCGGGGCTGGAACCCCGGGGCGAACATGTTCCTCGGCGGGCTGACCGGCGAGGTCGCCAACGGGCTTCCTTACGGCTGGATCGGGGTCATAGCCGCCTTCCAGTTCGGCATGTGGTACTACCTCGGGATAGAGGGCACCGCGCAGGCTGCGGAAGAATGCCGGTCCGCCTCGAGGTCGATCCCGCTCGGGAGCATGGCGGGGATCGTGACGCTCATCATCGCGGCGACCCTGACCTGGTACGTGGCGGCGGGCCTCTTGCCCTGGCAGTACCTCGGCACCGCCATCACGCCGCTCTTCGACGTGGCCCGGGTGGCCGACAGCGGCGTGCTGGTAGTGCTGCTGCTGTTGGGCACCCTGTGCGCCACGCTCGCCTCGGCCAACGGGTGCATCAACGACGCCTCGAGGGCGTGGTTCTCGATGGGGCGCGACCGCTACCTGCCGGCGTGGTTCGGCGCGGTGCACCCCCGCTACAGGACCCCCTTCAGGGCGATAGTCTTCCTGATACCCGTCGCCATCGCCTTCGCCATCCTGCCGGTGCTGCTCAACAACCCGACGCTGCTCTCCACGGTCATCACGTTCTCGATCCTCTCCGGCTTGCTGGGGTACAGCTTTATGGTCCCGAACTTTTTCAGGTTCAGGAGGCTGTGGCCGCTCGGGTCCGTGCGCCGGGGCTACGTGCTGCCCTTCCACCCCCTGCCGGCCCTGGCGCTGGGGATCCTCGCGGCGCTGGTCTTCTTCGCGACCTTCCTGGGGTACGGCACGGTGTTGCTCTCCATCCTGGCGTTCTATTTCCTGGCCTCGATCTGGTTCGTCGTGCGCCGGTACAAGTACGTCAAGCGCGGCGCGCAGTTCACGGCACCCCTGCCCCGGCCCAAAGGCTACTGACCCGGAGCCCGCCAGATGATCGAGAAGATACTCTGCGCGACGGACGGCTCGCACAGCGCGAGAGCGGCGGTGGACTTTGCCGCCCCCCTCGCGCGGCAGTGCGGCGCCCACGTCGCCTTCGTGGTGGTCAACACCGTGACGGAGGAGAGGCTCAGGACCACGGCCGGCTGGAACTCCGAGGAGCTCGGGGCCGCCCAGGCCCAGATCCGGGGCGAGCTCGACCACGCCCGCGAGGTCGCCGAAGCGGCGGGCGCCGACTTCAGCCTGCACGAGGCCGAGGGCCGGAACGTGGCTGAGACGATAGTGTCCTTCGCGCGGTCCGAGGGGTGCGACCACATCGTCGTGGGCTCGGCCGGCCGCACGGGCCTGGTAGGAGCCCTGATCGGCTCCGTCGCCAGGGGCGTCGTCATCCAGGCCGCCTGCCCGGTGACGGTCGTGCGCTAGCCCCGATGAGCCTGCTCCTCGTCTGCCTTTTCGCCGGCCTCGGCCTCCTCGTCTTTCTCCAGGCGCGCCACGTCCGCAAGGTGAAACACGAGAGGGGCGGGCTCTTCGACGAGGTGGAGCACCTCTTCACCGGCGCGCAGGTGCGCCAGGACGGCATCAACTACCCGACGCTGACCGGTGGGTACAGGGGGTACAGGATCAAGCTGGAGCCGATGGTTGACTCCCTGACCTTCCGCAAGCTGCCCGTGCTGTGGCTCGTATCGACCCACCACCGGCCGCTGGACGTGGCGGCCCCGCTTGACATCCTGCTGCGTCCCGCCGGCACGGAATTCTTCTCCCCCAACGGCGACTACCGGCACGACCTGCCCCTGGACGCCGACTGGCCGGAGCACGTCCGCGTCGCCAGCCCGAACCCGGCGGAGGGACCGCCCGTATCGGCTTTCAAACCGTTCCTGCCGTTCATAGCGGACCCGGATACCAAGGACGTGCTCGTCACCGGGCGCGGCGTGCGCCTGGTGAACCGGCTGGCCGAGAGCGATCAGGCCCTCTACCGGGTGACCCGCCGGGCCGACCTAGGCCGGGTCGCGCTCACGGAGGAGCGGCTCGCCCCGGTCCTGGGCGCCCTGGTCGGGATCGGGGACGCCTTCGCCGGGTCCGAGAACGGTGAAGAGCGTTGAAAGAAGAGGCCAAAACGCGGAGGCCACCGAACCCGAAGCTGGTCCTCCTCGTAGCCCTCTTGCTGCCCGGGATGGGCCAGGTCGCCAACCGGATGCCCACCCGCGGCCTGATGTTCGTCTTCTACGTCATTCTGCTGGCGATCGTGACCTACAACCTCACCACGCCGGGGCATTCCGTTATCGGGCGCTACTCCGGCGGCATCTTCGTCTACATGCTCAGCGTGCTGGACGCGTACAGGTGGGCCCTGCACCGGTACAAGACCTTCGGGACGGGCCGCTAGAGAAGCTGGTTGAACATGCCCCTGGCGGCCCGTTTATAGAAGAGTCCTTCGGCCGCGTCCACCGTGTTCTCAAGGAGCGTCGCCACGGTCATGGGTCCGACCCCGCCCCGGAACCGGGCAGCACCTCCAGCGCGCCCGGCGGGTAGCTGGCCTTCTCCGTCAGGATCAGGTCCACCAAAACGTCGTGCGGGTCGAGGGGAAGCTCGTCCACCACCTGGACCTCGAAGGCCCCGGCGACCAGGGGCGGGAGCCCGCCGGCGCCGCCCAGCAGCTTGTCGTAGTACCCCGCCCCGTGGCCCAGCCGTCCTCCGCGCGCGTCGAAGGCCACCCCGGGGATCAGCGCGAGGTCAACGGCGCCGAGGTCCGCGGCCGCATGCGGGTCCGCCTTCGGCTCGTTTATCCCCCAGACCCCGGCCTCCAGGTCCCGCGCGAGGTCCCTCACCTCATAGAGGTCGAGCGCCCCCCTCTCCCGGTTCACCCTGGGGAGCACCAGCCTCTTTCCGGCCTCCAGCACGGAGCGCAGGAACGGTTCGGTCCGCACCTCGCTGCCGAAGCCCGCGTAGGCCATCACCACGCCGGCCCGCCGGTAGGCCTCAAGAGACAGGACCTTCCCGACGATAGTCTGGCTCGACTCCCGGTGCTCGGCCTCGCCCATGGCATCCCGCCGGCCGAGCACCCGGCGTCTCAGCGCCTGCTTCGAGTTGTCCGACGATCCCGAAACCTCGACCATATCCGGCCTCCTACGATCCGCACAACGGCGAGCGCCTTCTAGAACAGCCCGATCACTTCCCCGTTCTTGCCGAGGTCTATGCGTTCGGAGGCCGGCGACTTGGGCAGCCCGGGCATGGTCATGATGTCCCCGCACACGGCGACGACGAACTCAGCCCCGGCCGAGAGCCGCACCTCGCGTATCGGGAGCACGTGGCCGGACGGGGCCCCCCGCAGCGAGGGGTCCGTCGAGAACGAGTACTGGGTCTTGGCGATGCACACCGGGTAGCGGCCGTACCCGTCCTCCTGGAACTTGCGGATCTGACGCCGCACGCGCGTATCCGCCACCACCTCGCTGGCGCCGTAGATCTTGGTCGCCACCGCCGAGATCTTGTCCCAGAGGCTCTCGTCGTCGTCGTAGACGAACCTGAAGCGCGCGGGCACGGTCTCCACGGTCTCCACGACGGCGTGGGCCAGCTCCTCGGCCCCGGCGCCCCCCTCGGCCCAGTGGTTCGTGAGCACGACCCTCGCCCCCTGGTGCGCGACGCCGTCTTCGAGCAGCGAGATCTCCGCCTCCGTGTCCGAGGGGAAGCGGTTGATCGCCACCACGCACGGCAACCCGAATTGGTTCCTGACGTTGTTGATGTGGCGCTCCAGGTTCGCCAGCCCGCCCTCGAGAGCCCCGAGGTCCTCGCGTTCGAGTTCCCCGAGCTCGGCGCCGCCGTGGAACTTGAGCGCCCGGATGGTCGCCACGAGCACGACCATCGAAGGGCGCAACCCGCTCATCCGGCACTTTATGTCCACGAACTTCTCCGCCCCGAGGTCGGCGCCGAAGCCGGCCTCCGTGAGGACGTAGTCGGCGAGCTTGAGCGCCGTCTTGGTCGCCATGACGGAGTTGCAGCCGTGGGCGATGTTGGCGAAGGGCCCGCCGTGGACGAAGGCGGGATTGTTTTCGAGCGTCTGCACGAGGTTGGGCTTTATGGCGTCCCTGAGGAGCACCGCCATGGCGCCGTGGGCGTTGAGCTCGCGCGCCTCCACCGGCCTCTCGTCCCTTGTGTAGCCCACTACTATGTTCCCCAGCCGCTCCTTGAGGTCCTCTAGCGAGGTCGCCAGGCAGAGTATCGCCATGACCTCCGAGGCGACGACGATGTCGAAGGCGTCCTCCCGCGGGAACCCGTTGGTCGTGGCCCCGAGCCCCACTACTATGTCGCGCAGCGCCCTGTCGTTCATGTCCATCACGCGCTTCCACACTATGCGGCGCAGATCCAGCCCGAGGTCGTTGCCCTGGTGGACGTGGTTGTCTATAAGCGCGGCGAGAAGGTTGTTCGCCAGGGCTATGGCGTTGAAGTCGCCCGTGAAGTGCAGGTTGATGTCCTCCATCGGGACGACCTGCGCGTACCCCCCGCCCGCGGCCCCGCCCTTGATGCCGAAGACGGGGCCGAGCGAGGGCTCCCTTATGCAGGTTATCGCCGTGTTCCCGATCCGGTTGAGCGCGTCCCCAAGACCTACGGTGGTCGTCGTCTTCCCCTCGCCAGGGGGCGTCGGGCTGATGCCGCTGACGAGGATCAACTTGCCGTCGGGCCTCCCATCCAGGGACCTGACGAAGTCAAGCGAGAGCTTGGCCTTGTAGTGGCCGTACGGGTCGAGATGCTCCTCCCCGATCCCGAGCTTCTCCTCCGCCACCTCGGTGATGCGCCTGAGGTCCGCCCGCTGCGCGATCTCTATGTCCGACAACATCTCCCCACCCCCTGTGTTTCTTTACAGTAAATTTATATTACTGATGTTCAAACAATATAGCGCAGCCGCGTTTTCGCGGCAAACGGCGGCGGGGCGGGGGGTGCCCCGGTTCTTGCTAATCACCGCTACGGAGAAACGCGCGCGCGTCGGGGGCCGTGGGGCCGGGGAAGATCTCCGGGGCCTGGTGGGCGGATCTTCGAGCCCGGGGGGCCTTCGCCGGGCAGCGCGGCGGCCCGGGCTCTGACAGGGCCGCGCCCGCTGGGAGCCGTGGGGAGGGTCGCCGTACCTCTCCCCGGCCCTGTCGCGGTCGTCCGAAGCTCTACAATGCTCCCGGTAACCCGAGATGGAGGGCGTAAAAGAGCGTGAAAACGGATCGGACCGTCGGACTTGTCGCGTAGGACGCTGCTGAAGACGGTCCTTTACCTTGCCTCGGCCGGGCTCGCGTTGTACCTGTTGCTGCCGCAGCTGCCCGGCATCCGGCGTTCGCTCGCCCTCGTCGCGGGCTCGTCTGGTCCGCTTCTCGTGGCGGCTTTCGGGGCGATCCTGGGTAGCTTTCTCTGCTACGGGGAGTTGCTCGGCCGTTCGGCGGGCGCGGCGGCGGGCTACGGGGCCTCGCTGAAGCGCCGGCGCCGCAGCGGGCTGGGGCGCTTCTTTACCCTGCGCCTGACGATCGTCATCCACGGCGCCTACAGGGTGCTGCCCGGCGGCGGCGGGGCTTCGGCAGCCGTCACCTACGGGGTCCTGCGCAACCGCGGTCTTCAGCCCGCGAAAGTGGGCCTCGCCGTCGCCACGATGGGCGCCCTCATCTACGTCGCCCTGGGCGTCTGGCTCCTGCTCTCGCTGCTCTACCTCGTTCTCGACCGGGAGCTGAACCGTCTCGCCACCGCGGGCGCGCTGCTGCTGTTCGCCCTGACCCTGGCGGCCTTCGTGGCGGCCTTCGTCGCCCAGCGCCGGCCCAAAGCCGTCCGCAGGGTCCTGTCCGGCATTCTGTACGGGGTCGGGCGACCCTTCCTGCGCCGGCGCTGGTCCCGACGGAAGACGGAGGCCTGGTCCCAGAGGGTGGTAACGTGGCTCAGGGACGAGGTGAAGGTGCTGCGGGATCAGCTCCTCGGCAACCCCAGGCGGGCGCTACAACTCGGGGCCCTCGCTTTAGGCTACTGGGCCTTCGACGCCCTATGCCTGATAGTCGTCTTCCAGGCCCTCGGGGTGGACTTCGGGGTCGTCGAGCTCCTGGTGGCCTACGGCGTGGCGACGGCGGTCGGCAACCTGCCCATCACGCCCGGCGGCCTCGGGACCTTCGAGGCCGCCATGCTCGGCACCCTTGCCCTCCAGGGTTACGGCCCGGAGGCCACCATCCCGGTTCTCGGCTACCGCCTCTTCAACTTCTGGCTCCCCATCCCCCTCGCCGTTCTCCTCTACCCGACCCTCAATTTCGGGGCCCGCAGCGATTGAGCACCTGATCCCGGCGGGCCTGCGCGAGGAACTCGGCCGGAAGGACGATTGACAGGGTCTTCGTGAGCCTTGAGCCGCGTGCTCGGCAGGACGACGATCGGCGGGGTCGAGGTGCTAAGAGGCAACAGGTTTTGAGGTTATCGCTGATGCCTGTGACCCGCTGGCATGACCCCAAACTCAACCGGATTCTTTGGGGTTCGGGCGACCGTGAGGCCCACGGGGGCGGGGCGCGGCTTTTGCTATGATCCGGGGCTACGCCGGCCCCGTCGGCCCGGCCACCACAAAGAGAGCGGCCCCCGCGGGAGGTATCCGAAGCATGGCCCAGACCCAAGTCGCGCCCTACGGCTCGTGGCGCTCCCCGATCTCATCGGATTTGATCGTGCGGGGCGTCGTCGGCCTGAAGGACACGGCCCTCGACGGCGACGACGTCTACTGGCTCGAAAGCCGTCCCGGCGAGGGAGGGCGAAGCGTGATCGTCCACCGCTCCCCCGACGGCCGCGTCAGGGACCTCACCCCCCAACCGTTCAACGCCCGCACCCGCGTCCACGAGTACGGCGGCGGCGACTTCGTCGTCCACGATGGCACGGTCTATTTCTCGAACTTCGACGACCAGCGGCTCTACTCCGTGTCCGCGGGCGACAATCCGGAACCCCTCACGGCCCAGATAGACCACCGCTACGCGAACATGGCGGTGGACGTTGTCCGCAACCGCCTCGTTGCCGTGCGCGAGGACCACACCGGGGACGGCGAGCCCGTGAACGAGATCGTGGCGATCGACCTTGGGGACGGCGCGGAGCGCGTACTCGTCTCCGGCAACGACTTCTACTCCTCGCCCCGCGTCGGCCCGGACGGGCAGAGCCTGGCCTGGCTCACCTGGAACCACCCGAACATGCCCTGGGACGGCACGGAGCTCTGGACCGCCGGGCTGGGCGAAGACGGTGCGCCGGTCGGGGCCGAGAGGGTGGAAGGCGGCCCCGACGAGTCCGTCTTCCAGCCCGAGTGGTCCCCGGACGGGACGCTCCACTTCGTCTCCGACAGGACGGGTTGGTGGAACCTGTACCGGCTGCGCGCGGGCGCGGTCGAACCGCTCTGCCCGATGGAGGCCGAGTTCGGGCTGCCGGGGTGGGCGTTCGGGATGTCCACCTACGCCTTCCTCTCCCCGACCCGGATAGCGTGCGCCTCTATAGAGCGCGGCGTCTTCCGCCTCGGCGTCCTCGACACCGAGACCGGGGAGCTGGCGGAGGCTGAGACCCCGTACTCCGTCATAAGCTTCCTCCGCTCGGACCCGGCCACGGGCGGGCTCCTCTTTATCGCCGGCTCCCCTACGGAGTCCTCCGCCGTCGTGCGCCTGGACACGGGGACGGGCGAACGCGAGGTCGTGCGCCGGGCGGGAGATCTGGGGATAGACCCGGGCTACCTCTCCGCCCCGGAGACCGTCGAGTTCCCGACGGAGGGCGGTCTAACGGCGCACGGCTTCTTCTACCCGCCGGCGAACAAGGACCACGCAGCGCCCGAGGGCGAGCTCCCGCCGCTGCTCGTCCTGAGCCACGGCGGCCCGACCGGGATGACCCTGCCGAACCTGGACCTCGAAATCCAGCACAGGACCAGCCGCGGCTTCGCCGTGCTCGACGTGAACTACGGGGGCTCGACGGGCTACGGGCGCGAGTACCGGCGGCGGCTGGACGGGATGTGGGGCGTGGTGGACGTGGACGACTGCGCCAACGGGGCGAAATACCTGGCGGGACGGGGCCTGGTGGACGGCGGGCGGCTCCTGATCGCGGGCGGCAGCGCCGGCGGGTACACGACGCTGTGCGCCCTGGCGTTCCGGGACACGTTCGCGGCGGGCGCGAGCCACTACGGCGTCAGCGACGCGGCGGCGCTGGCCGAGGAGACGCACAAGTTCGAGTCGCGGTACCTGGACGGCCTGATCGGGCCCTACCCCGAGCGCGCCGACCTCTACCGCGAACGCTCCCCCATCCACCACACCGAAGGCCTCTCCTGCCCCGTCATCTTTTTCCAGGGCCTCGAAGACGAGGTCGTCCCCCCGAACCAGGCCCAGACGATGTTCGAGGCCCTCAAAGAGAAGGGTCTCCCGGTCGCCTACGTCCCGTTCGAGGGCGAGCAGCACGGCTTTCGCCGCGCGGAGAACATAAAGCGCGCCCTGGACGGCGAGCTCTTCTTCTACTCCCGCGTCTTCGGCTTCGACCTGGCGGACAGGGTGGACCCCATCCGCATAGAGAACCTGGACGCGCCGTGAGGGACGGACCGTTCGTGCGGCGCGGCGGCCCGGCGGACTTCGACGCCGCCCTGGCGGTGTGGCAAAAGGCCAACGAGGCCCGCCGGGGCGGCGGCCCCGCCTCGCCGGAGCACGGCGGACGCGTGCGCGGGCACATGGAGAACCCCGACGCCTTCCTCTTCGTCACCGAGGGCGAGCCCGGCGACGGGCGGGGGATCGTCGGCATGGCCGTCGGGATGCAGGGCCTCGCGGACGACGCTGCCGGGCCGCCGGTAGGAGGCCTGTGCCACGTCGCGGCGGTCTTCGTCGCGCCGGACCACTGTGGGGAGGGCCTCGGCGGGACGCTGGTAGACGCCGTGCTCGCCGAGGCGCGCAACCGCGGCTACACCCGGGCCCAGCTCTGGACCCGCGCAGACAACGCCAGGGCCCACCGGCTCTACGACCGTCGCGGCTTCCGGCGCACCGGCCGCCAGAAAGAAGACGACCTCGACGAGACCATCGCCCACTACGACCGCGATCCCTAGCCCCGCACGGGGGACCGGACGAACCGTTTAGACCTTCGCCCCAAGGAGGCACACGTGAACAACCGAGGCTGGCAAGAGCGGTGGCGGCAGGCGAACAGGGCGAGTTGGGACGAGCGCGTCCCCATCCACGTCGGCGGCGACTTCTACGGCGTGGAGGGTTTCAAGGCCGGCGCGGAGCACCTCCGACCCTTCGAGCTCGCGGAGATGGGCGACGTCTCCGGTAAAGAGCTCCTCCACCTCCAGTGCCACTTCGGCAAAGACACTTTAAGCTGGGCCCGCCGCGGGGCCCGCGTAACGGGGCTAGACTTCTCCGTCCCCGCGGTCGAGGCGGCCCGGAAGCTCGCCGCGGACCTCGGGCTCGACGCGGAGTTCGTCAGCTCCGACGTCTACGCGGCGGGGGAGGCCCTCGGAGGGCGGACCTTCGACGTCGTCTACACGGGCCTCGGCGCCCTGAATTGGCTGCCGGACATAAAGCGGTGGGCGGAGGTGGTCGCGGGCCTGATCCGCCCGGGCGGCACCCTCTACCTCGCCGAGTTCCACCCCTTCACCGACGTCTTCGGCGACGACGACCTGACCGTCGAGCACGACTACTTCCACAACGAGGAGCCGCAGATCTGGGACGAGCCGGGCACCTACGCCGACCTCGAAGCCGAGACGACCAACAACCTAACCTACGAGTGGACCCACACCCTCTCCGACGTCGTGACCGCCATTATAGGGTCGGGCCTCGTCTTAGAGTTCCTGCACGAGCACGACCACACGCTCTTCCCCCGCTGGCCGATCCTGCAGAGATACGACTTCGACACCTACCGTCTACCGGAAGGCACCCCCCGCATACCGCTCATGTACTCGTTGCTGGCGCGAAAACCGCGCTGAAAGCCGGCGAAGCCGGCGTGCTACAAGCTACCCGGCCTTCGCCTGCTCGACCGGGGCCTTGACGGTCCTGACGAGTTCCGCCCGGACCACGAGGCGGTCCGAGTAGTTCGGCAGGGTGCAGGTCTGGAGGCTCACTATGTTCTTGCCCTCGATGGGTTTTTTGATCGAGACCTCGTTTGGCCCCACGACGCGCCGATCGAAGACCTTGTAGACGTACTTGGTGTCCTCGGAGTCCGTCAGCAGGACCCGCTCGCCCCCCTTCAGCTTGTTCAGGTCCCAGAACACGAAGAAGCTGTCCGTGCGCGGGTAGCCGAGGCGGTGGCCGGCGATGTACACGTTTGCCTCCCGCTGCCACGGGAACCCCGTGTCTTTGACGTGCAGCGTCCCGTCGTGCAGGGCCGTCTCCTCGGCCACCGGGCCGCCGTAGACGGGGACGTCCTCCACCCGCTTCATGCTCGGCACGGTGAGCGTCATGGCCTCGCTCTTCGGCGCCGCCTCCGGGACCGTGTTGCCCGCCTCGCGCACGTCGGCGAACACCATCCCGACGGAGACCAGCACGAGCACCACCCCGACCCCCACGAGCAGCAGACGGTCGTAGCGCGGGCGGCGGGAGGGACCGCGGGAGGGACCGCGGGAGCGGCCACGGTCGCGGGACGGGTCGCGTCGCGGCACGCGCGACCTCGCGCGACCGTCCCGGGAAGAGGTCGATGTTCTCTCCTGGCGGGTCCAGGACCCGTAAGGTCTGCTCCTCACGGGGCGATATGATACAGCGCCCGCGCCACAAAGCAACGCCGGAGAGCGGCGTACCTAGAGCGATCCGGCGTCAGACCGGGCACGCTTCGGGCGCCATCGGCCTCCGGGCCCGCGGTCTTTTACCGGTGGCCGAGGTCCGCCCGCTCTCTAGCGGCGCCGGCGGGGGTCCAGGGCGTCGCGCAGGCCGTCCCCGATAAAGTTCACGGCGAGCACCGAGAGGGCGATGGCCACGCCCGGGAAGATGATGGCGTGCTGGCCCTCCGTGAAGACCCCGAAGCCGCTCCGGAAGGCGTCGGTGAGCATCGCCCCCCACTCCGGCTGGGGCGGCTGGGCGCCGAGGCCGAGAAAGGAGAGGGCGGCGACGTCCAGGATGGCAGTGGCGAGGGCGAGGGTGGACTGCACGATCAGGGGCGCCAAACTGTTCGGCAGGATGGCCGAGAAGACGATCTGCGAGTCCGAGGCCCCTATCGCCCGCTCCGCCTCCACGTAGTCCCGCTCACGAACGCTTATGACCGACGAACGAACCACCCGCGCTATCTGAGGCAAGAGGACCACCCCGACGGCGAGCAACGCGTTCGTGAGCCCCTGCCCCAGGATGCTCACGATCACTATCGCAAGCAGGATGCTTGGGAAAGCCAAGATGATGTCCATCAACCGCATGAGAGTGGCGTCGATGAGCCCCCCGGCGTACCCGGCGACCACCCCGACGAACGTCCCGAAGACGGTGGCGAACACGACCGCGGCGAGGCCCGCGGTTAGCGAGACCCTGGCCCCGAAGATGATGCGCGAGAGGATGTCCCGCCCGAGCTCGTCCTGGCCGAGGGGGTGAGACGCGCTCGGCCCGTCGAACCGCTGGGCGAGGTTTTGATCCTTTATGGGGTCGTAAGGCGCTAGTAATGGCGCGAAGACCGCCATCAGGACGAAGAGGGATATGACCACCAACCCGACGATCGCCAGCTTGTTGCCGAGAAACCCCTGCCTGAAGTCGCCGAAGCGGGTGCGCGTCTGGACGGGGTTGGAGACCGGCGTCTCCCTGACGGGGGCCTGGGCCATCCTTACAACCTCACCCGCGGGTCGAGGACGGCGTAGAGCACGTCCACGAGCAGGTTGACGAGCACGAAAAAGACCGCGCCGTAGAGGACCACGCCCTGGATGCCGGCGTAGTCGCGGCCGTCGATGGACTGGATGGCGAACTGCCCGATCCCGTTCCACGTAAAGATCGTCTCCGTCAGGATGGCCCCGCCCATCAACAGGCCGAACTGGAGGCCTATCACGGTGACCGTCGGCAGCATCGCGTTGCGCAGGGCGTGCCTGAAGACGACCCGCCACGGCACGACGCCCTTCGCCCTGGCGGTCCTTACGTAGTCCTCGTTCATCACCTCGAGCATGCTGCTCCTGGTCATGCGCGTTATCACGGCCATCGGGATCGTGCCGAGGGCCACGGCCGGCATGACCAGGTGCTTCAGCACGTCCCAGAAGGCGGGGAAGTTCAGCGTGATGAGGGTGTCGAGCGTGTAGACGCCGGTGTAGCTCGTGAACGACACCTCGTTGCCGACTCTTCCGGGGAACGGCAGGATCTCGAGGTTCACCGTGAAGATCACGACGAAGATCATCGCGAGCCAGAAAATCGGCATCGAGACCCCGGTCAGCGCGATAACGGAGGTGATCCTGTCGAGCAGGGAGTACTGCCTGACTGCCGCGATCACCCCAATGGGCACCCCGATGACGACGGCGAAAAGCAGCGCCGCGAGCGCCAGCTCCAACGTCGCCGGAAACTTCTCGAGCAGCGTGGCCGTGACGGGCTGGCCCGTGACGATCGAGTCCCCGAGGTCCCCGGTCGCCGCGTCCCGCAGAAAGAGCAGGTACTGGACGACGGGATGCCTGTCGAGGCCGAGCCGCGTCCGGATCTCGGCCACCGCCTCCGGCGTGGCCGTCTGGCCGAGCAGGATCTGGGCCGGGTCCCCGGGGATCGCCCGCACCATGAAGAACACGACGAGCGAGACCCCGAGCAGGACAGGGATGAGCTGCAGGATCCTACGCCCTATAAAGGTAGCCAGGTCCCCTCCCCCGTCGCCCCTCTCCTAACGTTTAAGCGCCGCCGCCGGTGATCTGCACGGGGTTGAATGCCTCGCTGCCGGTCGGGTTGGGCGTTACGCCCTTGACGCTCTTCTGGTAGCCCAAAGGCGGCTTGGCGTACTCTATGGGCACCCACGGCACATCCTCGTAGACGATGACCTGGGCCTCCTCGTAGAGCCTGCGGCGCTCGTTCTCGTCGATGGTGCTGGCCCCCTGGTTGAGGACCTTGTCCAATTCGGGGTTCTTGTAGTAGGCGACGTTCAGGGCGTCCTCGGGCGTCGCGCTCTTGGAGGAGAGGAGGACGTTCAGGAAATTGTCCGGGTCGCCGTTGTCCCCGGTCCACCCGAGGATGCAGGCGTCGTGCGTCCCCCGGCTCGTCTCCTCCAGGTAGGTGCCCCACTCGCGGGTGACCAGCTTCGCGTTGATGCCGACCTCTTCGAGGTCCCGCTGCATCGCCTGGGCCACCCCCCTACCGTCCGGCATGTAAGGCCGCGGTATCGGCATGAACCAAAGCTCCATGTCGAACCCGTCCCCGAGGCCCGCCTCCTCCAGAAGGCTCCTCGCCTCGTCCGGGTCGTAGCCGTAGGGTTCGGTCTCCTCGCGCCAGAAAGGCGCGGTCGGGGGGAAGGCGTTGGTCGCGACCTGGGCCGTGTCCCCGAAGAAGGCCTCGACGATCTCCTCCATGTTGATGGCCGCGGCCATAGCCCGCCTGACCTTCACGTCGTCGAACGGCTTTTTCTGGGTGTTGAGCGCCAGGTAGCCGATGTTCAAGGGCGGCCTGGTGAGGACCTGCAGGTCCTCGTTATCCTCGACGGTCGGCACGTCGTCCGGCGTGAGGCCGTCGGCGCCGGAGAGCTGGCCGCCCGCAAGCGACGCCACGCGGGAGGAGTTGTCCTCGATGGACCGGAACACGATCCTGTCCACGTTCGGCCCACTCCCGCCCTGGCCGGCCGGCAAGCCCGAGGCCCACCAGTCCTTGTTTGCCGTGAGCCGTACCTCGGAGCCCTTGTCCCAGGAGTCGAACTTGAAGGGCCCGGTCCCGACCGGCTTCTCCCAGAACCCCTCGACGTCCTTCTCCAGGGCCGCTGGCGAAGCGATGGCAAACGCGCTCATCGCGAGGTTGCGCAAGAACGGCCCGAGCGGCTCCTTGAGGCCGAAGCGCACGGTGTACTCGTCCACCGCCTCGACGCTCTCTATGATCGAGTCACCGTCGAACCCGCCGAACTGCGAAGTGTAGTAGGCGAAGTTCGAGCCCTGGTTGCCGCCACCCTTGTGGAACTCGTTGTTCGTGAGGCGCCAGCGGTCGAAGTTGAAGACGACCGCCTCGGCGTTGAAGTCCGACCCGTCGTGGAACTTCACGCCCTCGCGAAGGTCGATGGTGTAGCGGCGCCCGCCCTGCTCGGGCTGCGGGATCTCCGTCGCCAGCGACGCCACGGGGTCCGTGGTCCCCGGCTTGAACTCCAAGATGCCGTCAAAGACCTGGCGCGTGACGGCGAACGACTCGCCGTCGGTGGCGTTGACCGGGTCGAGCGAGACCGAGTCCGCCCCACGACCGTAGGTGAAGGTGCCTCCCCCACCGCCTCCGCCCTGCCCGCCGCCGCCGACCTGCTCCCCGCCGCCGCAGCCCGCGACACCTAGCAACGTGGCGCCAGCGAGCCCGGCGCCGCCCAGCTTCAAGAAATCGCGGCGGTTCATGGGCCCGATACCCCTGACTCTTGGCAAGATTTCCCCTTCCCGAAAAGCTCTCTTAACCTTGATCTACGCGGCATCCGGGATGTCGGATGCCCCCTTTCGGATAACTTAGCACCCATTCAACACCGGCGCTACCCGGCCGAATGGCCGAAAAATCGCCCCCCCTAGCCCACCCCGGCCCGCAGCACGACCGTCGTGATCTCAGGCCGGCAACCCAACCTGAGCCTGGGTTGGATCGCGCCAAGCCCCCGATTCGCGTACCGGACCATCCCCCCGACCTCGTACCTCCCAACCGGATACTTCTCCCCCAGAGTCGGCAACACCGGCGCCCCGGCCCCGGGCACCCTCACCTGCCCCCCGTGCGAATGCCCCGAAAGCTGCAACCCGAACCGCCCGCCCTCCGCGCCCCTGTTCGCAAAATCCGGCTCGTGCGCCAGCAGGACGGCCGCCCCCTCTCCCGGCAACCCGCCGAGCACCGCCCCGAGCCGGTCCCTCCCCTCCATCACGTCGTCGACCCGCGCGAGGTGCAACACCTCTCCGCCGCGACGCACGGAGAAATGGCCGTTGCCCACCTCCCGGAACCCTCCGTCTCCGAGCACCCGCCGCACGAGCCCCGCGTCGGCCCAGTGGTCGTGGTCTCCGAGCACAGCAAACGCCCCGTCAGGGGCCCTCACCTCCCGCAGCGGCCCGACGAGCCGCGGCGCGACCCTCGCCACCGAAACGTTCGAGAAAACCCGTCCGAGGTGACCAGATCCCCCGTAAAGACCGCGAGGTCTGGCCGCTCCGCGTTGACGGGCCAAACGGCATCCGAGAATCGTTGGGGCGTCATCCAACCGTCGGCGTGGACGTCGCTGATCTGGACGACCCGGTACCCGTCGAAAGCCGGGTGCAGCCCCGCAAACGAGACCTCGGCGCGCTCCACCCAACCCGGCTCCACCCCACGCGCGTATCCCACGCCCAGAACCCCGGCGCCCGCTACAGGGAGCCCTGCCATCTTGAGAAGACGACGCCTGGACGGCCTATTGCTGGCCACGATATCTTCCGGTGATATACGCAGACGAACACCTCAACAGCGAATCACCCCGTCTCCGCACCGCCCGCGCGCAGCATCGTCCAGCCGGAGTACCCTTTTGACAGGAAGTAGGAGGTGACGAGCACGACCGCGGGGGCACCATCCGCCGCTGCAACAGTCGCGGCGTCTTCTGCTCCTTCTCCGACAACCGCCGTAGCCGTCACGGCCGCGGCGGTTTTGTGGAAGATCACCAGTTCCCAGACCCCGGGGGGGCGGCGCGGCCGAAGAGTCAGCAGCACGAAAAGCCCCGCGAAAACGAGGAAGCCGTACATGCGCCAACTCTCCGTCACCCGTGTTTCGGGGTCCGCGGCCACCGTGGCACCGACGGCGTCCACGAAAGAGAAGAGGGCACCCAACGCGGCGAGAAGCAACAAGACCATCGCCGCCCGATCACACCTCCTCTCGGTCGGTGCGCCGACCGGCTAAAAAAGCGACCCTTCCACGGGCTCCCCGCGCCGCAGGCGGTTCGCGGCGTTGTGGGCCTGGCGGGTCGTCTCCGGCAGGCGGTACTTCGGGGAGCAGGCGAGGACCAGCTCGACGGAACTCTCGAGGTCTATGCCGTTTCCCACGGAGACGTAGACGGGCGAGACCCCGCCCCGCGTTCTGAGAACCCTGCCGATAATCTCGCCCCGGTGGACGAGGTCGGTGGCGCTACCCTTCTCCGGCCCGGGTTCCTCGTGCGTGCCGACCAGGCGGGTCTTGGCGCAACCGACGGAGGGGGCGTCCAGGAAGAGCCCGAGGTGCGAGGCGAGGCCCATGCGGCGAGGGTGTGCCAGGCCCTGGGCGTCGAAGATCACGGCGTCCACCGGCGTCCTGACCTTCTCCAGCGCGCCCGCCACGGCCGGTATCTCCCTGAAAGAGAGCAGCCCAGGCACGTAGGGAAACGAGAGATCCGTCTCGAACCCCTGCACCTCGACCGGCGAGAGACCGGGGAAGTCCAGGACCACGACCGTCGCGTAGGCCCTGTCGCCCTGGGTGGAGACGTCGGCGCCCGCGACGTGGCTTATCCCGGCGAGGTCCAAGTGCGGGCCCGCGACGACCCCCGGCGCAAGCTCTCTCTGGAGGCGACCGGCCTCCGAGGGCGAGAGGTTCAGGTCGTGCAGTTCGCGTATCTTCATACCGCCACATTACCCCTCACCCCGCGCAACGTCAGCCGAAAACGCCGGCATCGGGAGGAAAAGACACAAAAAAATAACCGTCCCGACCGATGGGATCTGGAGGGGGGAATGGTCCCATCGGCCGGGGCTCGGTTTAATCTGAATCTTACCCTTAACCCGTTACGAAGCTCTTGCCGATACGTTACAGACTTGTTACGCACCGGAAACACTTTGGTTACACCTGGCGCTTCGTTCGAAAGCTCCCGGCCACACCATGAACCTCAACCTGCACTTTAGTGCGTCCGGGGGCACTTTTGCCCCCCGTCAGGCCACGGTCACGTCGACCGTGTGGTAGCCCTGGGCCCCGTCGGTGCCGCCGCCGCCGTGGGGCGGGCGTTCTTCGGCGGTCTGGAGGACGCCCTCGCCGTCGGTGGCCCGGACCTGGAGGGTGTAGGACCCGGGCTTGGCGTCCCACTGGTAGACGTACTGGCGCCAGGTGTCGGGGTGGAGCTGGCTGGCGAGGCGGGCCTCGTTCCAGGTCTCGCCGTTATCGGTGGAGACCTCGACCTTGTCGATGCCGCGGTGGGGGGCCCAGGCGACGCCGCCGACGGGGACCCGGCCCGCCTGGAGGTTCTGGCCGCCCTTGACGGTGTCGAGGCGGGACTGGGTCTTTACGGGGCCCTCCTTGGTCCAGGTGCGCTGGATCCAGTACGCGTCGAAGTCCCAGCTCGTGAGCTCTATCTCAGAGAGCCACTTCGTCGCCGAGACGTAACCGTAGAGCCCCGGCACCACGAGCCTCACGGGGTAGCCGTGCTTGACGGGCAGCTCGCTGCCGTTCAGGCCGAAGGCGACCAGCGCCTCCCGGCCGTCGAGGGCGATGTCGGTCCTGAACCCTCCCGTCCAGCCGTCCACGCTGCGCCCGACGAGCTGTTGGCTGGCCCGCGTGATGTTCTCCCGGCTAACGCCGGCCTCTTTCAGGACGTCCGAGAGCAGGACCCCCGTCCAGCGCCCGTTGGAGACCAGCCCGCCGCCGACGGGGTTGGAGACGCACGAGAGCGTCACGTCGGACTCCAGGGTGGACATCCCCTGCAGGTCCTTGTAGGAGAACTCGACCGGGTTCTGTACGGCGCCCTTGACGGAGAGCTTCCAGTCGTCGACGTTGACCCTGGGGGAGGTGAGCGCCGCGTCTATGAGGTAGAAGCTGCCCGCGGGGGTGAGGACCTTCGGCATCCCCGGCGCGTCTATGGAGGCGTCGGCCGGCACCTTCGGCAGGGTCTCGTGCGTCACGGCCGCCTTGCCGCCCCCGTCCTTCTGGTCCCCACCGCCGGAAGGCTTGCCGCCGGCGGACCCGTCCGACAGGTCGAGCCTCTTCGGGCCGGAGGACGCCTGCGAGCCGCCGGAGAGCAGGCGCCCCAGGCCGAGCGCGGCCAGGCCCGCGACGACCGCGCCGCCGCCGAGCGCCAGGAAGCTCCCGCGGCCAACCGACATGCTGCCGGTGCCAGCCTCGCGCCACCGGACCACCGGAGAACCCGGGCTTCCGGGCGTCCCGGCGGGGGCGGCTTTGCGCGCCGGCCTCTTGACGTCCCTGGCCCCAGCGGCGCGGAGCATCATCTCGGCCACGACCGTGCCGGCGAGGAGGGCGCCGACCACCGTCACCACCGTGGCGACCGGGTTGATAAACGGCTCGACGAACGAGACGGCGATACCGAGCGCCGTGAGGAGGGCAACGCCGAGCAGGGCGACATCAGGACGATCCACGGCCAGGATGCCGAGGAGGGCCGAGATAGCCAGCGTGCCCACGACCACCGATGCGATCAGGACGGGTATGTCCGCCTTGCCTAAGAGCTCGATGCCCTGCGTCACGATGCCGCCCGGCGTCCACTCCACGACCACCTGCGCTATGGACCCGAGCACCGACGGCACCAGGTCGTAGAGCCCGTGAACCAGCTCCGTGATACCGAGCGCCGCCACCAGGCCGACGATCCCCGCTATTCCCGCTCTCAACCTCATGCTACCGCTCTCCAATACGCTTCCTGAATAACCGTTCTATTCTGGAACAGAGTCTACCCCCGAACCGCCAAACAGAGCTTACAATCTCTTACAAATACATTACGATCTCCCTCCCCGGCCCGGATCACCGCCCGCCTCTTGACACCCCCGCCCTTTGGCGTTACAAAGCTTTTACAGGCGACGACGGGAACGAGTAAGGCCGCCGATCCCCGTCAGAGCGAGCCGGGGGCGGTGTGAGCCCGGCGCGGGAAGCGGCCCGAAGATCCTCCCCGAGCCGCCGGCCCAAAGCGGGAGGCCACGCAAACGTGGCCTGGACGTTACTAGGGCCGGCCGGGTCCGCCCGTCAAAGCGGGGGCGCGCGGGAGACCGCTGGCGCCGCGAAGTGGTCCGCGCCGATATGGGCCCGGGCAAGCGGGGTGGTACCGCGAGGGTTCTCACGAGGCCCCCGTCCCTGCGGTTGGAGTCGTCGTAGGCTCCGTCCGCGGGGGCGGGGGTTTTAGCTTGAGAGGTAGTGGGCCATGACGTTCGAGAAGGTAGACCCGAGGGTGCGGTTCCCCGAGTTGGAAGAGGGGGTTTTAGGCCTCTGGCGGGAGCGGGAGACCTTCCGCCGGTCGGTGGAGGAGCGGCCGGAGGGCAGGCCCTTCGTGTTCTACGAGGGACCGCCGACGGCCAACGGGAAGCCGGGTTTCCACCACGCGCTCGCGCGGTCTTTTAAGGACCTGATCCCGCGCTACAAGACCATGCAGGGGTACAGGGTCGAGCGCAAGGGCGGCTGGGACACCCACGGGCTGCCCGTCGAGATAGGGGTTGAGAAGGAGCTCGGCCTCCAGGGCAAGGACGACATCGAGCGCTACGGCGTCGAGGAATTCAACCGCCTGTGCCGCGAGTCCGTCTTCCGCCACGTGGACGACTGGAAGGCGATGAGCGAGCGCCTCGGCTTCTGGGTGGACATGGAAGACCCCTACCGCACCCTCGACGGCTCCTACATGGAGAGCGTGTGGTGGGCGCTCAAGACGCTCCACGACAAGGACCTCCTCTACGAGGGCTACAAGGTAAGCGCCCACTGCCCCCGCGACCAGACCTCCCTCTCCTCGGCCGAGGTCGCCCTCGGCTACCAGCAGTACCCGGAGGAAGTCGTGGACCCGAGCGTCTACGTCAGGCTAAAGCTCGAAGACGACGAGAGCACGAGCCTCCTCGTCTGGACCACCACCCCCTGGACCCTCGTCTCAAACGCCGCCGTCGCCGCCAACCCGAAGGTGGACTACGCGACCGTCGAAGCGGACGGCGAGCGCCTGATCGTCGCCTCCGAGTTGCTGGAGAAGGTCTTCGGCGAAGACGGCTACAAGGTCGTCGAGACGCGGAAAGGCTCGGAGCTTGAGGGCCTGAAGTACCGGCGTCCCCTGGACTACGTGGACGTGGAACCCTCGGAGAACCTGTGGACCGTCGTCCTCGGCGACTACGTCACGACGACCGAAGGCACCGGCCTCGTCCACACCGCCCCCGCCTACGGCGAGGACGACGCAAGGGTCGGACGGAGGTATGGCCTGCCCACCATCCACCCCGTAAAGCCCGACGGCGCCTTCGACGGGCGGGTCGGCCCGTTCGCCGGCGTGTTCGTCAAGAAGGCGGATCCCGGCCTCGTCGAAGAGTTGCGCGAGAGGGGCGTCTTGTACCGGGCCGAGGAGTACGAGCACGCCTACCCGCACTGCTGGCGGTGCGGGACGCCGCTGCTCTACTACGCCAAGAAGGCCTGGTACGCGAGGACGACGGCCGTACTCGACGACCTGCTACGGGAGAACGAGGAGATCAACTGGGTCCCCGAGCACGTGAAGTGGGGGCGCTTCGGGGACTGGCTCAGGAACAACATCGACTGGGCCCTCAGCCGCGAGCGCTACTGGGGGACGCCGTTGCCGATCTGGCGCACCGAGGCCGGCGACACGGTCGTCGTCGGCAGCGTCGAGGAGCTCAAGGAGCTGGCCCTGGACCCCGTTCCTGAGGACCTGCACCGCCCCTACATAGACAACGTCCGCGTCCGGCACCCCGAGACGGGCGCGGAAGCTCGCCGCGTTCCGGAGGTACTCGACGTCTGGTTCGACTCGGGCTCCATGCCGTTCGCCCAGTACGCCTACCCGCACTCAGGTCCCGAGGGAACGGAACACTTCGGGCGCCAGTTCCCCGCGGACTTTATCTGCGAGGCCGTGGACCAGACGCGGGGCTGGTTCTACTCGCTCCTGGCCGTCTCGACGATGCTCTTTGGCAAGTCCTCCTACAAGACGTGCCTGGTGCTGGGTCACATCCTGGACTCCAAGGGCAAGAAGATGAGCAAGTCGCTCGGCAACGTCATAGACCCGTGGGAGGTCTTCGAGAAGCAGGGGGCGGACGCCCTGCGGTGGGCGCTCTACACGGCCACGAGCCCCGGCAACACGCGGCGCTTCAGCGAGGATCAGGTCGACGAGGCCGTCCGCAAGTACCTTCTCACCCTCTGGAACACCTACTCGTTCTTCGTCACCTACGCCCGCATAGACGGCTTCGACCCGAAGAGGGACTTTGTCGAGCCCGAGGACCGGACCCTCATGGACCGCTGGGCGCTCTCCGAGTTGCAGCTCACGGTCCGGACGGTAACGGAGCGCCTCGACGCCTACGACGTGACGGCGGCCGGCCGGGCCATCGGTGAGTTCGTGGACGAGCTCTCCAACTGGTACGTCAGGCGCAGCCGGCGCCGCTTCTGGAAGGGCGAGGACGACAGGGACAAAAAAGCCGCCCACTCGACCCTCTACGAGTGCCTGGTCGCCGTCACCAAGCTGACCGCCCCCTTCACCCCGTTCGTCGCGGAAGGGCTCTACCAGAACCTCGTCGCCAACGCGGACCCGGACGCCCCCGACAGCGTCCACCTCGCGGCCTGGCCCGTCTACGACGGGGGGCTGGTGGACGAGGAACTCTCCGGGAGGATGTCCGCCGCGAGGCGCATCGTCGGGCTCGGGCGGGCGGCCCGCAACGCCGCCGCCGTCAAGAACCGCCAGCCCTTGCGCGAGGTCGTGGTCGTGGACGAATCGCCGGAGGGAGGAGGCCTCGCGGGAGGGGTCGAGGGCCTCGAGGACATCGTCCTCGACGAGTTGAACGTCAAGGCGTTGCGCTTCGGGGCGGCCGAGGACGTGACCCAGTACGACCTCAAGCCGAACCTCGGGGTGGTCGGGCCGAAGTACGGGAGGCTCGTGCCGGGCCTGCGGCGGGCCCTGGCGGGGGCCCCGCCGGCCGTCGGCGCCAGGGCGGCGGCCGGGGGGGCCGTCACCGTGGAGGTGGGCGGTGAGGAAGTAACGCTCTCCCCGGAGGAGTTGCTCGTGGAGCCGACCGAGAGGGAGGGCTACGCGCTGGCCCGCGAGGGCGGGCTCTCGGTGGCGCTGGGCATCGGGCTGGATCGGGACCTTGTGGACGAGGGACTCGTGCGGGAGCTCGTCCACAAGGTCCAGAACCTCCGTCGGGACGGGGGTTTCGAGATAGAGGAGGGCATCACCGTCGGCCTGCGGGGCAACAGGCGGGTCGCGGGCCTGCTCTGGGGACGGTGGGGGGACTACTTCAAGACCGAGGTGCTCGCGCGCGAGCTCGAGCTCGACGCGGACGGTGAGGAGGGGGGCTTCCAGGAGGTGAGCGTCGATGGGGAGGCGTTGATGGTCAGGCTGGAGCCTCTAGGAGGGGCGGGGTAGAGGTTCGGCCAAACGGGTATGATGTAGTCTTTGTAGAGGTCTAGAGCAGCCGCAGGAGGTATCGCGTGTTTGGCAGGAAGAGCCGGGCGGAGATGTTGAAAGAGCAGGCCAAGGGGACGTCGTTAGTCCCGTCGGCCGCGCTGGCGGCGGCCTACGCGGGTGCGAGGCCGGTCGCCGAGAGGCTGCTCTACGACGACGATCTCAGGGACAACATCCGCGTCTTTATAGAGTCGGCGCGGAACATCCTCGACGAGCTCAACGGCGAGGACCCGACGGAGATCGTGGGCAGGCTCTGGGACGACGACAAGCTGCGCAAGCAGGTCGAGGCCGCCGCCGGCGCCGCCCAGGAGGGGACCAAGCGGGTGCGCGGCCAGAGGGTCAAGGAGAGCCGCGGGGGCAGGGGTTTCCTCTTCCTCATCCTCGCGGCGGCCCTCGGCTTCCTGTTCCTGAGCCCGAGGACCGGCCCCTCCGCCCGCAACTTCGCCAGGCAGGCCTACGAGTCCATCACCTCGGGGGGCTAGAGAGGGCGGGAGGTGTCAAGCGCTCCGGCCGTGCAACCTGAGCCCGAGCGCCGGATACCTCTTCAAGACTTCCCGGTCGAAGGCCTCGCCGCTCTCGTCCCCCTCGGAGGCGACGAAAGCGGACCGCAACGCGATGAGGCCGGCCTCGATCTCTTCCCTCGCCCGGGCGGCGCGGTTGCTGGCGCTCTCGCTCGGCGTTCCGGCCTCTTCGAGCCGAAGGGCCTTCCCGGAGAGCCTTTCGGCCCGCTCGAAGAGCGCGGTGCGCTCCCCGGCGTGACGCCCAACGACGGACGCCGCCCGCGCGTCCAGCGCCGGGTCCACCGGCACGGGGCCCTCCGGCATGGGGCCCTCCGGCATGGGGCCCTCCGGCATGGGGCCCTCCGGCATGGGGCCCTCCGCGCGGCGCGGCCGCCCGAAGAGCCCGCCCAGCGCGCGCTTGACGAGGCCCGGAAAAGACCGTGGCCCGGATATACCGAAAGGCGGTAGACTTCCCTCGCTCATGCCCTACATGATAAACCGTCAGGCGCTTCCTGTTGTGATCCTGCTCTCCACCCTCCTCCTCGCCGGCTGCTCCGGCCTCTTCGGCGACAGCCCCGCAGAGAGGGCCGACGCGGCCATAATGGAGGCGAACGGGGCGATCTCCGAGCACAACAGGCTCTTCGGCGAGGCGCGCGACACCTACGCGAACGTGAAGGCCGAGATCGAGGCCGGCAACGATCCCTCCGCCCAACAGGACAACGTAACGGAGGCCAGGGAGACGATGGAGGGGGCCCGCTCCAGGCTGCAAGAGGCAAACGCCTCACTGGGCGAGGTGAACGGCCTCGACGTGGACCCGGCCGTCAAGCGCTACGCGGGCCTCCTCTCCGACGCCATGGAGGCCCAGATCTCGGCCGAAAACAGGGAGATAGAGTTCTACGCCCTCCTCCAGGAAGACCCGGCTCTAGAGAACAACCGCCAGCAAGCCCTCGACCTCCTCGAACAGGTGGGCAACGACTACGAGAGGGCCGAGCAAGCCTACGCCGAAGCCAGGAACCTGGCCGACGAGAACCCGGATCTCATAGAGTCCTCGCAGTAAGGTTTGCAGGCCCTAGGTTTCAAGGTATCGGGGTGCGTATGTGGCTGGGCGTCCACGTTTGATGCAACGGGGTCGTCTGGCATCATGCCGGCGCTCTTCGTTCATGAGGGTAACGCGTCTGCGATAGACGCCTCGCCACGGAATTTTTCCTTATACCTGGGGCTTAAAACCTTACACCGGCTGGCAAGTCGGGCACGTGTAGGTTCCTCGACCCGCGACGCGGCTCTTGCCTATGAGGGTCCCGCAGCGAAGGCACGGTTCGCCGGCCCGGGTGAAGACCCGGAGTTCGTGCTGGTACTGGCCGGTCTCGCCGAAGGCGTCGTGGTAGGAGTCGAAGGTGGTGCCACGGAGATCTATCGCGCGGCGGAGGATGTCGCGGGTGGCGGCGTGGACCTTTTGCGTCTCCCCGGGGGTGAGGGTGTCCGCCCTGCGGGTGGGGTGGACGCCCGCGGCGAAGAGGACCTCGTCCACGTAGATGTTGCCGAGGCCGGCGACGACCGACTGGTCCAGGAGGAGGCCCTTTATGTTCGCCTTGCGGCCGAAGGCGCGCGTCAGGTACTCGACGGTGAAGTCCTCGGAGAACGGGTCGGGGCCGAGGCGGGATATGAGGGGGTGGTTCTCCTCTTCGCCGGGTTCGTAGAGGTCGAAGTAGCCGAGCCACAGGCGGGTGAAGGCGAGGACAAGTCCCCCGTCGAACTCGAGGACGGCGGTGTTCATCCTGTCGGGTTCTTGCCATTCCGGGAGGCGTAGGACGCGGCCTGAGATGACCAGGTGGACTATGCCGACGACCTCGCCGAAGTCCAGGACTATGATCTTGCCCCGCCTGCCCGTACCCCGCAGCGTCCGCCCGACGAGCCTCCGCGAAAACTCGTCCATCTCCACGTTCGTCACGTCGGGCCGGAAGACCGCCGCCCGCAAGACCTCCCGCCCCGCGGCGAGCGCGGCGACGTCTTGCGAGATTACCGTCGTCTCGGGCAGCTCCGGCACTAGAGCCCCCCCAAAGAGAGGTCCCCTAAAAGCTTCTCGACGTAGAGGGCCACCCCGTCCTCGTCCACGTTCGGGACGACCTCGTCGGCGGCCTCGCGCACCTCATCGGTCAGCGGACCGACGGCGACCCCGTGGCCGGCGAAGCGGAGCATGTCCACGTCGTTGTCCGCGTCCCCGAAGGCGAGTACACGGTCCGGCCCTATCCCCCAGCGCTCGCAGAGAAATTTGAGGGCGGCGGACTTCGTCCCCTCCAGGCCCCCGACCTCGACGTAGTGCGGCAGGCTTCGGGTAACGAAGAGCCTGCCCCGGAACGCTTCCTGGGCCTCCCCGAGCCAGCCCCCGACGTCGTCGGGGTGGTCCACGATCACGAGCTTCGTCGGCTCCTCTCCCCCATCGGAGAGCCACCGCGCCGGGGAATCGACCACGACGACGCCGGGCTCCTCGGAACGCCTCATGAACCGCAGGGCCGCGGGGCTGTCCGGGGAGGTGACGACGCGCCCGTCCACGAAGACGCGGGCGTGCAGGTTACGCTCCGCGGTCCACTCAAGGACTTCGAGGCCCAACTCTTTGGGCAGCGTCCGGTGCAGGAGCGTCTCCCCGTCCATGCGGCGGACCATGGAGCCGCCGTAGCAGACGACGGGGTCCTCCCCGCCGAAGCCGAGCCTTTCGGCGTGCTCGACGGCGGACTCGTAGCGCCGGCCCGTCGCGACGACGAGGCGCATGCCGCGTTCTCGCAGGGCCCCCATCGCGGCCAGGGTGCGGGCCGTGATCTCGAGGTTCCGGCGTAGCAGCGTGCCGTCCAGGTCGAAGGCGCCGAGGTCGAAGCGCAGCCCCCCGTTGCGTTCCGCGACCAAAGGTCTCCCCCCGTTAACCGTGAAACCGGGGCGTCTCCCCGGTAGCCAAGAGCGGCCCGATGATACCGCGTCCGAGCCGTGGTGTAATGCGGGAAGCACGCGGGGGACCGGCACGGGAGAGGGAGGCTTTTGTGAAGCTGGCGGGTCGTATGGGGCGCCTGGGCACGGAGACGGCGTTCTCCGTTCTGGCCAAGGCGAAGGCGCTCGAGGCGCAAGGGCGGGACATAATCCACCTGGAGATCGGGGAGCCGGACTTCGACACGGCCGATCACATCGTCGAGGCCGGCTGCCGGGCGCTGCGCTCCGGCGAGACCCACTACACCCCGACCGCGGGCATTCCGGAGCTGCGCGAGGCCATCGCCGCCGACGTCGCCGCGAGCCGGGGTATAGGCGTCGACCCGGCCCAGGTCGTGGTCACGCCGGGGGGGAAGCCGATCATGTTCTTCGTCATCCTGGCGCTCGTCGAGGAGGGCGACGAGGTCCTGATGCCGAACCCCGCTTTCCCGATCTACGAGAGCATGGTGGACTTTGTCGGGGGAAAGCCGGTCTTCGTCCCGCTGCGCCAGGAGAACGGGTTCAGGTTCGACCTCGACGAGTTTCGGGCGGGGTTGAGCGAGAAGACCAAGCTCGTGATCCTCAACTCCCCCGCCAACCCGACCGGCGGCGCGTTCACCGCGGAAGACATACGGGGCATAGCGGAGATCCTTGGCGAGCGCCCGGACGTGGTCGTGCTCTCCGATGAGATCTACTCGCGCCTCCTCCTCTCTGGCTCTTTCGCGAGCATCGCCTCCGAACCCGGCTTCGGGCCCGACGGACGGACCGTCATCCTCGACGGCTTCTCCAAGACGTACGCGATGACCGGCTGGCGCCTCGGCTACGGCGTGATGCCGGAAGCCCTGGCCGAGCAGGTGACGAAGCTGCAGGTCAACTCCAACTCCTGCACGGCCGCCGCCACCCAGCACGCGGGCCTCGCCGCCCTCTCGGGTCCCCAGGACGCCGTGGACCGGATGCTCGAGGAGTTCCGGGCCCGGCGGGACCTGACCGTCTCGGGCCTGAATGAACTTCCGGGCGTAGAGTGCATCTCCCCGCAAGGCGCCTTCTACGCCTTCCCGAAGATCTCCGGCACGGGCCGCCCCGCCGGGGAGCTCGCCGACCTGCTACTGAACGAGGCCGGGGTGGCCTGCCTCTCCGGCACGGCCTTCGGCGGCCACGGCGAGGGCCACCTCCGCCTCTCCTACGCCAACTCCCAACAAAACATCTCCCGCGCCCTCGACCGGATGAACGAGGTCCTGTCCCAAACGGTCCGGTAGCCAGGCCGCCGGGGCCCGGGCGTCCTCGCGCCCCTCGGCACGAGGCATGGCTGTCGGGACGTTGAGGGGCCGTCCCGCCGGCCTGGCGGCCTCGGCGATCGGATCTCTTGTAGACCGCGCGGGGTAGTCGGGGGGGAGGTATCCGCCATTGCTGGCCACGCTGGGGCAGCGGGACTTCGGGTTGCTGTGGTTCGGCGGCCTGATCTCTTACACGGGCAACTGGGCCACCATAGCCGCGCTCCCCTTCTTCGTCTTCGAGCGGACGGGCTCGGCCTTTGCCTCCGGCGCGGTGTTGACCAGCATGTTCGCGCCGCTGCTCTTCTCCTCCGTGGCCGGCGTGTTCGTGGACCGCTGGGACCGCAAGCGGACCCTCGCGGCCTCGAACCTCGTCTCGGCCGGGGCGGCCCTGTCGATGCTGCTCGCCGGCTCCGGCGGCTTCCTCTGGGTGGTGTACGCCGCCGTGTTCGCCATCTCCTCCGCCGGCCTCTTCGCCTTCTCCGCCGAGAACGCGCTCCTGCCGGGCCTGGTGGGCAGGGACCGGCTCATGGCCGCCAACTCGCTCAACTCCCTGAACGACAACCTGGCCCGCGTCGCCGGCCCGGCTATCGGCGGCGGCCTGGTGGCGTACGCGGGGCTCGCCGGCGTCGTGGTCTTCGACGCCCTCTCCTTCCTGATAGCCGCGGGCCTGATCTCGCTCATCCGATCGGACACCAGGCCGGGCCGAGGCCGCGAGGGGGCCGGCGTCGCGGAGACGCAAAGCCCCCTGCTAGTTGTGTGGCGCGAGTGCTTGGCGGGGCTGCGTCTGGTCACGGGGAGGCGCGTGATCTCAATCCTCTTCTTCGTCGTCGCCGTCGCGATGCTGGCGGACAGCATCCTCAGCGCGTTGCTGGCGCCGTTCGTAGGCGACGTCCTGAACGCGGAGTCATCGGTCTTCGGCCTGATACTGACCCTCAGGGGCGTCGGCGGGATAGCCGGCGGGGTCGTGGCCGGCTACGCCTCCGGCTGGATGCGCCCGGAGAGGATGCTCGGTTGGAGCCTCGCCCTGATCGGGCTCATCATGCTCGTGTACGTCAACGTGCCGCTACTCCCCCTCGTCCTTGCCCCCGCCGCCGCCATGGGCGTCGTCGCCGTCTGCTGGCTGGCCAGCCAGCAGACCATCCTCCAGACGAACGTCGAAGACGACTACCTCGGCAGGGCCTTCGGCGCCTTCGCCACCGCGAATGCCCTGACCCTGCTCCTCGGCACCCTCTCGGCCGGAGCGCTCGCGGCCCTGGCCGGCATCGTGCCGCTGCTCAACTCGTCCGCGATCCTCTACCCCGGGGCCGGGCTGCTCGCCCTGTTCCTGTTGACCCCCGGTAAGGGCCGCAAGACGGCCGATTGACGCGCCCGCGGGCGCGGGTCCGCGGTACCGGCTTCGGGTCGCTTCCGGAGCCCGGACGAGAAACGGCACGACCTCCCAAACCCTTTTCTCCAGGCCGTGACAACCACGAGCCGTACGCTTCACGAGCGGGCCCGTCGCCCCAAGGCTTCGGGCGGACGAGATCCCCGCCAGAGACGCTCGGTGGTCACCTCCCCACCGCGGGGCCGGGCAACGTTGCCGTCGGCGATACTGGCCCGTGAGCAAGGCCGAGACGGCACAACATCTCGAGCCGCTTGCCCCGGTTCTCTCGCGTCGTCCCCGCCCCACGGCGCCGCCTCGATCGACCCCGACCCGTCCCTTCGTAGACTACAAACTATTGTTTGTAGTACAGTGAAAACAAAAAGGCGGGCGTTTCCACGCCGGGTCTCCCGGGTCTTTGCGGGGGGCGAAGAGGGCTTCCGCGCGCTATCGGGCGGGGTCGTCGGGATTCGGTGTGGGGGGCTTGCGGGGGGGTGGGTTCGGGTGTTTGGTGTATGAGGGGTGAGGAACTGGCGGGGGCGGGGCCAACGGTGGTTTCGGTGCTGGCGCTCGTGGTCTCGCTGCTCAACCTGTATCTTCAGAGGCGGGACCGGAGGCCGAGGCTCAGGATCCGGGCGCGCTACGAGTACCGGGCCGGCCTGCGGGAGCCGGGCTCCCCGGCGGGCTCCCCCGCGCCCCAGGTGCACGACGAATCCCAGGAGGGGCTGTACCTGCGGCTCGGAGACTTCCTCAGGGAGCACGGCGTGGAATACCCGCGGGGCTCCGCGATCGTGCGTTTCGCCATCTCCAACGAGGGCGAGAGGGTGGCCTACCTCGACGCCGTCCGGCTGGTGTTCCGCGCGGGGGGACCGCTTGGGCGGCGGATGGTTTTGGACCCCATCCAGAAACGGGTGCTCTCCCCGAACCTCGCCCGCGACGCCGCCAACGTCGCGGGTTCGGCCGCGTCGGAGGGCCTTCCCGTGGAGCTCGTTCCGGGGGACGGCGTCGGTTACAAGTTCTCGCTCACCCGGCTGGCGAACACGCTGGAGAGAGAGGGCCACACCGGCAACGTCCGGCTCTCGCTCGAGGCGACCGACAGGCTGGGCAACGCCTACCGGCGTCCCTTCCGCGTCAACACCGACCTCTGGGCCTACCACGAGGATCCCGACGGGGGGCCGGAACCGCGCTGAACCGCGGCCACCCGGGCTCGCGCCGGTCCACCCGGTGGCTTATCCTGTCCCCGTGACGGGTTGGTCCAGACGCGTGTTCGGGGGAAGGGGTAGGCCGGACCTGCGAATCTCGCAGTCCCTCGGGGCTTTCGCCGGCCCCGGAGAGGAGATCTCCCCCCTGCACGTCTTCTTCGGGGTATCCAACACCGGGTCGGAAGAGGTCGAGGTATCCAGGGTCTACGTCTGCGCGAAGGGACGGTCGGTGCACGAGGGAGGTTTTGGCGGGGCTCCCACCTTGCCCTTCACCCTGGCGCCCGGGGCCTCGATCCGGTTCCACACGCGCGCCAGGGCGCTCGCGACGGACCTCAAGGAGGCGGGGTACGACGGCCGTCCCCGGGTGCGCCTCGTGGTAGAAGACGCGCTCGGGAGTCGCCGCGAAAAGAACTTCAGGTTCAGGGTCGACGAGTACCTGCGGCTGAAAGACGAGTAGGAGGCGGTCCTCCCCGCCACGACGACCGGCCCGGAGAACGCGAAGTCGGGGCCGTCTACCACTATCCCGCGCTCCTACCGGGGCCGGGGTCCCCAGGGATCGCGAAGGGGTGCCTCGCTGCTCGCCCGGCGCGCCGGGTCGGGGTCCGTAAGCCGCGGTTCTGGCACCCACCGCCGGGGAAGCGCCGCGGGTGGCCGCCGCTGCCGGGAGGCCGTTCTCGCGCCGGGGGCAACCTCCGTCGCCAGCACCATCGGCCGCCCCGTGTCCTCCGCTCCCGGCGGACGTCCCAATCGGGACCGGACATTTGTCCCGGTTCCCCACCGCGGGTTCGCGCTGGCCGGGCCTCCGGCGCGAGGGGTCTGGCCATGGCGAGAGGCTTTCCCCGCCTGATGCCCCTCGCTGCCGCGTGGAGCGGCCCGCTTGCGCCCGGAGGCGCTCCGGGAGCACCCCGCGGCTTCGATTGGCGAGGGCGGGGGCATAATCTATTGACGCGACGACGACGAAGGTTGTAGAGGCCGAAGAGAAGGGGACCACTTCCATGCTCGCCATGAATTACCGGGGGCCCCATCGGGTCCGCATCGACCACAAACCCGTGCCGGAGATCCTGCACCCCCAGGACGCCATCGTCAGGGTCACGCGATCGTGTATCTGCGGCTCCGACCTGCATCTATACAACGGGTCCGTGCCGGATACCCGGGTGGGGATGACGTTCGGCCACGAGTTCACCGGCGTGGTGGAGCAGGTCGGCCCTGGGGTGGAGAAGCTGAAGGTCGGCGACCACGTTCTGGTGCCGTTCAATATCGCCTGCGGAACGTGCGTCTTCTGCCAGCAAGGGCTGTACGGGAATTGCCACGAATCCAACCCCCAGGCCACCGCGGTGGGTGGCATCTACGGCTATTCGCACACCGCGGGCGGCTACGACGGCGGACAGGCGGAATACGTGCGCGTCCCGTACGCCGACGTGAGCCCCGCGGTGATCCCGGAAGGCATGGACCCGGACGACGCTGTGCTGCTCACCGACGTCGTGCCGACGGCATTCCAGGCGGCCGAGATGGGCGGTATCCAAACCGGTGACACCGTCGTGGTCTTCGGGGCCGGTCCGGTCGGCATCATGGCGGCCAGGTGCGCCTGGCTCTTCGGGGCGGGGCGCGTCATCGTCATAGATTGCGTGGATTATCGCCTCGACTTCGCGAGAACCTATGCCCCCTGCGAGGCCTACGACTTCAGGTCGCTAGAAGACCCCGTGGTGTTCATCAAGGGGACCACCGAATCCCTGGGGGCCGACGTGTGTATCGATGCCGTGGGGGCCGAAGCCGCCGGTAGCGCGTTGCAGACGGTCCTCGGCAGAAAATTGTTGGTGCAGGGGGGGTCGGCCACCGCGCTGCATTGGGCCATCAACTCCGTGAAGAAGGGCGGGATCGTCTCCATCGTCGGCGTGTACGGCCCGGTAGGCACCCACGTCCCCATCGGCAACGTGGTGAACAAGGGCATCACCCTCAGGGCGAACCAGGCATCGGTGAAGCGGCTTTTGCCGCGGCTGATCGAGCACGTGCAGAACGGCATCCTCGATCCGAAAGCGCTGATCACCCACCGCATCCCCCTGGAGGATGTGTCGGATGCCTACCGGATTTTTTCGGCGAAGCTCGACGACTGCATCAAGCCGGTGCTGATGCCGCCGTCGGCCAGATCTTAGGGAGGACCAGCCATGGAACATACACCCAAAGACCCCTCGCAGGTACTGGGCTGGGGCGTAGACGCCGATCCGAAAAACGACCCGACCTACCCGATGAAGCACCGCACCGACGGCGAGCACGCGGGCTACAGCTGGGGGCGCCCGCCGCGGCAGCCGCCCACCGTCGAGGTCCTGCATTCCATCGAGCGCTCGGACCTCACCTCGGCGTTCGGCACGTCGACGCCGCCCTCTGGTGCGAGCGGCGCGCTCCGGCGCTTCGCTTTCCAGTACAGCGAATCCAGCTACGGCCACTGGCTACCCCTGATGCTGGCCGACCGGGTGGGCGTGGCGGAAGGCGTCCTGAATGATCTCAAAAACGGCCGGGTCCCCAACGTCCTCGCGGAACGGGGCTGGAAGGCGGAGTGGAAACACGACAGGACAGGCCTCGTCCGACGAATACTTGTGAGAGGGATTCTGTTTTCCGCCGCCGTCGCCTACTTCAGGGGCAAAAGCACCGACTCTCGGTAGCCGCGATGGTGCCCGGGGCCCTCTCTCTGGCGACAGCCACTTTGCCCGCAGAACGTCGAATACAGCCGCGGCGGCGCCGGGAGCGGGTCGGGGACCCGGCGCGGTTTCCCCCAGGGCGGTTCTCCGGCGAGGCCTACCCGGGCAAAGCGCAGGCCGGCGGATAGTGGTCTCCAGGCGCGCCTAACCCGGCTTGCTGGGGTCCGGCTTGCTGGGGTCCGGCTTGCGGAGCGTCACGAGGTGGAAGAAGGCGCGGGGCACGACCCTCCTGTGGTCCTCGACCTCCAGGGAGGGCGCGCCGGCCAAAATCTCCGAGAGGCGGATATCGAAGCGCATGGCGACGTGCCCGAGGGCCCGGCTTACGGCGCGGACCGCGGCCGGGCGGGGCCGCCCCTCGGGCCAGAACCTGTCCGCGATCACGAGCCGGCCCCCGGGTGCCGTGACCCGCGCGGCCTCGGCCAGCACCCGCGCCCCGTCCTCGACGACGGTGAGTACGAGGGGCAGGTACACCGCCTCGAAGCCGCCGTCCGGGAAGTCGAGCGCACGCGCGTCCATCACGCGCAGGTCCAGGTCGCGCATCCCGAGAGCCGTCCGCCGCCGGTTGGCCCTTTCGAGCATGCCGGCGCTGAGGTCCACCCCGGCCCCCCGAACCCACGCGGGCAGGTGCTCGAGCTCCATGCCCGTGCCCACCCCGACGATCAGGAGCCGCTCGTCCTCGCGCAGGTCGAGGGTGTCGGCGGCCTGCCTGCGGACCTCGCGGGACCAGAAGCCGAGCGTCGCGTCGTAGAGGCCGCCGACCCGCTCGTAGACCCTTACGTTGGAGAACAGTCGCACGGGCCAGAGTTTAATCGTATCGGGCCCGAAATGGTGGACACGCCCACCGGAGGATCAAACCCCTAGGGGATCAGCGCCTCCGCGGCCGCCCGGGCCGTAGTCTGGACCGTATAGTCCGGGCTGGCCCTGTGACAGCACGGTGCCTGCCGGTGAGGGACGCTGCGGACGAGATGATCCCCACACCGTCCCGAGCATACGCGGCGGGTCGACCGGGCAGCCGTCCCGCGCATCTCGCGGCCCCCGCCCTCGCGTTGGCGGGACGCCGCCGTAGATCCCCCCCGTCACCGCTAGCCTGGAGAAGATCCCCGGAGGAGATCCTGCGCCGGCGTCCCGGCGCGGGATCGTCCCGAATGGGGCGTTCGGGCTGCCCGACGCGGCCCTCTCAGAGCACGCCGACCGTTTTGCCGCGGTCCTTGCCAAGCTCCCACTCCGCCACCCCAAGCTGGCTCTGGGGGCTCCACCCGCGGTCGCCGATCGCGACCCCGAGCTCCCTGGCCGCCCGCCTGGCCGCGAGCCCGACTATGGCGGTAAAGGTCGGGTAGGCGAGCTCTATATCCGCGAGTTCCTCTACCGGCATCCCGCCGCGCATCGCGGTCGCCACGAGTTGGACCACCTCCACCGCCTGCTCGCCGGCTATGTGGGCGCCGAGGATGCGCCGCGAGGCGCGGTCCACTACCAGCTTGCAGAAACCCTCCTGGTGGCCGTCGATCACGCCGCGGTCGAGATCCGCGTAGGGGACCGAGGACACCACGCAGTCGTGCCCGGCGCGCGCCGCCACCTCCGTGAGGCCGACGCTGGCGTACTCCGGGTCGGTGAAGCCGCCGTGGGGGACTATCTCGTGGCTCTGCGCGCGCTCGGCGCCGAGCACGGCCTGTTCGGCGGCGAGGCTGCCCTCGTAGGTCGCGCTCTGGACCAGCATGGCCCTGCCGGTTATGTCGCCCGCGGCGAAGATGTGGGGCACGCTGGTCTGTAGCGTGTCGTCGACGACTACGTGGCCCCTGTCGGTCGCCACCCCCGCCGCCTCGAGCCCCAAAGCGTCCACGTTGCCGGGCCAGCCCACGGAGAGCATCACGGCGTCCACCGCGGCCTCCCGCTCCCCGTCCGGGGTGTCGTAGCGTAGGAGCAGGCCCTCCGGACCCTCTGAGACCCTCTCTATCTCGTTTACCCCGCCGATTCCGGTCTCTATCCGTATACCGCGCCGCTCGAAGCTCTCGCCGACGACCCGGGAGACGGCCTCGTCCTCCCCGGGGAGTATCCGCGGGGCGAGATCCAGGAGCCGCACCCTGGAACCGAAAGCCGCGAAGACTGAGGCCAACTGGCAGCCCGTCGCCGCGGCCCCTATGATCGCGACCGACGCCGGGAGCGACTCCATGTCCCACACGTCGCTGTGGGTGAGGGCGTGCTCGGAGCCAGGGAAGCCGAGCCTCCGGGCGTGACCCCCGACGCAGATGAGGAAGCGGTCACCCCGGGCCTCGGCCCCCGCTCCCCCGGGACCGCCGTTTTCGAGACGGACGGTGTGGGCGTCCGCGAAACGGACCTCGCCGGCCCCGTCGATGACCTCGACGCCCGCCTCCTCCAGACGATCCCTGATACGTTTCTTGTCGTGCACCTCCTCAACGACCCGTTGGGCCGCGAGGAGCACCCCGGGGAAGTCCACTTCCGGCGCCTGGCCCCTGAGGCCGTAGTCGGCGAACTGCTCCGCGTCGCGCACGAGCCGGGCCGCCTTGGCGAGCGCCCGGGTCGGGACGCAGCCGTCGTTGGTGCAGGTCCCGCCCAGTTTGTCGCGCTCGATCAGGACGACCTCGGCCCCGAGCTCCCGGGCCCTCAGGGCCGCGGTCACCCCCGCCGGCCCTCCGCCTATTACCACCAAATCGCTCAATGCGTCCCTTTCGATCTCTTCAGGCCCGTATTCTCCGCGTTTCTCCCTACTCCAGGTAGTGGTAGTCGAGGCTGTAGTCCTCGTCCAGGGCCTTCTGTATCTCCGCCGGCACCTCGCCCACGGGCTCGGTCCACAGGTACATGCCGCCCCCTTCGTCCCCGGCGCAGAGGATGTTCTTCCGCCACCCATCAGCCTCCTCGGGGAAGTCCTCGCGGTGGTGGGCGCCGCGCGATTCCTCCCGGGCGAGGGCGCCGCGCATGACGGCCTCCGCCGCGGTCAGCATGGCGCGCAGGTTGAGGGCGTGCTCGAACCGACTGCCCTGGGAGGCATCGGGGATCGCAAGCTCCCGGGCGCGCTCCCTGAGGTCCCGGAGCTTCGCGATCCCCTCGCGCAGGCCCTCGCCGGTGCGCACGATGCCGGCGTGGTCCCACACGAGGTCGCGCAGCTCGTCGATTAGCCTCTCCGGGTCCCGTCCGCCGCCGTCCCCTCCGGCCGCGAGGGCGTCGAGGGCCGCGAAGTGCTCCCGCGCCGCGCCCTCGTCGAGCGGGGCGGGCGGCAACAGCTTATCCAGGTCGTCCGCGAGGCGAGAGCCGAGGATCTTCCCGAAGACGACGGTCTCGGCCAGGGAGTTGCCCCCGAGCCTGTTGGCGCCGTGCACGCCGGCGGTCGACTCGCCGACGGCGAAGAGCCCCTCGACGGCCGTGGCGCCCGTCCGCGGGTCGACCTCGATGCCGCCCATGCCGTAGTGGGCGGTGGGAGAGACCTTCATGGGCTCCTTGGTTATGTCGACGCCCTGCTCCATAAACTGCTCGTACATGTTCGGCAGCCTGTCCTTGATGTAGCCGGGGTCGCGGTGGGAGATGTCGAGCAGCACGGCCCCGTCCGGGGTGCCGCGGCCGTCCCGGATCTCGCGGTAGTTGGAGCGCGCCACGACGTCGCGCGCGTCGAGCTCCATGTGCCTGGGCGAGTACCTCTCCATGAAGCGCTCGCCCTCGCTGTTGTACAGGCGACCGCCCTCCCCCCTGACGGCCTCGGTGACGAGCCGGCCGTCCATCTCCTCGGGCTCGATCATCCCCGTCGGGTGGAACTGGACGAACTCCATGTCCTTGAGGGCCGCCCCGGCCTCGTAGGCGAGCGCCATCGCGTCCCCGTTGTTCTCGTCGGGACGGGACGACCCGCGCCTGTAGATCGACGTGTAGCCGCCCGCGGCCAAGACGACCGCCCGGGCCCCGAACAGCAGACGGCGCCCGCCCTGCATGTCGAAGCCCGCGGCGCCGTTGACCCGCCCGCCGCTCTTCAGGAGCTTCGTCACGTAGACGTCCTCGCGGTAGGAGACGCCCACCTCCCTGGCCTTGGCGACCAGCGTGCCCAGGATCGCCTCGCCCGTCGTGTCCCCGGCGAAGCAGGTGCGGCGGAAGGACTGGGCGCCGAAGTAGCGCTGGTTCAACTCGCCTTCGTCCGTCAGGGAGAACGGGCAGCCCCAGTCGCGAAGCTCGAGGATGCGCTCCGGAGCCTCGCGGGCCAGGATCTCGACGGCCCTCGGGTCGTTGATGAAATGCCCCTCCCCGATGGTGTCGGCGGCGTGTATCTCCCACCGGTCGTCGGGATCCAGGTTGCCCAGAGAGGCGTTGATGCCGCCGGCCGCCCACACGGTGTGGGCATCGCCGTGCCGCCGCTTGCCCAAGACCAGGACGTCGACGCCATCCCGGGCCAGCTCGATGGCCGCCCGGAGCCCCGCCGCACCGGCGCCGACGATCAGTACGTCCGTCTGCACGAGGTTGATATCGCCGTTGTGCCCGCCATTCCGCATACCATTCGCCTTTCGTAACGATTGTCGGTACGCCCCGAACGAGATCGGGGGATCCGGTTTTGTAATGAAAAGCATACGACTGCAGAGGGAATCCCGGGGTGACGCGGTTTACGTCACCCCGCCACACCTGTGAACGTTCTCGCTTCGGGCTGCCCGAGAGACCGGGCCACGGTGGCCCCGAGGGCACATCCCCAGGGCACAAACGGACGGTCGTACGCTCCGACGACCGGCGGGCAAGATCCAGGGGCGGCGCGATACCCGGTCGCGCGCCGGGCTCATGCCCGGGCCCGGCGCTCCGCCGGATCCCAGGGGAGAACCCGAGCCAGGACAAGGCCCCAAAGCTCGAAACGGGAAGCACCGCGCCCCGTGCCCGGGCGACACGTGTGGGCTGCGGGGGCGGCTCGGCCTCCTCGGGCAATTCCAGCAAGACGCTCACCCTGGGTAACATAGGGTGGGCCGAGAACCTCGCCGTCTCCAACCTGACGAAGGTGCTCTTCGAGGAGGATCTCGGCTACGAAGAGGTGGAGCTGAAGCTGCTCGACGTCGGCCCCCTGTTCCAGGGCGTCGCCGGCGGCGACCTCCACGCGTTCCAGGACGTCTGGATGCCGAACCACAAGGACCTTCACGCCAAGGTCGAGGACGACGTCGAGCACCTCGATCCCTGGTTCTAAGGCCAGACGGCCTTCGGCCTCGCCGTCCCCAACTGCATGAAGGACATACGCAGCATCGCGGACCTCAACGGGGCAGGCACGGATACCATCCTGGGCATCGAGCCGGGGCCCCGTTCATGGAAGCGGTCGAGAACGACGTGATCCCGGCGTACGACCTGAATCTGGAGCTCAAGGCGTCCAGCACGGCCGGGATGCTCGCGGAGGTGGAGCGGCTCTACTCGGGCGAGGAGCCTCTCGTGTTCATGCCGTGGGTTCCGCACCCGATGAACCAGGATTACGAATACCACTTCCTCGAGGACCCGAAGGATGCCCGGGGCGCCTTCGACGAACCCGCCAAGATCTCCACCGTGGTCAACGGCGACCTCGAATCCAACGACCCTGCCGCCTACGCGTTCATGAAGAACTACACGCTCACCGAGGACCAGCTCAACGCGCTCATGGACGAGATCACGGAGTCCGACGACGAGATCGAGGGCTCCAAAGCCTGGCTCAAGCAGAACCGGAGCGTCGTGGACCCCTGGGTCAAGGCCGCCAAGTAGGCCTAACGGTCTCGAAGCCGGGGCTCTAGATACGTCGCGGAACCTTCGTGCGAGTCGCGGCCGAAGCGTACGCCCTCGCTCCGGCCGCGGATTGCGGTGTCGAGGGACCGACAACGCCTGAGGGGCGTGCGAGGCCGCCGGTATGAAACCGTACCCGAAGGATCTGAAGCTTAGGGCGCTGGCGGCCGTCGATCGCGGAGTGCCTAGGTCAGAGCCCGCGCGGGTCTTCGACGTGTCGGCTTCGTACATAAGGCGCTACCTGAGGCTGCGCCGAGAGACCGGCGACGGCGACCCCAAGCCGGTGCCGGGTCCCCGGCCAGAAAGGGCGCGGTGCCAGAGATGGCGCTGCCTGCCCAGGTCAAGGCCAACCCCCTCGACATCACGCTCTCGGAGCATTGTGAGCTCTTCGAGGACGCCGAGGGGTCAGGGTCTCCAGCGCCACGATGAGCCGCGCCTTCAAGAAACCGGGGCTGCCGCTCAAGAAGAAGAGTCCTTCCCGGCCCCCGAACGCGACGAGGAGGAGCGCAAGAGTTGGCACGAAGGGGCAGGGTGCCTGGATCCACGCCGTCCTATAATTCAACCGTTTATGCTGCAAATTCCCAAAACTTAGAAGTGGAGCCGAGGGGATTCGAACCCCTGACCTCCGCCGTGCAAAGGCGGCGCTCTCCCAACTGAGCTACGGCCCCGGGATGGGGATGAGTTTACGTGCGGGGGGTGCGTTATTCAACGCGCATCGGGTACCCTCGACGGGTACAATACGGTTCGCTGTATGTTAGCCAGACGAGAGGTGGGACGGATGGCCCTCTACGAGTACAAGTGCGCCGAGTGCGACGGGCGCTTCGACCTTATGCGCTCGATGAGCGCCTCCGACGACCCGGCCGAGTGCCCCGAGTGCGGCTCCGCCGAGTCCAGGCGCGTTATCTCCAACTTCGCCTCGATCACCCCGGGCGCCTCCGCGGTGTCCTCGAACCCGATGATGGACGCCCGTATCGCCAGCTCCGGTGGCGGGGGCGGCTGCTGCGGCGGGGGATGCGGCTGCGGCTGAGAGCGGCCGTGCGAACCTCCCCGAAGGCCTCCCGGATCTCGTCCGCCGGGGAATAGAGGAGTTCAACAAGGGTGAGTTCTTCGAGTGCCACGAGTACCTCGAAGACGCCTGGATGGAGGAGTCAGGACGAGTCCGGTTCCTCTACCAGGGCATCCTCCAGGTGGGCGTCGGCTTCTACCACCAGCAGAACGGCAACTGGCGCGGCGCGACCGGCGTCCTGCGCAGCGGCATCGAACGCCTCCACGAGTTTGAACCCGAGACTTTAGGCCTCGATGTAGCGAAGCTCGTCCGCGATTCCGAACGTTGCCTCGAAGAGCTCGAACGCCTCGGACGAAACAGGGTGCGCGAGTTCGACGCAACCGGGATACCGAAGGTCGAACCCTCCGGGTAGGCGGGGGGCGGGCGTACAGCATGCCCGCGGACTTCATTGAGGTGTGGGAGTGGTCGGGGACCAAGGGCTTCGACTACCTCCTGACGCGCTGCATCAAATCAATGCGGTCTGCGGGGCGGTCGAAGGATAGGCAAGGCGCGGCGCCGTCACCCCTCTGGGGCGTTAGAGGGCGTTGAGAGATCCCCGCGCGCAGGTTTCGTAGCGGTGGCACGGGTGCCGTCGAAGAAGGTCATCAGCGCTCGTGGGGTGGGGATGTCGAGCCTCGAACTACCAGGCGCGTTGCCAGCGGTCCGGCGCCCGGGCCGTCTTCTTCGCGAAGCCGCGAAACCAGCATCCGTCCGGCCCGTAGTCCTTTTTCGGCGTGGTCCTGGTGAACGGTGGTCAGGGGAGGATCTGCGCCCGCTGCCGCCGGGATGTCGTCGAACCCGACCACGGAGACGTCCTCGGGTACGGAGAGCCCCCGTCCTGTTGCCCACGCGATGACGCCCAGCGCGAGTTGGTCGCTCAGGGCGAGGATGGCCGTCGGCCCGCGCCCCGGGGAGAGCAACGCCCCTGCCGCCCTCTGCCCGAACTCTTTGGAGCTTCCCGGGCACTCGTACACGGGCACCCCCGACCAGGGTAGACCGGCGTCCTCCAATGCGGCGCGGTATCCGCGTAGCCTCAGACGGCTCACGCTGAATGCGGCTCGTTCCTGGCGTACGGGGTTCGCTATCCCGTCCCGGACGTCCGGTGAGAGGGCGAAAGACGCGACGGCGAACCTCCTGTGTCCTAGATGGAGGAGGTGCTCGGCCGCCGTTCGGGCCGCCGCCTCGTCGTCGACGCCCACGAACGGCACCCCCGCTTTGAAGGGCTGGTCCACCACCACCGCCGGCAGCCGCCTGTCTAGGGCCGCGGCCAACAGCGGCTCTCTGTCGCTCATCGAGTAGATCACGAACCCGTCGACGGCGGCCTGTGCCGCGGCCCGGGGGTCGCGCTCTCCCGAGACGCCCCGGGCCGCGGGCACGAGCAGAAGCCCAAGATCCGCCTCCTCCGTGACCGAGCTCAGGCCGCTCAAGAAGGAGACCGCGGCCGGGTCGTCGAAGGCGTAGGACAGCGGGTTCGAGTACAGGACCCCCACCACGTCCGTCCTCTGCCGCCTCAAGGAGCGCCCGACCGGATCCGGCCCGTGGTAGCCGAGCCTTCTGGCCGTCTCGAAGATCCGGCCCCTGAGAACCCCCGAGAGCCGATCCGGGTGGTTGTAGGCGTTCGAGACCGTCATCGCGGAGACGTCGAGCTCCTCGGCGATCCTCGCGAGGGTCACACGCCGCCCCCCAGACCTTCCCGAAGACGCCCCCGCCTCTTCCTTGTTGCGGCCCATGACGCCGATGCTACACTACTTTAACGTTAAATGTATCGTTAAAACGGCCGGTGGAGGGGCATCGTGGAGGCGAGAGGGGGCGACCGGGTCGGGCGCAAGGGTGCGGCGCTGGCGCTGTTGTGCGTGGCGCAGTTCGTGGACGTGTTGGACGTGAACGCGGTTATAGTCGCCCTGCACTCGATCGAGGAGGATCTCGGGTTCTCGCGGGCGGGCCTGCAGTGGGTGGTTTCGGCTTACGTGTTGTTCTTTGCGGGCTTTTTGCTTCTCTCCGGGAGGGTGGCGGACCTGTGGGGCAGGAGGAGGACCTTCGTCGCGGGGCTGGCGTTGTTCACGGCGGCTTCGCTGAGTTGCGGGCTCTCGGCCTCCCCGGGGATGCTGGTGGCCTCGCGCGCCTTTCAGGGGCTCGGGGCGGCGATCACGGCCCCGGCGGCGCTCGCGATGATCACGACCATCTTCGCCGAGGGCCCGGAGCGGGACCGCGCCGTGGCCGCCTGGACGGCGGTGGCCGCCGGAGGGGGGGCGGCGGGCCTGCTCCTGGGCGGCCTCATCACGGACTCCCTGGGTTGGGAGTGGATCTTCTTCGTCAACGTACCCGTGGGCGTGGCGGGGATCGCGCTCTCCTACCTGCTTCTCCCCGAGGGCCGGGACCTCTCGGCCTCCCGCGGGTTGGACCTCCCCGGGGCCGCAACGGTCACCGCGGGGTTGGTGCTCCTGGTGTTGGGGCTCACGCGGATCGAAGCGGCTGGTTTCGGCTCGCCGTCCACGCTGGCGACGCTCGGCCTCGCCGGCGCGTTCTTCGGGGCCTTCGTGTTCGCGGAGCGGCGCGCCGCCGACCCCCTGGTCCCCCTGGGCCTCTTCCGCCTGCGCGGGTTGGTGGGGGCGGCCCTGGTCGCCTTCGCGCTGACCGCCGCAACCGCCCCGGTCAGCGTGCTGGTCACCCTCTACCTGCAGAATACCTTGGGTTACTCCGCGTCCTTTGCCGGCCTGACGGGCCTGCCGTTCAGCCTCTGCGTGATCGCCGGTTCCGTGCTGGGAGGTCGAATTGCCGGTCGAATGGGCGGCAGGACAACGATGTCTCTGGGGCTCACGGTGGTGGCGGCCTCGGCGCTCGTCACGGCCGGCATCACGCCCGAGAGCGGCGTGGGATACGTGCTCGCGGGCGCGGCCCTCGCCGGGTTGGGCCTGGGATGCGCTTCGGTTGCCTCCACCGCCCGCGGGACCTCGGCGGTGGGGAGAGGAGAGCGCGGGCTGGCCTCGGGGTTCATGAACACCTCCGCGCAGGTGGGAACGGCGCTCGGGCTGGCCGCCCTCGTCAGCCTCGCGGCGGCCCACACCGATGCGCTGTCCGGGGGTGAGGGGTCCGGGGCCGAGGCGCTGGTGGCGGGCTACAGGTTCGCGTTCTTGATCGCGGCGGGCGTCGCATCGCTCGGCGTGGTGGCCGCGCTGTACTTCCTCCGCCAGGCCGAGGCGCCAGGCAAACGGTAGGCGCGCCCTCGTCCTCGGAGTGGTGCTCCCGGAGGTCCACGGTCCGACTCGTGGCAGAGGAGGCCGTCGAGGACGCGGGTCGCGTCGCGGACGGTGGTGTTTATGACGCGGGAGTAGAAGGGGGCGTACTGGCCGGAGACGTGGGTGTAAAGGCGGCCCCGCGATCCCGCCCGTATTTCGCGTCGGGCTGGGAGGGGGCGTCTTTCGGGCCTCCGGCGAAGAAGACCTGGCCGTCGGAAGACGAGGTGCCGCCCCGGCCCCAGTTCTGGGAGAACGGCAGGCGGTGGTGGGCGTTGACAACCTCGGCTATGGCCTCCTGGTAGGCTTCCTGGCAGGCCTCCTCGCGGACGTGCCAGTCGGCCGCCCAGGCGAGTCGCTCGTCGTGGGTGACCTTAGGGTCGTCGGGCGCTTCCGCCATCCTGGTGGGCCCGAGGTTGGTGCCGTCTGCGAGGACGGCGGCGTGTGCGAGCTCCCGGTCCCGGCAGGGTCTTCCCGTGAGCAGGTCCGTGAAGCGCCCGCAGAAGCCGCACCACGAGTCCACCTCGACGAGGAGGTCGGCCAGGCGTACGCGGCGCAGGAAAGCGATCACGAAGAGAAGCGCGATCCGGGGCGCAATCCGGGTGCTCGCCGAGGAGGCTCGACGGTCTTATCGCCGGAGGACTATTGCCTTCACCGCGACCGGCCTCCTCGGCGGCAACCCCGCCGCAGACGCCCGTACGTGACCTCTGTTAATCGTTGGATAACAAGAGGCGCATCTTCTGCCGGTTGGCCTCGATGTGGGCCACCATGGCTCTCTGCGCGCCCTCCGCGTCGGACGCCTCCAGCGCGCTCAGGACCTGGCGGTGGCCCTCGAGGGAGGTTTCGAGCATCACCTCGAAATCGAGGGCATCCAAGGGGATGAACATCGCCGCGCGGACATCCTCGACCGCCCCCCGCAACAAGGGGTTGTCAGCCGCGTCGGCGATGCCCAGGTGGAAGGCCGAGTCCGCCCGCCGAAACTCGGGCTTTTTCTTGCTCGACTCCATCTGTTCGAGCGTCTCGGCCAGCCGGGCGAGGTCTGCTTCGGACCTTCTGAGGGCGGCCAGGCGCACGGCCGCCGGCTCGGTAGCCACCCGAAAATCCATCACGTCCTCGAAGTGCTTCCGCCCCCGACGCACGCGTCCTCTCAACGCCTCGTCCGACTCGTCCGGGACGACGATCCGTACTCCCCCCGAGGCCCCGCGGCGGCTCTCCAGGTATCCTTCCGTCCCGAGCACCCGTACCGCCTCCCGCACGGTCATCCGGGAGACACCCAACTGCTTGGCGAGCTCACGCTCGGGCGGCAGCTTGTCGCCCGGCACGAACGTTCCGAGAAATATGGCGCGCCGGATTTTGTCGGCGACCAACTCGTAAGCCAGGCTCTGATTCACGCGCTCGATCGACGACCTCCACTTCCGGGCCAACGCTTCGTCGGACCCACGCAGTATACGGCCAAACGGAACGGGTGCGGTCGCCTGGCCAAAACCGTCCGTGGGCCCCCGCCCCTCCAGCCAGGCCCACAAACCACCGGCAGAACGTCGAGTTCGAAGCAGAGCGCGGACAGCCCTTCGCGCCGTCCGGGACGGCGCGAGACAGCCCGCGCCACTTTCGAGTTCTCGACGTCGCGCGCCGAAGTCCGCCCCCCCTCTCGGCGGGTCGACGCCCGGATCGTCCCCCGACTCCTCGCCCCACGTGCCCCGGTGGCGGCACGTCCCTCGTGCCGCCACCGGTCAGACAACGTCCCTGCCATCCGCGTCCTCCAGGCGAGCCTTCACGGCGTTGAGGAACCGGAGGGCCGCGCCGCCGTCGAGGACGCGGTGGTCGAAGGAGACCTCCAGGTTCATCATGCTGCGGATGGCTATGGCGTCACCCGCCGGGTCCTCCACCACGACCGGACGCTTGACGGCGGCCTCGGTTGAGAGGATGGCGGCCTGCGGGTGATTGATGATGGGCGTCGAGACCACGGACCCGAGGGCGCCGGGGTTGTTGACGGTGAACGTGCCGCCGGAGACGTCGCCGGTGTCCAATCGCTTGCCGCGGGCGCGCATCACCAGGTCGTCTATCCGGCGGGCGAGGCCGGTGATGTTCAGTTCGTCGGCGTCCTTGATGACGGGGACGATCAGGGCGCCTTCTTCCAGGTCGACGGCGACGCCGATGTTGATCCGCTTGCGCAGCACGATCCTGTCCCCGTCCCATACGGAGTTGAGAACCGGATGTTCTTTCAGGCTCTCCGCCACCGCCTTGACGACGAACGGCAGGTAGGTGAGCCTCACGCCCTCGCGCTCGGCGAAGCTCCCCCTCTCGCGTGCGCGCAGGGCCGCGAGCGCGGTCACGTCCACCTCGACCATGCTCCATGCGTGCGGGGCCTCGCGCTTGCTCGTGGACATGCGGTTGGCGATCGCCCGCCGGATGCCGCTCAGCTCCACGACCCGATCTCCGCCGTGGACGGCCACGCGCTCGGCGGGCGCCTCTGACGTGGCCTCGCGCGGGGAAGCCGTCTCCGGCTCCGGTGACGCCGCGAAAGCCTCTCGCTCCTCACGAACGCCCGGAGGGAAGTACTCGTCCCGCGCCCCGACGTGGCCCTCGATGTCCTTCTTCGTCACCCGGCCCCCGGTGCCCGTGCCGGGGATCGAAGAGATCTCGACCCCGTGCTCCGCCGCGAGCCTCCGCACCACCGGGGAAGATCGGCCCAGCTTGAGTTCTTCGGCGCTCGCCGCGGCCCTTCCGTTGCCGCCTCCGGCCCCCCCGCCGACACGGGGCGCCGTCCTTTCGCCCCGTCCATCGCCCCCGGTGACCGGCTGGGCGACCGGCTGGGCCACCGATCCGGCTACGGGCCACTCCCGCGATGAAGCCCCTGCTGCCACGCCCTCCCCCTCCGAAGCTTCTTCGGCCGGCGCTTCCTCGGCGGCGGGCTCTTCCCCTTCGCCGGTTTCGCCGGCGACGGCCATCCGCACGATCTCGGTCCCCACGTCCACGGTCGTTCCCTCGGAGACCATCAGCCTCTCTATCCTTCCGGCGAACGGAGAGGGGATCTCGGCGTTGACCTTGTCGGTATCGACTTCGCAGAGGGGCTCGTCTGCCTCCACCTCATCGCCCTCCGCCTTGAGCCACCGCACGATCGTTCCCTCCGTAACGCTCTCCCCGAGTTGGGGCATCGTCACCGGTTTCACCATGGTTCCCTTCCGCTAGTAGCGGGCCAGCTCGAGTAAGGCCGCCTCTATCTTCTCGGCGCCCGGCATGAAGCTTTCCAACAGCGGCTTGGCGAACGGAGCCGTCGGCACGTCGGGCGCCCCGAGCCGCATCACCGGCGCGTCGAGCCACTCGAACGCCTCGCGCGCCACGACCGCCGCGATCTCCGCCGAGACCGACCCCGTCAGGTTTGCCTCCGACGCGACCAGGACCTTGCCGGTCTTTTTGGCCGAGTCCACGATCGTTCCCCGGTCTAGCGGGTAGAGGGTGAGCGGCTCCACGACCTCGGCCTCCACCCCGTGCTCCGTCGACAGCTTCTCCGCCACCTCCAGCGCCTGGTGGAGCACGAAACCGTAGGAGACGACCGTAAGGTCGGTCCCCGCGCGGTGGATCCTGGCCTTGCCCACAGGTACGACGGCCCCACCCTCGGGGACTTCCTCCTTCAGGAGCCGGTAACAGCGTTTGTGCTCGAAAAAGACGACGGGGTTCGGGTCGCGGATGGCGCTTCTGAGAAGCCCCTCGGCATCCGCGGGGTAGGTCGGGGCGACCACTTTCAGGCCGGGCGTGTTGCAGAACCAGGCCTCGACGCTCTGGGAATGGTAGAGGGCGCCGCCGGGTACCACGCCGTAGGGAACGCGCACGGTGATCGGCACGTAGTACGCGCCGCCCGAGCGGTAGTAGAAACGGGCGGCCTCCGAAACGATCTGGTCGAAAGCCGGCGGGATGAAGTCGGCGAACTGGATCTCGGCCACCGGCCGCATCCCGTTCACGGACAGGCCGATGGCCGCCCCCGCGATGAGGCTCTCCGCAAGCGGCGTATCCATAACCCGGTACTCGCCGAACTCCTCCTGCAACCCCTCCGTGACACGAAAAACGCCGCCGGCCCGGCCCACGTCCTCGCCCAGGACCATCACGGTCTCGTCGGCGCGCATCTCCCCGGCCAACCCGTCGTGTATGGCCTGCAACAGGCTCTTGGTGGTCATCTCTTCCCCCCCACGACGGCGTAGACGCCTTCCAGGGCAAACCCGGATTCCGCGAAGGGCGCGTTCTCGGCGTAGTCGGAGGCCTCCTTGACCTCGGCCTTTACCTTCCCGTCGATCTCGTCGCGCCCCTCCTCATCCAGCACGCCGTTCTCCAACAGGTACCGCTCGAAGCGCGGGATCGGGTCCTTCAGGCGCCACTCCTCGATCTCCTCGCGCTCGCGATACCTGCGGTCGTCGTCGTCGGAGGAGTGGCCGGTCAGGCGGTAGGTCTTCGCCTCGATAAGGGTCGGCCCCTCGCCCCGCCGGGCCCTCTCCACGGCCCCTCTGGCGACCTCGTAGACGGCGAGCACGTCGTTGCCGTCCACGGCGACGCCGGGGAAGCCGTAGCCCTCGGCGCGGGCGGCGATGGAGCCCGCCACCTGAAGCGGCTCGGGGGTGGAGATCGAGTAAACGTTGTTCTGCACCAGGAAGACCACGGGCAGGTCGTGGACGCCGGCGAAGTTCATCGCCTCGTGCCAGTCCCCGCCGCTCGTCGACGCCTCGCCCCCCGAGGCGAGCACCACCCCGTCCTCCTTGCGCATCTTGAAGGCGAGGGCGGTGCCAGCCGCCTGCGGGAACTGCACGCCGATGGGCGCCGAGGCGGTTACGATGTTGAGCTCGCGGCTGCTGAAGTGGCCCGGCATCTGCCGGCCGCCGCTGTTCGGGTCCTCCCCCTTGCCCATCAAGCTCAGGAGTTGGTCGCGGGCGGTCATGCCCAGAGTCATCACGATGCCGGCGTCGCGGTAGTAGGGGTAGGCGTAGTCGTGGCCGGGACGGAGGTTGTAGGCGGCGCCGACCTGGGCGGCCTCCTGGCCCTGGCACGACACCACGAATGCCGCCTTGCCCTGTCGGTTGAGGATCCACATCCGTTCGTCCGTGCGCCGGGCGGAGAGCATGTGCCGGTAGATCTTCAGCAGCTCCTCCGCGCCCAACGCGAGCGCCTCGTGTCTGCTCCGGGTCTGCTTCATAGCCATCCCCTTGTGTTCCTTTCTCGAGGTTCCTGGTCGTTCGCATCGACGTTCGAGGTGCCGGGGTAGCCCGGCGGTGCGTCGTATGCCCTCGTCATCGTTCGGCCTCCTCTATGGCGGTGCTCTCCTCCATCTCGACGAGTACCGCGTTGGCGGGAACGAGGTCGCCTTCCCCGAAGGGCAACGAGCGCACGACACCGGCGCGCCGCGCCGCGACGGGCTGCTCCATCTTCATGGCCTCGAGCATGAGGAGGGGTTGCCCCGCCCGGACCTCGTCGCCCTCCCGCACGAGCATCTTTACGACGGTCCCCGGCATCGGGGCGACAAGCTCGCCGGCGCCGGCCTCGCTCGTAGAACCCGTCTCGTCCGCCGCCGGCGGGGGCACCCGGAGGAGACGGTGCGTCGCGCCGTCGAGCGAGATCAGCAGGCGGTCGCCGTCCTCCACGACGCGGAACCTGACGGGGTTGCCGTCCAGGACGGCGTGGATCTCGCCGTCCCGGACGGCCAGGACCCCGACCGCAGCCTCGCGGTCCTCCGTCCGCACCCTCAGCCCTCCGCTTCTCCCCCGCTCGAGCTCCACCAGTCGCTCCTCGTCCCCCGCGCGGAAGCGGAGTCCGATGGCCCCCAGAAGACGCCACGGACCGGCGGCGAAAGGGTCGTGGGCCGGGCGGGACAGGAGCACCTCCCCTACCGCCGCGAGCAGCAACGCCTCTTCGGGCACGGGGAGCCCGGCGGGGGCCTCCGCCAGCAGGTACCTCTCCAGAAAATCGGTGGCGAACTCGCCTTCGGCGAAGGCGGCGTGCCCGGCGATGCGCTTCAGGAGAGGCAGGTTCGTCGGGGCACCAAGCACGGTGTAGTCATCCAGCGCCCGGCGGAGACGGCGGACGGACATCCCGCGGTTCGGGGCCGAGACGACGAGCTTGGAGATCATGGGGTCGTAAAAGACCGGAACCTCGTCGCCGCCCTCCACCCCCGCATCGTTGCGGATACCCGGGCCCTCCGGCGGGGCGAAGGCGAGCAACCTCCCTCCGGCGGGCAAACCGTCCTCTCCTTCCGCGTAGATCCGGGCCTCGATCGCCCAACCGCGCAGGGTCACGTCCTCTTGCGAGAGCGGCAGCGGTTCTCCCGCGGCGACGGAGAGCTGGAGCCGCACGAGGTCCAGGCCCGTGACGCACTCCGTGACGGGATGCTCGACCTGGAGCCGGGCGTTCATCTCCAGGAAGTAGAAGTCCTCGCCGTCCAGCAGGAACTCCACGGTCCCGGCGTTGCGGTAGCCGGCCTCCTCCGCCAGGCGCACGGCCGAGGCACACATGGCATCCCGGAGTCCGTCGCCCAGGGCGGGAGACGGGGCTTCTTCTACGACCTTCTGATGACGGCGCTGGATCGAGCACTCGCGCTCGTACAGGTGGAGGACGTTCCCGTCGTCGTCCCCGATGACCTGCACCTCCACGTGCCGCGGCCTCTCGACGAACTTCTCCAGGAACACCGACCCGTCGCCGAAGGCCGAGAGGGCCTCCCGCTTCGCCCCCCGCACGGCTTCGGGGAGGTCTCGCGGGCGCGAAACCATCCGCATGCCCCGTCCCCCGCCGCCCGCGCTCGCCTTCACCAGGACCGGGTAGCCTATCTTCTCGGCCTCTTCCGCCAGCCGCCCTTCCGACTCGTTCTCGCCGTCGTAGCCGGGGACGGTGGGCACACCCGCCCTGCGGGCGAGATCCTTGGCCCGCACCTTCAAACCCATCGTCTCCATCGCCTCCGGCGGCGGCCCCACCCAGGTTGCCCCCGACCCCACGACGGCGCGGGCGAACTCGGCGCTCTCCGAGAGGAAGCCGTAGCCGGGGTGCACCGCCTCCGCGCCGGACTCCTCGATCACCCCGACGAGCCGCCCGATGTTCAGGTAGCTCTCCGGGGCCGGGGCGGGACCCAAGGGGTAAGCCGCGTCGGCCAGGCGGCGGTGCATGGCATTCTCGTCGGCCTCCGAGTACACGGCGATGGTCCCGATACCCATCTCGCGGCACAGGCGAAAGATGCGAACGGCGATCTCGCCCCGGTTCGCCACCAGCAGGTTCTTGAAGCTCACAGCCGCCCCCTCCAATCGGGTTCCCGTTTCTCCAGGAAAGCGCCCAAACCTTCCTGCCCTTCACCGCTCGTCCGGAGTTCCGCTATGCGCCTTGCCATCATCCGGGCCGCTTCCGCCGGACCCTCTTCGAGCTCGCGAAGCATGGTCTTGACGGCCGCCATCGCTTCCGGACCGCCTTTCAGGAACTGCTCGACTTTTCTCTCGGTCGCCGCGTCGAGGTCGGAGACGACTTCGTGCACTAATCCGATCTCCCGCGCGCGCTCCGCGCCGAAGCGTTCGCCCGTAAGGAACAGCGAGCGGGCGTGGGAGGCCCCGATCTTGCGTACCACGAACGGCGCGATGGTCGCCGGCGCGATCCCGAGCCGCACCTCCGAGAAGGCGAACCGCGCCCCCTCCCCGGCCACCGCGACGTCGGCCGCGGCCACGAGCCCCGCTCCACCGCCCATCGCGGCCCCGCGCACCTTCGCCACGACCGGCTTCGGGCACTGGTCCACGGCCCGGAACATGGCCGCGAGCCGCCCGGCGTCCTGCAGGTTCTCCCGGTAAGAGAGCTCGGCCGTCTCCCGCATGTATCCGACGTCCGCCCCCGCGCAGAACGAAGCCCCCTCGCCGACCAGCACGACGACCCGCACCGTCTCGTCCTCGGCGAGGGCCTCGAAGCAGCGCGTGAGCTCGCCGATCAGTACCGCGTTCAAGGCGTTGTGGGAATCGGGACGCGCCAGGACGATCGTCGCTATAAGTCCATCGTCTACCCGCTTCAGTTGCTCGTGTCCTTCCACCGTCACATCCTGAAGACGCCGAACTCGGTCTCTTCGAGCGGGGCGTTCGCCGCGGCGGAGAGGCCCAAAGCCAGGACCATCCTGGTGTCTATGGGGTCTATGACGCCGTCGTCCCAGAGCCTCGCCGTCGAGTGGTATGGGTTGCCCTCCTCCTCGTACTTCTCGAGGATCGGGCGCCGGAACTCCTCCCGTTCCTCCTCCGTCATCTCCCCGCCCTCGCGGGCGAGTTTGTCCTCCTGGACGGTCAGGAGCACGTTCGCCGCCTGCGGTCCCCCCATCACGCTTATCCTCGCGTTCGTCCACATCCAAAGGAAGCGCGGCGAGTATGCCCGGCCGCACATCCCGTAGTTGCCGGCGCCGAAGGAGCCCCCGATCACGACCGTGAACTTCGGGACGCTCGCGTTGGCGACCGCCATCACCAGCTTCGCCCCGTCCTTGGCGATGCCGCCCGCCTCGTACTCGCGGCCGACCATGAAGCCCGTGATGTTCTGCAAGAAGACCAGCGGGACGCCGCGGGCGCTGCACAACTCGACGAAATGGGCCCCCTTCTGGGCGCTCTCGGAGAACAGGATGCCGTTGTTGGCGAGGATGCCGACCGGGTGGCCCATCAGGCGGGCGAAGCCGCAGACCAGCGTCTCGCCGTAGAGCGGCTTGAACTCGTGCAGGCGGCTCCCGTCCACGACGCGCGAGATCACCTCCCGAACGTCGTAGCCCCGGCGGTAGTCGACCGGCACGACCCCATAGAGTTCCGAAGGGTCGTGCAGCGGCTCCTCCGGCTCCTCGACCGTCCACGGTATCTCCTTGGGGCGGTTCAGGTTCGCCACGATCCGGCGCACGATCGCCAGGGCGTGCCCGTCGTTCTCCGCGAGGTGGTCGGCGACGCCAGAGAGCCGCGTGTGGACGTCCGCGCCCCCCAACTCCTCGGCGGTCACCTCTTCGCCGGTCGCCGCCTTCACGAGGGGAGGGCCCCCGAGGAAGATCGTGCCCTCGCCCTTCACGATGACGACCTCGTCGCTCATCGCCGGCACGTAAGCCCCGCCCGCCGTGCACGAGCCCATGACCGACGCTACCTGGGGTATGCCCTTCGCGCTCATCCTCGCCTGGTTGTAGAAGATGCGCCCGAAGTGCTCTCTGTCCGGGAAGACCTCGTCCTGGAGCGGCAAGAAGGCGCCGCCGGAATCGACGAGGTAGATGCACGGCAGAGCGTTCTGCTCGGCGACCTCCTGGGCGCGCAGGTGCTTCTTGACGGTCATCGGGTAGTAGGTGCCGCCCTTGACGGTGGCGTCGTTGGCCACGACGACGACCTCCCTGCCGGAGACGCGGCCTATACCCGTGACGATCCCGGCCGCGGGCACCCTCCCGTCGTACATGCCGTGGGCGGCGAGCGGCGAGAGCTCCAAAAAGGCGGTGCCGGGGTCCAGCAGACGGTCGACCCGCTCGCGCGCGAGCATCTTGCCGCGCCCCTCGTGGCGTTGCCTGGCCTTGTCTCCACCACGCCGGGCTTCGGCGGAACGATCACGGAGGTCCTCGAGGAGCCCCTCGAAGGCCTCTGCGTTCTTCTTGGAGGCGTCGTCACCCCGCGAGACGCGGCTGCGTATGGTGCTCACGGGGCCGCCGTCAGGTGCCCGCAAATACCGGCCTTCATGACCTTCCCCGGCAGCTCGTGCCCCAAAAACTCCTCGAGGAGACGGGCGCAGCCGATGAGGGCTTCGAGGTCCACCCCGGTCTCCACCCCCATCTCGTGCAGCATGTGGACGAGGTCCTCGGTGCAGATGTTCCCCGTCGCCCCCGGCGCGTAGGGGCTGCCCCCGAGGCCGCCCACGCTCGCGTCGAAACGGTCCACCCCGGCCTCCAGGGCGGCGAGCACGTTGGCGAGGCCCATCCCGCGCGTGTTGTGGAAGTGGAGCCGCAGGGGAACGTCCGGGTAACGTTCCCCGTACGCCCGCGAGAGCCCGCGCACCTGGGTCGGATAAGCCATCCCCGTGGTGTCCCCGAGGGTGATCTCCCGGGCCCCGAGCTCTTTGAGGCGCCCGCAGAGGTCGAGTACCCGCTCCGGCGCGACGGCGCCCTCGTAAGGGCAACCGAAGGCGACCGAAAGCACCGCAACGAACGGGACGTCGGCTTCGCGTGCTACCTTCGCCACCCGCGCGGCCTGTTCCAAGGACTCCTCCACGCTCATGCGCACGTTGGAGCGGTTGTAGCCCTCGCTGGCCGCGAGGAAGACCTGGATCTCGTCCGCTTCGGCCTCGACCGCGCGCCGGGCCCCCTTCTCGTTCGGCACGACGGCCGAGTAAACGGCCCCCGGCCGGCGGTCGAGGTTCGCGAACACCTCGGCCGCGTCGGCGAGGGCCGGTATGGCCCTGGGGCTGACGAAGGAAGAAGCCTCGATCTCGCGCAGGCCCGCGCCGGCCAGGCAACCGATGAGACGGAGCTTGTCCTCAGTCGAGAGGATCGCGGCCTCGGCCTGCAAACCGTCTCGCGGACCGACCTCCTTTATCTTGACGCTGGCGGGGAGGCCACTCACTGGGCGACCATCTTCCCGGCCTCTTCGCGGGCGGTGTCATCTCGCAAGAGGGAGCGGGCGATGATCTGGCGGTTGATCTCGCTAGTCCCCTCCCCTATCTCGTTGATCTTCACCTGCCGCCAGTACCTCGCCACCGCAGATGCCTCCATGAACCCCTCCCCGCCCCAGATCTGAACCGCCTGATCCGCCGCCCTCTTGGCCGCCTCGCTCGCGAACACCTTCGCCATGCTCGCCTCGCGCCCGAACGGCCGCCCCTCGTCCTTGAGCCACGCCGCCTTCAGGACCATGTTCCTCGCAAGCTCTATCTCCATCGCCATGTCCGCGAGCTTGAACTGTATGGCCTGAAACTCGCCGATGGCCCGCCCGAACTGCCGCCTCTCCTTGGCCCGCGCGAGCGCCTCGTCGAGACAAGCCTGCGCCAGCCCCACCGAGAGGGCGCCCACCGCGACCCTCCCGGCGTCGAGCGTCGATAGAAACTGGCGGAAGCCCTTGCCCCTTTCGCCCAGGGTGTTCTCTTCCGGCGCGCGGCAGTCCTCGAAGTAGAGCTGGCGCTGGTCGGAGGCGCGCCAGCCGAGTTTCTCGTAGCCGGGGCCGCGGGTGAAGCCGGGGGTGTCCTGGGGGATGATGATCGCGGTAAGCTCCGGTTTGCCGTTCTCGCGGGTGCCGGTCCTGGCGATGGCCGTGACGCCGCCGGTTATCTCCGTCCCGCCGTTGGTGATCCACTTTTTGGAGCCGTTTACGAGCCACCGCCCGTCCGACACTTCGGCGGTGGTCTGGGTGCCGCCGGCGTCGGTGCCGGCGTTCTCCTCCGTAAGGCCGAAGGCCCACAGCTTCTTTCCGCCCTGGACGACTTCGCCCAGGAAGTGCTCCTTCTGCTCGCGCGTCCCGAACGCGACGATCGGGGCGCATCCGAGGGAGACGTGCGCTTCCATCGTGATGCCGACGGAGGTGTCGGCGCGGCAGATCTCCTCCAGCGCCATGTTGTAGCCCACGAAGTCGCCGCCGGAGCCCGCGTACTCCTCGGGGACCGTCATGCCCATCAGGCCGAGGTCGGCCATTTTCTCGACGATGTCGTAGGGGAACTTCTGCTCGCGGTCGAGATCGGCGGCGCGGGGGCGTATCTCGCCTTCGGCGTACTCCCGCGCCAGGTCGCGCCACCGCCTCTGCTCTTCGGTCGGGTCAAGGTTCACGCCGCTGCTCCCTCCTCTACTTCGTACGCGCTTCGCCAACGTCGCCCGCGGGCTTTGCGGCCACCAGGACGTCCAACGCTTCCAGGTAGGCCCTTGCCACCGCCTCCACAAAATCGGCGGAGGCGCAGTACCCCGTGCGCGCGCCCCCCTCGCACTCGACCGAGACCCAGACCTCGCCCCGCCCACCTCGAGTACCACCCGTACGCAGGTTCTTGATCCGGGCATCGATCCCTAAAGCGGTCGCCACCGCACGCGACACCGCGTCCACCGCCCCCTCTCCGTCCTCCATGGCCTCGAACGAACGCCCCCCGCGCAAGATAGAGACCGAGGCCGACGCCCGACTCCGCCGCCCAACCACCGCAACCACCCTAAGGCGATCGAGCACGAACCCGCCACGGCACCCGTCCACCCAACTCACCCCCGCAGCCTTACCCGCTTCCGCCCCTTCTCGCCCGTCCCCAAAATACGACACCCCCGAACGAACCGTTTGTGGTTTATGGTCTAAAGGTTAGAGGTTTAGACATGGTGGGTCAAGTTATGGTAGGTGTGGCCGTCTGTGATCGGGCCGAAGCGTACGCCCGGGTGTGTGCGGGGAGCGCGCGTGCTGGGGGAGGGGCCGGGGGCCCTGCGCGCGCCCGCCTGCACCGTCACGGTGGCGACGCTGGCGATCGTCTTCGCCCTCATGGCGACGGGCGTCTGCACGCTCGGCGCGGGCCTCGGGGTCCCGCCTCCCGAGGGGCATGCATACGCCGGGGAAATAAAGACGAGGTTTGGCCCGGCCAAACTTAACCGTGGCCGCCGGGTTCGTCCGGTCTTCTGGTGAAAGAAACTCGCGCGGGCCCGCGTACCCGGATCCGTACCCGTTCAGGAGCTCCCCTTCGGGCGGACGCGCTACCTCTCCCACCCTCGCGACCGCCCGGAGAAGGTTCTCCCTGCCCGTTCCGACGCCGTTCTCCAGGACTCTACCGGCCGCGGGGGTCGGCGACATCGCGGATCGCGTCGCCGAGGAGGTTGAAGGCCACGACGACGGCGAAGATGACGAGACCGGGGAAGATGGAGACCCAGGGGGCCACCGAGAGGTAGGGTTGCGCCGACGCCAGCATCGTGCCCCACTCGGGAGTCGGGGGTTGGGCGCCGAGGCCGACGTAGCTTAGGCCGGCCGTCGCCAGAATCGCCGTGCCGACGTTCACCGTGCACAGG
>CADCVH010000083.1 GCA_902806085.1 uncultured Rubrobacteraceae bacterium | reverse complement strand
GCGCCTTGCGCGGCTACCTGGACACGTTCCTCCTCAAGCGTCTCCACGAGCCACTGGGCACTCTCCTCGAAGGTGGGGCGCATGTGCCGATGCAGGAGCATCCGGTAGCGGCGGAACGACTCGCTTGGCGGCTCGCGGTAGCCGCGGCCGTGAGCGTCGGGATCCTCAGCGTAGGCGATGGTTTCCCCGCCCGCCTTAGAGCGGTTTAGGGGGAAGGCGACGAGCAGGAGGGCGTCCCCCTCGCGCTCGGCCCTCCTGTCCTCGTCCCCCAAGATCCCGTCGCTACGCTGCAGGGCGGCAGCGAGATGGGGGATGACGGGCCGAACCTCGGGGTTGTCGAGCCGCCCCAACTCCTGCTCGAGATCGTAGGAGATCTCCTCCAGAGCGTCGGCGGCGGCCTCCTCGCCGTGGGCCTCGCACATGACGAGTCCGTAGACCTCCATCGTGCCCAGGCGCTCGCACCCGAGTACCGCACCTCCCGCGAAGCACGCCGGGGCCTCCCCGAAGCGGCGGAGGTAGGAAGCGACTTGCTTGGCGGCCTCGCCGCGGCGGACGACGCCGGCCGGGTCGGGCCGGACGGAAGACGGCATCGTCACTGGCGCCAGCCGTGCTCAACAACTCAACGATCATGCGTTCCTCCTGTGGTGGTGTTGGTTCAATCGTCTGGGCGCCTGGACCGGCTCGACGGCCCCCTCTGCCTGTTCATCGGCTAACGGTACGGGAGGCCCTAAAGCCTCCCAACCCTTCTGAGGTGGTCATTGTGCTCCCAGGTGAGTTCGTAGCCGTCCCAGTAGCCGGACCGGTACTCGCCCATGCCTTCCGCCTCGGCGCGGTCTCGGAGGATCTCCGTCCAGGCCTCGGGCCCCTTGTCGAGGTTCTCGGCTACGACCATCTTCACGGCGTCCAGCGCAGTGTTGACGCGCTCGCTTGCGAAGACCGAAGAGAGGGTGCCGAGCTCGATGCCGATGAGCTCAGAAAGCTCTTGACAGAACTCGGGATCGGCGAAACGGGAACGCCCGGCGTGGGCTAGACTCTTGGTGTCCACAGTTCCTCCTTAAGGATGTGGTCCGTGTCCCGGGGAGCGGCAACTCCTGCGGAGCCTCTTCTTTGTCTGACACTAACATCTTACCGTTTGTGTTTACTTGTGTAAACTTTCGTTGTATAATATTCGCGTAGAATCCCCGACTATGGAGGTCAATGTGGACAAGCTCCAGGAACTACGGATAAATCAAGGCCTCAGCCAGAGGCGCCTGGCGGAACTGGCTGAGGTATCCAACACGAGCGTCTGGAAGATCGAGCAAGGCGGGGGTGCGAATCCGGCCACGCTCAAGAAACTGGCCGACGTTCTGGGGGTGCTCCCGGTGGATCTCCTCAAACAAGGGCGGTAGTCCATGCCCTCCACAAACGGCCACGGCCCCCGGAGGGCGATCCTCTACGCCCGCGTCTCGACGGACGAGCAAGCAAGGAGCGGCTACTCTCTTGCCCAGCAGCTAGAAGCGCTTCGGAGCCACGTTGTGGCGGAGGGCTACGAGGTCCTCGAAGAGGTATCCGATCCCGGTCAGAGCGGTGCGAGCCTGGAGCGGCCCGGCATGGACCGCATGCGGGACCTGGTAGCCGCCGGCGGCGTGTCCGTGGTCCTCGCCCAAGACCGCGACCGGATCGCCCGCGAGCCTGCATACCACTACCTTCTGAGGAGGGAGTTCGAGGAGCACGGCACGAAGATCCGCGCCCTGAACGATCGCGGCGACGAGAGCCCGGAGGGGGAACTCACGGACGGCATCCTCGACCAGCTCGCCAAGTACGAGCGCGCCAAGATCTCGGAGAGGACCCGCAGAGGAAAGCTCCAGAAGGCCCGCGAGGGCAAGGTCATAGCGACGATGAAGCCGCCCTACGGCTTCCGCTACAACGAGGCACGGGACGCCCTAATCGTCCACGAGGCGGAAGCGGATGTCGTGAGGGAGATCTTCCGCCACGCCGCCGAGGGGCTCGGCACGAAGGCCATACAGACACGGCTCTACCGTCGGGGGATTCCTTCCCCCACCGGCAAAGAGATCTGGCACCGGCCCGTCTTGAAGAGGATGGTCACGAGCGACACCTACAAGCCGCACACGCGCGAGGAGGCCGCCGGGCTCGTGCCTCCGGCTGTCGCAACGAACGGAGCGCTCAAAGAGGGCGAGGAGTACGGCATACGCTGGTGGAACCGCTCCTCGCAGAAGGGGCGCCAAGTGTCCGAAACCGCGCGCGACGGGACCAGGCGCTACCGGCGCAAGGTGGCGGTCTCCGAGAGGGACCGCTCGGAATGGGTAGCCGCCCCGGTTCCCGCCTTCCTCCCACGTGGGCTCGTCGAGGCGGCGAGATCCGCGATAGCGGCGCCCCGTCCACAGGAGAGGAAGAACTTGACGCGCGGGTGGGAGCTCAGGGGACTGATGCGTTGTCCCTCGTGAGGTGGGGCGATGACCCCGCACACCGGCAAGCGCGGCGAAAAGCGCTACTACTACTACCGGTGCCACCGGGGGGCGGAGTACAGGCGTGGCTCGTGCAAGCAGAGGATGAAGCGCGCCAAAGAGGCCGAGGAGGCCATTTGGGGTTTCGTTTCCCGGATCATGAAGGACCCGGGCCGGATACTCCTCAGCATGGACGCCCTCATAGAGCAGAAGCGCTCCGAGACGCGCGGCGACCCGAAGCGGGAAGCAAAGGCCTGGGTCGAAAGGCTCGCCGAGGTGGACCAGGAGCGCCTGGGCTACCTCAGGCTGGCTGCTACGGGGCGAATGAGCGAGGCGGAGCTCGACGCGGCCCTCGCGGAGCTCGAAGAGACCCGTCAAGCGGCCGAGAGGGAGCTGGAGACCGTCGGCGGAAGGCGGGAGGAGATCGAGCAACTCGAGCGCGACCGCGACGCCCTGCGCGCCTCGTGGTCCGCGGCCGTCCCCGACAACCTGGACCGCCTGACGCCGGAGGGGAGGAACACGCTCTACCACAAGCTGCGCCTGGAGATGAAGCCGAAGGAGGACGGCTACGAGGTGACGGGGCCGTTTTGTACTTCTGAACCTTTATCGTCCTGAAGGTTACCCATCATGGCTCGAACACCTCGTCGACGCCGCTCTTTCTCGGGCGGTTCCGGCCGAAGATAGCCGTGATCCAGGTGGGGGCGGACAACTCCTACGGCCACCCCACCCCGGAGACCCTCGACAGGCTCGGGAGGACCGGAGCAGAAGTGTTCCGCAACGACGAGGACGGGGACGTGATCGTCACTATAAAGGACGGGGAGGTCGAGGTGTCCGTCACCAAACCCTGATTAAAGCCCCGGCGCTTGAGAACCGAGCATGTTCCTGTAGAGTTAGCGGGCAGGGTAAAGAACAGGAGGAAGCAACCGTGGTCAGTTTCAACAGGGTCATCCTCGCGGGGAATTTAACCAGAGATCCCGAACTAAGGTTCACCAACGACGGCGTGCCGGTCTGCTCCTTCGGCCTCGCCGTCAACCGCGTCCGGTCCAAGAGCGAAGAGGTCGACTTCTTCGACATCTCCGCCTGGCGCGAGCTCGGCGAGACCATCGCCAACTACAAGAAGAAGGGCGACCCCATCCTCGTCGAGGGACGCCTCCAGTTCCGCACCTGGGAGGCCCAGGACGGGAGCAAGCGCTCCAAGGTCGACGTGACCGCCGACAACGTCCAGTTCCTCGGCGGCCGGGGCGAAGGCGGCGAGGGCGGCGGCAACGGCGCCTCCGCTGGCCGGAGCAACGGCGGCGGCAGGCGCGGCGGCCAGCGCGAAGACGTGGACATCAACGAATCCGATTTCGAGGATATTCCTTTTTAAATAGCCATTTAGAAGGGTGTTTAGTGTCAAGCAATTGACGGTGCGCGACCTTTTGTAAGCGCGGCCTCCAAAACCTGCCAGGGCTGCGGCGTAGAAAAGGATCATTCCGAGTTCTACGCCGCGGTCCGCAACTTGGACGGGCGGATGGGCAAGTGCAAGTCGTGTGTCAAGAGCAGCGTGCGAGAGAATCGCCGCGACCGCAAGCAGCGGTACGCCGAGTACGAGCGGTCGAGGGCCAAACTGCCGCACCGGATCGAAGCGTGCCGGAAGTACCAGGAAGAGCACAAAGAACAGATCGCCGAATACAAGAAGCCTGGACGGAAGCTAACGCTGCCCGGACCGCGGCTTCCAAGCGCGAGCACTACGAGCGCAACCGCGAAGAGATCATCGCCCGTAGCGAAGAGTGGGGTAAGAACAACGCCGAGAAGGTTAGGCGGTTCAAGGCCAACAACAACCGCGTGAGGAGGGCCGTAAAGCACGCAAGCCTCGGCAACTTCACGGCCAAAGAGTTTGAAGACCTCTGCGAGAGGTGCGGTAACAGGTGCCTGTGTTGCGGCGTAACAGGCGTTGTACTGGAGGCTGACCACGTCGTCCCGCTGACCAGGGGAGGGTCGGACGGCATCGGCAACATACAGCCTTTGTGCGGGACCTGTAACCGGAGTAAGTTTGTAAGGACCGTGGATTACAGAACGGACAGGCACAACCCGTCTGAGCCTCCCGACCTGCTACAAGAGGCTTGTGGCCTCTATCATCTGCGTCTGGACGAGGTTCTTGTAGAGGAGGCTGACCTCTAGCAACTCTTCGTGGGTGCTTTGCGCTAAGACTCGGTCCTCGACCAGCGGCACGATCCTGTCGGTATCCTGGACCGCTCTCCCACAACTCTACCTTTCAGCCTGGTGAGAACCTTGCCGTAAGGGCAGGACCAAGAGTGTTTGCCTCTGCGTCGTGCAAGGTAAGGAAGTCGGAGGGCAGGAACCGCCCGAACGGGGCGGTGTAGACTGTCGAGACGGGCCGCGCGGACGGCCCCACTGAAGACTCCAGGAAGGGGAGGCGGAAGTGAACGAGCGTTTGGAGAAGATGCAGGAGATCGGGCAGGCGCCCTGGGTCGACGAGCTCTCCCGCGAGGACACGAGGAACGGCGGGTTGCAGGGCATGATCGATGACGGGATCGTGGGCGTCACCTCGAACCCCGCCATCTTCCAGAAGGCCGTGGCGGGCTCGGACCTCTACAACGACCAGCTACGGGACCTCGCCAGAGACACCGACGACCCCAAGGAGATGTTCTGGGGTATCGCCGGCACCGACATCCAGGAGGCCTGCGACGTCCTGGCGCCCGTCTACGAGAACACCGGCGGCGTCGACGGCTTCGTCTCCCTCGAAGTCCAGCCGGACATCGCCTACGACACCCAGGCCACGATAGACGAGGCCATGAAGCTCCACACCATGGTCGACAGGCCCAACCTCTTCGTCAAGATACCGGCGACGTTGCCGGGGCTCGTGGCCATCGAGGAGATGATCTCGCGCGGCAAGAGCATAAACGTCACCTTGATCTTCTCCCTGGAGCGCTACCGCGAGGTGGCCCGCGCCTACATCCGCGGCATCCAGAGGCTGGTAGATAACGGCGGCGACCCCTCGGGCGTCCGCTCCGTCGCGAGCTTCTTCGTCTCCCGCATAGACGCCGAGGCCGACGACCGCCTGGAGAAACTGGGCCGCGAGGACCTCAAGGGCAAGCTGGCCATCGCCAACGCCAAGCTCGCCTACAGGGTCTACGGACAGCTCTTCTCGGGCTCCCGCTGGCGCTCCCTGGAAGAACGGGGCGCCACCCGCCAGCGCCTCCTCTGGGCCTCCACCTCGACCAAGAACCCCGACTACCCCGACACCATCTACGTGGACAACCTCGTCGGCCCCGAGACCGTCAACACCATGCCCAAAAAGACGATAGAAGCCGTAAAAGACCACGGCAACATCCAACCCACCCTGACGGAGGGCATAGAAGACGCCGTCCGGCTTCTCGACCAACTCCGCGAGGCCGGCCTCGACTACGAGGAGGTAACCGACGTCCTGGAGGGTGAGGGCATCCAGAAATTCGCCGACCCCTTCAACGAGATGCTAGACGAGATAAAGAACAAGGGACGCCAGCTAGTTAGTTAGGTTTTGAGGCTTTGAGGTTCTAAGGTTTTGAGGTACCAGCAATTACCTTGAGCCCAATGCCTTAGACCTCAAAGCCTTGCGACGATCAGAGGGAGGAGCGACGTGGACATCGGTATCTGGGGCATGGGTCGGATGGGGTTCAACATGGCCCGCCGGTTGGTGGACAAGGGGGACCAGCGCGTGATCGCGGGCAATCGTTCGTCCGGGAAGGTGGACGAGGCGGTCGCGGCGGGGGCCGAGGGGGCTTACAGCGTCGAGGAGTTCGTTTCGATGCAGGAGTCGCCGCGGGTTTTGTGGAGCATGTTGCCGGCGGGGGAGACGACGGACGACATGATCCAGCAGTTCATGAAACACGCCGACGAGGGCGACATCATCGTGGACGGGGCGAACTCGTATTTTCGGGACTCCGTAGCGCGGGCCAGGGAGGTTCGTAACGCGGGCTTCCGGTGGCTGGACGCCGGGGTGTCTGGGGGCGTTTGGGGCTACGACGTCGGGTACTGCACCATGATCGGGGGCGACGCCGATGCCTTCGAGCACGTCGAGCCGGCCTTCCGGACGCTCGCGCCGGCCAACGGGTACGCGTACCTCGGCGACGCCGGGGCCGGCCACTTCGCCAAGATGGTCCACAACGGGGTCGAGTACGGGATGATGCAGGCCTACGCCGAAGGGTTCGAGATCCTCCAGAAATCCCGCTACGATTACGACCTGCGCGCCCTCTCCAGCCTCTGGAACCAGGGGAGCGTCGTCCGCTCGTGGCTCCTGGAGCTCGCCGAGAACGCGTTCGAGCAGGACGCGAACCTGGACAGCGTCCGGGGCTACGTCGAGGACTCGGGCGAGGGGCGCTGGACGGTGATGGAGGCGATAGACGAGAGCGTGCCGGCAAACGCCATCGCCGGCTCCCTCTTCGCCCGCTTCGCCTCGCGCCAGGACGACTCGTTCGCCATGAAGGTCCTCGCGGCCCTGCGCGGCCAATTCGGCGGGCATGCCATCCAGGAGGCGAGCACCAGGTTCCCCGAGCAGGAGCAGAAGTAGGGAGCCTGTAGTGGCCGACACGCAAGCCTTACAGAACGTTCTGCGCGACGAGGGGCGGCTCCCTCGGGTCCCCGATCCGGGGGTCGTCGTCATCTTCGGGGCTTCGGGGGACCTGACGTCGCGCAAGCTCGTGCCGGCGCTCTACGAGCTCGCCTCCGAGCGGAAGCTGCCCATGGAGTTCGCGATCGTCGGGATCTCGCGCACGGAGATGAGCCACGAGGAGTTCCGCGAGAAGCTGCGCGGGACGCTGGAGGAGCACGTCTCGGGCGGGGTCAGCGACGACGTGTGGGAGTCGTTCTCCAGCGGCATCTTCTACCTCGCCGGCGACTCGAAAGAGCCCGAGACCTATGGGGAGTTGAAGGACTTTTTGAGGGACGTCGACTCCGAGCGGGGGACGCGGGGGAACCGGGCGTTCTACCTCTCGGCCTCGCCTTCGCTCTTTTCGACCATCGTGGAGAACCTCGGTGAGGCCGGGATGAACGAGGGGGAGGACGGCGGGTGGTCGCGGCTCGTGGTGGAGAAGCCGTTTGGGCGGGATCTGGGGAGTGCTAGGGATCTCAACGAGGAGATAAGGCGCCACTTCGATGAGGCCCAGATCTACCGCATAGACCACTACCTCGGCAAGGAGACGGTCCAGAACATCATGGCCCTGCGCTTCGCCAACGGCATCTTCGAGCCGATCTGGAACCAGCACTACGTTGACCACGTCCAGATCACGGTCGCCGAAGACATCGGCGTCGGCACCCGCGGCGCTTTTTACGAGGAGGCCGGCGCCCTACGGGACATCGTCCAGAACCACGTCATGCAGGTCCTCTGCCTCACCGCGATGGAGCCGCCGGTCGCCTTCGACGCCGAATCGGTGCGCGAGGAGAAGGTGAAGGTCCTGAAAGCGGTGCGCCCGATCCCGGAGGACGAGGTCGAGGACTACGCGGTGCGCGGCCAGTACACCTCCGGCTGGATCTGGGGCGAGGAGGTACGGGGCTACCGCGAGGAGGAGGAAGTGGATCAGGACTCCGTCACCGAGACCTACGTCGCCCTGCGGCTCTTCGTGGACAACTGGCGGTGGGCCGGGGTGCCGTTCTTCTTGCGGGCGGGGAAGAGGATGCCGAAGAAGGCGACGGAGATCGCGATCCAGTTCCACTCCTCGCCCCACACGCCCTTCGCCCACCAGGACACCGAGGGCCTGGAGCCGAACGTGCTCGTCGTCCGCGTGCAGCCGGAGGAGGGCGTCTCCCTCAAGATAGGGGCGAAGGTCCCCGGTGCCGGTTTCGAGGTAAGCTCCGTGAACATGGACCTCCTCTACGGGACGGCCTTCCTGGAACAAGCCCCGGACGCCTACCAGAGGCTCCTGCTCGACCTGATGCTCGGCGACCCGACGCTCTTTATCCGGGCGGACGAGGCGGAGGGGGCGTGGGGCATCCTGGACCCCGTGATGCGCCGCTGGGCCGAGGGGAAGAAGGTCGAGTTCTACCCGGCCGGGACCTGGGGGCCGGAGGAGGCGGACGGGCTCTTGAAGCGCGACGGGCGGGAATGGAGGAGGCCGTGATCGGGGAGACGAGGAAGTCACCGGGCAATGGTCCGATGAGCGTCTCGGAGATAGAGCACGAGCTCGGCAAGCTCCGGGCCAACGACGACGGCACGCTCGCGCTCCGCTCCAGCGTCCTGAACCTGATCGTGGTCACAGACGAAGAGTCTGCCCCGGAGGTGACGCGCTCGGTCTCGAACCTGGCAGGGCGCTACCCGGCGCGGGCCATCGTCCTGATCTCAGACCCCGATGACCCGAACCCCAACGTGGACGCCCAGCTCTCCGCGTTCTGCAACGTCAGGGGCGGCGGGGGCGCCCAGGTCTGCGCTGAGCAGGTGACCATCCACGCCGAGGGCCCGCCCGCGGGCCACCTGGAGAGCCTGGCGGGGCCGCTCCTGATCCCGGACCTCCCCGTCTTTCTCTGGTACCCGGGCGCCTTCTCTCCCCACTCCCCGGAGTTCGCCGCGATGTCCGACCTCGCCGACCGCGTGATCCTGGACTCCGCCGCCCGCGAGGACCGGGAGGACTCCCTGCGCGAGATAGCCGCCCTGGTCGGGCGTGGAGGCGGCCCGGCCGTGGGCGACTTGCAATGGGTCGGCCTCTCGCCCTGGCGCTCCCTCCTGGCGGACGCCTTCGGCTCACCCGAACGCGCCGGAGACCTCGAAAAGATAGCCTCAGCCGAGGTCCTCTACGCCCCCGGAGGGGAGTGCCGCGCCCTTCTCCTGGTCGGATGGCTCGCCTCTTCCCTCGGCTGGAACCCAAAGGGCCTTGAGCGCGACGGGGGCCACCGCAGGGTCGAGTTCGACGGCCCCTCCGGAAGCGTCGCCGTCGAGCTCTCCCCGGACTCGCCCGACGCCAGGCTCAGGCGCGTCAGGCTCCGCTCGCCCGAGCACACCTTCCAGGTCTCGCGCCACCGGGAGCACCGCGAGGTGAAGACCACGGTGATGCGCGGCGAAGAGCTCGTCGCCGAGCGGACCGTCCACCTCGGCCACTTCGACCTCGGCGTCCTCGTCGGCGAGGAGCTCCAGTTCCGCGGCCGGGACGAGACCTACGAGGCAGCCCTGCGGACGGCCGTGGAGGTCATCGACCTGTGAGCGTCCAAACCTTCGAGAACCCGGATAAGCTCGCCGAAGCCGCTGCCCGCGCCTTCGTGGAGAAAGCAGCCGAGGCCGTAGCGCGGCGCGGGCGCTTCGCCGTCGCCCTCGCCGGCGGCTCCACCCCGAAGGCCACCTACGAGGCACTCGCCCGCGACCACGTAGGAGACGTGGACTGGCCCAACGTCCACGTCTTTTTCGGCGACGAGCGGGCCGTGCCGCCGGACCATGAGGACTCCAACTACCGCATGGCCCGGGAGGCGCTCCTCGACCACGTCCCCGCGGGCTCCGTCCACCCTATGCGGGGAGAGATGCCCCCCGAAGAGGCCGCCTCCTCCTACGAAGAAGAGCTGCGGGCCTTCTTCGGGGAAGGGAGGCCCGGCCTCGACCTCGTCATGCTCGGCATCGGGGGCGACGGCCACACCGCGAGCCTCTTCCCCGAGACCGCCGCGCTCGGGGTAACCGACCGCCTGGTCGTCGCGAACCCCGTGCCCAAGCTCGACACCACCCGCATCACGCTGACGGCCCCGGTCCTGAACGCGGCGCGGGAAGTGCTCTTCCTCGTCGCCGGCGAGGACAAGGTGGAGGCGCTGAAGGAGATCCTGGAAGGCGAGGCCGACCCGCGCGAGTACCCCGCGAAGCTCGTCCAACCCTCCGGCGGACCGGCGTGGATGGTGGACCGGGCGGCGGCCGGCCTGCTGGCCTCTCCAGACCCTTAGAAAAACCGCTTGAGCAGTCCGATAGCCCCTTGCTTCCACGGCACCCGGTGGGAGACGCCCGAGGCGCTCTCGAACTGCTTGAGGTTGTCCAGGTACCAGCGGAAGTTGCGGAGCAGGGCCTCTTTGTTGGAGAACTTCGGCGCGTAGCCGAGCTGCGTCTGCGCCTTTTCGATAGAGACGAAGGAGTCCTTGGAGGCGGTCTCGTAGACCCACCTGTAAAGGGGGGAGACGCCGAGGCGGTCGAGCACGCGGAGGCCCAGGATGGCGGGGGCGGCGGGGAAGCCGACTATCTTCTTGCCGTGGCCGGCATAGTCGAGGACGGCCTGGTAGTCCTCCTTCATCGTGGTGAACTCGGCGGCGCCGATGTTGAAGGTGTCGTTCACCTGCTCCTCGGGGAGGGTAAGGGTGAGGGCGATGGCGTCGCATAGGTCTTCCACGTCCAGGAGCTGGTAGCGGTTGTTGCCCGAGCCGATCATGGGGAAGTCGTGCCCCGTGTGCGCCCAGTCGTAGAGCAGGGCGAAGACCCCGAGCCGCTCCGGCCCGACAAAGGACTTGGGACGGATGATGGGGACCGTGAGGCCCTTCGCGCGGTGCTCCAGGCAGACCATCTCGGCCTGGATCTTGGCCTGCCCGTAAGGGCCGACGCCTTCGAGCTTGTCCGTCTCGTACAGGGGATGGTGGTCCGGTATCCCGTAGACGGCCGTCGAGGAGACGTGTACGAAGCGCTCCACGCCGTGGCGCAACGAGGCGTCCAGCATGTTGCGCGTGCCCTCGACATCGGTGGTGTAGATGTCTTCGGCCGAGTAGAGGGGGAGGGCGGCGGCCGTGTGGACGACGAAGTCCACGCCCTCGACGGCCCGGTCCACGAACGCCTTGTCGCGGATGTCACCCGTGAGCTCTTCGACCTGGCCGCGTTCTGGGTAGTCGAAGGGTTCGAGGTCCATGGAAGCGACCTCGTAGCCGCGGGAGAGCAGGTGCCTTGCCAGGTTGATCCCCAGGAACCCGGCCCCGCCGGTGATGAGGACTTTTCCGCGCTGATCCATCCGTACGATCTCCTTGTGTAGGGGCGGTTCGACGGCCCGTTCCGGGCCGCGCAAACGGCGCATTTTAGCACGGCGGTTCCGGCGCATGCCCCGCCGTATGGTTTATAACTGTCGGGATAGATACGAACACGCCACAGGAGGTGCCACGCTGACCGGCAAAGGCGCAGGACCAGACGACAACGCGGGGTACGGACGGCAAGACCGGGGACTCCCGGTCGTTCTTGTGCTGGTTCTGGCGCTCGCGGCGGCGCTCGTCCTGGCCGGCTGCGGCGGCGGGAGCGGCGACGCGGGGAGTTCCGGGGAGGAAGACGGGGGTCGGGACGCGGGCCCTTCCGGCTCCGAGAACGCCGGCGCGGAGACCGCGAAGCTCGGCACCCCTTCGCTCGGCAGGGATGACGCGCCGGTGGTCCTGACCGAGTACTCGGACTATCAGTGACCGTTCTGCGGCAAGTTCGCCCGTGAGGTGGAACCGGAGCTCTACGAAAAGTACGTGAAGAGCGGGACGCTCAAGCTCGAGTGGAAAGACTTTCCCTACCAGGGGCGGGAGTCCGTCGACGCGGCGCTGGCCGCCAGGGCCGCCCAGGCGCAAGGCCAGTTCTGGGAGTACCACGACCTGGTGTACGAGAACCAGTCCTCCGGCAACAGCGGCGGCTACGACGAGGCCAGCCTCACCGCGCTCGCCGAGGAGGCAGGCCTCGACACGCAGAAGTTCGAGGAGGACCTGAAGAGCGCCCGCTACGAGCGCGTGGTCCAGGCGGACTTCGAGGAGGGGCAGGGCCTTGGCATCAGCGGCACGCCGACGTTCTTTATCAACGGCCGGGTGCTCGTCGGCCTGCAGCCGCTGGAGACCTTCGAGCGGGCGATAGAGGAGGCCGAGAGGGAGGCTGCGGGTGGTTGAGGTTTCCCTGCTGGCCTCCTTTCTAGGCGGGCTGCTCTCGCTCCTCAGCCCGTGCAGCGCGCTGCTGTTGCCGGCGTTCTTCGCCTACGCCTTCCAGTCCCGCTTCGAGCTGGTGTGGAGGACGGCGGTCTTCTTCCTGGGGCTCGTGGCAACGCTCGTGCCCTTGGGGATGGGCCTCGCGGCCGTCAGCCGGCTGGTTTACGGCCACAGGGGGACCCTGATCCTGGTCTCCGGCCTCGTCGTTATCGCTTTAGGCATCCTCCAGGTAGCGGGGCGCGGCTTCACCTTCGTGCCTTCCCGGTTCGGCGGGGCCCGCGGCGACTCCGTGATCTCGACCTTCGCCCTCGGGACGGTCTACGGTTTTGCCGGTTTCTGCTCCGGTCCCATTCTCGGCGCGGTCCTCACCGTCGCCGCCTCCTCCGGCTCCCCGCTTTACGGCGCCGGGTTGCTCGCCACCTACGCCGCCGGGATGGCCGCCCCGCTCTTCGGGCTGGCTTTGCTCTGGGAACGCTTCGACCTCGGCCGTCGCCGGTGGCTGCGGGGGCGCGAGATCCCGCTTCCAGGAGGCGTGAGTGTTCACTCGACCAACCTCGTCTCCGGCGCGATGTTCATCTTGCTCGGCACGATCTTTATAGTGTTCCAGGGGACCTCGGCCCTCGAAGGTCTCTACGCCGCCAACGGCGCTACCGACCTCGCCTTCGCCACCGAGCGCTGGGTGAACGGCCTCGCCGAGAGCGTGCCCCTCGAGTTGATGCTGGCCCTCGCCGCCCTGCTCCTGGCGGCCGTCGTACTCTACAGGGCCATAAGCCGCCTGCCCCGCCGGGGCAAGAAGCGTCCGGCAGACCACAAGGGCTAGGCGGCTCACCCGCTTCGCTCTACCGGCTGCGCAACGACCAATACGTCGACGCGGAGTCCATCGAGGTCGACACGGTGCGGCTCGACTTGCTCGGTTGTTGCCGGGTTCGGACGCCTCCGCGCGCGTAGAATGGGGGTGTGATCTCGTACCGGGAGAGCCGGGAAGGATGAAGCGGAGCGGGTTGCTCGGGGCTTTGCGAAAGGCGCTGGGACGTGGCGCGAGGACGGGCTCCGGCAGAGGAAAGGGCGAAGCGGAGCACGCGGCCGGGGGCCGGCCGACCCCGATCTACGTCTCGACGCGGGTGCTCGTGGGCATCGTCGCGCTGGTCGTCGTGGTGGTCGCGCTGTTCCTTTACGCGGCGCCGACCGTGCCGATAGTCGCCCTCGGGGGGATGGCGCTCGCGATCGTGCTCTCGTTCCCGGTGCGGGCGCTCTCCCACGTCATGCCGAGGCCGGTCGCGATCCTGGTGACCGTGCTAGGCTTGCTCGGCCTCGTCGCGCTCGCCCTGTTCTACCTGGTGCCGCTGCTCATCCAGCAGCTCAGGGACCTCGTGGTCCAGGTCCCCACCATCGCCAACCAGGCGAACAGGTTGCTGCTCGACCTGATCGAGTTCCTCGACGAGCGCCAACTGCTCCCGAGCTCCGACCCGGAAGAGTTCGGCCGTAGCCTGGTCGACGACCTGTTCGACCGCGTGCAGAGCCTCACGGAGAACGTGCTCCGGGGTCTGTTCGGCTTTATCCCGCGGGCGTTCGGGTTCGGGGTGGCCCTCTTCGGGGTGCTCTTCGTGGGCGTCTACCTGCTGGCCGACGTGCGCAAGGTCAAGGCCGCCTACCTGCGGTCCGCCCCGAGGGCCTACCGCCGGGACTTCCGCGACCTGTGGAACGCCTTCGGCGAGTCGCTCTCGCGTTACCTCGGCGGGCTCGCCCTGGTGGTCGTCATCCAGGGCGCCCTCGCCTCGCTCGCCCTCTACGTGCTCGACGTGCCGTACGCCATCCTGCTCGGCGCGTGGGTCTCCGCCACAGCCATCATCCCCTACCTTGGGGCCTTCTTGGGCGGGATACCGGCCGTCATCGTGGCCGCCGTCTTCGAGGACGGAACGCCTACCATAGAGTCGACGGCGACGCGCGTGATCCTGGTGATCGTGGTCTACACCCTGATCCAGCAACTCGAAGGCAATTTCCTGACCCCCCGCATCCAGGGGAACGCCTTACACGTCCACCCCATCCTCGTCCTCCTGGCCGTCATAGGCGGCGGCGAGCTGGCCGGCCTCGCCGGCGTCGTCTTCGCCGTCCCCGCCGTCGCCGTCCTGCGCGTCTTCTTCGACTTCCTCCGCGTCCGGTTGAAGACGGAATGAGGAGGCAAAAGGCTCTGAGGTTCGAGGTTTTGAGGCATCAGCAAAAACGGGCGAGGCGTGGCCCGGTCGAGACGAACCTCCCAACCGCCGGCATCGAGGCGTCGCGGGTAACCCGCTCCGACACGCGCCTCGCAAAGAGAACCTAGTGCCTCAAAACCTCGAACCTAACTCGCCGCCTCCTGTCCCTGCTTGACGAGGTTCGACATCTCCTCCTGGAGCGTGGCGACTGCGTCTTCGGGGGGCATCTCGGCGGCAAGGGAGGCGCTGAACTTCTCCGCCATCTCGAGCGAGATGTCCGAGTAGACGGGGGAGACGGGCCTGGGGCGGGAGTTCTGGATGATGACGTCCTTGCCGAGCCTCGCGACGGGGACGTTGTCCAGGATCTCCTGGTCCTCGTAGAGCTCGCGCCGGACGGGCAGCCTGGACCCTTCGAGCGCGTTCTTCTTGAGCTGCTCGGGCTCCGTCATCCACCGGATGAACTCCCATGCCTGGTCCTGCTTCTCGGAGGCGGCGTTGACGAAGAAGTTCCACCCGCCGAGCGCGCTCGCGCTCTGCCCGCCGGACACCGGGAGCGAGGTGACGCCGACCTGGCCGGGCTCTATCTCGGACTCGTCGGGGTTGGAGAGGAGGGCGTAGACGTAGGGCCAGTTGCGCAGGAAGATGGAGTCCCCGCGCACGAAGGCGCCGTGGGACTCGTCCTCGAGGTACTGGAGCACGGCGCGGGTGGTGACGCCGTCTTCGATCATGGACCGCTGGGTGGTGAGGCCGGCCACGGACTCGGGGCTCTCTACCACGACCTTGGTCGGGTCGTCCGGGTCGAGCACGTTGCCGCCGTGGGTCCAGATGTACTCCAGCCCGTTGCACACGCCGCCCTCGTACTCGGCCCCCTGGAAGACGAACCCGAACTGCGTGCCCTCGTCCCTCTGCGCCTTCTGGGCCTGCTCCTTGAGCTCGTCCCAGGTCGTCGGCGGCTCGGAGAAACCGGCCTTCTCCAGCAGGTCCTTGCGGTAGTAGAGCAGGCCCGCGTCGGTGTACCACGGCACGCCGAAGATGCCGTCCTCGAACCTCATGGCCTCCATCGGGCCCGGCAGGAACTCGTCGCTGTCCGTGAAGCGCTCCGAGAGGTCGGCGATGTAGCCGTTGCCGGCGAACTGGGCCGGCCAGATGACGTCGCCCCCGATCACGTCGATGTCGCTGGCCCCCGCCTGGAACTGCGTCCTGAGCTGGTCGAAGTACTCCCCGGTATCGGAGGGCATCTCCCTGTAACGGACCTTGAAGCCGTCGCTCTGCTTGTTGAAGGCCTTGATGAGCTTCGGCAGGACCCCGGTATCGTCGGGGCCCCAGGAGAAGACGATGTCGTCGCCCCCGGCGCCCCCTCCGCCACAACCCGCCAGCGCCCCGCTCCCCAGCAACGCCGCCCCCGCGAGCCCCGTGCCGCCCTTCTTCAAAAAGTCCTTACGGCTGAACCCCGCCCCGCCAGGCCCGCCGCCGGTCTTTGCGCCTCGCATGCGTCCCCCTTGCTATAGATTTCCCCAGAAGCAGTATAAAGGCTTCAAGGTTCTAAGGCTTTGAGGTCGCCTCCTTCACAGGCTCTTGGGTTTGAGGGATGGGCGGTCGGGACCCACCGCGCCGGGCGCCCCTCAAAACCTAGAACCTCAAAACCTCAATGCCTTACAGAAACTTCTCCAGCCGCTCGTAGCATTCTTCGAGCAGCGGCAACTCGGCGTGTTCTGTGTCCTGGTGGGCCTGGGATGGCGAGCCGGGGCCGAAGTTGACGGCGGCGACCCCGCGTTCGGCGAAGCGCGCGACGTCTGTCCACGCCTGCTTGGGGCGCACCTCGAGGCCGGTCGCGATGAGCTCTTGTAGGAGCGGGTTGTCCAGGTCCACCGAGCCGCTCGGGGCGAAGTCCGGGATCTCGTAGGCGGCCTCGTCGCCCAGTAGGTCGTCGAAGAGGCGTTTTACGTCGTCTATGCCCTTGCCCGGGGCGAAGCGGTGGTTGACGTTGATCCAGAACGAATCGGGGACCACGTTCTTGGCCCTGCCGCCCCTGGCCGTCGTCGGCGTCAGGACCTCGTAGAAGGAGAGGCCGTCCACGACCACTTCGTTGGCTGGCCGTTCGTGGAGGGCGGCCAGGAACTCTCCGGCCTTGGTGATGGCGTTCTCCCCCTGCCAGGGCCGGGCGGCGTGCGAGGATTTGCCTCTGAAGGTCACCTCGATCTGGGCGGTGCCCACGCAACCGACCTCGAGCGCCCCCTCCGTCGGCTCCGGCACGACGGCGAGGTCCGCCTCGAGCACCCACGGGCTCCCGGCGAAGACGGCCTCGAGGCCGTTCTCGGCGTGGGGGCCCTCCTCCCGCTCGTAGAAGACGAACACGGGCTCGAAGCGGCCCGTGTTCCAGTCAAAGTCCTCCAGAAGCGCGAGCATCACCGCGTCCCCGGCCTTCATGTCAGAGGCGCCCCGTCCGTAGACCCGGTCCCCCTCGACCCGGACCTCGATAGGCTCCTCGGGCTGAGGCACGGTGTCCAGGTGCCCGGCGAAGACGACCTTCCGGCGCGAGGCGTCGGGCTCCAGGCGGCGCACGACGAGGTTGTTGGAGATGCGTTGCACCTCCCAGCCGGGGGCCTTGCCGATGCGCGCTTCGAGGTCGTTACAGAGTGCCTTCTCCTCGCCGGTCACGCTGGGGCGTTCCAGGAAGAAGAGGAGGGATTCCAGCAGCCGTTCCCTCACGCGCCGACCCCGAACTCGCGCAGGGCGTCGTTTAGGGAGGTCTTCCTGTCGGTCGACTCGCGGCGCTCGCCGACGATGAGGGCCGTCTGGACGCCGTACGAGCCGGCGGGGAACTCGCGGGCGCGGGTGCCGGCGACGACGACCGAGCGGGCCGGGACGCGCCCCCTGTGGACGACCTCCTCATCGCCGGTTACGTCAATGATCCGGGTGGAGCCCGTCAGCACCACGTTTGCGCCTAGGACCGCGCCCTCCTCCACGCGCACGCCCTCGACCACCACGCACCTGGACCCGATAAAGGCGTCGTCTTCTATTACCACGGGCATCGCCCCGGGCGGCTCCAGCACCCCGCCGATGCCGACCCCGCCGGCGAGGTGCACGTTCCTGCCGATCTGGGCGCCGGAGCCGACCGTGGCCCACGTGTCGACCATCGTCCCGCCGCCCACGTAGGCCCCGATGTTCACGTAGCCCGGCATCACGACGGCGCCAGGCTCGACGAAGGCCCCGTAGCGGACCGTGCCAGGCGGCACCACGCGGATGCCCGCCTCCTTGAGGTTCTTTTTGGTGGGGATCTTGTCGTGGTACTCGAACGGGCCTGCCTCTATCGTCCCCATCTCGGCGACGGTGAAGTACAGGTTGATCGCCTTCATCACCCAGGCGTTGGATTCCCACTCGTCGCCACGCTTCTCGGCGACCCGCAACTCGCCCCGGTCGAGGGCCGCCACCGTCTCGAAGACGGCTTCGCGGTGGTCTTCCCGTTTTAGCAACTCCCTATCGTCGAACGCGGCTTCTATTCTCTCTCTCATAGCCCGGCAGTGTAGCAAGGGACCTTCAGGCCGGCGGGGGGGCCGGCGGGGGGGCCGCCTCGTCGTCGGAGACGAGGCCGAACTCGATGGCCCGCCTGGCGGCCTGGGTCCGGTTCTCGACGCCGAGCTTGGCGATGATGTTGTGCACGTGGGAGCGAACCGTGTTGTAGCTGATATAGAGCCTTGCCGAGATCTGCTGGCTCGTCTCCCCCCGCGCCAGGCGCAGCAGGACCTCTTTCTCCCGCAGCGTGAGGGAGCCCAGGGCGAGCTCGGCCCCTTTGCGCGCGTCTATGTCCTCGACCACGAGGATGAAGTAGGCGGGATCCCCCGAGGCGTCCCGCACCAGCGAGACGTTCGAGCTGACCCAGACGGGCCCGCCGGCCCGGCGCAGGTAGCGCACCTCCGCGGAGTAGTCCGCCGTCTCGCCCGCCGCCACGCCCCGGCGGCGCTCCTCGTCCGCGGAAGCGTCCTCGGGGTGGATGGTCCCGCGGAAGTCCCCGCCGACGAGCTCCCCGCCCCCGTGGCCCGTGATGGCGCAGAACCGGCGGTTGGCCCGCAGGTAGCGGCCGTCCGGGGAGAGGAGCGCTATGCCGGTGGCCGCGCCCTCGAAGGTGGCCCGGAACAGCTCCTCGTTCTCCTTGAGCCTGGTGACGGCAGCCTGGAGCTCCGCGGTGCGCTCGGCGACCCGCCGCTCAAGCTCCGCGTTCAGGCGCCTGACCTCCTCCTCGGCCCTCACGCGCTCGGTAACGTCCCTGATGATCACCACCACGCCGCCCACCCGCTCGTCTTCGAGAAGGTTGTTCATGGCAAACTCCAGGTGCGCCCAGGAGTCGTCCTTGCGCCTCAGGCGGAAGACGAAGGGCGGGGCGATGCCGGGTGAGTCCCAGATCTCCACGCTCTCGGCCACCACCCGCTCGAGGTCCTCCGGGTGGATCACGTCGAGCATCACGAACCCCACGAGCTCCTCCGGAGCGTACCCCGTCACCCGCTCCATCGCGGGGCTCACGTAGCGCAAAGAGCCGTCGATCTCGAAGACCACGACCGCGTCCCCGACGTAGCTGGCTATCGCGAGGAACATCTCCTCCGCGCTCCTTGTGGCCTCCGGGTCCTGACGCTTGTGTCCCTCCGCCTCGCGGACCACGATCACGAGCCGGTCTTCGCCGAAGCCGTCCACGTACCCGGCGACCGTCACCACGGCCTCGAACGCCCCCGCCTCCCCGGGAGAGCCCCGCAGCACGCGCAGGTGGCCCCGGAAAGATCCCGTCCGCCGCTGTTCTCCGCGGGCCGCCGCGAGCCGCGGGTCGGAGGGGTCGAAGATCTCACCACCCCCCGGCGCGAGCAACTCCTCCCGACCGCGTCCCAAAAGCCGGCAAGCCTCCTCGTTGGCATCCAGGACAACGCCCCCGGCGTCCGCGAAGAGAACGCCGTCCGGCCCGGCCCGGAAGAAGGCCCGGTACAGATGCTCCTCGCCCCCGAAAGACGAAGTCCCCCCCGAGTGTCCCGCCTCTCCGACCCGCCTATCCAAGCTCTCCTCGATCTCTCGCTCCCGCCTCTCGCAAGACATCTTACATTGCGGTCCTATCCGCGACTTCATCACCGTCGGTTCGAAGCCTATCGAGGAGGATTGTCCGAAGAAAAGTTCCGTGCCACTTCTGCGGTGATCGGCCCCGACCTTGCAGCGCCCAAAACGGCCTCTTCACCAAGAGATCTTCGCTCGATACGGCCCTGCTAGCACACCCCGAATACCCGGCCGTACGCGAGCCTTGCTTTAGGCGGGGAGCCCTTCCCACCGCTCTATGGCTCTGCGGCATTCTTCGAGCCCCGGCACGAGCGCGACCCGGACGTAGCCCTCTCCGCCCGTTCCGAAAGAGCGGCCCGGGGCCACGACGATGCCCTCGTCGAGCAGGCGCATCGCGTACGCCTCGTCGTCCCCGGCGAACGCCTCCGGCACGGTCACCCAGAGGTAGAAGCTCGCGTCCGTGGGGAGGTACTCCAGGCCGGCCCTGTCGAAGAACCTTTTGAAGAGCTCCCGCTTCTCGCCGAAGATCCGGCGCCTTTGCTCGACGTGCCCGTCGTCGCCCCAGGCGGCGGTCGCGGCGTCCTGGACGAAGGATTGGGTGGCGACGCCGATGGAGGGCCTGAGCTTGCCCAGGGCCGAGATCAACTCCGGGTCCCCGGCCACCATCGCCGAGCGGTAGCCGGTCATGCCGCTGCGCTTGGAGAGGGAGCAGAAGGCGAGGGTACGCTCTCTCGTCACCTCCAAGATGGAGGGCGGCGGCCCGCCGGAGTAGAGGTCGTTGTAGCACTCGTCGGAGAAGAGGAGGATGTCGTGCTCGCGGCAGAAGGCGGCGACCCCTTCGAGGTACTCGTAGGTCGCCGTGGCGCCCGTGGGGTTGTGGGGGTGATTGAGCCAGACTATTCGGGTCGTCGCGGGGTCCACGGCCTCGACCGGGAGCAGAAAACGGTCCTGCCGCCTCAACTCTACAGGCGACGCCTCGCCGCCGGCGAAGAGCGTACCCCTCTCGTAGACCGGGTAGCCCGGCGTGCCGTAGGCGACGCCGCGCCTCTCGTGGGAGTGGTGCAGGAAGGCCAGCGGGGCGTGGAAGATGGCCTCCTTGGAGCCGGTGGCGGGGAGGACTTCGGCCTCCGGGTCGAGCGCGACGCCGTGGCGGCGCCCCATCCACCCGGCGAACGCACCTCGCAGTTCCCCCTTTCCGGCCGTCGTCGGGTAGCGGCTGTTCTCGGGGACGCCGTTTATGAGGGCCCGGCGGATGGCCTCGTCGGTCGGCTCGCGGGGGTCGCCGGTGCCGAAGTCGAAGGTCTCCCTCCCGCCCTCTTCGAGTTGTTTGCGGCGCCCGTCGAGGCGCAGCAAGGGGTAGGCGCCCTGGCGTTCGAGGACGGGGTTGAGGAGCAGGGGACGCGCCCCCTCGGCGGGCGGGGTCCCTTCGGCGGGCGGTGTCGCGCGGGGTTTCGGCACGGGGTATATTCTCCCCTACGGCTCCGGTAACAGGAGCGAAAAATATAGCACTTCCACTGCGGAGCGAGGAGGAGGGTCTTGGACGACTTCTACTACGAGGGGGGCGGCCTCCGCTGCGAGGGGGTTGCGCTCGACGAGATCGCCCGGGCGGCGGGAACCCCGACCTACGTCTACAGCCGCGCCGCCATAGAGAGGGCCTACCGGGAGCTCGACGAGGCCTTCTCCGGCTTCGACCACCTGGTCTGCTACGCGGTCAAGGCGAACGGGAACCTGGCCGTGCTACGGGCGCTCGCCTCCCTGGGGGCCGGGGCGGACATAGTCTCGGGCGGGGAGCTCTACCGGGCGATGCGGGCCGGCTTCGACCCCAAGAAGGTCGTCTTCGCGGGCGTGGGTAAGACAGAGTCGGAGCTCATGGCGGGCCTCGGGGAGCGCATCCTGCTCTTCAACGTCGAGTCGGCCCCGGAGCTGGAGCGCCTGGAGCAGCTCGCCGCCCGCGTCGGCAAGCGCGCCCGCGTCTCCCTGCGCGTCAACCCGGACGTGGACGCCGGCAGCCACGACCACATCACCACGGGCAGGGAGCGGGACAAGTTCGGCATCCCGGTGGACCAGGCGCTCGCGCTCGCCGAGAGGGCCGGGCAGTACCGGTGCGTGGACATCATCGGGGTCCACCAGCACATAGGGTCCCAGATCACGAAGCTCCAGCCCTTCAAGGACTCCATCGAGAGGTCCGCCGGCCTCGTCGAGGAGCTGGAGGAGCGCGGCTTCGACATCCGGTACTTCAACATCGGGGGCGGGCTCGGCATCCGCTACAAGGACGAGGAGACCCCGACGCCGAAGGAGCTCGTGGACGCCATCGGGCCGACCCTGCAGCGCCTGCAGAAGAAGCCCGTCAAGATCCTGTGCGAGATGGGCCGCTTTATCTCGGGTGCCGCCGGCGTCCTCCTGACCGGCGTCGTCTACCGCAAAAAGAGCGGCGAGAAGGACTTTATCGTCGCCGACGCGGGGATGAACGACCTCCTGCGCCCTAGCCTCTACGACGCCCACCACGAGATCCGGGCCGTGGGGCAGAACGGCTCGGTTACGGGCGCCGACCTCGTCGGCCCCGTCTGCGAGTCCGGCGACTACCTGGCCCGCGACCGCGAGCTCCCCGACGCGCAAGAGGGCGACCTGCTCGCCGTTATGGATGCCGGCGCCTACGGCTTCTCGATGGCCTCCAACTACAACTCCCGCCCCCGGCCCGCCGAGGTCATGGTCAGCGGCGATCGCTGGGCCGTCGTCAGGGAGCGCGAGCACTACGCGGACCTCGTAAAGGGCGAGCTTGTGCCGGCGTTCTTGTAGGTTTCAGGCTACGGGAGGATAGTTGCTCCGCGGGGAGAAAGTGACGCTCCGGGCCGTCGCGCGGGGGGACCTGCCGCGCCTGCGCGAGTTCGCCAACGATCTGGAGGTGGAGCTCGCGGGTGGGGGAGACCCGCCGGCGCCCCGGCCGTTGGAGCGGATAGAGAAGGATTTCGAGCGGGAGGTTTCGGATCTCCCTCGCGACAAGACGAACTTCGCCATCGAGGCCGACGGCGAATGCATAGGGACGGGTGGCCTGTTCAACATCGACTGGACCGCCCGGCACGCCGAGCTCGGCATCGGGATCGGGGACAAGGAGTACTGGGGACGCGGCTACGGGCGCGAGGCGGTCGGCCTGCTTCTCGACTACGCGTTCCGGCTGCGGAACTTGCGACGGGTGTGGCTGGAGGTACATTCCGCGAACGAGCGGGCGATCCGGGCCTACGGTTCGTGCGGGTTCGTGGAGGAGGGCCGAATGCGGGGGCACGTCTGGCTGGGCGGGCGCTACGTGGACAACGTGATCATGGGCTTGCTGCGCGAAGAGTGGGGAGGGCCGTAGGAGAGGGGGCCGCACGCCCGGCCCCTCCAAGGGGCAGGGCGAAGACCTCGTCAAGAACCCCGCCCCCTGCCCCGGGCTACCCCTCCCGGGTTGCGTTCGTCGATGTCCCGGGGCTAGAGCTTTGCCAGGGAATCCAGGTGGCCCGCCAATTCTTCCGGCGCGGCGAAGAACGGCAGGTGGCCCGTCGACATCGAGACGACCTTTTCGCAGGGCAGCTCAGCGTACATCCTCTCCTGGGCGGCGGGGCTGACGGCCCTGTCCTGGGTGGTATGCACGTAGGTTCGGCGCACGCTCCCGAAGCGGCCCTCCGTCACCTCCACCGGCGTCCCCAGCGGGGCGAGCGGCTGGGGGGTTATCAGACGCCGGGCGCGCTCGAAGTTCTCCTCCGGGCAGTCGTGGCAGAAGGCCTCCCTCATGCCCGCTTCGGACAGGACGATCCGGCCCCGGTCCGCCTCCACCTCGGCGTTCTCTAGGGCCACCGAATCGCCGTCCTCCTGCGACGCCTCGAGGGCGCTCTTCCCGCTGGGCAGCAGTAAGGCGCACAGGTACACGAGCTTCTCTATCTTCTCTGGGCGCCTCTCGGCAACCTGGCTTATAACGGTGCCGCTCAGGCTGTGCCCGACGAGCACGACGGGTTCGGACCGGGCATCGAGCACCTCGACGACGCGATCGGTGTAGCCCCCCAACGTGACCTCCGCGGCCGGGGTCCGGTCCTCGCCGTGTCCCGGCAGATCGAACCTCACGACCTCGTGGCCGGCCCCCTCAGTAGGGGCGCGACCCTGTCCCAGCTCCACGCGCCGTGCCATCCGCCGTGGATCAAAACAAATGTGCTCATCCCTGAACCTCTCCTGGTCTCTTCTGCCTTCGACAAAGTTCCTCGCGTCGCGCTGGGGATGATACGTGTTCCCCGCGCGTCTTATCGTAAGTCCCCTCGCCCGTGCTTCCGGTCTGCCATGTGCCGTGATGGGCGCCGCGCGGAAGCCGGGTTACGGGGGAGGCCCGGCAACCTTTCGGGCGGCGCTGCGTAACGTCGTGGGGAACCGTCCCGTAACAGCTACCATCCGCGCGTCGTGGGTTAGAATCGACGGACGATGAAGGTCAAAGTAGATTTTCCTCTTGCTTCCGAAGGCCACCTCGGGCGGGCAGCCGCCTCGGCGGCCGGCCACGCCTCCTACGGGGTCTCGGGGACGAACGGCCGGGCGCGGGTCTCCGTCGAGCTCGACCTCCCCGCCGACTGGCGGCTCCTGGACGACTTCTCGGGTCTTTTGCGCGGCGAGAGGGAGGCCGGGTACGCGGCGGACGGCACGCCGGTCTCCGGCGAGGAGCTCTTCGCGGGGATGCGGTGTTTTCTGCGCAAGCAGAGGTCCGGGGCGGAGGCCAGGGAGTGGTGCACGCCGAAGCATCTGGCGGACAAGCAGCTCTTTCCGTGCCGCCAGATCCACCTCTACGACAACGACCACCTGACGGGCAATTCCTGGTACTCCTACGGGCAGATGGACGACGACGCGGTCTTCCGGGTGGACAAGGACGCCATAACGGAGCGCATCCTCTCCGACCTCGGCCCGTGCGCGCGGTGCCCCATCCTCGACCTCGACGCGACCGCCGAGCTCGTCGCCCGCCTCCCGGAGAAGATAGAACCCGGCAAGGACGACGCCTGGTCCTACCGCGAGAAGGGCCCCCTCCCCGAGTGGAAGGTCGCCAAGTCCCGCGACGGCCGCGGGCCGGTTGAGACGCCGGTCCCGGGGGACAGGGAAGGGCTCTTCGAGCGGCTGGCGCGCAGCGTGAGGAGCGGCGGGGCGAACGTCGCGGCGGCCAGCGGGACCGCGCCCGGCAGCCGCAACGTGCCGGCCACCCGTTACGAGGACGTCGGCGGGATGCGCGAGACGATAGAGATGGTCAGGGAGGCCGTCGAGCTGCCCATAACGCACCCGGAGATCTTCAAGAAGATGGGCATCAGGCCGCACAAGGGCATCCTGTTCTACGGCCCGCCTGGCACCGGCAAGACGCTTCTTGCCCGCGCGGTGGCAAACGAGAGCGGGGCGCACTTCATAGCGGTCTCGGGGCCTGAGATCCTGAACAAGTTCTGGGGCCAGAGCGAGGCGAAGTTGCGCTCCATCTTCAGCGAGGCCCGCGCCAAGGCGCCGGCGATAGTCCTCTTCGACGAGATCGACTCCTTCGCCTCCTCCCGCGACGCGATGAGCGAGAGCTTCGAGGCCACCCTCGTCTCCCAGCTTCTCTCCCTGATGGACGGCCTCAACGACCTCGGCAGGGTATGCGTCATCGCCACGACCAACCGCCCCTCCGCCCTCGATTCCGCCCTCCGCCGGCCGGGCCGCTTCGACCACGAGATAGAGGTCGGCCTGCCCGACGCCGAAGCCCGCCTGCACATACTCAAGATCCACGCCCAGGGCATGCCCACCGACCCCGACTTAGACCTCGAGCAGATAGCGCGCGCCACCGGCGGCTACTCGGGCGCGGACCTCGAAGCCCTCTGCCGCGAGGCGGCCCTCGTGTGCATGCGCCGCACCATAAACCTCCGCGACTTCGAGAAGCGCATAGCCCCCCACCAGCTCTCCGCCCTCTCGGTCACCACCTACGACTTCCGCACCGCCACCAAACGCGTCGGCGCCTCCATCCGGCGCTGACGCGGCCCTTCACTCAGGCCGGCACCCGCTCCCTTCGCGCCGCCGCGAGGCCGAGTTCTCTGGCAACGCTGAGGGCATCGGGAACCGAGGAGAAGTGCTCGGGGGAGAGCTCCACGCAGCAACGGGGGTTTTCGGGGAAGCCCACGCGCCGGAACAGGTCTTCCAGGGGGATGGTGCCCCTGCCGGGTGGGAGGTGCAGGTCCCCGAGCCCGTAGGCGGTGTGCTCGGAGACCCGCGGATCTCCCGTCAGGTTGCTCCTCTGCAGGTTGTCGTGGAGGTGCACGTGGCGGACGAGGGGCGCCAGGGCGGCGCATTCCTCGATAAAGTCAAAGCCGAAGAAACCCGCCGCGAGGGCCGCGTGTCCCACGTCCAGGCAGACGCCGACCGCGGGGTGGTCGACCGCGGAGATCTGCTCCGCCAGCCGGGAGGGCCAGACCGAGTAGTCGTAGACCGCGCCGCGCAGGATAGGCTGCTCGGGGTAGTAGTTCTCGACGGCTATGGTCACGCCGAGCTCCTCCGCCAAGGCTCCCGCCTCCCGCAGGGCGGACCGTTCCGCGAAGATTTGATCCCTCATGCTGTACCGGGCGTCACGCGTCCCCACGCGTTGGCCGGCGTGGCAGACCACCACCTCCGCGCCGATCCCCTTCGCGAACCGGAGGCTGGCGTCGAGGACGTCGCGTTGAAGGCCGTGTGAGGTGAGATCCATGAGGTTGACCTCGAGCGGGGCATGGACCGTGTACGCCAACCCCGCCTCCAGCAGCAACTCTCCGGCCGCCCGCAGCCTGTTCGTATCCAGTCTGCCGCCGAGGATGACCCCGAGGTTCTGTGGCCAGACCTCCACGAAATCCGTCCGGGCGCCCTTCAGGGCTTCGAGGTCCTCCGCGAGCCCGCCGTCGCCTTCGAGATACGGCCGGGACAGGTTGGTGCCCACACTCCGAAAGGCCATACGATTCCTCTCTCACTAGGGGCCGCGCGAAATCGCGCGAAGTATAGGCCCGCCCGTCCCTATCCGTGTGAAAAGAGGGTTAATGGTGGGTAAAGCTTGGGTTTAACCGGCCCTGCGAGATGACCGTATGTACCTGCGCCACACATATCCGTCGTTCCCATGACGGAAAAGCCCGGCCGTCGCCGTCGGCCGGACCGCCGCGCCTCCAGGATCGTCCTGCGGACCCGCCAGTTCGACTGCCCGTGTTCCGCCACGCGCCGCGCACCTCGTGGCCAAGTTCGCAGGGCCATCGTTCGTTCCTGGGCTCTCGCGCCCGGAGTCTCGGACGAAAGGGCTCCCGGTTGCCGGGTTAATGTATACGCAGGGGGCGAAGTTTCGAGAAGCCGCCTTCACGCGTGCCGGGGCGAACAGGAAGCAAGCCGGGCGGTGCCCCTCGGGGCCCTAGCCGCCCTGGGAGTCGCCCCTGCTCGAGGGGCCGCCCCCGTCGGCGGAGGCGATCTCGTGGAGGCCGATCCACTGCTCGGTGATGGCCCGCCTCACCGCCTCGTTCCTGGAGTGCACGCCGACCTTCTCGTAGACGTTGGCGAGGTGGCGCTTGACCGTCGCCTCGGCGAGGTGCAGCTCCTCGGCTATCCGGCGGTTGGAGAGGCCTTGGGCGGCGAGCACGAGCACCTCCAGCTCCCTCTCAGAGAGGCCGCCCGCGGTCCCCTCATCCATCCTCTCCAGGAGGTCGCGGGGCAGGGAAACAACCGCGTTGCGTCCGCCCGGGTGGAGGCTGGCGGCCTCGACGACCGCCACGAGCTCCTCCGACGTCGAGCTCTTGTGCATCAGGGCGTCTATGCCCATCCGGGAGACGGACCGCATGTAGCGCGGGTTGTCCCACAGGGTCAGCACGACGATCCTGGAGCCCGGGGAGGCCTCGCGCAGCAGGCCGAGGACCTTCTCGACCGTCCCGAGATCCGTGTCCAGCTGCGTGACGACCACGTCTGGCTTCGTCGCGCCGATCTGGGCGATGGCGTCTTGGCCTGCGGAGGAGGTGCCCACCACCTCGATCTCGTCGCGCTCGGCCAGGATCGCGGCAAGGCCTTCCCTGAACATGGTGTGATCGTCGGCGAGGTGCACGCGCGTGGGCATTTGGGTGATCCTTCCTCATGAACAAGGTCCATGCGCGAAGAAGCCACAGAGATCGCCCACGTCTATCGACGGTAGTCACCCTATTAAACCACACCCCGCGACCGCCCGGGACTTCCGCGCGTCGGCGCACGCCTGGGAAGGCCCCTACAACCCGGCGCGGACCTCGGCCGGTCGCGCCCGCTCAGGGGGGGCCGCCCTCGGAGTGGACCTTGGCGTGGCCTTGGGCGTGGCTTTGGGTGTGGCCCCGGCCGAGGACGAGCTCCTCCTCGGCCCGGTCGAGGGCCTTCAGCACGTGCTCGGTGCTGAGGTCGCCCACGCTCCTTGAGTACCCGTCGGCGGAGATCTCCGCGCCGAGGTTCTTGGGCCCCTCGCCCCCGATGGGCTTCGCCACCTCCACCCAGAAGGCCCCCTCCCTCGCCGCCCGCGGCACCCTGCTGGCGACGATCAGGTGCGGCCTCGTGCGCCGGGCTTCGGCTTCGAGGTCCCCGGAGGGCTCGATCAGCGACACCTCGGCGCGCGGGCGATGCTTCCTCAAGGAGAAGGCGAGCGCCTCGGCGTACATGGACGGGCCGATGGCGATGAGTACACGCGGCGCGGTCATTTCGGCTCCTTATTGCACGAACAACGTCCATGCGTAGGAAAGCCACGGAGATCGTCCCGGGGACGTGGGTTGGTGGTGGATTATCGCAGGCCTCGGGCCCCCCGAGCACCCTCATCGAAAAAGATGTGCCAAAGGGTGTAGTCGGGGGCGCGGCGAGTACGCGGGTGGGGCATTGCCAGAGGCACCGCCAGAGGCATCGCCAGATGGGCCGGCCGAAGAGTTCGGCGTCCTGAAGGACGAGAGGGCGGTAGGACAGGCCGCACGTTTCTTGCGCACGATACCGCGCGGTTTCCCTCGTCTTGTGCACAAGAAGCCGCTCGGTATGGGACCGAGGTTATGCCAACTTCCGAGGACCGTACGCCCGAAGCTCCGAGCATCGATCTCGTAGCGAGTTCACGGTGCCGCTACGCAGAGGGCGCCGTACTCAGACGTGGGCCGCGGCGCCCGTCCCGTCCGGGTCCCCGCCGAGGACGGCCCGCACGAAGCGCTCCCGGCCCACTTCCACGAGGCCTACCGTCCCGTCCTCCGGCATCCCGGGCACGGGGTCTAAGGCCACGCTCCCCACGTCCGCGCAGGAGGGCCCGTCGA
>CADCVH010000082.1:7587-7887 GCA_902806085.1 uncultured Rubrobacteraceae bacterium | reverse complement strand
CGAGCGCGCAATGAGCTCGGCGACGATGGCCGGATCGGTGTCGATCGGGGCCGGCGCGCCGGCGCCCGGCGGCGCCCAGGCTGGGCCCTCGTCCGGGATCGACGGGACGAAGTCGCCGCGATCGAGGACGGACCGCAGCGCGTCCCCGATCAGCGGATCGGATCTCCCTAGGGTCCCCAGGAGGCCGGCCCGGCTCGCTGGCGACGCCAGGATTTGCGTGACGTCGACGAACAGCCGCCCGCCGGCCTCAGCCATGGGCCTGGGGGTCGTCATCTGCCAGAAGGAGAGCCCGAGGGGCTT
>CADCVH010000082.1:0-7577 GCA_902806085.1 uncultured Rubrobacteraceae bacterium | reverse complement strand
AAAGAGCGTGGTGATCGGCCGGCTCTGGACGACGTGGAAGTCGTCGTCGGCCAGGCACCATTCGATGTCCTGGGGGCGGCCGAAGTGCGCCTCGATCCGCCGGCCCAGATGCGCGAGCCGCACGACCTGCGCGTCCGTCAGCGCTGGCTCGTCCTGCCGCCCCGGCTCGATCGCCCGTTCCTGCGTCCCGCCTGCCGGTGTGGCGTGGATGGCAAGCCGCTTGGTCGCGACCGTCCTGGCGACGACCTCGCCGTCGCGCACCTTGTAGACGTCCGCGTTCACCAGGCCGGAGACCAGGGCCTCGCCGAGGCCGAAGCTGGCCTCCACGGAGGCGACCTTCCGGTTGGACGTGACGGGGTCGGCCGTGAACAGGATGCCGGCCGCCCGCGGGAAGACCATCTGCTGCACGACCACGGCCATGTGGACCTTCCGGTGGTCCAGGCCGTTTTGCAGGCGGTAGGTCACCGCCCGCTCGGTGAAGAGCGAGGCCCAGCACCGGCCGACGCGCTGGAGGATCGCCGCCGGCCCCACGACGTTCAGGTACGTGTCCTGCTGGCCCGCGAAGGAGGACGTCGGCAAGTCCTCCGCCGTCGCGCTGGATCGGACGGCGTAGGCGGCCCTCTCGCCGAGCCGGGCGAGCGGGCGGGTGATCGCCGCCGCCACATCGTCCGGGATGGAGATCCCTTCGAGGGTCAGGCGGATCTCCGCGCTGAGCGCGCGGATCGCCTCCCGGTCGTCCGGCTTCAGGCGCGACAGCCGATCGAGCCGATCGTCGATCGACGGCGCTTCCGCCATGATCCGCTTGAAGGCGTCCGTGGTCACGCAGAAGCCGGCCGGCACGCGGACGCCCTCGATACGCGAAAGCTCCCCCAGGTGCGCGCCCTTGCCGCCAACGACCGCGACCTGCATCCGGTCGATCTCCCAAAAACCCAACACGTAGCAGCCCATCCACTCCCTCCCTTGTGCATAGCTTCTGGCTTCGGCCGGTATTGTGCGGCACGACCCGGGTCTTGACGCAAGCCCCCCGGTGCGCTGTACTGTAGAGGTGGAAAGGGGCAGTCGGACCCACCTATGAAGTAGTTCGCAACTCGCCCGCACAGCGCCGCAGACCATGCCATAAGTTGCGCATCCGGCAGGAACCGATAACCGGCGACAGAGCTCGCGCTTCGCGAATCACGCGGGTCATCCGTCACCATCATGCCAATTCACGGCTCCTTCTGGCGGTCAGGCTCCGGGTCTCATCGGAATCCCAGCGAGACCCGCCACGCTCGCGGCATCCCGGTGTGACGGGGTTTATGTCCTAACTTGCCCTATCCATCGAAGTGCGTGGAGAGACTGTCTGAAAAGTCCAGAGAAGCTCCCAATTGAGGTTGGCAAACCGGCAAGAACAGAGCAAAGAACCTCTTTTGCTGCCGCCGCTTCCAGTCAAACAGGTGCTCGACCCCTCGCCGACACCTTTTTAAGACAGTCTCTTGAGACTGTCTGATAAATGGCTGGAGGGCGTTCCGGGCCCGCGTTTCGGTGGCGAGCAACGGCGATCGGGTGCGTGTTCGGCCCCTCTGAGCCGCTTTTTGGGTCGCGCTTCGGGGCCTATCTCGATTTATCAGACAGTCTCTTGAGGGGGTTCTCCGAAGTTGTCCAGCAGTGCAGTGCTAATGTTGTAAGGGTCGTCAGCCAAAAGCCGGGAGCCAACAACCTTATGGACGCCGAGGAAAACAAAGAGCGCACCACCCCTGGGGAGCGCGAAGAGGTCCGCCCCACCGGTAGCGGCGGAGAACCAACGAAGGGGCGCGCAGGCCGGCCGGATCGCGGTTCGACGCGCGTGAAGAGCGGTACGGTAGCCGCTGCCACGGGCGCCGCCAGGTCCCTGCTGCGGCTCACCCCGGCGGGGGACTCCGCGAGGATGTGGCTGCCGACGGCGATAGCGGTGCTCGTGGTGACGTTCGTGTTTTTCGTGGTCGGGGGATCTTTCCGATCCGTCCACTGGTTGCTGGGGATAAACGTCTTGTACGGGCTGATCCTGGTCCTCACGTGGGGCGCCATGTGGCTCTCCACGCCCGCGGACGTGCGGAGGTGGGCGCTCGCGCAGGAGCCCCCCCGCCGCTCTGGGTGGGGAAGGTTCGTGGAGGCCATCTCGGACAGGAGGGTCTTCAGCGGAAGCGCGGGGATGAGCACGATCATCGGCTTCAGCATCGGGGGCCTGAGCCTCGCCGTAGCGCTCTTGCCCCGGGGCGAAGACCTGGGGGCGGAGCCGCTGCGGACGCTTCTGTGCGTGCTGGGCGTCCTGCTCTCCTGGGCGCTGCTGCACACCTCCTACGCCATGTACTACGCCCACCTCTACTACCGCGACCCGCGCAAAGCGGGCGGGATGGAGTTTCCCGGGGAGGGGGAGCCGGCGGCGTTGGACTTCGCCTACTTCGCCTTCACCGTCGGCACGGCCTTCTCCACCTCCGACGTGTCCGTGAGTTCGGGCAAGGTGCGCTTGGCGGTGCTCGTGCACAGCGTCCTGGCCTTCTTCTACAACGCGACGATCCTCGCCTTGGTGATCAACCTCGTCATAGGCTCCGTTTGAATGGCGCGCAGAAGCTGAAGGAGATCAACGCCGCCTACTCAGAACTCAAGCTGCGCATCTAGGCGCAGCCGTACCCCTAGGCGGCCTATTCACCGGAGTGCGTGGAGAAACTGTTTGGAAAAGGGCCGAAGGCTTCTCAACCGAGCGTTTTCGACGTCAAGAAGTGGCCGATCGAGGCTCCTTCGTACCTTCTTGGCGTCCCTCAGGGCCCCAATCCGGTGTCCGTTTCGCTTTTCCAAACAGTTTCGGAAGGGGGGTTCTCGGAACTTCGGGCGTGAACGCCCCTTCCAGCCTACAGGATCGTCCACCCGACGACGACCGCTCCCAGCAGGGCGACGAAGGCGAACGCGGCGAGCCCCGCCGTGCCGGTGACCTTCCGTGCGATGAACGCGAGCGCGAGGACCAGCAGGACCAACGCGGCGACGAAGGGCACGTTGGAGAAGTTACGCTCGGCGGGCTCCAGCAGAACGGTTGCCAACGTCAAAGATAGCCAGGCGCCTCCCACAGCTCCCAGTAGGAGCACCACGAACAGCACGAGCGCCCTGGCTAGACTTCCCATCGCGAGGTCAGCTTACGCTATTCACCCAACCTCATAGAAGGGGGGGTCTGCGAACTTCGGGCGTAGGGGGTTCTCGGAAGTTGTCGGGTCAGGCCAGTACGTTGAGCAGCGAGGCCGTGCCGAGTCCCACGAACACCAGCCCGCAGGCTACGCCCAGCAGCAGGGCGACCGCGCTCTTCGCCCGACCCACCCCCAGGGCCCGCTCCACGGCGACGAAGCTCGTCGCCAGACGCCAGGGAACCAGCACCGCGAACACCAAGACCTGGGCGCCGGCGAGCGAGGCTAGGGCGGCTACGAGGATGAGCAGCCCAGGTACCGTCGCGAAGCCCATCGGTCGCAGCACCTGCCCGTAGGTGGCCGTGCTGCCCAGCAGGTACCTGCCGACGAGGTAGATCGCGAAGGAACTCCCCACCCAGAAGACGACCTCTCCTTGCGCGCCGATCAGGAAGCCCTCCGTCGGGGGGTCCCGCCCGAAGGCCAACGCCCGAACGATCCCTCCCGCGCCATGCGCGAGCGCCACGAGCGCCACGACCCCGAGCGCCGAACTGGTGGCTGAGGTGTTCGCCCTGACTTCCTCGTACAGCGTGCCGTCCAGGCGTGCCGCGCGGACGAGGTCGGACGATCGCATGACCTTGCCCCTTGTTCGATGTCCCTGCGAACCTATGATGCCACCCGGAGAAGGTTGGCGCCCCCGCCGAAGGCTTATTCACCGGGTTGCGTGGAGAGACTGTCTGATAAATCGAGATAGGCCCCGAAGCGCGACCCAAAAAGCGGCTCAGAGGGGCCGAACACGCACCCGATCGCCGTTGCGCGCCACCGAAACGCGGGCCCGGAACGCCCTCCAGCCATTTATCAGACAGTCTCTCTACGAGGTTGGGTGAATACGCCCGGTCGTGGTTCTGGTTCAATACCGGGGAGCGCCTCCTTGCGTGCTCCCCCAACCGGAAGCAAGGCCACGCCCCTCACGAAGGGAACAGCGCTGAGCGCACGAGGAGACCAGGAGCGGCTGCGAAGCACCTTCGACGGCGTGGCTTCCCTCTACGACGAGGTGCGTCCCGGCTACCCGGAACGGCTCTTCGACGACCTGGCGTTGCTGTCGGGCACGGGGCCGGGGGCCAGGGCGCTCGAGATCGGCTGCGGGACGGGTCAGGCGACGCTGCCCCTCGCAAGGCGGGGCTACCACCTCCTGGGCGTGGAGCTCGGCGCGAACCTCGCCGCCGTGGCCCGGACGAAGCTGGCCGACCACCCGAACGCGCGGGTGCTGGCCTGCTCCTTCGAGGAGTGGCCGCTGGAGGAGGAGGCCTTCGACCTTGTCGTCTCGGCCACGGCGTTCCACTGGGTCGATCCCCGGGTCCGCTACCGAAAGAGCGCCCAAGCGCTGCGGCCGGGCGGTTCGCTCGCGCTCGTCTGGAACCGCGCCGACCCCGAGGGCGGCAGCGAGGGCTTCCTCGAAGCCCTCGAGGACGTCCACCGTCGCGAGGCACCCGAGCTCGCCCCGGAGCGGAGGCCGCCGAGCCTGGACCGGGATGCTGACAAGGCGGGCGAGATGGAACGCTCGGGGTTCTTCGGGAGGCCCGAGGAGCGGGTCCACCGGTTCGCGGTGTCCCGCGACGCCGAGGGCTACCTGCGGCTTCTGGGCACCTTCTCGAGCCACAGGGCCCTGGACGAGAGGACGAGGCTACGGCTTTTCGCGGCCGTGGGGCGGCTGATCGACGAGGAGTACGGGGGCCGCGTCATCGACGGGTACCGCAGCGAGCTCTACGTGTCCCGCAAGCGTTGAGCACGGCCGGGCGATCACAGGGATGTGTCGAACTTCTTAGAACGCTCACGCCCGAAGTTCGGGGAACTTCCCTTCCACGCACTCGGGTGAATAGAAGATGGATCGGGCTACCCGCCCCGGCGGGGGTGTTCCCCGGGCGCCTCGGGGCCGGGAATGCCCTTGTCCAGCCCGAGGCCGCACGTCGGGCAGGAGGCCGCACGTCGGGCAGGAGGGGGAGTGATCGGCGTACGTGGCGCTGCCCTCGTCGTCGTCGAAGCGGGCCAGGAAGCGGAACGCCCCGGCGTTCCTGATCTCCGCCCATAGCCTATGCCCGCAGCCTCCGCATAGGGTGAGCATCGTGGACGCCACGCTACCGCCCTGGCGGGACCGTGCCATGCGCCGAAAGGTGCAGATCGGCCGGGCCGGGGTCAGGTTGGCCCGAAAGGTGCGCACGGGGAAGGACGGAAAGGCAGCGGGGCCTGGGGAGGAAGCCGAAACGGGTCCGCGCCCCCTCCTAGGTCCGCCGGGCCGCCTCGCTGACGTCTCGGGCCTTCCCTCGGTCCATCATGTCTGTTCTCCTCCCTTGTGGGCTCGCGCGCTTCGGTGCTTCCTACCCCCATCTGGGAAGGGCTGCTCGCCCGGGGCCCCGTCCGCCGGTCTTCCCCCGCAAGCCCGCGGGGTCCCCGCGCGCCACGCCCGTGCTCAGATGCCCCGCTGGCTGGCGTAGTATTCGGGCCTCTCCGGGTGCCCCAGGGCCTCGAGTATCGCCTCGGTGACCTCGGCCATCGGCCCGCGGGCGTTGACAACCTCGAGCAGGCCCCGCTCCCCGTAGTGCCCTTTGAGGGCCTCCGCCTCCCGGCGCCAGGCCTCCAGGTGGGCCCGCGTGGCCTCCCCGGTGTCGTCGTCGCGCTCCTGGAAGGCGCCCGGGTCCAGCCTCTCTTCCGGCCTGGGCGGCGGGTCGTGCTCTAGGTGGTAGACCTCCCCCGTGGCCCGGCTCGTCCTGCGGCCGCCCAGGATCCTCTCGACGAGGTCCTCGTCCGAGGGGCCCTCCAGGCAGACAACGCGGGTCAGGCCCCCCGCCCCGTTCTCCTCGAGGTCCTCGTCGAGGGCGCGGGCCTGCCCCACGGTGGCCGGGAAGTTGTCCAGCATGAACCCCCCAGCCCGCCTCAGGCGCGGCAGGAGGAGCGAGAGGATGGCTTCGTCGGGCACCCTCTCCCCGCGTTCGTGGTACCCCGCTACCTCCCGGCCTAGCTCGGTGCCGGCCTCTATCTCTGCCCGCACGAGCTCGCCCGAGGAGAACCTGGGGCTGCGGTTGTGGGAGGGCAAGGATCTCGCGACCCTTTTGGCCTGGGTGCTCTTGCCCGCCCCCGGCGGGCCTATGAACGCTATCCTCACGGTTCGTCTCCTCTGTAGGTACGGCTGCTTTTCTTACCCCGGCGCCCCGCCCGTAACGCCCGTTACGGGCGGGGCGCCGATTCCTATGCCTGCGCCTCCAGCGGCGGGTTCTCTGCCACCTCCGCCGCGGGCCTGCGCTCCTCGCGTGCCACTTCCTCGGCCTCCTCACGCACCAGCAGCGCCGCCACCCTGAGCTCCCCGGCCCGGGCTTGCGTCTTCGAGGCGTCCCCGTGGACGCCCAGGTCCCGCGCGTCGCCTTCTAGCCGGTCGGCCGCCTCCAGGAGGCGCCCCTCCGCCCTATGCGCGAACTCTTCGTGCCTCACTTCTACCAACCACTCCTTCGTCATTTCTTGTGGTCTCGCCCCGGGTCTCGCTCGGGCGGCCGGCTACTCGGCGACCCGCTGGGCGAGCAGCCGCCTGGCCTCGCCCACGATCTCCTCCTGAGCCTTGCACAGGAAGTCCGCCAGCTCGTCGTCGTTGGCGAGCCTCGCGCTCCTGGCCGCCGGCCCGCAGCCCTCGGCCCCGTCGAGCAGGGCGCGCAGAGCCGCGGTGGCGTCGTGGTTGGTTTCGTGCGCCATGGTCTCGATCACCTCGCGATCAAGTCGCTTCTGTCTCGGAAGTCCGGCGCCCCTCGGTGGGGAACCCCCGTCAGGGGGAAGGGAAAGGAGGAGCGGGCGCCGGGGGCTATATTCGTACCGCACCTAGCTCCCGCCGTAAACCCGACCGGGAATAAATGGCCCGAAGGGTGCAGGCCGCCACGGTGCCGGGTCTGACGAGAGTGTCGGGGCGGGCGTGAAGCAGCGCACGCAGGGGCGCCCGGGGGCCTGGTAGTCATAGAGGTGAGCGTAGACGTAAGATCCGCGACACCACCCGAGGAGGCACCTTGCGCCCGTACACCCCAGAGAGAAGCACGAGAGCGGAGGGGCCCGCCCCCCGGACGGACGAGGAGGCCCTGGGGCTGCTGCGGGAGTTGGCCCCGGACCCCGCCTCCTTCTGGGCCCCGGCGGTCGAGTACCAGCTGGCCCGCAAGGGGGGCTCGCCCGTCGAGGAGGCCGCGGGCCTGGCGGCGGAGGGCCTCCCCGGCTAGGACCGCCGCCCCGGACGGTCCCCCTGGACCCCGCAGCCGGGGTCCCGGGGGACGGCCCGAGCATGTACGCCTCCGCGCGGATAGGATGGTCCCCCATGGACGACCCAGTGACCCGCCACGAGGATGCGGTCGAGGCGCTGGTCCGCGACCCCTCCCCGGAGAACGACCTGGCCGCCTCCCGGGCGCACCACGACCGCGCGTGCCA
>CADCVH010000081.1 GCA_902806085.1 uncultured Rubrobacteraceae bacterium | reverse complement strand
AACCGATGCCCCTATTCACCGGAGTGCGTGGAAGGAGCATTCCGCGAACTTCGGGCGTAGAGGGTTCTCGGAAGTTCTCTCCAAAGATACGCCACCCGGCAGATGCGCCGACCCTCGCACGCTTGCTAAGGTGGATGCGTCGATCAACCGGCGGAACCGACCAGAGCCCGCCCCTGTACGGAAGGAGATGGGCGTTGAGCAAGAAGCTAGCGGTCCTGCTGGCCACGGCCCTGTTGCTGGCGATGATACTGGCCAACGCGGGGATGGCCTCGGCGGTCGCCGACACCCAAAAGTACGACAGGACCGCCCAGTGGAAGGTCTTGGTCAAGTCCGACTTGAGGAACGTTGCCACGGCCGCCGTCGCCTATGCCTCCGATCAGCCCGATGGTAGTTACACGGGTATGACCCTGGCCGTACTCCAAGCAGATTACGGGTTCGTGCCTACCCAGGGCGTGACCACGCAGATCTCCGTGGTGGACGGCGGCGACGGCTTCTTGGCCCGGTCGGAGCACTCTCGGCGCGGCAGCGCCTTCCAGTATGACAGCGCCACCGGGGAGATCACGCCCATCCCAAGGTTCTAGCAGCCAGCCTAGAAACCGAGCTTCTATGCACCAGAGTGCGTGGAAGGGAGATTCCTCGAAGTTCGGGCATAAGGGGTTCTAAGAAGTTCAGGCCAAGTCTTCTCCTTCGTAACGTGGGCTGTAACGTTCCGGAGACGGGCTTCCGGTAGAGTGGTGTCGTGACAGAAGGAACAAACAAGCACGCTCGAGGGGTAGGCCGGGCGAGGCCAAGCGTCCCCCCGCCCGCTACCGGCCAACGCCCTCGCTGGCTGCCCCTCGCCCGCGTGGGGTGGGTAGCGGTGGCCGCGACGGCGCTAGCGATCGTACTCTTCAGCGTACCGAGCAGCTTCGAGTACTACCGTGGCGTGTGCGCCGCCGCATCCGAGGCTTGCTCCCAGCGGGCGCCGGCGCAGCCCACTACGGAAGGCGTTCGGCAGCTGCGGGAGGCGGGACTGTCGGCGGGCACCTACGCGGTCCTAAACGTCGCTATCGACACGGTCTTCCAGCTGGTTTGGTTCGCGGTGGGGGCGCTGATTTTTTTTCGGCGCTCTGACGACCGGATGGCGCTTCTGGTCTCGGCATTCCTGGTGGCGGGCGGCACGGTAACGTTTGACGCCACGGGTGCCAACGCCCTGGTCGCAGCCCAGCAGGCCTGGTGGTTGCCCGTCAAGGCGGTGCAGATCACGGGCGAGGTCTGCGTCGTGCTGTTCTTCTTGCTGTTCCCCGGCGGGCGCTTCGTGCCGCGCTGGACGCGTTGGCTCGCCCTCGTGTTCATCGCTTATGGGCTCTCCCGCACCCATCTTCACGAGCTTTACTCCCTGTCGTCGGTCTTGCAGGGTCTTTCGCTGTGGGTGTTCGTGGGGATAGTGGTGAGTCTGGTCTGGTCCCAGATCTATCGCTACCGCAACGTATCCTCAGAGACCCAGCGTCGGCAGGCAAGGTGGGTGGTGTTCGGCACGGCCTTGGGCGTTGTGGGAACCTTCCCCTCCCGGCTGCCGGTGGACCTCTCCCTGGTCGGTGGGGACACGCCCCTAATTCTGCTCGTCCTGGAAGCGGGCTTCGCGCTGTCCTTACTGCTCATCCCATTGTCCATCGGCGTGGCCGTGTTACGGTCTCACCTGTTCGACATAGACGTGCTCATAAACCGCACCCTCGTCTACGGTTCCCTCACCGCCCTGCTGGCGGCAGCATACCTCGGAGGGGTGACGGCTACCCAGGCCGTCTTTCAATCGTTCACCGGTCAACGGGGGGTGCCGCAGCTGGCGATAGTGGTCTCCACCCTGGTGATAGCCGCCCTCTTCAACCCCCTCAGGCGTCGCATACAGGCGTTTATCGACCGGCGCTTCTACCGCGGCAAGTACGACGCGGAGAGAACGCTCGCCGCCTTCAGCGCCCGGCTGCGGAGCCAGACCGACCTGGAAACGTTGAGCAACGACCTTCTGGGGGTGATCGGTACCACAGTGAGGCCGGAGCACGCCTCGCTGTGGCTGCGCCCCGAGGCGGCTCCCGGGGGCGAACCGACGGACCAACAGTCCCTTATTCACCGTACGTCCTAGAAGGGTAGAGTTCTGCGAACTTCGGCAAGGATTCATCGCGGATTCATCCCTGGTTACTAGCGTGGTTGCGTTGGTCAACACGGCGGGGCTGACGAGTCCCGCCCTCGACAAAGGAGGAGGTCGCGCTTATGAGGCGCATCATGTTGTTGGTTGTGGTGGCTCTAGTGATGGCGACGACGATGGCCTTGGCGGGTCCTGCATTCGCGGACCACGCCCATAACCTGATCACGCCGGGGACCACCGTGGAAGACGTCGGGAGCGGTCAGACAGAGAAAGGTTGTGGAGAGCCGGGTTATCACACGTTTCATGAGAACGTCCACATCGGCACCCCTGGCACGTTTGCGTTCCCTAAAAGTGGCAATGTCAGCGTGGTCAAGACCGAGAACGCTACCCCCTGCTTGTAGTTAGCAAAGCAGAGCGCCAGGCGATTGGCCAAGAGGGCCCGGGCACAACGCACGGGCCCTCCTTCTTATCCTATTCACCCTAGTGCTAACTTCGCCTAGAGGTGGTTCCCCGAACTTCGGCTGTAGGGGGTTCTAAGAAGTACGGACTCCTGGTGTCCCTTGGCCACGATCCGCCCCTAGCGAGCCGCCCACAGGCGCACGGTCTCGTGGTGGGCGGACCACGCCCCCCATACCGATTCGGCCCACAGGCGTGCGACCTCCCCGTACTCGGCCGGGCCGCCGGCCTCCAGCGCCCGAAGCACGGTGACGGCTCCCATAGAGGCGGGCGGCTCCAGCCACCGGAGGTCCAGCTTCCCCTCCTTGCCGAGCGAGGCCACCCTCTGGCGCGAGGCGTAGAGCCTTTCGGTAGGCGTCTCACGCTCCAGCTGGAGGTGTAGCGCGACCAGGTGCACGGCCACCGAGCGGACGGCCTGCGGGGAGGGCTCGCCGGGGTGCTGGGCGCAGTAGGCGTCCACGGTAAGCTGGTGGTGGCGCATGAAGCGGAAGTCGGCCGCCTCCCTCTCCGAGAGCTTCCCGTAGGCCGCCCAGCACCCCGGCGAGGCCCCGATGTAGCGGTGGGCGGGACCCTCGAGGTCCGGCACCATCGCCCCGCAGCCTACACACGCCCTCAGGGCCGCCTGCTCCTCCATGCACCGTCCTTCCCCAGTACGCCCGCTCTTGCAGGTTAGGTTACCCCGAGCGACACCTCGACCAGAGCATGCGTCTATTCACCCGAGTGCGTGGAAGGGCCATTCCCGGAACTTCGGGCCGAGGGGCTTCTAAGAAGTCCTTTTCCGTGGTTGGTCCCCGCCCGGTCGGGTAGTAAAATGCTGTCAGGCTCGGCGGCCCGCGATCATCCCCCTCCTAGGGACGCCGGGCTTCTTTGTGCCCGCCCCACTGCGGCAAAGATGGCCCGAAGTGTGCATGGACGGGGCCGGGGTTTTCTGGCACGATCGGCCGCCGGGTCGGGCCGGCGGACCTGGGAGGGGGCGCCGGCCCGTTTCGGCTTCCCCGTCCGGCCCCGTTACCGCGCTCCGCCGCGGGTCCTCTTTCCGCCAACCCCCGCCGGCCGGGTCCCTCCCGAAGTACGAGTAGCGCGTGCCTGCACCCTTCGGGCCATTTGTCGCCGGCCGGGTTTACGGCAAGTACCAGGCGCGGTACGAATCTAATCCCCGGTACCCGCTCCTCCTTTCCCTTCCCCCCCACGGGGTTCCCCACCGAGGGGGCGCCGGGCCCTGAACTAGAGCAAGCCACCGATCGAGGTGATCGAGGACATGACACACGAAACCAACCACGACGCCACGGCAGCTTTGCACGCCCTGCTCGACGGGGCGGATGGCTGCGGGCCCGCGGCCGCCAGGCTGGCCCAGGACGACGAGCTGGCGGACTTCTTGTGCGGGGCACACGACGAGATCGTCGGCGAAGCCGGGCGGCTCCTCGCACAGAGGGCGACCGAGTAGCGGACCCCGGCGCACCGCACGAGACGGCACCGCGGGACACACGATGCGAAGGAGCGCTGTACGGACGTGAGACACGAAAGATTCGCCGCTCGGGCGGAGAGACAACACGACAAAGCGGCCGAGGCCGAGGGGCCCTTCGAAGGGCACGGCGAAGATCCCCGATCGCTCTACTCCTACTCGGCCCTGATCGGGCTGTTCGGTTTGATCCTGGCCGGGTTCCTCTTTTTCGTCAAACGCGCGGGACTCGACCTGCCGGAGCGCGTGGAGCTGGCGGACATGGCGTTGCTGGGGGTGGCCACACACAAGCTGAGCGACTCGCTGGCGAACGACGCGGTCGCGATGCCCCTGCGCGCCCCGTTCACGGAGCTTCGGGAGAAGCGGAGCCCCAAGATGGTCGACGAGCGGCCCCGAGGCAGCGGCCTGCGGAGGTCCGTGGGCGAGCTTCTTACGTGCAAGTTCTGCCTGGGTGTGTGGACGGCTTCCTTCTTAACCTACGGGCTCGTGCTCTCCCCGCGCGTCACCCGGCTCGTCGCCGGCATCTTCGCCGTCGTGGCCCTCTCGGACCACCTACACCAGGCCTACAAGGCCCTCAAGAACAGGGCCTGACACGAGGACCGTAGTCGTCCACCCGGGTGCGCGGAGAGGCCGCCCGAAAAGGCGTACGATGGGATCCGGGGCGTAGACTCGCCGCCAGGTCGCCCTATTCACCCAACTGCGGGTAAGGGGCGTTCCCCGAAGTCGGTATGTGAGATCCTGCCCAACCCCAATCCCACGGGTCCAGCAACTTCGCCACCTTCTCGTGGCGGCCCGCGACAGGCTCGCAGGAGAGCCCCGGAAGGAAGGCCCACATGCCGACGCACGAGGTCAGGCAGCAGATAAACCGACGGCTGGAAGAGCTGTACCGGCGGCACCTGTCGCTGCACGACGACGAGGTCGTCAACTACTACACCTCCGGCCTCGGCTACAACAAGCCGGAGCAGATCGCGGGGGCGGAGCAGAAGCCCTTTGCGATCTGCCTCGCGACCACGGACGGCGAGGTCTTCTCCGCGGGGGATCACGAGGCGCCGTTCGCCCTCCAGTCCGTCTCCAAGGTGTTCGTCTACGGCCTGGCCCTGGAGGCCCTCGGGCGCGACCGCGTCCTGGAGCGGGTCGGGGTGGAGCCGAGCGGCGACGCCTTCAACTCCATAGTCTTCGACGAGCGCAACAACCGCCCCCACAACCCCATGGTCAACGCGGGGGCGCTCGCCACGACCGCCCTCGTGGAGGGAGCGGAGGGCGCCCGTACCGCGGGGCAACCGCTCGAGCGCATACTGGGCGCGCTGCGGCGATACGCAGGAAACCAGAGCCTGGGGGTGGACGAGGACACCTTCGAGTCGGAGATGCGCTCGGCGGACCGCAACCGGGCGACGGCCTACCTCATGCGCAGCGACGGCATGCTCGCGGGGGACGTCGAGGCGACCCTCGCCCTCTACCTGCGCCAGTGCTCTGTGCGCGTCACCTGCCGGGACCTGGCGGTCATGGCGGCCACCCTGGCCAACGGCGGCGCGAACCCCGTAACCGGGGAGCGGGCGCTTGCCCGCCGCCACGTCAGGGACGTCCTGAGCGTGATGCACGCGTGCGGCATGTACGACTTCGCGGGGCAGTGGGCCTACCGGGTGGGCATCCCCGCCAAGAGCGGGGTGAGCGGCGGCGTCATGGCCGTCGTGCCGGGCAAGCTCGGCATCGGCGTCTTCTCGCCCGGGCTCGACGCGTACGGCAACAGCGTCAGGGGCACCGCGGTCTGCGAGGAGATCTCCGAGCGCCTGGGCCTGCACGTCTTCGCTGAGGACGACGAGGACGCCTTGCTCGGGGCAGCAAGACCCGGTATTCACCCAACCTCGTAGAAGGGGTGTTCCCCGAAGCTCGCATCCAGGATCGTGAATACCGAGGCCCTCCGGGACGATCGGGGGCCGTCACCACGTCGTGAGAAGCATCCTGGTCAGACCTGCTCGCAATGTGTGCGACCTATAGCCGGAGTAACGCTGACGGGAAAACGCCCCCCGAGAGCGTGCCCCGCGACCCAACAACGGCTTAGGAATGGGGTCGACCGAAGGCACGCGGCCGTCTTTTCCTGTCAAGCCATCTCCACCCATGCGTCGCAGACATTAAGAGTCGGTGTGTCCTGGTCGACACAACATCTTGTGGGGGCGCATAAACATGCCCCGGGGCGCATACGGCCTTCCCGTGAGCGCCACGAGGTCTTCGTCTGTCGTATCGGACCGGTGCGGCCGGTGTGGTTGGTACTCTCAAACGGGAGAATCCAACCTCGTACGGGCAGGTAAAAGGGCCGGCCCTTTGCCAAGACCGGCCCCGACCAAGGAGAAGGGCCGCGGGGAGGATGGGAGAACGCGGCCCTCCGGGATGATGGTAACCGGCGTTGCGCGAGATCCCTACCCCGGATCGGGCGGGCAGGCGTTCGAGGAACTGGTGGGGCTCTAGCGCCTCCACGGGGAAGGGCATCATGGCGCCCGTCAGGTGCGGGTCCTTGGAGACGATGCAGTCCGCGTGGACCGTCCGGGCCAAGTCGAGCATCCGGGCGTTTTTCGGGTCGCGGGTGCTCTCGGCCAGTCGTAGCGCGGGGTGGTGGGCCGCGGAGACCACCCGGGGCTCGACGTCAGGGTAGCCGACGACTCGGGAGGGTTCGCGGAGAAAGTCATCGCTCAAGGCGGGCAGCACGTCGCCGGAGGCCACCCTGCCTATCGGGCGGCCGTATGGGGATCCGGCGGGGCCGACGAGGGCGCTGACCACGACGCTCGCGTCGAGGACGATCGGGGGAGGCGCGGGGGCTTCCGAGTCCTGTTCCGAGTTTCCCTGCCCAATCCCCGGTTACCGGCCCACATCTCGACGTCGGCGGCGTCCGGGGCACGGAAGACGGTCCTCTCTTCTTCGCGCTCCTCGCGGGCGCGGTGGACGGCGGAGAGCGCCCCGTACCGATAGAAGGTCGTCGGCCCCCCGAGCTGCCCCCACGTGGCGCGCATGGAGGAGTCGGCGTCGGCCAGCCTGGCCCTCTCGGCCTCCGCTTGGTCCCTCGCCAGCGTCAGCGGGTGCGGGTAGAGGTAGAGGCCGTCACCCTCCCGGCCCGCTGCTCGTCCTGCCCGTCTGGGCAACCACGAGCGGTCAGCAGCCTAACCCCCGCGACGCACGCCGAGACCCCGCCGTGGAAGCGCCCGGCGAGCGCCTCACGGCCCCGCTCGCCCACAGCGCGGCCCGTGCGCCGCTCCTCCTCGCGGACCTCGCGGACCAACCGGGCCGACTCCCGGTCCGCCCCGGTTCGATGGCCCTGCGGGCCGGGGCTATCGGGCCCTCACAGCCCGCCTCGGCCCGCGCCGTCTTCGAGATCGCCCTACGCGGGTCCGGCCAGACCTTCGTCCCGCCGCCGATCGTGGACGGCCCGCGGACGGAACGTTTGTTGACCGGGTTTGCGGGGTGTTACGCGGCGGCCCGGTGCCGCCCCTTCCGGGCCCACCATCGCAGACCTCGCCAAAAACCCTGCAACGCCCGCGCGGAGCGAGGACCGGCAGAACGCGTTTGCAAAATGAAAAGGTGAACGGTCACGAACTGGCCGCAAACCCCAACTCATGGCATCTTTCTGACCCCGCACATCGCTCTCTGGCGGGGGAGGCATAGAACGGCGGAAGAGGCGTCGCCGCGTCCACGCCTTCAGTCCTCACGGGCCGAGAACCAGCGGCAGCGAGACAGGAGCGCGGGTCTCGAGCGGTAGCCCGCGATAGCCCGCGGCCACCAGCGCCCGAGCGCGAGCCGGCACCGCCCCCACCGCCCATCGACGGGGGTTCCAACAGCGCGGACTTCCGCGCGTCCGTGCAGGCGGCACCGGTGCGGCTCTCGGCTTTGGGGCGTCGTCAGGCGTCGTACCGCGTGCGCGCTCGGTGCACGTCCTCGATGTTGTCGGTTGCCCACCGG
>CADCVH010000080.1 GCA_902806085.1 uncultured Rubrobacteraceae bacterium | reverse complement strand
TCGAAGAGCATGTCGTGCATCTCCCAGAAGCGGCCCCGAGAGGCGGCGGCCTCGGACGCTTCGGCGGCGTTCTGGGCGTGCGGGTGAACCCGGGTGAGCGGGAAGTGCCTGTAGACGAATCGCAGCCGGCCGCCGGAATCCCGCCAAAGCCGCTCGACCACGGGCCTGGCCCTGCGGGTGTAGGGGCACTCGAAGTCGCCGTACTCCACCAGCGTCACCGGCGCTTCGTCCGGCCCCCGCTTCCGATCCCCCTCGCCCACGGCCCCTGCCAGGTCCTCGCCGAGGTCCTCGTCGCCGCCCGCCCCGTCGTTCGGGGCCAGCAGTTGCCAGAACATCGCGTGGTTGGCGTGACCGCCGCCGTTGTTCCTCACCGCCGTGCGGATGTCCTCCGGGACGGAGTCGAGGTCGGCGATCAGGACGTCCACGTTGCCGGGGTCGGCCTCCGGGCGCTTCTCAAGCGCCGCGTTGAGGTTGGTTACGTAGGTGTCGTGGTGCTTGCCGTGGTGCAACCTCATGGTCTCTTCGTCCACGTACGGCTCCAGCGCGTCGTAGGGGTAGGGCAGGTCGGGAAGCTCGTAAGCCATCTTCGTCGTCCTCCTTCTCGCGGTACTCCGATCGTCTCCGGGAAACGGGGCTTCTCATGGGGCCCTGATCTCGATCTTTCCGGCCCTCACCCTCGCCTCGAAGCGCCGCTGGGGCTCCCCGGCGGGACCCCGCAGGACCCCCCCGGAGCAGAGGTCGAACCGGGAACCGTGCCAGGGGCAGGTAACCACGTTCCCGTCGCGCTCGCCTTCGTCGAGCGGCCCGCGCATACGGGTGCAACGGTTGGCGATGGCGCGCCTCCCGCCGTCCTCCAGCTCGCCCTCCTCGAGAACAGCGACTAACTCGTCCATGACCCCTCCCTTCATGCCCTGGGTCACCGGGTCTCTCCTCTCCGCCCGATCTCCGGACGTCCCGCCGCCGATCGGCCCGACCCGTTCTTCAGGGCGAACCGCAACCGCTCGGTGGGCGGTCCCGAGCTCGCGTGCGGGGCATTGCTTCCGCCGTCGATCGCGCTCAGCCCCCCTCCGTGCCCTACCGTGGCGACGTTCCACGTCGTGGCGGGCCCGTGTTCGGTCCGCCCTACGTTTCTTTGGCCGCGCTTTCGTGCTCTTTCGGCCTCCCTTGCCGGTGGGGTACGTGGTCCTCCGCCAGGTCGGCGAAGGAGCGGCGGTGATCTCGGCGTCGGGGTCGCCGCAGTAGATCGCCCGCACCATCGCCCGCGCTACGTCATCCGGATGCCGAGCTTGCCCCGAGTATGCGTCGTGCCGAACGCCCGCAGGGCCTCACCGGCCCGATCGAGGCCGCCGTAGGTGCTCTGGATGGGCACCCGCAAGGTGCCGGCGTCCACCAGCCGGCCCAGGCGCCCCAGGTTCTCCGGGCTCGGCACCGCCATGACGTTGGTGCGCCCCGGTCCGTCGCCGGCCGCCCGCAACGCGGATGCGCCGCGGCCGCCGGGCTTGAGGACCGTCGCGTGGGCGTCGAAGCCTTCGGGGGCGTAGGAGACGAGGTCCAAGAGGGCGTCGACGCCGTCGGGGTGGCGCTCGCGCACTACCCGCACGATGTCGTCGCCGCGCTCGAGCACTTCGTCAACGCCGAGGCCTCGCAGGTAGTCCTCGTCTTCCGGGAAGCCGGGCGCGATCACCGTTGCGCCGGCGTGGGCGGCGAGCTGGACGGCGAAGCTGCCGACGCCGCCGCTGGCTCCCATAACGAGGATGGTGTCGCCTTCCGACAGATCGAGGGCGTCCAGGGCCAACATGGCGGTGATGCCGGCCAGCGGGACGGCACCGGCCGCCGCGAGCTCCAAGCCGGCCGGCTTGCGCGCGACGAAGTCGTCCTCGGGAACGACGATCAGCTCGGCCCAACTACCGTCGTGGACGGTCGGGTTGGCGTGCATCAGGGCCCCGTAGACCTCGTCGCCTTCGGCGTAGCGCGTCACGCGTGAGCCGACCCGCTCCACGACGCCGGCGTAGTCGCGGCCCAGCACGACGGGGAACTCGTGTTCGAACATGGCCTTGAGCACCCCGGCCGCTGTGGCGCCGTCGACGCCGTTGACCGAGGAGGCGAGTACGCGCACGAGCACTTCGTTGTCGGCCGGCGCGGGCGCGGGAAGGTCCTCGCGTAGGCCGGGGGGCGTGTCGAAACCGTCTAGGGTGAACGCTTTCATCTCTGTGTCCTTTCCTTGCGAACCGGACGTTCGCGGACGATGGGCTTTCTGGGAGCGTGCGTAGAGGCCAGGGGACCCCGCATCATGCCGGGTGCGCGGTGGTCCGCGAGGGCGTTCTCGTGGGACGGCCCCTTTCGGGTAGACGATCATCGGTGACCTAGCCGGCCTCGACCGCGCCTCTGCCGGCGAGCGTGGTGAGCGCTCCCACGGTTGTGGCCCACGCCACAACGTGCATCAACAACAGCACGCCCACGGAAACCAAGGTCGCCCCCGGCGTGGAAGTAGCGAGTAGCGAGAGGTCCGGCACGAAGGAGAGCACCAGGACGACCGCGGCGATCCTCTTGAACATCGGGTCGGGCGCCCAGCAGCAGGAAGCCGCCAAACGTGAGCAGGTAGGCGTTCACCACCCACGAGAGCCCCGCTTCCGAGAAGCCCAAAGAGGTCCGGATGGCGGGCAACGCCACGTTCACGATCGTGCCGTCCAGGATGATCATGAGCTGCGCCGCGCACATCAGCGCCAGCCAGCGCCCGTGGTCGTACGCGCCGGGCACCGATGCCCCGGAGATCCCGGAGGGACCATTACCGCTCACGCGCGTCTCCCGCCGAGGGTTCGGATGGCCCCCGTCCTACCTTCGATCCACGCAACAGGCATCCGGTATCGTCAACCGGTGCGCGGCGGCCATGCACCTAGAGGGGGATCACGAAAAAGCGCGCGTAGGCAACGAAGACCACGAGCGCAAGGAGAATGACCGTAACGAGAGCTTGCGGAAACTCCCTGCTCGCGAGGTGCAGGACCACCGCGCCGGCCATGATGGGTGCCAGACCCGTAGCCGCCAGCGGGGTCAGCCAGGTGAGCACCCCGGTCAACCCCAACAGGACGAGCCCGAACGCGGCGAGGACCTCCGCCGCGCCGACGAGCCGCATGAACCCGACCGGGAACGGCGACTGCTCCATCATCTGGCGCGCCGCTTTGGGGGGAACAGGAACAGCAGCCCATGCGTCAGAAAAGCGACGGCCAGCAGCGCCTGCACGACCCACAACAACGTGTTCATAGTCTCGCTTCCTTTCCCCTCGTTTCCGCCAAGACCCTCAATACGCCAGGTTGCGGTGGAGGACCCTTCGCGCCGTGCTCCGGGCGTCGCCGCTTTACGGGTCCGTCGTGGGCGCGTCGCCGCGACGCACCCCGCCCGCTCTCCGCCTGTGCTCTCGTCCTTCCACCGCCTTCCTCGTTCGGCTCCAGCCTTACAAGCGGAGCAAGTTCCGTATGGGAGTCTAAACGGAATAAATTCCGTTTACAACCATAAACGGAAAACGTTCCGGTATAATCCGGACGCATGAGCGACACGCGAGACATCGGGGAAGGGCGCATCGAAGAGGCCGGGCGCGGGCTGTTGGCGGTCCTCGGCCAGCCGCGCCCGGAGCGGGCCGACGCGGCCAGGAACCGGCGCGGGATCCTGGAGGCCGCAGGGCGGATAATGGCGGAGCGGGGCGTGGCGGGTCTGTTGATGAACGACGTCGCCGAAGCCGCCGGGGTGGGCGTGGGGACCTTGTACCGGCGTTTCGGCGACCGGGCCGGGTTGGCCTACGCGCTCCTGGACGAGCAGGGTCGAGAGATGCAGGCGGCCTTCATGTACGGTCCTCCGCCGCTCGGGCCGGGGGCGCCGCCCGCGGAGCGTGTCCGGGCCTTCCTGCACGCCCAGGTGGACGTCCTCGAGGAGAACCTGGACCTGTGGCTAATGGCCGACACCGCCAGCCCGACCGTACGCCACCGGTCCGGTCCCCACCTGGTCAACCTGACGCACGTCTCCGTGTTGGTCCGCGAGGCGCGTCCGGACGCCGACGCCCAGTACCTGGCGGAGGCGCTGTTGGCCCCGCTGGCGGCCGATCTCTACGCGCACCAGAGGCGCGAGCGCGGGATGAGCCCGGAGCGCATAAAGTCGGGTTTGGACGAGCTACTGTGCTGCCTGACCGCTGGAGGAGACGCCAGCTCCGCCCACGGCTCGTAGGAGACGGTCACGCGGTTGGTGGCGCACAAGAGGTGCAGCTTAACGCCGTAGACGGCGAAGGAGCCCCACACGGCCCAGGCCGCCCCCGGGGCGGGCCTCCCCAGCCCTCCGAGGACTGCCCGACCTGCCTGGGGTGCAGGACCGGCAAGAGCGTCGAGTACACCACCAGGGTCTCGGGGTCGCCGACGAGGTCGCCCGCCACCAAGGGCCGCAAGGGCTCCGGGAAGCGCCCCAGCTTCCTCACCCGACGGCGGAAGGAGAAAGGGGCGAGCCCCTGGGGAACAGGTGCGCGAAGAAGCGCTCGGCGTCGCAGCCGGCGCTCGGGCGCCCGGACGAGCATCCGTCGCCCGAGGAGGCGGCATCGTCGGGCAGGCAACCGCCGTTGTACGACGCCACGCCAAATTCGGGTCTTGGTGGGCAGGGACGAGGTGCCCGACCCGCAAGCCCTGCCGATAGCGTGCAGGGTGAACGGCGGGATCCTGCAAGACTCCAGCACCAAAGAGATGGTCTTCACCGGGGCCGAGCTCGTGGCCTTCGCCTCCCAGGCGGTCGCGCTGGAGCCCGGAGGCATGATCCTCACGGGTACCCCAAACGGCGTCGGCGTGTTGAGGGATCAGCAAGTTTTTCTCGAGCCTGGGGACAGGGTGGAGGTCGAGGTCGGAGACTTCGGGACGCTCGCCAACCCGGTGGGAAGCCACATGTAGGCGAAGGACGAATCGAAGACGAGGCGGCCCCGGCCCGATCACCGCGAGGAGCCACGCAAGTCGGCGGGGCGGAACCGCTCTACCCCTAGAGCGTTATGCAATGATATTGGACCCCCTGCGCGTTTCCGCGTCGTGGAGAAGCGTTCCAGGAGCCCCGTACCCTCCCGGAGCTATGCTTCGAGGCGAGCCTCGCGGGGGTGGGTCAACTCCATTGACTACCGCTATAGGCATCGGGGGCGTGCGTCGGGGAGGGGGCCTCGCCGGGCACCCTTCGAAACCCAAGGCCTCGAAACCCCGAACCCGAACGAAACCTGGGGCCCAACCTTTACCAACGCCGCTGTAGCGACCATCTGACTTTTCGGAGGCCAGCAGTATCATTCCTGGTGAACAGATCTTACCGTTAGGCTCCGTCGAGCCGGGTAAGGAGGAGCGCCGCGTGAGAACCATCGTCTCGAACCACGAATTGCTCCCGAAAGGTCTGCACCTAGAGAACCTGAGCGTCGAGACCGGGCGCGTGAGCATCCACGTGGCGTCCGGGGCGAGTGGGGCCCGCTGCCCGCTCTGCGGCCGTGACCCGTCCCGGGCGCACAGCCGCTACTCCCGCACGGTTTCGGGCCTCCCATGGCACGGGATCTCCGTGACGTTCCAGGTTAGCGCGAGGCGCTTGTTCTGCGACGGGGCCTCGTGCGAGAGGCTTATCTTCTGCGAGCGGCTGCCGGAGATCGCGGTTCGTGCCCGAAAGACCGGCCGGTTGGATGAGGCCTCAGACCGACCCGCAAAGTCGTAGACGCATGGCTGTCGCAACGCCGGCGGGAAAATCCTCGCCGGGGCCGGCCGCCGGATGTTCCCGGCGCACAATTGCGGGTAGCCGAAAGCCATACGGCTCTTGCTTCCTCTGGGGGTTTGCTTGACGCCCCGAAGCTCAGGCCGCCTCGGAACCCGGAGCTTCGGTGACGGTGATCGGGGCGCCGCGCGTGATGACGATGGTGTGCTCGTGGTGCGCCGACGGGCTGCCGTCGGCCGTGCTCAAGGTGAACCCGTCGCCTTCGTCCTTGACCCAGCCGGAACCGGCGGAGAGGATGGGTTCTATGGTGATGACCAGGCCTTCGGTGAGCGGGGCCTTGAAGCTCCGGTCGTAGTACTGGGGGTACGACGGTTCCTCGTGGATGCCCCTGCCGATCCCGTGGCTGTGCAACTCCCGCAAGACGGAGAAGCCACCCTTCTTCGCCGCGGTCTCTATCGCCCGGCCGATCTTGTTGATGGGCCTGCCCGCCCTCGCCACGGCCGCCGCCCTGCCGTAGGCGAACTCCGCGCATCGGGCCAGGGGCTCGTTCACCTCGTGCCCGCCCGGCAAGGCGAGCGTCACCGCAGAGTCTGCCATATAGCCGTCCAATTCGGCGGTGACGTCGATCTTCACCAGGTCGCCCGGCCGGATCACGCGCCGTGGGCTCGGGATGCCGTGGACCGCCTCGTCGTTGAGGCTGATGCAGTTGGTGCCCGGGAAACCGTAGGCCAGGTGGGGGGCGGAGCGTGCCCCGTACCTCTCGAAGACGCCGAGGCCTATCCCATCGAGCTCCTCGGTGGTCATGCCGGGCTCGGCGGCCCGCCTCATCTCCTCCCGGGCCAGGGCCACGACGCGGCCCACCCTGCGCAGCCCTCGCAGGTCCTTCTCCGATTCTACGGTCATGGCGATCCCTCCGACGCGCTCGACGGCTTTCGCTCAATCTTAACCCGTACGGTCCGGCAGGGTCCATTCGGGATCGGGGCCGACGACGAAGCGCGCATCCGTGGCTTCTCGCACCGGAAACCGGTCGGCTCCGCCAAGGAAAATCTCAGCCCCAGGCCTCGTGGTACGGGAAGAGTGCTTGCTGAAGCGCCGACGGACGTCGCGGTCTCCTTGCGGCATAGTGGCTCATAAGGACACCTTCCTGAGGGGCCCCCTCCTGAGCGCGAGGGCGGCGGTGCCCACGGCGGTGCCCACCACGAGCGCCAGGGCGGCAGGCACGGCAACGGAGAGGGCGCGGACCAGTAGTATCAGGCGCCGCACCTCCGACGCGTCGTTGAGGTGCGGGAAGGGCCCGTCCGGCTCCTCGACGCCGAGAAAGTCGCAGAGCGGCCCCCAGCCTTGCTCCACCTCGTAGACGAGCAGTTTCTCCGGGGGGACCTTGCGGCGTACTTCGGCGTTGTGGCGTTCGAAGACTCCTATGGCGTGGTCTTCGTCCTCGAACCTCCCCCCGAAGGTGCCTTGAAAGATGATCTCATCGGCCATCGGGGCCTGACCGGTCTTGAAGGAGCCGAATACCGATCGGGAGAGGAGCGCGAAGCCCAAGCGGGAGAAGGGAGAGCCGGTGCTAAGCCTATTTAGCTCGTAGATGGTTCGGCGGACGCTCTCGTACCACCGCCGCGGGTCTCGCACGCTGAGGAGCACCTTGGCGTCCGGGTGCCTCCGCATGAACTCCTCGTAGAACGCGCAGCCCGGCCAGTCCACGGTGGCCCCGTAGGGGCCCAGGATCCCGTCCCAGTCCGCGGGCTCGCCACGCCACGCGGCCTCCCAGAAGCCCGCGTGGCCCGGGTTGGAGAAGACCTCGAACATGTGGTAGCAGGGGCCGAAGCCCAGCTCCACGAGGGCGCGCTGCAGCGACGCCGTGCCCGTCCTACCGAAGCCGGCCCCTATCACCTTCATGCGAGAACCCCTCCCTTAAAGAAGCGTACCTGAGAACACGAGCCCGTAGCACGGTCTGGTATGCCGAAGCTATCTTCTTCTGCTCGAGGGGCTGCGCCGTCGAAGCATTAGCAGCGCAAGGACCGCCACGACGCTCGCAACCGCGATGCCCCCCGTCGTCGGCCCCGAGGCCGCCGACGGGCGCCCGCCTCCCCTTCCCGGGGGCTGCTCCTCTTCCGGGCCGCTGTAGCGGGGGTAGCGGGCCTTGTATCCGAGCAGCCCGCCGACGGTGGCGAGCAGCCCGAAGAGGGCCCTTTGCACGAGCAGCGGGAGCCCGGCGAGGTATATCTCGTCCTCGAACTCGCGGAGTATGAGCGCCATCTGCAAAGGGCCGGGAAGGCCGCTGCCGGGGTCGACTTTGCCGTCTTGGGCCAGCCCGAAGAGGTTCTCGAAGAGGGTCTCCGTTCTCAGCGCCGGCCGGAACTCGAGGATCAGGCGCGCCTCCTCCTCGTCCGCGTTCCACAAGGTATGGGGCGTGCCGGCAGGAACCACGATCGTCTCCCCGGCACCGACGTCCCGCCCTTCCTGGCCGCGCACGCGGAAGCGGGCGGCGCCGGAGAGGACCTCGAAGCGCTCCTCCTGGTAGGAGTGGACGTGCGCGGCCGCCTCGGGCCCGCCCCCCTTCAAGAAGAAGTCGAGTCGCAAGAGCTCGCCGTCTGTGTCGCGCGCCGTCTTCAAGAAGACCATGCGATCACCGGTGAGCGGGTGTTCGACGGCGTCGCCTGCTCTGGCCATGTAGCGTTCCTCCTTCTAGATCTCGCCAAAAACCTCGTAACGCCCGCGCGGAGCCGGGACCGGCAGAACGCGGCCGCGGTCGCCGCGCCCGGACCCTGGAATCCTCGGGCGGTTCCTCGAGGCTACTTGCTCACGATAGATTGGCGGCGTGAGGGGGCCGTGACGACGGCGTGACGGCGGCGTCACGGGGCCGGCCGGCGACGCGGCATCGTGGCGCCCGGGTACGATCACCCAGCGGGCTTCCCCGCCTCGGATAAGGCCCCCGCTAAGGGTTCGCCCGAAGGCGAGCGCGCACCTCGCCTATGGATGCCGCCACGGCGTGAACGATCGCGGAGCCCGCCCGCCCGGGACCTCGCCCCTCGACGCCCCTTCGCCGCGGCGCGCCTCCACCGCGGTGAACCTCCTTCGCGAGGCCGTAGAGCCCGTCCTTGCGCCGGGCGACGACGGCCACCGGCCTTCTTAGGCTCCTTCTTCGGGGCCATGTCGAAGAGGGCGACCGGCGTGGTGGTCCCCTCGGGGTTGCCTGCGGACGGGCCCGTCTTCTCCCCGGTGGCGGCCTTGGCGTAGCGGGACCGCGCCGCGGGCGCGGCGCGGTCGCCTCGGCCTCGGCCTGGACGCCCCGGGCCCGGTCGTTGGTCGGATCGCTCAACCTTCTCTCCTTTGTTGGTGGTGGAATTCGTCTACGGTAATGCCGAAGGGCTCCAGCCAGTCGTGAGAGAGCCCTTCGTTCTCCTCGCAGGTTCTCAAAAAGCCGCGGAGGTCCGTCGTCGTGGGACCATAGGGGGAGAGCTGGCCGGCGTGGCTGGGACCCGCGTCGTTAGGCGCGGAGAGGAGGGCGCCGACCGCCCTCTCGGGGATCTCCGAGGGCTTGCGGAGGACGCCGCCCACGCCCCAGCACATCCTGCCGTAGTGGGCGTCCAAGAGGTACACGTGCTCGTTGTGGTGCGCGAGGAGGTTCGCCGCCCCGAGCGTGCCCGCCTGGGCCTCGCGCAAGAGCGGCACGAAGTCCCACTCGTCCGCGAAGAAGACGTTGACCGCGTCCTTCGCCGGTCCCCGTGGCGGGTCTCCCGGCGCCTCTCGGACCCACGCACCGCGCCGCCGACCACCGTCGAGAGCCCGCTCGTCACGCACCTGTAACGTCCCCGTCACGTGGGGACGCGATGATTGGACGGACACGAGGATCGTGCCGGCGAAAACCCGGAGAGAGGAGAAGGAGCGAAGGCATGGGAGACGAAGTCGTTGTCGGTGGGTCCGGTTCGGTCGCCAAGGCCAACCCGGGCCAAGCCGGGGCGAGCATGGCGGGGCTTTTGGCCGCGCGGGTGTTGGCCGAGCACTTCGGGCGGGTGACGGTCGTAGAGCGCGACCGCTTCCCAGAGGGCGTCGGTGACCGCAGGGGCGTGCCCCAGGACCCTCACGCCCACGGGCTGTCCGTCCGCGGCGGGGTCGCGCTGGAGGGGGTGTTCCCCGGCATCAAGCCAGGACACGAATCCCGTGACACGGGGGTGGCGCGAGGTTGGCGGCGGACCCGCCCATGAAGTGCGCGCGCGGGGTAGTTCGCCCGGTCGAGAGCCGCGTTGCCGGGGATGCCACGGGTGAGGGTTTGCGGCCGTCTTACCGTGCCTTGGCGGAAGGACGTTCTTCTGCCCCTCGTCGCGGGCGGGCGTCGTACGATCGTCGGCGAGGACCCTTCCGGGGTCAAGCTTTGGCACGGTCGTCAGCCGGCCCGGGCGAAGGAGGACCTCCGTGATTGGGATAGATCGGGTGCTGATCGTTGGCGGCGGACTGGCGGGGCTCTCGCTGGCGATCGCCCTGCGCCGGCGGGGCATAGGGGCCGAGATCGTCGAACGCGCCGTCGAATGGCCCGCCGAGGGCAACGTGTACCTGCCCGCCAACGGCTTCCGGGCGCTGGAATCCCTGGGACTCCAAGAGGCGGTGGCCTCGGAAGCGTTCGTGATCCCGCGCCAGCGCTTCCTGGACCATCGGGGCCGGCTCCTGATGGACGTGGATCTCCAACAGGTGTGGGGCGGGATCGGCCCGTGCCTGGCGATGCCCAGGAGGGTCCTCCACAGCGTCCTGCTCGACGGGGCCTCCGGGATGCCGGTGAGGCCCGGTAGGACCATCCGGTCCGTGACCCAGGACGCCCGGGCCGCCCGGGTGGTCTTCGACGACGGCTCGGGCGGCGAATACGACCTCGTGGTGGGGGCGGACGGGATCCGCTCGTCGGTGCGCCGGCTCGTCTTCGGCGGCGGCCCCCCGCGCCCCGTGGGCCAGGCGAGCTGGCGCTGCGTCGTGGAAGGGTTCCCCGGGATCGCCTCCTGGACGGCCATGCTCGGCCGCGGCAAGACGTTCCTCGCGATCCCGTTGGGGGGAGGGCGGCTGTACTGCTACTGCGACGTCGCCTCCTACGCGACAGAGGACCCGACGGGCGGCGACCCGGCGCGGTTGCGGGAGCTTTTCGGCGGCTTCTCGGGGCCGGTTCCGGAGATCTTTGGGCGCATCGAGGCGTCCGGACGACCGTACTTCTCGCCGATCGAGGAGGTCGTCCTGGACGCCTGGGTGGACGGGAGGGTGGTGCTGATCGGCGACGCCGCCCACGCGATGTCTCCCAACATGGCGCAGGGGGTGTCCATGGCCCTGGAGGACGCGTTGGTCCTGGCCGAGACGGCGGCGGACGGTCGTCCGCCGGACCGATGCTTGTCGGCCTTCCAAGAGAGGCGCATGCCCCGCGTCCGCCGGGTACGAGAACAGACCCGCCGCAGGGACGGCACGAGGAAGCTACCCCCGGCCGTCCGTGACCTCGTGCTCCGCGTGGCGGGGCAGCGGGCCTTCAGGTCCGACTACCGGCCGCTGATGCGCGACCCTTAGGCGCGGCGGCCGTCACGCCGTTCGTGGTCGGTTCTGGTCGAATGCCACCCGCACGCGGGGGACCACCGTTGTCTCCCGCCAACCTCGCGCCACCCCCGTGTCACGCGGTTCGTGTCCTGGTCTGCGCCCGGCATCACCGGCGAGCTGATCGCCGACGGGGCGGTCGCCATGGACGCCACCTTGAAGAACTGTTGGTACTAACGGCTACCGGCCGCGTTTCGAGTCCGGCATCGTCGTCGTGGTGATGAGCCGGCCCCTGCTCGAGGGACGCGTCCGTCGGCGGGTGGGCAAGCTGGGGAACGTCTCCTTCCCGACGGGACGTCCGGTCGGGGGCCTGACCGCCACCGCGGACCGCGCCCGCGTCACCGGCGTCGCCTTGCGGCCGGAGGGGTCACCGTCGGGGGCGCCCGCTGGAGGAGAAGATCGAGATCGGCGTCGGCTACACCACGCGCCTCTACCGGCGACGGCCCGGCGGCCTGCAGGGCGCCAGGGCCGCCGTGATCCAGCCCGCCCCGCGAGCGCCGCGTCGGCGCGATGTTCAACGTCGAAGACGGGCGTTGGATGGTGGCCTTGGGCGGCTACCTAGGCGAGCACGCCCCGACCGACGAAGGAGGCTTCCTGGAGTTCGTCCGGAGCCTTCCGGCACCCGACATCTACGACACCATCAAGGACTCGGAGCCCCCGGGCGAACCTGCTCACGATGTCCGCGACACCCCCGTGCATCCGCGGCGGCGGCAGACCGCGGTGAGGTCGGTCGCCGGAAGGTGTTTAATGGCCGAAGCGTGGCCCGCGCCGGGCCGCGCGTGAATGGCAACGATGCGAGAGGAGCCGGCACAGCGCGGCGTGGCGGTGGAACCCAACGCGGCGGGTTTGGTCTTGAAGGGCGTCGTGGGGCCGGCAATACCACGTGGCGACTTTGACGCGGCAACCGTAACCGTGGGGCGATGCCGTCGCCGTACCCGCCACAGTGCGACATCGCGACGGGCGCGAAGTTTCGACCTAGCTAGATGGATGAGCCGTCACCCTGACAACCTGTACTGGTGTCGTGGGGAAGGACTACTACCGCCCCACGCAGCACGGGGGAGCGCACCCTGCACGAGCGCCTCGCGAAGCTCCGCCGCGGACGGTGCGGCGGGTAAGGTTACCGACGCGATCTCGCCGGCAAGTTCGACGCGCTCCACTTGATCAAGGCTGCCGGCGGACGAATGGACTATGACCGTCTGCTACGAGGCAGCGCCGCGCGTTGCGCATGCGTCGTTTGGCGCGCTTGGCACCTACCAGTATGAGAGCGGTCCGAACCGCGTCGGCGGCGGCCCGCAGAAGGCGACAACTCTCAAGATGACACTCCGTAGCGGGTGGCGATCGCGGCGGCGCGGTTGCGCAGGGAGTTGCGCAACCACTGCGGGGCCAGGGCTTCCGCGTACGTGGCGAGCTGCCACAGCGCCCATTCGGCGTGTCTCGGATCCTGGAAGGTCACCTCCAGCCGCAGCCAGCCGTCTGAGTCGGCTTCTTCGGCGCGGACGGCCAGCGCGGTGCCCACCAGGTTCTCCCGCCGCGCCGGGTCCACCCGTACCAGCACGGTGACTTGGTCGCCGCCGGTCCGGAACTGCGTGCTGCGTTCCTGCCAGGCCCGGTCCAGATCGACCCGGTCTGGTCGCTGTGCGGGTTCGGCGAGTTCCTCGGCGGCCAAGACCCGGGACAGCCGGTAGGTGCGGTCCGCGCCGGACCTCGTGGCCAACAAGTAGCCCCGGTCGCGTACGGTGACCAGGCCGATCGGGTCCACCGTGCGCCACTTCGGGGTCTGGTCCACGGCCGCGTAGTGGATGCGCAGCTCGTGTCCGGCGAACACCGCGCGCCGGACCTCGGCCAGTATGGTGTCGGGCACCTCCTCGGCGACCAGCCGACGCGAAAGGAGGTCGGCCTCCGGGTCGATGAGCAACCGCTCGGCCGCGTCGGCCGCGGTGTCCCGATAGCTTTCGGGTAGCGCGTCAACCACCTTGATCATGGCCAAAGCGAGCGCCGAGCCGAGGCCGAATGCCTGCGCGCCACGCCGCGATCCGGCGACCAGCAGGGCAAGGACCTCGTCGTGGTTCAGCCCGGTGAGCTCGGTCCGGAAACCGCGCAACAACGCGAAACCGCCGTGCCGGCCACGCTCGGCGTAGACCGGGACGCCGGCCGCGGTCAGCGCCTCGACGTCGCGCAGCACGGTGCGGGTGGACACCTCAAGCTCGCGGGCCAGCGTGGCCGTGGACAGTCGACCGCGCTGCCGCAGCAGCACCAGCGATACCAACCGGTCGGCGCGCATACGAAAAATTTAACCAGAATATACGACACAAGATGTCGTGATTCGCTGGTAGGCTTATCAGCACGACGAAAAACATGGTGCTACCGGACCGATGGACGTAATGTCGACGGATCGAATGGGGCTGGTGTGGCAGTGGAGCGAACGGCGGTCAACCCGTGGGCGTGGTCGGTGGAGATGGGGTACAACCAGGGTGAGAGCCTCTCCGGGCACACCCGGACCCTGTACTGCTCCGGGCAGGCCGCGATGGGCGGCGACGGCAAGCCCCGGCATGCCGGTGACATGGCGGCGCAGTTGGCGCTGAGCCTCGACAACCTGGAGGCCGTTCTCGGCGAGGCCGGCACGTCCCTCGCGAACCTCGTCCGGCTCAACGTCTACACCACCGACGTAGATCTGCTTTTCCGGCACTACGGCGTGCTGGCGGCGCGGCTGGGCGCCGCCGGGGTGGCGCCGACCACCACGATGCTCGGGGTGACGCGGCTGGCGATCCCCACCCTGACGGTCGAGCTCGAGGGGACCGCCGTCGCGTGAAGCGACCTCGCCGCCTCCGGCGGGGCTGCCGGTTCAACCGGCACGGGTAGCAGGCGGGTGGGTGATCTCCGGTGCTCAGAGTGGTGACGATCGGCGTCTATGGCTTCGACGGCGAGTCCTTCCTGCAACGGCTGCGTCAAGCGGACGTCCGCCTGCTGCTCGACGTACGCCAGCGCCGCGGTGTTCGCGGACCCGAGTACGCCTGGGCGAACTCGCTCCGGTTGCAGGCGGCCCTCGCCCGGGCCCGGATCGCCTACGAGCACCACCCCGAGCTCGCCCCGACCACCGAGCTACGCCGGCTCCAGTACGCCGAGGACGACCGTCAAGGGGTCGGCAAACGCTCGCGCCGCGAGCTCGCCTCCGAGTACACCCGCCGCTATACCACCGAGATCCTCGACCGCGCCGACCTCGCGCAGATCGTGTCGGAGCTGCCGAGCAGTGGGGCCGCGGCGCTGCTCTGCGTCGAGCGCGACCCCGAGGCCTGCCACCGCTCGTTGATCGCCCGGCGGCTGACCGAGCAGCACCGCGTCACGATCGAGCACCTGCGCCCGTTGTGACGCGTGAGTTCCTAGGGTTCGCGGCAGCGGTGGTTGCCGCCGCTGCTCTGGCCAGCGTCCTGGATCGCGCCCGCTTACAGCGAGGCTCGACGGTCGTCCTGAAGGGCTTCCAGGTAGGGGACAGCACGCCCTGGATTAGCCCCGGCTCCCGCCGTTTCCTCGGGGCGTAGCCTGAGCGCCTTGAGCCACCCCGCGTCGGGCAGGTCGAGGAGCCTCGGCTGGGGGGTGACGAATGGCGTCTCGAGGATCTCCGGGCGCTAGACCGCCGCCAGCTTGCCCGCGGTGCCGGCCGCGTACCGCACGTCGTGGCGCGAGAGGGGTCGGCCCCGAACGCAACCGCGCCGGTCGCCATCGCCCCGAGGCCGCTCCACCCGAGGACCATCCCGGCGCGCGCGAACCCGACCGGCGTCCCCAAGGACGACCCCCCGCTTCTTCGGCGTCGCGTTCACCTTTATCGTTTACCTTCCGCCAGCGCGCCGGAGATGAGGGCGGCGAAGCCCGTCACGGTCAGGACGACCCGCAGCGTGTGCAGCCGGCCCCACCTCCCCCGCAGCCTCTCGAACTCTTCGATATCCGCCTCCGTCAGCTCCAGGGTACGGGCATTGATCGGGACGTTGCCGAGCCTGGTGCTCGCGAGCATCGCCGCGAAGCATAAAGTTCCCAGGAGCGTGCCGCGGAACCCGGCAGCACCGCGCGAGAGAAGGGCCGCCACCAAGCACGAGGCGAGCGCGGAGCCCATCCAGGCCGGCATGATCGCGCCGAACCGGCGCGTCAACTCCTGCTCGGCCCGGAGGCGCTCGGGCGGGCTCAAATCCTCCAGCGCCGGATGCACCGCAGCCCACGTCCCGAGCTCGTTGCCCGTCAGCAATCCCGCCAGTAGCAGGTTCACGAACCGGACGGTTTTGGACAGCATCGTTCAGCCTCCCTTCGTGGACCGATATCTCATCCGGAACGTCCCCAGGGCGGCGACCGCGAGCGCCGCCACGCTGGTTATCAGCCCGGCCAGTATCCCGAGCGCGAGCAGCCCGGCCGACGCGCTGCCGTAGGCCGCGTAGATGTCCCCGATCGGCGCCTCGTGGCCCCCCACCGGCACGAAGTGGACAAAGCCGATGAGGGCCAAACCCCCGAGGGCGACGAACAGGTGGTAGCCGGCCACGTCGCGTCCCCCGGCCGTCAGGTAGATAGCCGGCAAGATGAGCGCGTAGATCAGCAAACTGTAAGTGAACGGCGTGACCTCCGACCCAAACGGCCATCCCGAGTGGCTGCCCCGTATAACGTGGTCCGCGTGGTGCAGGACGCTGAAAACCAGGGCGGCCGACGCGAAGATCAACAAAGCGCGCCGCCCGCCCCGAACCCTCAAACCCACAACGTCCCCCGCCCCGGCGCTCATCGCACGCCCTCGATCCGGCGCTCCTCGGCCTCCCACAGCGCGTAGAAGAGGCCGCCTCCCCGCACCCGCACCTCCAGGTGCCCGGCCTCCGCCAGCCCTCTGAGCCTCCTGTCGGCCTCCTCGACCGAGAGCGAGGTCTCGGCGGCGACCCCGGCCGGCGTCATCCCGCCGTGGGACATGAGCGCGACGAGCAAGTCGCGCTCCGGGTCCATCGCCGCGGCCCGTTCCGCCCGCCCGGCCCGCTCCTCCCCGAGCCCCGCGAGGCCGCTACCCAACAGGCCGAGCGCCGGAAAGGCGACCCAGAAATACGTCGTGAAGACCCACCACAGGCCCGGGGCCAACGCCACCAGCAAGACCCCGGACAACGCCACCGGGCCCAACACCGACAACGCCACCCCAACCTTCGCCCCCGGCCCGAGCTTCTCCGCGTCTATCCCGAAGAACTCCGAGCGCCGCCGCCCGCCGAACCCCGCCCCACGCGCCATCACCGACCTGCCGCACATCTCTGCCTCCCTCCCTCGCCGTTCTCTTATGTAAATCACGACATATAGTACTCTACTGTCTGCTAATCTATATGTCAAGAATGACATAAAGAAATTGGGAGGCACATGACGACGCTTGGGTACGCGATCCTGGGTTTGTTGGCGAGGGAGGCGCTGAGTGGTTACGACGTGACGCAGAGGATGAAGGGGAGGGTGGGGTTCTTCTGGGGGGCTGGGCACAGCCAGATCTACCCCGAGCTCGCGCGGCTCGAGGAGGGCGGCTTCGTGACCCACAGCGTCGTCGAGCAGCGCGAAAGGCCGGACAAGAAGGTCTTCGAGGCCACGGAGGCGGGCCTCGACGCGCTCAAGGAGTGGGCGGCGCAGCCTCCGCCGCGGAAGCCCACCAAAGACGAGTTGACCCTGAAGGCGTACTCCGTGTGGCTCGTGGACGGGGAGGAGGCCGCGCGGCTCTTTCGGGAGGAGGGACGCCGGTACGAAGAGCAGCTCGCCCGGTACGAGGAGATAAGGGGGTGGATGGAGGAGGAGTGGGCCGACGATCTCGGCCGGCCGGAGGCGCCGCGCTTCGCCTCCTACGCGACGCTGCGGCGGGGCATCCTGTACGAGAAGGGAAACGCCGAGTGGTGCCGCTGGCTGGCGGAGGCCGTCGAAGGGAAGCAGGAGGGTTCCGGCAAGTCCGGGAAGTCCAAAAAGAAGGGGAAAGGGAAAAAAGGCAAGAAGGGGGCCTGATCCCACCGGGGCTCTTCCGCTAGAATCCGGTCCGGAGGCGAGCTTTCGGAGGTCCATGCGGTTACGCACGTATCGAGAAGGAGACGGCGAAGCGCTGGCGCGGCTCATGGTGGCCGCCTTCGGGGACGACGTCGCCCACGCGCGCGAGTACTTCGACCCGCAGCAGAACCCGAGGCTTGACCCGGAGCAGGTCCACATCATAGAGGAGGACGGGGAGGCCCGGGCGGGGGTTGCCGTGCTGCCGATGGAAGTTCTCGTGGACGAGAAGCCGGCGGCCATGGGCGGCGTGGCCGCCGTAATGGTCCACCCGGCCTACCGGCGGCGGCGCTACGCCGGAGACCTGATGCGGGTCGCGATGGAAGACATGAGGAGCAGGGGCATCAACCTCTCCCTGCTCTCGCCTTTCGCCCACGCCTTCTACCGGTCGTTCGGCTACGAGCTCGCCACCGAGGCCGTCGAGTACACGCTTGAACCGACCGACCTGCCGACGAGCCCGGAGCAGAGCAACCTGCGGGCCTACCGCGAGGAAGACCTGCCCGCCATGATGGCGCTTCTCCTGGCGGAGTCGCGGGGTCACCAGCTCTGCGCGCTTCGCAGTGAGGCGTACTGGCGCAAGACCCTGGGCCGCAAAGACCTCGAAGCCGCCGTCTACGAGGCGGAGGGGGAGGTCCGGGGGTACCTGATCTACAAGATGTCCAACCACCAGGAGGGCCGGGAGCCCCCGCGCTGCCTCGAAGTGCAGGAGCTCGTCGCCGAAACGACCGAGTCGCGGCGGGGCCTCGTATCCTTCCTAGCCGCCCTGGACCCCGACGCCTTCGACATCAGGCACTGGACCAGCCGCGAAGACCGGCTCCACCCGTACCTCCAGAGCTCCTACGTCGACGCCAAGATAGAGCCGGACCAGATGCTCCGCCTCACCGATGTCGAGGGCGCCCTGGGCCACCTGAACAGGAAGGGCAGCGGACCGCTCGTCCTCGAAGTCGCCGACGACGTCATCCCCGAGAACGCCGGCGAGTACACCGTCGGCGGCGGCGAGGTCGTGCGGGGGGCGGAGGCGAAGGACCGGGCCTCGCTCGACGTGCGCCGGCTCGCCCAACTCTACGCCGGTTACCTCCCGGCCCGCCAACTCGCGCGGCACGGCCTCGTAGAGACCGGCTCGCCCGCGGCCCTCGACCTGCTGGAAGAGCTTTTCCCAACCGGCGACCCGTTTCTTTTCGCGCCGGACCATTTCTGAAAGAGGCATGGGGTTTCAGGCGTCGGCTATCGGGTTGGTGGCGTGGTCGGCCTACCTCGTCGGATGAGGACCGCCCCGAACGCCGCGGTTGTAAACTGTCCCAAGAAGACGACGAGGTGCTCGTCCGAGAAAACCTGACGGCTGAAACCCGATGCCTGACCACTATTAAGAGGAGGCTACGTGGACACTACCGGCACCGTTGGCTACGCGGCGATGTTCGAGCAGTTCCATCCGACGGACCTGTTGGGGTGGTGCAAGACCGCGGAGGACTCCGGTTTCTCGTCCGTGATGGCGTCTGACCACTTCCACCCGTGGACGCCCGAGCAGGGAGAGAGCGCCTTCGTCTGGAGCTGGATGGGCGCTTTGGGCGCGACGACCAACCTCCGGTTCGGGACCGGCGTCACGCCGCCGGGGTTCCGTTACCATCCCGCCATCATCGCGCAAGCCGCCGCGACGCTCGAGGCGATGTACCCGGGGCGCTTCTGGCTCGGGCTCGGGGCCGGGGAAGCCCTCAACGAGCACGTCGTCGGCGAGTACTGGCCGGAGGCGCCGACGCGCCTGCGCATATTGATGGAGTCCATCGAGGTCATCCGGAGGCTCTTTACCGGCAAGGTCGTGAAGTACGCTGGGGACCACATCCGGCTCGAGAGCGCGAGGCTCTACACGATGCCGGACACGCCGCCCCCGATCTACGTGGCGACCGCCGGCCCCCTGCAGAGCCGCAGGACGGGCGAGTTTTGCGACGGCATAATCACCGTCGGGGCCGCGGACGAGAAGATAAAGATGCTGATGGAGAAGTTCGAGGAGGGCGCCCGGCGGGCGGACAAGGACCCGTCCGCGATGCCGCGCATGATCCAGCTCCACGTCTCCTGGGCCGACAGCCAGGGGGAGGCCGAGGAGCAGGCCGTAAAGGAATGGCCCAACGGCGGGATGCCCTTCCCGAAAGGGGACATAAGGAATCCGGAAGACTTCGCCGCGATGGCGAAGCAGGTCTCCATCGAGAACTTCAAGAACCGCGTCCTGACCAGCGCCGACCTCGACGAGCACCTGGACCACGTCCAGCACTACGTGGACCTGGGCTTCGACGAGGTCTATGTCCACAACGTCGGCCGCAACCAGGAGGAGTTCATCCGGGCCTACGGCGAGCGCGTCATCCCCAAGCTTCGCTGGCCGGGGAGGTAGCGTCCGCAAGGGCTGGCGAAGGCACACACCCGGCCCCGGAGATTCCTTGCGGCGATCCGGTCGCCGAGGTCTTGTCGAACCTCTCGCTCGGCCTGCCCGCCGATGCCCGGAGCGGGGAGCATGTTCTCGAAGGCCGGGTAAGGTATGCTGGGACGAATGGCTCCTCCGCGCCCTTCGCGGTTCTTGTCACCGCTCCGGGCGACGCTGAATGACATTGTTGAAACAAGTTGCGCTATGCGCTACAGTGCCCGCACCGATGGCGAGAAACGGGGGAAGGTGTGGTGTCGTGGAACCGGGGAAGGGATAGGTAGAGATGCAAAGGCCGGCAAGTCCGAGGATAGACCCCGCCGTATTCTGGATCGCTGCGGTACTTTCGGCGGTGTTCGTGGCGTGGGGGGTGTTCTTCGCGGAGAGCCTGGCGGCCATCTTCGACTCCGTCCTTTTCGGCTTTCTGGTGCCGAACTTCGGTTGGGTATTCATACTGTCGTCTTTCGGGTTCCTGGCGTTCTCGCTCTACCTGGCGTTTAGCCGCTACGGCAGGATCAGGCTCGGCGCCGACGACGAGCAGCCGGAGTTCAGGACGGTGTCGTGGGTCGCCATGATGTTCAGCGCGGGGATGGGCATCGGGCTCATGTTCTTCGGGGTCGCGGAGCCCATGACGCACATGGGCGCTCCACCCGGTGGGGTAGCGGAGCCCAACACGAGGGGGGCCGCCCAGGTCGCGATGGAGTACTCCTACTTTCACTGGGCGTTCCACCCGTGGGCGATCTACGCGATCATGGGCCTGGCCCTCGCCTACTTCACCTTCCGCAAGGGGATGCCGAACCTGATAAGCACGGCGTTCCACCCGCTCCTCGGCGACAGGGTCTACGGGCCGACGGGCAAGGCCATAGACATACTGGCGATCTTCGCCACCCTGTTCGGTTCGGCGACGTCGCTGGGCCTGGGGGCGCTGCAGATCAACGAGGGGCTCGACGTCTTGTTCGGGTTCGGCGGCCGGGACGCGGTCGGGCTGGCCATCGTGGTCATCGCGGTGTTGACGCTCTGCTTTATCGTCTCGGCGATCAGCGGGGTGCACCGCGGGATCCAGTGGCTCTCCAACACCAACATGGTGCTCGCCGTGTTCCTGCTCTTCTTCCTGTTCGTCGTGGGGCCGACGGTCTTTATCCTCGACACCTTCGTGCAGTCCATCGGGGGCTACATGGCCAACCTCATCCCTATGAGCTTCAGGACCGCCTCCTACGGGGACTCGGAGTTTGTCTCCGGCTGGACCATCTTCTACTGGGCGTGGTGGATAAGCTGGGCCCCGTTCGTCGGCACCTTTATCGCCCGCATCTCGCGGGGCAGGACCATCCGGGAGTTCGTGATCGGGGTCATCCTCGCCCCGAGCGTGGTCAGCTTCGTGTGGTTCGCCGTCCTCGGGGGTGCGGCCATCAACCTGCAGCTCTCGGGAACCGCGAACATCGCCGACGCCGTGGCCGAGAGCCAGCCGGCGGCGCTATTCGCCACCCTGGGCGCGTTCCCGCTCTCGGGCCTGATGTCCCTGATAGCCATAGTTCTCGTCGCGCTGTTCTTTATCAGCGGGGCGGACGCGGCCGCGATGGTGATGGGCATGCTCTCCTCACGGGGCGACCTGAACCCCAGGGCGTGGACCGTCGTGGTGTGGGGCGTCTTCACCGGGGCGGCGGCGGCGATCTGCCTGCTGGCCGGGGCGATACAGGGCTCGGTGGACGCGGCGATAACGGCCCTCCAGTCGGTCGCCATCGCCTCCGCGGCGCCGTTCGTGCTCATCCTGATCGGGCTGTGCTTCTCCCTCTTCAAGTCGCTGCGGGCCGAACGATTGCCGGACAGGCTCCCCACGGCGCCGGAACCGGGCAGGGCGATGTCCCGTCCCAGCGGGGCCCCCAACCCGCAGCAAATGTCCGCGGAGGACCCCCGAGAGCGCGACCAGCGCCGCACCTAGCGTCCGGGATGGGGCGGACCTTCCCGCCGCCCCCTGGGCCTTGGTCAGAGTAGTACGCGCTCCCGACACCGGGGGCCCGCAAGCGTGAACCGTCCGCAACGAGACGCAACCCGGAGAGTGGGCCAAAAGGAGGAAGCATGGGCAGAGCACGCAACCCGTTCAGGGGGCTCATAGACCACATGAGCGAGATGACCCGGATGCGGGAGTACGCCGAGGGTGGGGGGCAGGCGCAGGAGGACCAGCGCAGGACCCACGCCACCGCTTGGGTCCCGACCACCGACATATTCGCCAAGGGCAACGACCTGGTGATCCGGTGCGAGCTCGCCGGCGTGTACCAGGACGACATAGACATCTCGCTCGCCAACGGCGTGTTGAGCGTCTCCGGCGAGCGCAGGAGCGGGCTGGAAGAGGAAGAGCTGGCGTTCTACACGCGGGAGCGCTCCTTCGGATACTTCCGGCGCACCATCAACCTGCCCGACGGCGTAGACGAGGGCAAGATGGACGCCGGGTTCGTGGACGGCCTGCTGGAGATCACCATAGAGGACGGGGCAAACCTGCCGGCACCCCGGCGCATCCGGATCCGAAGCCAGGTCGATTGAACCGGCCCAACCCCGGACGGTTCGCGGACGAACCGCGCCTCTTCGAGATCGGCGGCAACCTCGCGGGCCGGAACGATGAAGCGCACCGCCCGCCGGGGCAACGAACCGGTATTGCGGGGGCCGACCACCTTCGCCTGACGCTCGAGGGCGGCCAGAAACCGGGCGGCGTGACCGTTACCAGCGCCGTGTGTGGCATCTACGCCGGGGATCCGCCCGACGGGAGGTGACGAGCTTGATGACCGGCCATCGTTGGCGGACCGGACGAGCTGCCTGGTCCGCGGGGTAACGACGCAGCCCAGGGTTTCCCCCTTCGAAGGACGCGTAACCTCGGGGGCGGCGGCCCGTTCACCTCGATAGGGGCGCCGGAATCGGGCGCGGAAGCATGGCGACGATTATCGCCCGGGTATAAGACGATTGTGGTGTGGTATTGTCAACGGATTGTGTGGTTCTTGGCCGATCCCGAAGGGTCTGTGTGCTAAAGACGGTTGACCGCGCGTTGAGGCTCTTGCTGCTCTTCGATGAGATTGATCGGGAGTACCGGGTCGGCGAGATCGCAAGCATGCTCGGCACCGACAAGAGCATCGCGTCCCGCCTGGCCTCCACGCTCGCCCAGCGGGGGTTCCTCGAGCGGGCCCCGGGGAGCGAGGCCTTCCGGCTCGGGCCCGAGTTCGTCCGCCTCGGTATGCTCGCCGCGGCCAGCAGCCAGAACATGGTCGAGGTGGCCAGGGTGCCGATGGAGAGGTTGGCCGAGGAGACGGGGGAGACGGTCAACCTGGCGCGTCTGGAGGACGGCAAGACCGTCAACATCGCCCAGGCCGACGGGCCGCGGCTGGTCGGTGTTGGCGACTGGATCGGCTATAGAACCGAGCCGCACACCACCGCCAACGGCAAGGTGCTGCTCGCGTTTATGGAGGATCCGGTCGAGACCCTCAACCTGGAAGATCCCCTGGAAGCGGTTACCGAAAAGACGATCACCAGCGTCGCCGTACTGCGCTCCGAGCTCGAGCGCGTCAGGTCCGAGGGCGCGGCTTTCACCATTGGCGAACTGGAGCCCGGGTTTAACGGGGTCGCGGTCCCCGTCTTCGACGCGTCGGAGCGCTGCTCGACGGTCTTGAGCGTCTCGGGCCCGGAATACCGCATGCCCCCGGAACGCCTGCCCGATGTCGCCACCCTCAGCAAGGGGGCCGCCGAGGACATCAGCGCCCGTCTGGGGAGAATCCCCCAGCGGGTCCTGCAGCTTTAGCCCAGGAGGGCGGTCCGCGCCCGCGGCTTGCCCGGTCTAGATCGACTCGAAGGCCATCGTCGGCCACATAGGCGCGCACAAGGCGACCACGCACCGCCCCTCGCCGGGGGACTTCGACGAGGCCTTGAGGCCGTCCACTCCGAGGGGGCCGGCCTCAAGGCCTCGTAGCGGTAGTCAATGGAGTTGACCCACCCCCGCGGTGCTCGCCTTGGAGCATGGTTCTGCGAGGACACCCGGCACGCTCTCCCACGACGCGGGAACGTGCCGGGGTTCAACTCCATTGCCCAACGCTCTCAGTCCGACCAGGGTGGGACGGCTCGTGGGCCGCTCTTTCGTTTTGCCGGCGTAACCTTGCCCCCGATACGCGTGCGTCCCGCCCGGAAAAGGGGCGGGACGCACGCGTTGTCGATCAGGTCGCCGCCGTCTTCTCGCTCTCGCCCCTGATGGGGACACCACCGGGACGGAACGTGCCCTCGGCCAACGAGGCCTCGATGTCTTCGAGGCTGCGCCCCGCGACCTCCGGGAAGTACCGCAGGACGAAGAAGAACGCTATCACGTTGAACGCGGCGTACACCCACATGGTGGGCCCGATCCCGATCGTCTCGACCAGCGGGAGCAGGGTAAGGGTGATGATCACGTTCGAGCCCCACAGCGTCGCCGCCTGCGCGCTGGTCCCCGCGCCCCGCACGCCAAGCGGGTAGATCTCAGACCCGGTCAGCCAGCCCATCACCTGCAGGCCGCCCGCCGTGAAGATCATGAACGCGATCAGGCAGGCTATGATGAACGGGGCCGAGCCTGCGCTGACCTCCCCGAGCAGGAACACCACCCCGAGCACCGCCAGGGCCACCGCGGCGCCGGGGGTCATTATGAGGGAGAGCCTGCGACGGCCGACGCGGTCCACGATCAGCAGCCCTATCACGTTCATGATCACGTACGTCACCGCGAGCGCGACGCTGACGTACAGCGCGCCGCTCTCTTCGAACCCGGCGCCGGTCAGGATCGTCGGCGTGAAGTAGACGATCATCTCGATGCCGCTGAGCTGGGTGAACAGCGCCATCCCGCAGCCCATGACGAGGGCCGGACGCACCCACGCCTGGCCGAGACCCTTCCAGCCGCGCGATGTTGCCTGGCGCCTCTGCTCCTCGACCTCCATGATCTCGTCCAGCTCGTCCTCGACGTCGTCCTGGCCCCGCACCCGCCGCAGGTTACCCCTGGCCTCGTCGAGCCGGTTGACCTTGACCAGCCAGCGCGGGCTCTCGGGTGCCGGCAGCATCAGCAACAGCAGCAGCGCCGCCGGCGCCGCCGCAAGACCGATCATCAGTCGCCAATCCAAGAGCTGGCTGGCCCCCGCTATCGTCGCGGTCAGGATCCCGATCCCGATCGCCACCTGGAAGGCCAGCACGAGCCGCCCCCGGATCTGGGGCGGGGAGAGCTCCGCGACGAACATGGGTATCGTCTGCGTCGCCCCCCCGACCGCCATGCCGAGCAGCACCCGCGCCAGCGCCAGCGTGAGCGGCGTAGGAGCGAAGCTGGCGGCCAGGGTCCCGATCACGAACACCGCCGAGATGATCAGGATGGTGCGCTTGCGGCCCAGGACCTCCGAGAGGCGCGCGCCCACGAGCGCCCCGATGACGGCGCCGACCAGGATCCCCGTCGCGATGATCGATTGCCAGCCGCTGCCGATGCTGAACTCGTCCCGGATCTGCAGCAACGCACCCGAGATGATGCCCGTATCGTAACCGTACAGAAAGCCCGCTATCGCCGACACAACCGCAGTCGCCGCCAGGATCGGGGTTACCGGCGGGTTGCCCGCCCCCGCCGCACGCGTGTCTTCGGCCATCTCAATCTCCTCTCCTCGGGCCGGCGCCGCCCGCCCCGACCACGACCTTCATCCCCAGCATCCGTTCTCGCCGCCCTTGCGGTATAGCCCCGACGCCCAGGGACGTCACGACCCGATGCAAGCCCCACGCCCGACACCGATCCCTACCTTTTTGCCACCCCCTTACCTATCCCAGACCACCTGAGACAACGGTGTCTAGGCCAATGGCGGGCAATCTAAAGGACGCGGACAACGGTGTCAAGGCCCCCGCTCGGTTTTCGGGGTGCTTACGGGTGGGTTAGGGGGTGGGCTGGGCGGGGCAGCCGCAAGATTCCCGCACGACCAGTTCGGTCGGCAGGACGAGGCGTCGGGGTTCGGGGTGGTCCTGGCCGTCGAGGCGGCCGAAGAGCATCTCGGCGGCGCGGCGGCCCAGTTCGGCGGCCGGTTGGCGGACGAGGGTGAAGCGGGGGCGGAGTACGTGGGCGAGCTCGAAGTCGTCGAAGCCGATCACGGCGACGTCCTCGGGGATGCGCAGTCCCAGGTCTTCGATGGCCCTCAAAGCGCCGAGGGCGGTCAGGATGTTGGCGGCGAACAGCGCCGTGGGACGGTCGGGCGCTTCCAGGAAGCCCTTCGTCGCCTCCTCGCCAAGCTCCACGCTGTGGGCGTCGAGGCTGTGGAGGGGTTCGAGGTTCGCGGCTTCCAGCGCCTCCTTGTAGCCCTCCAGGCGTTTACGGGCGGTGTAAAAGTGGCGGACGTCGCCGACGAAGGCGATGCGTTCGTGGCCGTGGCCGATCAGGTGCTCCGTGGCGTCCCGCGCGCCGGCGCGGTTCTCGACCAGCACCGTGTCGGTCCGGACGCCCTCGGCCGGCCGGTCGAACGCAACGACCGGAAGGCCGGCCCGTTGCTCCGCCTCCAGGTGGGCGTTGTGCCCGCGGGCGGGGACCAGCAGCAGCCCGTCGACCTGGCGCTGGGTGAGCAGCCCTACGTAGGCGTCCTCCGTCCGGAGGTCTGCGTGGGAGTCGCAGAGGATCAGGGCGTGGCCGCGCTCCCGGGCCACCCCCTCGATCGCCTGGGCGCAGATCGCCATGAAAGGGTTCGAGACGTCGGCGATCACCAGCCCGATCGTGCGGGAGCGCCGCCCCTTGAGGCCGCGGGCCAGTTCGTTGGGCCGGTAACCCAGCCTCTCGACCACCTCCGCCACCCGGGAAGCCATCGCCGCGTTCACGGTGGGCTCGCCGTTCACGACGCGGGAGGCCGTCTTGATCGAGACCCCCGCTTCCAGGGCGACGTCCCGTAGCGTGACCCTCCTGCCTGGTCCTGGGATGTACACACCGCTCATGATCGTCGCCAACGCTACCACCGGGCCGCATCCTAAGCAATGATCCACGCCGGCCAGGGCATCATCGGCCCATCCTCAGGCGTCGCGCGGCGTGGGGTCAGAGTACCGTTCGCGCGAACGACACGCGCCAAGGGAAACGATCCGTATCCGATCCCCACCGGAGCCCGCCGCGGTTCGCATGGCGCAACCGGTCGATTTTTTTGAACCAGGCGTCCCGGTGCAAAAGGCTTATTGACACAATACCAGCTTTGTGATAGAAGTTGGTCAATGAGCAACTGGTGCACAGTTCGCAACATCGACGCCGCGGCGGCATCCGTGTCGTGGGGGTCTACCGGCGAGGAGTTTCGCCCGTGGGACGGGGACGCTTTCGGCCTGCTGCAGAGGTGGACGAAGGTGTTCAGACGCGAGCTCGTTCGGTTTCTGTTGCTCCTGCTTTGTTGGGCCGCCAGGCCTTACAGGTTGGATCGCCGGGGCCGTATGCTCTGGTGGTCTTACGGGGCTTTCGGCAACAAGGGGCGTCTGGAGGGCGCACAGTACCTCGCCGGGCGGCGGGCGCCGCCTTCCCTGCGCTAGGAGCCGGCATAGGCGTCCATTAGGGCGCAGAGAGCCCAACGCAGGAGGATACATGCAAGACCAAGCTCGCCCCAACGTCGTGGTTATCGTCGCGGATACCTTCCGCCGGGACCATATGGGGGCATACGGGAACCCGTACATACACACGCCGAACCTGGACGCCTTCGCGCGTTCGTCCGTGGTGTTCGACCAGCACGTGATCTCTTCGTTCCCCACCATGCCTGCCCGGGCGGACATGCTTACGGGGAACTTCTCCTACACCTTCATGGGCTGGGAGCCCCTGTGGCTGACCCTCCACACGCTGCCGGGGCTCCTGTCCGCGGCCGGGTACACGACGATGGGCATCGTCGATACGCCGTACTTTATCCGCAACCGGTTCGGCTACGACCGGGGCTTCGACGACTTTGTCTGGGTGAGGGGCCAGGGGGACGACACCAGGCCCCACGAGCGCTCCGATTACCGCTCGACCTGGAGGTCGGAGTCGGACAGGCTCGTGGCGCGCACCATGACCGAGGCCGAAGGCTGGCTCGAACGTCACTACGACGAGCAGTTCTTCCTGTACGTGGACACGTGGGACCCGCACGAGCCCTGGGACGCGCCCGAGTACTACACGGCCAAGTACAGGCCAGGCTACGACGGGCGTCAGATCTACCCCAGCTACGCGAACTGGAGAGAGGCCGGCCTCGGGGAAGACGACGTGGACCTCGCGCACGCGACCTACTGCGGCGAGGTGACGATGGTGGACTTCTGGATCGGCCGGCTCCTGGCGAAGCTGGACGCGCTGGGCTTGCAGGAGAACACCCTGGTCTTCTTTGCCTCCGACCACGGCTTCTACTTCGGGGAGCACGACTACTTCGGCAAGGCCGAGTGGCTCAACACTTTGGACGCGGGGATCATAGACATCGCGCAGAACGCCAACGTGCCGGCGTGGCTAAGGGAGTCGTGGTTGCTGACGGTCGGCTGGTCGCCGCTGTACCAGGAGATCACCAGGGTTCCCCTGATCGCGCGCGTCCCGGGGATGGAGCCGGGGCGCCGGTCGGCGATGACGACGGCGCCGGATCTTACGCCCACCATCCTCGAGTTGACGGGCGTCGAGCGCCCGGGCCCGGAGGCGATGCAGGGGAACTCGTTCGCGGACGTGCTCACCGGGAAAGAGGACGAGCACCGGCCGTTCGTGGTCAGCTCCTGGCCGCTGTACTTCGCGGAGGGCGAGATGACCACCGCCGTGGATTCCCGGCCCCGGCGCATCTCGAGCTACATGCCGATCACCATCACCACCCCAGAGAGGTCCGTTATCTTCGGCGGGCCGACGGACAAGCCGCAGATGTACGACCTGACCACCGACCCGCAAGAGCAGGTCGACATCTGGGACTCGCACGCCGACGAAGGCCGGGCCCTGATAGCCGACGCGATCTCGTTTATGGAGGAGCAGGGCGCCCCGGCGGAGTACCTGGAGCCCAGGAGGCAGGCCCTTGAGCGCAGCGCGGCGGACCGGGAACCGGTCTCCGCCAACCCCGGCGAGTCTTCGGAGGGGTAGCCCATGAACCATACGGCCGGATTCGACTACCTCGTCCTCGGTGGCGGCACGGCGGGGGCGGTGGTGGCCTCCCGCCTCGCCGAGGACCCGGACACGAGCGTGTGCCTGGTGGAGGCCGGGCCGTCCGACGAGGGCGATTGGCGGATACTCGAGCTTTGGAACTGGGTCAATCTGCTCGGCACGGAGCTCGACTACGACTACTTGATAGAGCCGCAGGAGCGCGGAAACGGCCTGATCCGGCACAGCCGCGGAAAGATGCTCGGCGGCTGCAGCTCGCACAACTCGGCCATCGCCTTCCGCACCCCCGACGCGGACCTGAAGATCTGGGAGCAGGCCGGTGCTGCGGGGTGGGGGCCCGAGTACGCGCGTCCCTACTTCGACAGGCTCTTCGACCGCGTCAACATCGAGACGGTCTTGCCCGGCAACACCTGCAGCGAGGCCTTCGTCGAGGCGGCCCGGCAGGCGGGCTTCCCGCCCATCCGCTTCAACGACGAAGAGCTCAGGGAGGGGGTGGGGTGGCTCCAGCTCAACGCGCGCGGGGCCATCCGCCAGTCGAGCTCCGTGGCCTACCTCCACCCCATCGGCGAGCTGCCGCCGAACCTCACGCTCCTGACGGACACCAAGGTGCACCGCATCCTGCTCGACGACCACGGCGACGCGGTGGGAGCCGAGACCGACCGGGGCACCATCTCCGCCCGTCGCGAGGTAGTCGTCTGCTGCGGCGCCTTCGACACGCCGAAGCTCCTGATGCTCTCCGGGATCGGCCCGGCCGACCACCTGTACGACGTCGGCGTTCGGAGCCTGGTCGACCTGCCCGGGGTCGGGGAGCACCTCCTGGACCACCCCGAAGGTGTGGTGATGTGGGAGGCGACGAGGCCGGTGCCCGGGATGTCGCGCCAGGGCTGGGAGGCGGCGCTCTTCGCCCGCACCGACCCCGACGCCGAGGAGCCGGACGTGATGTTCCACTTCGGCACCAGCG
>CADCVH010000079.1 GCA_902806085.1 uncultured Rubrobacteraceae bacterium | reverse complement strand
TGAAGGAGCCGAACACGAAAAGCCACCTCTTCTTGTGCGCGGAGCAATAGAACCACTGCTCCTCGCCGACGTCCAGGTAACCGTCGTTCGCGCCGCACACGGGGCAGCATCCGTAGACGTTCTCCATGCCCATGGCCCCGAGTCTACCTCCCCGGCCCGATCGCAGGCCGGGCAAGGCACCGATGCGCAGACCCCTTAGCCCCAACCAACGCCGTCGCGTGGAGCGGTTGGTGCGAGAGAAGGAGGAGAGGTGCGGGCTGTGCGGCTCCACGGGTCTGCGGTGCGAGGAGGACGCGGCAACCTTCGTCGGCGGCGGCTTCAACGTCCGCGTGCTGTGCACCAGCACCGGGGCCGAGGCCCACGCCGGGGGCTTCGGCCTGGCCCGGGACTACTCGCTCACCCCCGAGGAGGCGCGAAGGGTCGGCCTCGGCTAGGGGCCATCCGCCTTGGCCCCCTCGCTGCCGCAAGATGTCGACAGGCACGGACCAGACTCGGCCACAAATAGCGCCCCGTATGGCAGCAGCCGGGCCTGGCAGAATCCCCGAAAGATCCCGGCTTTCTCCGGCTGGCCGGAAAGTCCCGGACGTGGCATGCTTCCCGTCTCACACATCGCTCTCCGAAGGGGGGGAAGCATGGGAAGGCGGAAGGGGAGTCGCCCTCCGATCGGGGGGACAGGCGGCTGCCTCTGCGGCGCCGTCCGGTACGAGGTGCGCGGGCCGCTGCGGGCGGTGGTCGATTGCCACTGCACGCAATGCCGCCGCACCAGCGGCCACTTCGCGGCGTTCACGGCGACGCGCCCGGAAGCCTTGGTCCTCATCGAGTCGGAAGGGCTACGCTGGCACCGATCGTCCCCGACGGCCCGGCGAGGGTTCTGCGGGATCTGCGGATCGAGCCTGTTCTGGGAGCCCGCCTCCGGCGATCGGGTCTCGATCGCCGCCGGCACGTTGGATCCGCCGACGGGGCTCCAGACGGCGGCCCACGTGTTCGTCGAGGACGCGGGCGACTACTACGAGATCGGCGACGGTCGGCCTCAGAGGGCGGACGGCGATCACGGCGTCGCGATCCCCGCCGACTGATCCTCCACGCCGCGCTCGCCAAACACCCGAGCATCAGCCGGACCATCTTCTAAGACCCCCGAATAAATGCGACCGCGCAGGTTCTGCCAGGCCCGGCTGCAGCCCGGCGGTGCGCTATTTGTGGCCGAGTTTGGCACGGACGTGCGCCAAAGGAGGACCGGCATCAAGAGCCAGGCGAAGAGCGACGGGCTGCGGCTGCTTCGGGCCATCGACGAGACCCAGGCCCACGGCCAAGAGGGGTCCAGGGTGGACCCTACCAGGGCCGCCCACGAGGCCGGGCTTGACGTGGGCGACGTCGGCTCGGATCGCTACCACCGCGCCCTGGGATACCTGCTCGAGGAGGCCGCGTTGGCGGGGGACGATCACACGGCGTTTGACGTCGGCGAGGAGCACCCCCACGGCTACGCGCTCTACTTCTTCACCAGGAGGGCGCTGCAGCTGCTGGAGGGCTAGCAAGAAGAGGGGCGTGGATCTTCCGCGAAAACTCCCTTGGCGAATTTCCAAGAATGGACCTTTCGGGCCATGACTCCCGGTTCCCGACTCCCTAAGGTTGCGCGCAACCAGCACGGTACACATCCGAGAAGGAGCGGGGATGATCCACGAGCGGGTGTTCGAGGAGATCGGCGTCCGGAGGGAGGACCCGGCTTACAGGAGCGGTTGGGGGGATGGCCGGTTCGGACCGACGCGGTCGTTCCTCGAGAACCCGAACCTCGCGGGATGGTCGGGTCCCCGGGAGAGGCTGGCGTACTACCGGGGCCACCGCGAAGGGCGGCGGGTGCGCGACATGCTGGCGCACGTGGACCCCGCCTGATACCGGGGCGGGCGGAGGCAGAGGCCATGACGGACGAAGAGATCGGCAGGTTCGCGTCGGTGCTGGAGGAGTGCGAGCGCATCCGGGCGGTGATGGCGAGGGACGAGGCCGCGTTGTCCACCGGCGAGCACGACGGGATACCGATCGCCGCCGCGCCGCCTGAGCAGAGACCGCCCGAACTAACGAGGCCCAGCGCCGCCTGACCCGGCACTGCCTGGGGGCCGCCAGCCCACTAGACAAGGGCTATCCACCCGATTGCGTGGAAGGGGCGTTCTCCGAACTCCGCATACGGGATCCTGCATAAAGGAGAGGGCGGGGTCTCCGACTGGGGCACCCCCGGTCTCGCAAGCCTAGAAGGAGTCACCACATATTGTAGTGCTGGATGGATATGCAGGTGGACGCAAGGACTTGCCCGACGCTCGTGCCACAAGTTCGTGAGAGGGGTCGCCTAGAGGACCTTGCCGAAGCCCTCGATGACCCGGAGGTCCTCCTCCGAGGGGCGCAGCTGCTCGTAGGCGTAGGCCCACGCCACCCGGCGCCGCTCGTCCTTGTTGAGCCCGAGGAGCTCGGAGACGCAAGCCACGAACATAGGATCCACGTTGCGCTCCCCGTTCAGGTAGTAGCTGAGCCGGGCCTGGCTGATCGGGTATCCGTTCTCGTTCAGCAGGCGCAGGAGATCCTGGCGCCGCTCGATGCCCCGGGTGAGCATCAGGCTGTACACGGTGCGGCCGAACTCGGACATCTGGCGCGAATCCTTGGGTTTTTCTTTTAGCATCGCCTCGCCTTCCGACCGGGGGTGACGCGAACATAATATCACGTAATGTGAAAATATTGTCCGTTGTGGTTATACTGCTTTCATGCTCGAGGAGGCAGCCCCATGATCCGTGAGAAAGAGAACGGCGCGGCGCCGAGGGGGACGGCGGCCGCGCCGGGACCGGGCAAACCCACCGGCCTGGTCGCGGTCCTGGAGCGGCTGGCCGAGAAGATGGCGGAGGGTAGGGCGTGGATGTCCCCGGAGCAGACCGCGGAGTTCCTCGGGCTGCGCTGGGACGAGTTCAGGCGGATCGCGTCCCAGATCCCTAGACACCCGCTGCCGGAGGGCCGGGGCAACGGCCTGAGGCCCCGCTACCGCTACTACGCGCCCGAGGTCACCGAGTGGATGCTCGGGCGGTAGCCCGGTCGGTGGCCCAATCGGTGGCACCGTTGGACCCCTTGGGGCCAACCCGGCGCCACGCGAGGGCCACGCAGGGCCGCAACGGGGGTCTCCCGACGTCGGTAGGGGCCTAGCAAAGCGGGTCGCGATGCGGCTATTTGTGGCGGCTTGCGGCTACTTCCAGACGGAAGATGCTGTATACCACACCCGCTCCCACATCGAGGCCTCCTCGTAGCCCCGCCTGGCGACGAGCGGGCTCTCCCCGACCTTCTCCCCGTCGACCCTCACCACGACCTCCCCGAGCCTCGTCCCGGCCCGGGCCGTGGGGGGCGGCTCCCCCACGATGCTGACCTCCCGCTCGACCTCGGGGTTCGCGTCCACGAGCCCCTCCACGCTCCCCGCCGCGACGAGGTCTATCTTCTTCCCACGCCGGTACGGCACGTCCGACCCCGCGTAGCGCCTGCCCTCGACGACGAGATCAGCCCGGTCGTAGGCGGCGAAGGCGTGCTCGAGGGTGCGCCTGGAGGCCGAGAACCGGTCCTCCCCGGCGTCGAGGATCACGAAGGCGTACTCTTCGTCCCCCTTCGCGGCGGACGAGACCAGGCTCTCCCCCGCCGCCGGCGTGGTCCCCGTCTTGACGCCGGTGGCGGGCGGGTAGGCGAAGAGCAGCTCGTTGGAGTTGGTGAGGGGTATCTCCCGGTATAGAGTGGAGACCGTCGCGTACTCCGTCGAGACCATCTCCCGGAAGGCGGGGTCATCCATGGCCACCCGCGTCATCTTCGCGAGGTCCCTGGCGCTCGTGTGGTGGCCGCGGGCGTCGAAGCCGACGGGGTTCTCGAAGCTGGTGTCCCGCAGGCCCATCTCTTCGGCCTTCTCGTTCATCATGCCGACGAAGCGCCCGACGCTCCCGTCCCCGACGTATTCGGCCAGGGCATAGGCGGCGTCGTCGCCAGAGGAGATCATGGACGCCATCAACAGCTCCCGCGCGCTCAGGACGTCGCCCGGCGCGAGGCCGACGTTGCTGTAGGCGGGGACCGCGAAAGCCGCCGCCTCCTCGGAGACGGTGACCTCCGCGTCCAGGTCCGCCTCCAGGGCGACCAGGGCGGCCATGATCTTGGTCGTCGAAGCCATCGGAAGCCTCTTTGAGGCGTCCTCCCCGGCCAGGTACTCGCCGCTGCGAAGGTCGGTCACGGCCCAGGCCCCGGCCGACACTTCGAGCGCGGGCACCTCCCTCGCCCCGTCCTCCTGGGCCCACCCGCCACCCGCAGTCCACGGGAGGACGAAGAGGACGAGCGCGACGACGAGCGCAGCGCGCCTGGTGTCTGCGGCTTTCGGCACGGAAGCCCAGAGGCTACGACGATTCGGCCCGCACGACAAGGTAGAGCCGAACATATACAATTCTCGTGTCGTGCGTTCCCTGATTTACGTTCCGGATCCCTCGTGAAGCGGCTGGTCGTCTTGGCGTTGCTGGTGCTCGCCCTTTCCCTTTTCTACCGCTCGTTCGGCGGCGCGCAGACAGGGACCGGCAACCTGACGCTCGCGGCGCCAGAGCCCAACGTGGGTTCGCCGGCCAAGAGCTTTACGGCAAGAGACGTGGAAGGAAACCGGTTCGAGCTCTCCGACAGGGGCGTCTACGTGCTCGCCTTCTGGAGCCCGCTCAACCAGAACTCCAACAGGGCCCGCGCCGGTTTCTTGGAGGTTGCCAGGGAGTACGGGGACGAAGCGTCCTTCGCCGTCGTCTACGTCAACGGCGCCAGGGAGGACGTGGACGCCCCTTACGATCGCCTCTACGACCCGACCGGAAGGCTCGCCTCCCTCTACAACGTCAAGCGCGTGCCCAGGCTATTCGTGGTGCGGGACGGCGTGGTCTGGTGGGTGCTCGGCGAAGACCAGCACTACGAAGGCTACGAAGAAGACCTCGAGACGAAGATCGAAGCAGCCCTCGAAGAGAAAGACGGAGAAAGCAGCCAGACGGCCCTCCGAAACAACTAGCTACCCGAAAGGACCGCACATGACCAGGGAAACAGTGGTGCAACTAATAGGCGCGGTGGTCGCGCTGGCGACGGTACTCGTGACGGTGGTATCCGTGGCGCACCTGTTTTAGTTCGCTGCGCTCCAGCACGGCGCCGTGTTGAAAGCGGGGGCGCTAGCCGCAGCGTACTAATACCTTATGCCGGCGCGGCGGAGGTCTTCGCGGGCCCCGTGGGCGGCTTCGCGGGCGGCCTGGCGGTAGTCCGTGGGTGCTTTTTCGTGGGCGTAGAGGATGGCGCGGCTGCTGTTGACGAGGACGCCGGCTCCGCGGGCGTCGAGCAGGGGGAGCACCCCGGCTGCGCCCCCGCCCTGGGCCCCGTAGCCGGGGGTTAGAAAGAGCGTCTCGGGGAGTAGCTCGCGCACCCGGCGGCCCACGGAGGGACGGGTGGCGCCCACGACGGCCCCGACGTCCAGGTAGTCGCCGTCTTTGCGGCCGAGGTCCGCGACCAGGCGGGCGGCGACTTCGTGGAGGGGCGGGTCGGTCGCCTGCTGGAACTCTTCGGAGGAGGGGTTGGAGGTGGCGACGAGGACGAAGACGCCCCCGCCCGCGTCCCGGCTGCGCGTCTCTTGCAAGAAGGGGAGGACGGCCTCAGAGCCCATGTACGGGTTGACCGTGACGGAGGTGGCCCCGTAGAGGCGGAGGTGGGCCTCGGCGTAGGCGGCGGCGACGGGGCCTATGTCCCCGCGTTTCGCGTCCGAGATCACGGGCAGGCCGAGGTCCCTGGCGGCCGAGATCAGGGCCGCGTAGACCTCCATTCCCTCGGGCCCGAGGCGCTCGAAGAACGCGAGCTGCGGCTTGACCGCGGCGGCGTAGGGCTCGACGGTCTCGAGGATACCCAGGCAAAACTCTAGCGTGGCCTGCGGCTCCGGTAGGCCGCGCAGCTCCCGCGGGAAGCGTGAGGGGACGGGATCGAGGCCAACCACGAGCGGACTCCCCTTGCGACGGGCGGACTCCGCGAACGCCCTCACGCCGTCCCCCGGGGGCCCGGGGCATGGGAAAGGGCCGCCGGGCGGGTAGCCCGGCGGCCCCTGGTCTGTTCCGTCCGGGTTACTTTATGTGGTCTTTGAGGGCGTTGCCGGCGGTGAACTTCGGCACCTTGGAGGCCGGGATGTTTATACGCTGCTTCGTCTGGGGGTTGATGCCCTGACGGGCGTCGCGCTCCTGGACGTAGAACTTGCCAAAGCCGGTGATCTGGATCTGGTTGCCGGACTTGAGCTCGGACTGGACCACCTCTTGGAACGCCTCGAAAAACTTCTGGGCATCGCTCTTCGAAGCGTTCGCCTCGTCGGCGATCTTCTCGATCAGCTGCGTCTTGTTCATCTTTCGATCTGCCTCCGTCTTCAGCTTCCACTGCTTCCCCCGGAACTATCCGGGGGACTATACCAGAGGCCTTTTGTAGCCTCAATCCCTTTTTCCTACCCGCAGTTCGTCCATCCTAAGCAGGCTCTGGAAGGAAAACTCCCCCAGCTCCCCGCCGGGCTCCTCCCGGCGGTCGAGCACCGCCACGACCTTGACGACCTCCACCCCGAGCGTGTCGAGCTCCCTGGCGGCCTTGATGGCCTGGGTCCCGGTCGAGACCACGTCCTCCAGCAAGACCACCCGCTCGCCCCGCTCGACGACGCCCTCGACGGCCTCCCCGGCCGAGCCGCCGTACTCCTTGACGGCCTTGCGCACGATCACGTAAGGCAGGCCCGTCTGGAGCGCGGTAGCCACCACGAGCGGCACCGCCCCGAGCTCGACCCCGGCGAGGCGGTCCACGCCGGGCGGCAGCGTCCCGGCGAGCGCCGCCGCTATGTCGCGCAGGAGGGCGGGCTCGGTCGAGAAAAGGTACTTGTCCACGTAGAAAGAGCTGCGCTTCCCGCTCGAGAGCACGAAGTCGCCCTCCAGAAGGGCCGCCTCGCGCACGCGGGCGGCGAGGTCATCAGGCCCCCGGCTCACCGGGGGTCCTCTCCCGGCGCTCCAGGTCTTCGAGCGCCTCGTCGAAGGGGCCGAAGTCCACGCCGGAGAGCAGCGAGTCGGCCTCGCGGGCTTCCTCGCCCGCCGCCTCGACCCGCGCCTCTATGCCGGCGTTGATCTCGCCCAGAAGCTCGACGGCCCCGGCCAGGGCGGCTGCCAGCTCCTCGTCGGGCACGTCGCCCAAAGTGCCCGCGATCTTTTCGAGCTCGCGCACCTTGCCTTCGAGCTCTTCCATCTCCCGGCTCTTCTTGCCCGCGTCCTCCATTGGCCGGGGACTATACACCATCGTCTTTTCGGGATCGTCTCTTAGAAGATCCGCCCGAGGACCGCACGGCGGCCCGCCCCAGCACGACGCCGAGCCCCGCGATAAGCAGCATCGAGACCGCGAAGGGCACGAGCGCCCACACGACGAGGCCGAACCCCGCCCGCTGGAGCAACACGGCGGCGAGGAGCGCCAGCCCGACGACGATGGGCACCGCGGCCATCAAGGCAAAGAGCAGGGTCCGCGGGCTGGCATTCCTCACGCGGCCATCACTCCCGAAGTACCGGTTGCACCCGCAGGTTCACGGTCAAGCGCGACCATTACTTCGTCACCCGGTCTATGGCCTTGACCAGGTCTTTGATCATCTCCTCGGAGGCACCATCCCGGCCGGCCCTCTCCTCGACGAAGTCCTTGAGCAAGACCGTGTTTATGCGCCGGATGGCGGAGAAGATGGCGCTCGTCTGCTGGACGATGTCCGCGTAGGTGACGTCGCCCTCCTCGACCATCTTCTCCACGCCGCGCACGTGGCCCTCCACGCTGCGCAGCCTGCGCACCACCTCGCTTTTGGTCCCTTCCTGCAAGACGCCCCTACCTCCCGCTCGTCCCCATCTCCGCCAGCAACTCCCCGACGACCGTGGCGTCGTGGAACGGCACGTCGCCCCCGGGCAGGTGCTGCACCGTCTCGTGCCCCTTGCCCGCCACCACCACGACGTCCCCCGGGCCCGCCGCCAGCAGCGCCCGACGGATCGCCGCCCTCCGGTCCAGCTCCACCTCGGTGCGCGACGGGTCCGCCCCGGCCGCGACCTCGGCGGCTATCTTACCGGGATCCTCGCTGTAGGCGTCGTCGGTGGTGACGATGCCGCGGTCCGCGAGGCGGGACGCCACCCGCCCCATCTCGGGCCGCTTGGCCCCGTCCCGATCCCCCGCGGCCCCGTACACGCAGATCACACGCTTTTCTGCTACTCCGCGGGCGACCCGCAGCACCGCCTCCAGCCCGACGGCGGTGTGGGCGTAGTCCACGATCACCTCGAACCCCCGCTCCCCGGCCGCCACGACCCTCTCGAACCGCCCCGGCACCTGCCCCATCCCCCGCACGGCGCGGGCGATGGCCCCGGGCTTTACCCCCGTCGCGAGCGCGAGGCCCGCGGCCCCCGCGACGTTGAGCACGTTGTACGGCCCGAGAAGCGGGCTCTCCAGGCCGAGCACCCCGCCTGGGTGCCGCAGGGAGAACCGCGTCCCCCCAGCCTCCGCCTCGACCCCCTCGACCCGGTAGTCCGCCTCCCCCGTCCCCCCGAAGGTCCGCACGCCGTCGACCTCCGCGGCGAGCCGGCGGCCCCACGCGTCCTCGGCGTTGGCCAGCTTCGGCCCCCGCGTCCAGAGGAACAGCTCCCGCTTGGCGGCGAAGTACTCCTCCATGGAACCGTGAAGGTCGAGGTGGTCGCGGGTCAGGTTCGTGAAGAGCGCGCCCGAAAAACGCGTGCCCGACACCCGCCTGAGCGCGACGCCGTGCGAGGAGACCTCCATCACGACGCGCCCCACCCCCTCCCGCAGCATCTCCGCGAGCGTCCCCTGCACCTCCGTCGCCTCGGGCGTCGTCCGCACGGCCGGCCTACGCCTCCCCGCCACGATGGTCTCGGCCGTGCTCATCAGGCCGCACGACTCCTCGCCGCACGCCCCGGAGAGGACGGAGTGCAGCACGTAGGAGGTCGTCGTCTTGCCGTTGGTGCCGGTGACGCCGTAGACCTCCATCTCCGAAGAGGGGTCCCCGAAAACCTCGCGGGCGAGGGCGGCCAAGGCGCCCCTGGCGTCCGGAACGACGGCGGTCGGTGCCCCCGGCACGGGGCGCTCGGCCACCACGAGGGAGGCGCCCCGGCCGAGGGCTTCGGCGACGAAAACCGTCCCGTCGCGCTTAAAGCCGGGGACCGCGACGAAGGCGAAGCCGGGCCCGACGGCGCGGGAGTCGTGCGTAACACCGGAGACGACGCCCACCCCGGGGGGCACCCCCACCCCGAGGATCCGCGAGAGGTTTGCCGCGTCGAGGTCCACGCCGGGTAGTGTAGCAAGATCGCCCATGCATCCACCCGCAGATATGCCCCGCGGGCCCGGCGGGGACGAAAACCTATCGAAACAGCGCCGAAACATTGTCGAAACATCACCCGTGTTGTATACCAGCGGTCGGTAAGTAAAAGGAAACACACGAAATAGGCGAAAATTCCAGTGACCTTCAATATGTGGTGTGCTACCCTACGCGGGTTCATTTTCACAGGCAGTTAACAAACGCGCCCCTGACGTTGAAAAAGAACCGCGTAGGAAAACCGGCTACGAGAGGAGATCAATGGCGGCCGAGAACTCCATGATGCTGGCTGAGAGAACCGACGAGCTTTTGAACAGGGGGAGAAGTCAGGGGTTTCTCAGTACGGAGGAGGTCTCGGGTCTCGTGCAGGAGGGTGAGCTCTCCGCCGCCGAGGTCGAGGAATTCTACGCGGCGCTTGAGGAAGAGGACATAACCGTGGTCTCTTCCGAGGTCGCCGAGGCCGCCAAGAACGGGGGCAAGCCGGCCGCCGCGGCGCAGTTGGCGCAGGCGCCCGCGGCCCAGATCGCCCACGCCGTCGCCACCGGCGACTCCATCAGGATGTACCTCGCCGAGATCGGCCGGGTTCCCCTGCTAACGCACGCCGACGAGATACGCCTCGCCAACGGCATCGCCCGCGGGTGCAAGAGGAGCAAGGACAGGCTCGTCGAGGCTAACCTCAGGCTCGTCGTCTCCATCGCCAAAAAGTACAGGAACCGCGGGGTCTCTTTCCTCGACCTCATCCAGGAGGGCAACCTCGGCCTGATCCGGGCGGCGGAGAAGTTCGACCCGTCCAAGGGCTTCAAGTTCTCGACGTATGCCACGTGGTGGATAAGGCAGGCCATAACCCGCGCCATCGCGGACAAGGGGCGCACCATCCGCATCCCGGTCCACATGGTCGAGAAGGTAAACAAGTACCACCGCACCCACAGGCGCATGGTGCAGGGCCTCGGCCGCGAGCCTTCGGAAGAAGAGATAGCGCTCGAGCTCGGCGTCTTTGTCGAGGAGATACAGCGGCTGCAGGAGATCAGCCAGAGAAGCATCAGCCTCGCCACCCCGGTCGGCGACGACGACTCCTCAGAGCTCGGCGACTTCCTTGAGGACGGCGGCTCCGTCACCCCGACCGACGCTGTTTCGGAGTCCTTGCTCAAGGCGCACCTGCGCGAGGCGCTCGACGAGCTGCCCGAGCGCGAGCGCCAGATCATCGAGCTCCGCTTCGGGATGAAGGACGACAGGCCGCGCACGCTCGAAGAGGTGGGCCGCGAGTTCGACATCACGCGCGAGCGGGTGCGCCAGATCCAGATGAAGACCCTGAACCTGCTGCGCGAGCAGCGCCGCACCCAGAACCTGCGCGAGTACCTCCGCTAGCCGGAGACCACGCTTTTCACCTTCGGCCGCCGGCTTCCCGAGTAGGAAGCCGGCGGCCGATGCGTTTGCCCGGCTTGGTGGGGGCCGGCCGCCCCGAGAACCGGGGCGCAAAGCCCGGTAGACTGGGCGGCATGAGCGATTCCATAGAAGTACACGACTTTGCCCGCGACATCGCCCGACGGGCCGGCGAGCTCCAGCTCTCCCGCGCCGAGAACGTCGGCGAGATCGTCGAGAAGGCCCCGAAGGACGTCGTCACGGAGGTGGACCTCCTCGCAGAGAAGTTGATGGTGGACGCCATCCGCGAACGCTACCCGGAGGACGCCATCCTGTCAGAGGAGCAGGGCGGCGAGATCTCGGAGACGGGCCGGACCTGGCTGCTGGATCCCGTGGACGGCACGGCCAACTACACGAAGGCGAACCCGATGTACTGCGCCTGCGTGGCCGTGCTCGAGGACGGGCGGGTAACCCACGCCGCCGTGGCGGCACCGCGCATCGGGGACCTCTACCACGCGCGTCTGGGGGGCGGGGCCTTCAGGGAGACCAACGGCCGGACCATCCCCCTGCGCGTCAGCGAGACGAAGAGCCTCGAGTACTCCGTCGTCGGCGCGGACCTCTCGCTGCGGGGCTGGGGCAGGGCCCAGGAGCCGGGCCTACAAAAGGTCCTCTTCGACTCCTGGCAATTGCGGGCCCTGGGGAGCGCCGGCATCCGGGGCGCGTGGATCGCCGCCGGCTACCTCGACATCTCCGTCGGCACCCGCAACACCGCCTGGGACTACGCCCCGACCGTGCTACTCGTCTCCGAGGCCGGAGGGCGGGCCACCGACCTCGACGGCTCCCCCTGGACCGCGGACTCAAGCGGCCTCATCGCCACCAACGGCGCCGTCCACGACGAGGTCCTGGAGGCGCTGGGCGGGGGGCGTTAGCGAGAGGTGGAAGGCAGGCCGGACGGGCTGCGCCAGAGAGCCGCGGACCCGCCCTCATAAGCGACCCCGGCGTCCTCGCCGTGCCCATAGAGGGGTGCGATGAGCCGCTGGTGGGCCTGCGCGGCTACGCCGTTCTAACCGACGTCGGGGGCACAGGGTCAAGAGCACCGCAGGGACACGCGGCGAAACGCTCCCCGGCGACCCGCTCTGAGACGGCCCATCCGAGAAGGGATTGACCCTGCTCGCCCCGCCAAAGCCTCTCAGCGCCGGACCGTCCTTCCCTGTCGGACGTTCGAGACGGAGCCGCGCCGTCTCCGATGGTGCGCCGCCCGCCCTGCTATTCGGGGGCAATGCCGCCATCGGACGCGGGCGAGGCGGAGGCCGGCGCGGCGGAAGCAGGCTCCTCCCGGCCGGGTCGCCCCGGCGCCGGGGACGCTCCGGGGGCCAGCCCGGGGGCCAGCCCGGGGGCCAGACCCGCGGGGTCCGGCTGCCGGCGGGGTGTCTCGCGCCGGTTTCGGGGCTCCGGGGATTCTTCCCCGAAGGACGAAGGGTTCCGGCGGCCAAAAATGCCCGGCGCATCTTCCCCGAGCGGTAGCCCGTTCTGCCGGTCGAGGGCGCCGGCCTCGTCTTCGGTGGCGGGGGCATCGTCGGCTGGGTCTTCCGCCGGGTCTTCCGCGGGCTCCTCTTCCTCCTCCGGGGGGTCCGGCGGGGGCGGGGGTTTCACGTAGGCCTGTTCGTCGGTCTTGACCTCCAGGGCGAGGTCCGGGCTCGGGGTGTCGAACTGCTGGACGGGGAACCTCTGGACGGCGTCCTGCATGTAGAGGGACCAGATGTCCAGGGGGTAGTTCTCGCCGTTGATCTCCTCCAGGCCGTTTATGTTGACCATCGGGCGCCGCTCGTTCGGGTAGCCGACCCAGACGCTCGTCGAGAGCTGCGGGACGAAGCCGACGAACCACGCGTCTATAAACTCGTTGCTCGTGCCCGTCTTGCCGGCCGCCGGACGCCCGATCTCGGCGTCGAGGTCGTGGTAGTAGCTCGCCGTCCCCCGCTCGACCACGCCGCGCAAAGAGTCGGTGACGACGGCCGCCTCGTCCCGGCTCAGGGCCTCCTCCCCCACCAGGCGGTGCTCCTCGACCGTCTCCTCCTCGCCGTTCTCCTCGCGCGTGACCTTCTCGACCAGGTACGGCTCCATGTGGGTTCCGGCGTTGGCGAAGGTCGAGTAGGCAGACGCCATCTCAAGCGGCGTCACCCCGACCCGGAGTCCCCCGATGGCCGTGGAGGGGTAGGCGTCGATCTCGCTCTCGATGCCAAGCTCGTGGGCCATGTCCACCACCCCTTGCAGGCCGAGGTCGAGGGCGAGCTGCACGAAGACGGTGTTGTCCGAGTCGGCCATCGCCTTGTCCAGCGTGATCGGGCCCCGCTCGATAAAGTCGTAGTTGTCGACCACGTAGGGCTCTTCGCCCTCCCCCATCGGCACCTCGAGGTGCTCTGAGACGTACATCGTCTCCGGCGAGAGCCCCTGGTCTACCGCCTCGGCGTAGACGAAGGGCTTGAACGCGCTGCCGGATTGGCGGTAGGCCTCGGTGGCCAGGTTGAACTTGACCTCCCTGAAGTCCGAGCCGCCGACCATCGCCCTCACGGCGCCCGTGCCGGGGTCGACCGAGACGAGGGAGGCCGAGGGGTCCCCGACCGAGGGGTCCACGACCGAATCTACCGCGTCGTCGGCCATCCCTTGCAGCCCGGGGTCGAGGGTCGTGTAGATCTTCAAGCCCCCCTCGTAGACCGCGTCGTCCCCGTACTCCCTGGCGAGCTCCTTGCGGACGGCGTTTAGGAAGTACTCGTTGTCGTTCTCGTACTCCACGCGGCCCCGGCTCAATTCCAGGTCCGTCGCGACGGCCTCGTCGTGCTCTTTCTCCGTGATGTAGCCGTACTCGAGCATCCGGCCGAGGACGACGTCGCGCCGCTTTTTGGCCGTCTCGGGGTCGGCGAAGGGGTCGTAGACGCCCGGCAGGTTTATGATGCCGGCCAGGAGCGCGGACTCGGGGAGCGCGAGGTCCGCGGCGTTCTTGTTGAAGTAGGTCTTGGCGGCGGCCTCGGCGCCGTAGGCGTTCGCGCCGAAGTAGACGGTGTTGAGGTACTGCTCCAGGATCTCCTCCTTGGAGTGCTCCTTCTCGTACTGCCACGCCAGGGACCCCTCGACGAACTTCCGCTGGAACGAGGGAATGTAGCGGTCCTCCTGGGCTATGTAGGTGTTCTTGATGAGCTGCTGGGTGATGGTCGAGCCGCCCTCCTGGATGGAGAGGTTCTTCGCGTTCTCCACGGCGGCGCGGCCGATGGCCTCGAAATCGAGGCCCCGGTGCTCCTCGAAGCGGTGGTCCTCGATGGCGACGGCGGCGTCCCTGAGGGTCGGGTCGATCTCGTCGAGGTCCACGACGAAGCGGTTTTGCACGCCGTAGAGCTGCTCGACGACCTCGCCGTTGGAGTCGTAGACCGTGGAGGTCTGGGCGAGCTCCGCGGAGCGGTAGTCGCCGAGGTCGGGCATCTCCTCGGCGAAGGCCCTGTAGGTGTTGGCGGCGCCGGCGAAGAGGGCGACGGTGCCGAGGATCGTCGCCGCGCAGAGGAGCAGGAAGACGTTCCTGATCCTCTGCAATGCTCTCCCCCCGCCCCTGCGCGTCCGGCGCCGGCGGCGGCCGATCCTGGCCATGTCACCGTTCTGCATCGAGCGGCTATTATACAAAACGGCCGTCCGAGACCGGAAAAGGAGACGCCATCACCCCCCCTACCCTCCCCAGAGAAGACATCCCCGCCCTCGCCGGCAACGACTTCGCCTACCTGAACTCCGGCGCCAGCGGACCGCCGCCCCGCCGCGTCATCGAGGCCATGCGCGGGGCGGACGACCTCTGCTCCGGCCCCGCCTACCTCGAAGGGGCGGGCCTCTTCGCCCGCCAGGCCGACGCCAACACCCGCGCCCGCGAGGCCGCCGCCCGCCTCGTGAACGCCGGCCCGGACGACGTGGCCCTCACCCAGAACACCACCCACGGCATGAACCTCGGCGTCGCGGCCATCGACTGGCGCGAAGGCGACGAGGTGGTCTCGACCTCAACCGAACACCCCGGATGCCTCATGCCGCTGCACGTCGTCGCCCGCCGCTTCGGCGTAAAGGTCAACCTCGTCCCGACCCCGGTAACGCCGGAGAAGGTCGAGGCGGCCCTGACCCCGCGCACCCGGCTCGTGGCGCTCTCCCACGTGGACTGGACCAACGGCGAGGTGCTGCCGCTAGGGGAGATCTGCGCCCTGGCCCGAGCCCGGGGCATCCTCACCCTCGTCGACGGCGCCCAGTCCGTCGGGAACATCCCCGTGGACATCCCGGCAACCGGCGCGGACATGTACGCCTTCACCGGGCACAAGTGGGTGCTCGGCCCGGAGGGCATGGGCGCGTTCTACGTCAGGCCGGGCCTCCCGGTCCACAGTCCCAACGTCGGATACCTCTCGCTCCCCGACCCCGCGGGCTTCGACAAAGAGGGCGACTACGAGCTCAGGGCCGACGCCAGGCGCTTCGAGGCCTCGACCATGAGCGCCGCGCTCGCCGGGGGCTTCGCGGAGGCAGCCCGGGGCGTTCGGGAGCGCGGAGAGGAAGGCTTCGGGGAGATCCGTCGCATGGCGGACCTCTTGATGGACCTGTTGTCCGCGCTTCCGCGCGCCAACCTGCGCTCGCCGAGGCCGGCGCAAAGCGGGCTCGTCAGCTTCGAGATCGAGGGGGTCGAGGCCAGGGAGGCCGCCGAGCAGCTGCTCCGCCAGAGGTTCGTCCTGCGTTTCGTCCCAGCCGAGAGGCCCTACGTCCGGGCCAGCACGCACCTCTTCAACACGGAAGAAGAACTGGAGGCGTTGGCGAGGGCCGTAGGGGCACTCCGGCCGGCCGGCTAGAGCTCGTCCCGCAAGAGAACGTCCACCACGGCGTCGATGTCGGGTACGAGGTGGTCGGGTTCGGCCTTCCTGAGGGTCTCCTCGGAGAAGGCGCCCCAGCTCACGGCGACGCTGCGGAGGCCGGCGGCCTTGGCGGCCTGCACGTCGAACGGGGAGTCGCCGACGTAGACGGCCTCCTCTTTGGGAACGTCGCCCACGAGCTCCAGGCCCCTGAGCAGAGGTTCGGGGTGGGGCTTGTGCTCTTTCGTGTCCTCCATGGTGACGAAGCGGTCCACGACGAGGTCTAGGCCGGGGAACTTCGCGAGGGCCATCTCCACGGAGCGGCGTCGTTTGGAGGTGACGACGACGACCTTTACGCCGGCGGCGCGAAGGCGCGACAGGGCCTCGTCCACGCCCGGGAACGCCCTTATGAGGGCGTCGTGGTGCTCTTCGTGGTGCGCCCGGTAGGATTCCAGGAGTAGCTCGGCCTTCCCGGCGTCAAAGAGTTCCATCTGGCGCGGTAGGGGCTGGCCGACGTTGGCGAGCAGCTCCTCGCGCGAGAGGTCGTCGCGGCCGAGGACGGAAGTTGTCGCGTGGCGCATGGACTGGAAGATCATCTCGGTGGTGTCCACGAGCGTGCCGTCGAAGTCGAAGAGGGCTGCCGTGAGCACTACGGGTTCTGGCCGTCGAGGATGGAGCCCACGTCCCAGGTGCCGATCTCTTCGAGGCCGGCGGTGTCGGTGAGTTCGAGGTGGACGGGGGTTACGCTGATCTCGCCGTCCGCGATGGCCGCGAAGTCCGTGTCCTCCTCCTCGTGGTAGCCGGGCGGGTTGTTGTAGATGTCGTAGCCGACCCTGCCGTCTTCGTCTCTTACCTCGACGAGCTCGTCCTTGTACATCCGGCGCCCGAGGCGGGTGACGCGCGCGCCCTTGAGGTCCTCGATCGTCCTGTTCGGGGCGTTCACGTTCAGGATGCGCCCCTGGGGCAGGCCCTCCAGGGCGACCTTCGCCAGCCGGGCCACGAACTCGGCCGCGGCCTCGAAGTGGAGCTCGCCGTTCATCGGCGTGAGCTCCTCGGCGCTCTCGTGCCAGGGGCGGTCTATGCTCAGGGAGGCCGCGATGCCGGGGACGCCTATGACTATGCCCTCCATAGCGCCCGCGACGGTGCCAGAGTACGTTATGTCGTCGCCCAGGTTCTCGCCGTGGTTGATCCCGGCGACGACCAGGTCGGGCTCGAAATCCATGAGCCCCAACGCGACCAGGCGCACGCAGTCGACGGGCGTCCCCGAGCAGGCGTAGCCCATTACGCCGTCTGCCATCCTGCGCTCCTCGACGTGCAGGGGGCGGCCGAAGGAGATGCTGCGGCCGACGCCGCTGCGGTTCTGGTCGGGGGCGACGGTGAGGACGTCGGCCACCTTCTCGAGCGCCTGGCGGGCGGCCAGGAGCCCCGGGGCGTCTATCCCGTCGTCGTTGGTCAAAACTATGCGCACGTGGGTGGGTTCTCCGGTTCGGCTCGCCTGCAACGTTTCCCCAAAACGGGCACGGATTCTATCATCCCGGCGGGAGGGGCAGAATCGGGCCGGGGCCTCCCACCGGGGCCTCCCACCGGGGCCTCCCACCGGGGCCTCCCACCGGGGCCTCCCACCGGGGCCTCCCGCGGGGCATTGGACAAACAGCACATAGTGCGATAGCGTACCGGGGCTGTGATCGAAGTGCTACGAGAGGGGCGTGAAGCATATGGACGCCAGGGAATGGTTTAAGCATCGGTCTTATGACTTTCGCCGGTTCTCCGACCTGGAAAAGATGGGTCGCCAGAAGCGGGAGCGCGGCCTCACGGTAAGCGCCGTCCTGCCGACCCGCAACGTCGCGGACACCATAGGCGGGATCGTCGACGAGATCCACGCGGTAAACGGCCGCACGCGCGGCAACCCGCTCGTGGATCAGATCCTGGTGGTCGACGCCGACTCCCCGGACGGCACGGCCGCCGTCGCCGCCGGGAGGGGTGCCGAGGTCTTCTCCGAGAACGAGCTGATGCGCGAGCACGGCGGCGCCCACGGCAAGGGCGACGCGATGTGGCGCTCCCTCTGCGTGGCCCGCGGCGACCTCGTGATGTTCATGGACACGGACACCAGAGACTTCGAGCCCCAGCTCGTCTACGGCGTCCTCGGCCCGATCCTGGAGGACCCGGCGGTGCGCTACGTCAAGGCGGCCTACCGGCGCCCGTTCAAGAGCCAGGAGGCCCTGCAGGTCGACGGCGGCGGCAGGGTGACGGAGCTCTCGACCAAGCCGCTCTTCAACCTCTTCTACCCCGAGCTCGCCGGCTTCGTGCAGCCGCTCGCCGGGGAGTTCGTGGCGGACGGGGAACTCTTCCGCTCCATCCCGTTCCTCACCGGCTACGCGGTGGAGACCGGGATCATGATCGACGTGTTCAAGAAGGTCGGCCTGGACGCGATGGCCCAGGTGGACCTCGGCACCCGCCAGAACCGCCACCAACCTTTACGCGACCTCTCGCGCATGTCCTACGCGGTCCTGCGCGCCGTGGCCCGGCGCATGAGGCAGGAGGGCCGCCTCAACCAGACGATGGACCCGAACGCCCCCGTCTCCCCCTTCCAGTTCAGCGACTACCTCCACGCCGTCGCCACCCCGGACGGCCTCCAGCTCCAGGAGTACGTCGAGGAGCTCGTCGAGCGCCCGCCCATCGAAGAAGTCCTCAAGGTCCGGTAAGGGCATGTCCGGCACCCACGACATGGGCGGCGAGCCGGCCGGCCCCATAGACAAAAAGGGCCACGAGCCCGAGGACTGGGAGCGCCTCGCCGACGCCATAAACGCGGCGCTCGGCAAGAAGGGCATCCAGACGACCGACGAGCACCGCCGCGCCATAGAGTCGCTCCCGGACTACCGGGACCTCGCCTACTACGAGCGCTGGGCCTCCGCCACGGAGAGGCTCCTCGTCGAGAAGGGCATCCTCACGAGCGTCGAGATAGACGAGAAGGCCGCGGAGATACACCACCGCTGGGAGAACGCGTGACGGCACGTTTCGCCCCCGGCGACCCCGTCCGGGTGCGTCCCGGCGCCAAACCCGGCCACGTCCGCACGCCGGACTACCTGAAAGGCAAGGCCGGAGAGGTGGAGCGCGTACTCGGCGCCTTCCCGAACCCCGAGGACCTCGCCTACGGCCTCTCGGGAAAACCCGAACGTGTCCTCTACAAGGTCGGCTTTTCCCAGCGCTCCCTTTGGCCCGACTACGAAGGACCGGCAGAAGAGCAGCTCTACGCCGACGTCTTCGAGCACTGGCTGGAGCCGGGAGGAGAGGTATGAGCCACGATCACGACCACGAAACAAATTTCGGGAGCGCCACGAGCCCGCTCGCCGCGCGGGTCCGGGCGATGGAGGCGTTGCTGATCGAGAAGGGCCTCGTCACGGAGGCCGAGATCCAGGACAACGTTGCGTACATGGACTCCCGCTCCCCGGTCAACGGCGCCAGGCTCGTGGCCCGCGCCTGGGCCGACGAGGGCTTCAGGGCCAGGCTCCTCTCGGACGGAAAGGCCGCCGCCATCGAGTTGGGTATAGACGCGGTGGCCTCGCCGGAGCTCGTCGTCGTGGAGAACACCCCCGACGTGCACAACCTGATCGTGTGCACCCTCTGCTCCTGCTACCCGCGCAACGTGCTCGGCCGCCCGCCGGACTGGTACAAGAGCTTCGAGTACCGCTCCCGGGCCGTCCGCGAACCCCGCGCCGTCATGCGCGAGTTCGGCTTCGAGCCGCCCGGGGACACGCGGGTGGCCGTCCACGACAGCACCGCCGACGTCCGCTACATGGTCCTGCCGATCCGCCCACCCGGCACGGGGGGCCTGGACGAGTCGGAACTGGCGGACCTCGTCACGCGGGACTGCCTGATCGGGGTAGACGTCCCAAGAGCGCCGTCGGCCGCGCAAGCCTAGAAGAACCGACCGAAAAAGCCGTAGGGCCCCCGGCCGGTTCCCGGCGGCCTACCCGGCCGTCGCCTTCTCCCGTTCGTTCGCCGCCAGCACCCGCTCGACGAGGTTGGGCGGGACTTCCTCGTAGTGGCCGGGCTCGACGTGGAAGTTGGCCCGGCCGCCGGTGATGGAGCGGAGGTCGCGGGCGTAGGTGAGCATCTCTATTTGGGGCACCTCGGCCTGCACGACCTGGCGCTCGCCGCGCTGCTCGACGCCCATCGGACGCCCGCGGCGGCCCGAGAGGTCGCCCATCACGTCGCCCACGAGCTCCGTGGGTGCTAGCACCTCGACCTTGACGTAGGGTTCCAGGAGGACGGGACGGGCGTCCTCGACGGCGTTCTTGAAGGCCATCGAGCCCGCGACCTTGAAGGCCATCTCCGAGGAGTCCACGGTGTGGAAGGCGCCGTCGTGGAGGCGGACCTTCACGTCGACCACGGGGTAGCCGGCGATGGTGCCCTCGCGCATCGCCTCCTCAACACCCTTCTCGACCGCCGGGATGAACTGGCGCGGGATCGCGCCGCCGACGATGGCGTTCTCGAACACGAAGCCCGAGCCGCGGGGGAGCGGGGAGACCTCGATCCTCGCGTCCCCGAACTGGCCGCGACCCCCGGTCTGCTTTTTGTAGCGCCCCTGGGCCTTCGCGCCCGTCGTGATCGTCTCCATGAACGGCACTTTAGGCGCCTCCGCCTCGACCTCGACCCCGTAGCGGCGGTTGATGCGCTCCAGCGCGAGCTCGACGTGCATCTGGGTGAGACCGGCCAGGATATCCTCTCCCGTCGACTCGTCGCGCTCCAGGCTCAGGGACGGGTCCTCGTCCACGACGCGCCGGATCGCCTCGAAGACCTTCTCCTCCTCCCCGCGCGCCTTGGCCCCGACCGCGAACGCCGCCGTCGGCTCCGGCAGCTCGACGGGCTCGAAAGACAGAACCTCGTCCGGTTTGCACAGGGTGTCGAAGGTCGCCGTGTCCCTGAGCTTGGCTACCGAGATCACGTCCCCCGCGACGGCCTCGTCCACGGCCTCGCGGTCCTTGCCCACGAGGTGGGAGATGCCGCCTAGCCTCTCCTGCGAACCCGTGCGGGGGTTCGTGAGCGCCTCGTCCGAGCGGCACCTGCCGCCCACGACCCGCATCACGCTCAGGCGGCCGGCGTACGGGTCGATAAAGGTCTTGAAGACGTAGGCGGCGAACGGGCCGTCAGGGTCGCAGGAGACCTCCCGGCCGTCCTCCGTCGTCCAGCGGACCACGTCGGCGGGGCTCGGGGCGCTGCCGGCGATGGCGTCCAGGAGACGGTCGACGCCTATCATGCGCTCCGCGCTCGCGGCCAAAACCGGGATTATGAGGCCTTCGGCGATGCCCCTGCGGATGCCCTCGAAGGCCTCCTCCGTAGAAATCTCTTCCCCTTCGAGGTACTTCTCGAGCAGCGTGTCGTCGCTCTCGGCTATCGCCTCGAAGAGCTGGGTCTTGGCGGTGTTCACCTCGTCTTGCATGCCGGCCGGGATCTCCGGGGTCTGCTCCCCGTCCACGAACGCGATGCCCGAGAGCAGCCCGTAGACGCCCGCGAGGTCGTCCTCCCGTCCTACCGGAAGGTTGAGCGGCACGACCGACTGCCCGAAGCGTTCCCTCAGTTGGTCTACGACGGCCCCGAAGTCCGTCCGCTCGCGGTCCAGGTGGTTAACGACGATAAAGTGCGGGATGTCCTCCTTCTCGCCCCGGCGCCAGACGCGCTCGGTGACCACCTGGATCGGGTCTTGTGCGTGCACCACCATCACCGCGCAATCCGCCGCCCTTTGCGCGACGAAGGCGTCCCCGATAAAGCCCCCGTCGCCGGGGGTGTCGAGGAGGTTGACCTGGCGCCCCTTCCATTCGATGGACGCCACGCCCATCCCGAGGGTCATGGCGCGTTCCTTCTCTTCGTCGGAGTTGTCCAGGGCGCCGTTCGCCGGGCCCCCCCTGCCCGAGGCCAGGCCTATCATGCCCTCCGCGATGCGCGTCTTGCCGCTGCCCCTGTGCCCGATAAGGCACACGTTCCGGATCGTCTGCGTCTCCGCCGCCACGATTCCTCCTCTCCAAGAGATTGCACCTCTCCACCCGTCCCCACGGGTAGGGCAACCAGCTTAACGCAGCCCGATTCTTCCTGCAGGTCGCCCGCCGCCCGGATGCTACAATCCCTGTCTCTTATGGATTTCCTCCCTTCCAGGACTTTCGAGGACGGCGGCAGGCTCAGGGCTCGCGCGGCCCGGGCCGGCGCGGGCCCGTTTCTGGCCCTGGTCCTGATCGGGCTCCTCGCAGAGGTTGCGCGCCCCGAAGAGGCCTACGCCGGTATCGACTACGGCCTCTCGCTGCTCGCGTTCCTGGGCGCGACCGGCGTGGTGTGCCTGACCACCAGGCTCGCAACGGGCCGCGGCCCGTTGCCGTGGGCCGGCCCCGTCGGCCCCACGGCCCGCACCTTCGCGTCCGTCCCGGACCTTTCCGTTCTCGGCGAGAGGTGGCCGCTCCTGGTGGCCCTGCTCTTCGGGCCGCTCGTCGTCCTGATCTCCGGTCTCGGCGGCTGGGTGTAGCACCGGCCCCTCGACCAGGGCCACCCACCTCCCGCGAGCCAAAGGACGGACACACATGCTGCAATTCTTGAGGGATCTCTTCGATCCCCTCTTCAACATCATGGGCTTCACGCTCCAGACCTTCCACGGCTGGGGCGCCCCGTGGTGGCTCTCCATCGCGATGCTCACCGTCGTGGTGCGCACGATCCTCTTCCCGCTCACCATCCGCCAGGTAAAGAGCATGCGCAAGGTGCAGGAGCTCAAACCGGCGATGGACGAGCTGCGCAAGGAGCACAAGGACGACCCGCAGAAGCTCCAGCAGGAGATGATGAAGCTCTACAGGGAGGGCGGGGCCAACCCTTTAGGCGGGTGCCTGCCCGTCTTCGTGCAGTTGCCCATCTTTCTCGTCCTGTACTACACCATCCGCGAGTTCGACAAGCTCGAAAGCTTCAGGACCGGCGGCCTCCTCTGGTTCCAGGACCTGACCGTCTACGACCCACTCTACATCCTGCCCGTCCTGTACATCGCGACGATGATGATCTCCCAAGAGATAGCCATGCAGAACACCGCGCCCGAGCAGAAGAGGATCATGCGCTTCCTGCCACTCGTCTTCGGCATCGTGCTCATAAGGTTCCCCGCTGGCCTCTTCGTCTACTGGGTGACCTCGAACATAATAAGCATCGTCCAGAACCTCCTGATCTACCGCAACGCCCCGAAGCAAGGCACCGAAGGCAACGAGCCGCAAGAGGCCGACACGCCCCGCCCCGCCGACGACGGCTACCGGGCGGAGACGGCCGGCGAGGTTCCGCAGCCAAGCCCGGAACCGCTAAGCGAGAACGGCAACAACGGGCCGCAGAGCAAGACGAAAGGGAGAAAGAAGGCGAAAAAGAGGAGATAACAAGGAGCCGTGTGCCCCCTTTCGGGAAAAACCTACCGTGACGAAGTCTTCGACGGCACCACGGTCAGTCTGGCGCGTTGTTCGACGGCTTGGGCTTGCCGTCGGGCCCGTATTCCGTATCCGGCACGTTGGGTTTGCCGCCCGGTCCGTACTCCGTAAGGTCGTAGCAATTAACGTCCCGTCCTAGCTTCCCGGCGGGGTAAGGTTCAGAGACTATGAGTTCCACGGGTTGTTTTTGGAATCCCTTGCGTCCGGCGCGCGGCTCCTGATAAATGACGTGGCCGGGCGCCACCTCTCCGTTCTCGACTTCGCCCATAACGGAACCGGCGTAGTCTCTCGTGCGGAGTTCGCGACACGCTTCCAGCACCGGTGCGCCGACCACGTTGGGTATCGGTTTGTCGTTGGGCGTCCTCACGGCCTCTATTGCGCTGTCCGCGGTCTGCTCCCCTCCACTACCTGCTAGACCTTCGTCTTCTTCCTCCAACGTCGCTGGCGGACTCGCGCTGTTGTCCGCGGCCCGTTGCTCCGGTTGCGGCCGGCCTTCGACCTCCGCTCCCCCGCCGGCAGCTGCGCCTCCGGAGAAAGAGCTTCCCACGGTGTCTAGAACCGAAGCAAAAACGGGGACGGCCACGATCAAGACGAGCGCCGCCGCGGCGATCCACCAGAGTTGCGGCCCGGATCGGGCCGAAGATCCGGAGCCGTCGACCTCCGTCTCCAGCCGGCTCCGGACCGACCGGGCCAGATCCGGCACCGGCGGGTACTCGACGCGGGGACCGAGATCCCGCAGCTCCCTATCGATGTCTCGGTCCCTATCCGGTGGCATCCTGCGCCTCCATCATCTTCTCTCTTAGCCTGCCGACGGCCCGCGAGAGCCGCGATTTTACGGTGCCCCGCGCGCACCCCATAACCGACGCGGCCTCCGCCTCCGTGAGCTCCAGGAAGTAGCGCAAGGAGATCACCTCCCGGTCCTCCTCCCGCAGCCCTTCGACCGCCCCGAGCAACTCGGCCCGCCGCTCCTGCGCCACGACGTTCGTCTCGGGGGAAGGGGGCGCGGCGGCTTGCGCCCCGTGCTCCGCCGCCCGGAGCGTGAGGCACACCCGACGCCCGGCGGCCCTGCGGCGGTTCCTGGCCTCGTTGGCGACCACGGTCAACAGCCACGGCCTGAAGGGGGCGCCTGACCGGAAACGGTCCAGGGTTCGGTAAACCTTGACGAATGCTTCCTGGGCGGCGTCTTCGGCCTCGGCAGCGTCGCCGGTGATCGTGAACGCCAGACGGAAGGCCACGGCCTGATGCCCGCGCACCAGCTGCTCGTACGCGGGAACATCACCACCCTTCGCCCTCTCGACGAGCGTCTCTTCCTCGGGGCCTACGGCCGGTCCTCCCTCTCGGAACTCCCTACCCCTTCTACAACGTGAGAAGCGAGATGGTTCCCGGACCCGGCGGCATCACGCGGGTTCTTTGGAACTAGCCCCCATCCGGGGAATCTCTTAGAAGCAGCTGTAGTAAGCCCTCGAAGCTGCAAAGCCTGCGTCTCCACCGGCGAGCAACAACCCCGCCGCGTGGAAGGATCTCGCGGCCTTCTCCAAGTAAGCGTGAACTTCGCCCGAACGGGGCTCACCCCTTCCTTGCGGGCGTCCATTAGAAAAGGTTTCTGGGGTTCTTTGTACGCCTTCGCATCTACAGGGAAGATCGACAGCACGTACCCCGACTCCAGGGAGAGGGGCCACGAAACGGGCTAATTTTGAGGTACTCCTGCCACCCGTTCACCTCACCTTCGAGCAAGACGAGCAGGCCCACGTCGCTATCCTCTCCGCAAACGCGAAGGGCCCCCGACCGCCGCCGGGGGCCTTTGAAGCCCGATGCCTACATCCTACGGGCGGATTTGGAACCCGGCCCTAAACCATCAACATAACCGGGTTCTCGAGGACCCTCTGGACCTCGGCCATGTAGAGGGCGCCGTCGCGGCCGTTGGCGATGCGGTGGTCGGCCGAGAGGGTGAGCTTCATCATGCTCGCGGCGACGACCTCGCCGTTCTCGTCGAAGGCCGGGCGCTTGACGATGGAGCTGACGGCGATTATGGCCGCCTGGGGCGGGTTTATGATCGCGGTGAAGCTCTCGATGCCGAACATGCCCATGTTGGAGACGGTGATGGTCCCGCCCTGGTACTCCTCGGGCTTGAGGCCGCCCTCGCGCGCCCTCATGGCGAGGTCCTTTGACTCGCGGGATATCTGGGCGAGCCCCTTGCTCCCCGCGTCCCTTATGACGGGCGTGATGAGGCCCTGGTCGAGCGCGACCGCCATCGCCATGTCCGCCTTCTGATGGAGCTCGACCCCGCGGGTGGTGTAGATGGCGTTGAGGTTCGGGTGGTTGCGGAGCGCCGTGGCGCACGCCTTCATGACGAAGTCGTTGACGGAGAGCTTGATGCCTTCGGCTTCGAGTTGGGCGTTGAGCTGCTTGCGCAGGGCCATCGCGTTGTTCATGTCGACCTCTACGGTGGCGTAGAAGTGCGGGACGTGCTGCTTGGCCTCGGTCATCCGCTCGCCGATGACCTTCATCATGCGCGTGGGCTCGACGAGCTGCGTCCCCTCGGCCCCCGTCGGCTCCGGCAGACGGGCGGGCTGGAAGCCCTGCATCTGGGCCTGGCCCTCCGTGGGGGCCTCGGGCGCCGCGACGTCGGCCTGCCCGTCGGCCTGCCCGTCGGCCTGCTCGTCCGTCCCGCCGTCGGCCTTCGCGTCGCCGCGCTCCATGGCGGCCTTCACGTCGCGCTCGACGATGCGGCCGGCGGGCCCCGAGCCGTCTATCTTCGAGAGGTCGAGCTCGTTCTCCCGCGCCAGCCGGCGCACGATCGGGGAGGCCCGGAACTGCCCGTTGCCGCCCGCGCCGTTGCCGGAAGGAGCCGCTGCCTGCGCCTCCCCGCCGCCGTCTCCGGCCCCCTCTTCCCCGGTCTCGGTGGCGGTCGCCTGGGCGCCCCCAGCTTCGCTGTCGCCGCCCCCCTCGGCCTCTGCCTCGCCGCCGGCGGCTTCGCCACCGCCGCGTTCGGGGACCTCCTCGCCCTCGCCGGCTATAAAGGCTATGGCCCCGCCGACGGGGACGTCGTCGCCTTCGGAGGCTATGAGCTGGGCCAGGGTGCCGGCGTCCTCGGCCTCGAGCTCCATCGTGACCTTGTCCGTCTCTATCTCGGCGATGGGGTCGCCCTCCGAGACGTCGTCCCCCTCGCTCTTGAGCCACTTGAGGAGGGTCCCCTCCTCCATCGCGTCGCCCATCTTGGGCATGATGACTTCGGGCATCCTACTTCTCCTCTATATACAAAGCCCGGCGGGCCGCGTTCGTTACCTGCTTCTCGCTCGGGAACGCCTCAAGCTCCAGGTTCCTCGCGTACGGGGCGGGCACCTCGGCGCCGCTCACCCGTTGGACGGGCGCGTCCAGCGAGTCGAAGGCCTTCTCCTGGATGATCGCCGCCACCTCGCTCGCGACCCCGAACCACCGCCACTGCTCCTGCACCGTAACCGCCCGGTGCGTCTTCTCGACGGACCGCACGAGGGTGTCCTCATCGAAAGGCCGTATGGAGCGCAGGTCGATGACCTCGGCCTGCACGCCGTCCTCCTCTTCCAAGGTGTTGGCGGCCCGCAGGCACAGGTTCACCTGGCGGCCGTAGGCGATGAGGGTGACGTCCGAGCCCTCGCGGGCCACGCGGGCCTTGCCGAACTCGACGGCGTTGTCGCCCTCCTCGACCTCGCCCTTCGTGCCGTAGAGGGCGCCGGCTTCGAGGAAGATCACGGGGTTCGGGTCCCTTATCGCCGTGATCATCATGCCCTTCACGTCGTTGGGCGTCACGGGGCTGACGACCTTCAGGCCAGGGAAGTGGCCGTAGAGGTTCTCAAGGGAGTGCGTGTGCTGGGCCGATAGCTGGACGCCGCCGCCGTTGGGCCCTCGTATAACCAGGGGCACTTCGACCTGGCCGCCGGAGAAGTAGCGGACCTTGGCGGCGTTCTGGATGATCTGGTCGGAGGCGAGGAACGAGAAGTTCCAGGTCATCATCTCGACGACGGGCTTCATCCCGAGCATCGCCATCCCGATGGCAGCCCCGGTGAAGCCGCCCTCGCTTATCGGGGTGTCTATTACCCTCTTGGGGCCGTACTCGTCTATGAGGCCGTCGGTGATGAGGTGGGTGCCGCCGTAGACGCCGATGTCCTCGCCCATGAGGACGACGGACTCGTCCTGGTCCATCTCGTGGACCATGCCCTCCCGCAGGGCCTCCCTGTACGTCTTCGTCTCGGCCAAGGCCTACTCCTCCCCCGTGTACTCGTCGGCCCCGGCGTAGACGTCGGTGTAGAGTTCGTCTATCTCGGGCTCCTCGCTCTCGTCCGCGAACTTGACGGCCTCGGCTATAAGCTCCTTTGCCTCAGAGCGGATCTCGTCGATCTTCTCCTCGTCGGCCGCGTCGTTGTCGAGGAGCTTCTGCTCCAGCAGGCCGATCGGGTCGCGCTTGCGCCACTCCTCGATCTCTTCTTTTTCGCGGTACTTCTCGAAGAAGTCGGCGGCGCCGTGGGGGGCCGTCCGGTAGGTCAGCACCTCGATGGCGTAGGGCTTGCCTGTCTCGCGGACCTGCTCGGTGAGCCGCCCGGCGCTCTCGAGGACGGCCTCGATGTCCATGCCGTCCACCTTCTCGTTCTCGATGCCGTAGGCGTCGAACTTGGCGGCGAGGTCGGTCATGGCGGTGGTCCGCTCGACGGAGGTGCCCATCCCGTACTGGTTGTTCTCTATGATGAAGAGGCAGGGGCACATCCCGTCCTTGCCCCACAGGCCGGCGAGGTTGGCGGCCTCGTGGAAGGCGCCGTTCGAGATCGCGCCGTCGCCGAGGTAGAGCTGGGTGATGTGGTCTGTGCCCTGGTACCTCATCGCGTATGCGAAGCCGACGCCCAGGGGTATGTGCCCGCCGACGATGCCGTAGCCGCCCATCAGGCCCCGCTCGACGTCGAAGAGGTGCATGGAGCCGCCCTTGCCCTTGACCATCCCGGTGCCCTTGCCGTAGAGCTCGGCCATGACCTCTTTGGGGTCGGTGCCTAGCAGGAGGGCGTGGGCGTGGTCGCGGTAGGCGGTGATGACCTTGTCGCCCTCCTTGAAGGAGTCGATAAAGCCGGTGGCGACGGCCTCCTGGCCGATGTAGACGTGGAGGTAGCCCCCGATCTTGCCCTGCCTGAAACCCTTCTGGCAGGCTTCTTCGAAGGCCCGGATCTCGACCATCTTTTTGTAGAGGTCCACCAAACGTTCGGAGCTCGTGGCTACCGCGCCCCCGTGCTCCGAGTGTTCTTTCTCTGCCGACATTCGCGGCCCCTTCCCTCTCCGAGGTACTAACCCTATGACAGAATACCAAACGCGCCGGTTCCGGATCTCATCCGGAACCCTCTCCCGTACCGCTCTATACCCCGCCTTTACGCACTCTCTAACCACCCCCGCACGGCCCGGAAAGCCCGCGCCCGGTGCGAGTCCCCGTTCTTCTCCGCCCCAAGCTCCGCGTAAGTGCGGGAGGACCACTCCGGAACGAAGACCGGGTCGTACCCGAAACCGCCCTCCCCCCGCGCCTCGGCGGAGACCTCCCCCCGCACCTCGCCCCGGAACGTCCGGACGTCCCCGTCGGGCGCCGCGACGGCCGCGACGCAGACGGCCCTGGCGGACCGGTCCTCGAAACCAGAGAGCATCTTTAGCAGGCCCTCGCTGCCGACGCTGCCCATGAGCCACTTCGTGAGCGCCCCGGGGAAGCCGTTCCAGGCCTCGACCACGATCCCGGAGTCCTCGGCCACGACGTAGGCCTCCGGGGAGCCGAGGGCTTCGCGGGCGGCGAGGGCCTTGGCGGCGGCGACCTCGGCCGGGTCCACGCCCTGGATCTCTGGCACGTCGAGGTCGGCGCCTTCCAGCTCGACGCCCAGGATCTCGCGCACCTCCCGGCGCTTGTGCTCGTTGCCGGTGACGAAGATTATCCGCGCGCCGTTCATGGCGCGAAAGTTTACATAGTGGCGAGCCTTTATGATAGAGTCGCCGCCATGCAAGAGGTCAGGGTGGAGAGCCTCGAAGGTCTGGAGCGGCGGGGGGGTCGCGTCCTCCTCTCCGCCAACGCCGGCTCCCTGAGCATCGTCTTTCCCGAGGAGGTCTGGGAGCGCGCAACGGCGGACGACGCCCCCGGGCGGGGGCCGACGCCAGAAGAGCTGGCCGAACTGGACGACATCCGGGCCCGCCTCGAGCGGCACGCCACGGAGAACTCCTTCAGGACCGTCCTCAAGAACGTCCGCCACGCCGGGGAGGATTCGGCGCCGGGGTACGACCTGGTGCTAGAGCCCTCGGGCCTGCTCGCGTCGACCACCGGCTACCTCTTCGCGCCGGTCGTGGGCCGGGAGCTTGTGGGCCGGGTCGCGGCGGGGCTCGGGGAGGGCGCGGCCGTCGAGCAGGCGTACCTGATCGGGGCGGTCGCGGACGACGCGGCCCTGGCCTCGGGCACCGAAACCTTGAAGGCCCTCTCCGTCCGTGGCAGGCGGTGCGGCGGGAGCCGCTTCGAGATGCCGCCCGAGCTCTGGCAGGTGCTCTCCCGGGGGCTCGGCTGGAGGGACGTCGAAACCTTTGTCCACAGGGAGGAATAGCCCTTGCCGCTCGTAGACCTCGACCGCTTCGACTTTCTCTACGCCACGCGCGTCAAGGGCATGAAGTCCGCCGCGACCCGCGACCTCATGGCGACGCTGTCGAGGCCGGGAATAATCTCGCTCGCCGGCGGCTTCCCCGACACGAGGGCCTTTGGGGAGGAGGCGTTTCGGGAGATCTCGCAGGGCATAGCCCCAGACGCCGCCCAGGCCCTCCAGTACGGCCCCACCGCGGGCCTCGAGTCCATAAAGGACGTCATAGTCGAGGTGATGGACGCCGAGGGCACGCCGGCCCGCCAGGAGGACGTCTTCGTCACCACCGGCGCCCAGCAGGGCCTCGACCTCGTGGGGAAGGTCTTCCTCGACGAGGGGGACGCCGTCCTGTGCGAGGGGCCGACCTACGCGGGCGCCCTCAACGCCTTCGCCGCCTACCGCCCGAAGATAGCCCACGCCCCGATGGACCGGGCCGGTATCATCCCGACCGCGGCCCGCGAGACCCTGATGCGGGCGCGCAAGCAGGGCGTCCACGTCAAGTTCATCTACACCGTCCCGAACTTCCAGAACCCCACCGGCGTCACGATGGTCGCCGAGAGGCGCAGGGAGCTCCTGGAGCTGGCCCGCGAGTTCGACCTCATCATAGTCGAGGACAACCCCTACGGGATGCTGCGGTTCGAGGGGGAGCCGTTGCCGACGCTCGCGGCGCTGGAGCAGGAAGAAGGGGACGTGGACCGGGTGGTTTACCTCGGGACGTTCTCCAAGATCTTCGCGCCCGGGGTGAGGCTCGGGTGGGTCCACGCCCAGCCGGGGATCCTGCACAAGATCAACGTCGGCAAGCAGGGGGCGGACCTGTGCTCCAGCAACCTCTCGCAGATGATGATCTCCTCCTACTTCCGAAACGCCGACTGGAGGGCGTACGTGAGACGCCTCAACGGCATGTACCGCGAGCGCCGCGACGCGATGCTCGACGCTCTCGCCGAGTTCATGCCCAAGGAGGTCCACTGGACGCACCCTGAGGGCGGGCTCTTCGTGTGGGCGACGCTGCCCTCGTACCTGGACGCGACCGCTATGCTGCCGCGGGCGGTGGCGAAGAACGTCGCCTACGTGCCGGGCGAGGGTTTCTACGCGGGCGGGGCCGGCAAGAACAACATGCGGCTGAACTTCTCGTTCGTGGAGCCGGAGAAGATCCGCCGCGGCGTGGAGATCCTGGCCGAGACCATCCGCGAGCGCATGGAGCTGCGCAGCGACATGGAGCGCGGCTCGCGGCGCGGCCAGGGCAGGAGCCAAGGCCAGGGCCGGGGCCAGGGCCGGGGCCAGAAGGGCGGCCAGCGCCCCGCGAGCTTCGCCCCCGGGGCGGAGGGCTAGGGCGCCGTGGCGCGCGTGGCGGTGTTGCGCGGCGGGCACTCCATGGAGCGGGACGTCTCCTTCGTCACGGGGCGGCGCGTCCAGCACGCCCTCGAACGCCTCGGCCACGAGGTGCACTCCCTGGACATCGAGGAGGGGACGACCGCGGCCCTCATGGAGCTTGATCCCGACGCGGCCTTCGTCTGCCTGCACGGCCCAGGCGGCGAGGACGGGACTGTGCAGGCCCTGCTCGAAACCTTAGGCATCCCGTACACGGGGAGCGGGCCGCTCTCCTCGATCCGGTGCATGGACAAGGACTACGCCAAGCGGGCGCTCCGCGCGGCCGGCATCCGGACGCCCCCTTCCCGGACGTTCCTCCGCCGCGCGATGAACGAGATGGGCGCCTCCGCCGCCCTCGACGCGGCGGCCGACTCCTTGGGATACCCGCTCGTCGTCAAGCCCGCCAGGGAGGGTTCGAGCTTCGGGCTGTCTCGCGTGGAGGGGCAGGACGGGCTCCTCGACGCCGTCTACGAGGCGTTCGGGTACGACGCCAAGATCCTGCTCGAAGGGTGGGTGGACGGCACGGAGGTCTCCGTCCCGATCCTGGAGCCCGCGGGCGAGGAGCCTTCCGTGCTCGGCCTCGTCGAGATCCGGCCCAGGGAGGGCGCCTACAACTTCGAGGCCAAGTACACCCCCGGCGCCACGGATTTCGCCATCCCGGCCGAGGTCTCCCGGGAGACGGCCGACCGCCTCCGCGAAACGGCCCTCACCGCCTACCGCGTCCTCGGCTGCTCCGGCTACGCCCGCGTGGACACGATAGTGGAGGACGAAACCCCCCGGGTCATAGACGTGAAGACCGTCCCCGGCTTCACGGAGACCTCGACCTTCCCGCTCGCCGCCGAGAGGGCGGGCGTCACCTTCGAGGGGCTCGTCGAGTCCATCCTCGACGCCGCACTACATACCGAGCCCGCCGCGAAGTTGTAGCCCGACGGCCCCGACGCGGCCCGCAGCAGGAACTCTTGTCTCCCAGGCCACCAGCCCGGCGCCGGCCGCCCAAAGCTCCACCGCCTCTCCCCGAGACGTCGTGAGGAACGCCCGATTCAAAGCATCGGCCAGGAACCTTGTGGCGTGCCATGCAAAAAGTCCAGCAGCAGGGCGTTGACCCTCTCGGGGCGGTCTTGCTGGACCCAGTGGCTGGCGTCGGGCAGGCGCTCGACGCGGGCGTCGGGGACCCAGGCGGGGTTCGGCCGGGCCAGCTCCGGGACGAGGAAGATGTCCTTCTCGCCCCAGATCACCAACACCGGCGCCTCGATCCGGCGCAGGAACCCCCGGGTCAGGGCGGGCGCTTGCCTGGCGAGGGCCCGGTAGTAGTTTATGGTGGCCGTGAGCGCCCCCGGGCGCGAGAGCGCCCCGACGTACCGGTCGATGTCGTCCTCGCCGAAGGCACCCGGCCGTACCGGGTCGTTGCGGAAGACGGACCGCAGGATGGCGAAGTTCCCGGCCCGGATGATCTTCTCCGGGAGCCACGGGACCTGAAAAAAGAACGCGTAAGAGCTCTTGAGGAGCTGGCGCGGGGTCCGCAGCGCGCGGGAGAGGCGTTCGGGGTGGGGCACGTTCAGGATCGCCAGCCGCTCCACCCGCTCCGGGTGGAGCATCGCGGCCGCCCAGGCCACTATCCCGCCCCAGTCGTGCCCGACGACCACGGCGCGCTCTTCTCCCAGGGCCCCTATCAGGCGCTCCACGTCCCGCGCGAGCGGGCCCAGGCCGTAGCCTTTGACGCCTTTTGGCTTGTCCGAGAGGTTGTAGCCGCGCATGTCGGGGGCCACGACGCGGAAGCCGGCCGCCGCCAGCGCGGGGATCTGGAACCTCCAGGAGTACCAGAACTCCGGGAAGCCGTGCAAGAGCACCACGAGCGGCCCCTCCCCCGCCTCGACGTAGTGCAGCCGCACCCCGCCAAGGTCGGCGTAGCGGTGATCCACTGACGGCCCGGGGGCCACGGCCCGCCCCTAGCCGGCCACCCCGACGCCGGCGCCGAGGAACCCCTGCATGGCGTCGAGGGCCGTCTCCGCCTGCCGGCGCCTCCTCTCGGGCTTGGTGAGGCGCCGGCCGTTCTCCTTTTTCGGGACGGGCGGGACGAGGCCCCAGTTGGAGTTTATGGGCTGGAGGGTGCCCTCCTTGGTCGTGATGTAGTGGGCCAAAGCGCCCATCATGGTGCCCTCGGGCAAAACGACGGGCTCCTCGCCGCGGGCGATACGGGCGGCGTTGGTGCCGGCTATGTGGCCCATGGCGGTGCTCTCCGTGTAGCCCTCCACACCCGTTAGCTGGCCGGCGAAGAAGAGCGGCGCGTCGCTCAAATCTTCCCGGATCTTCATAGTCGCCGCGAGCATCTTGTTCGCCGGCAGGTAGGTGTTGCGGTGCATGACGCCCATGCGGGCGAAGTCCGCGTTCTGCATGCCGGGGATGGTGCGGAAGACGCGGCGCTGCTCGCCCCACTTCAGGCGCGTCTGGAAGCCGACCATGTTGTATAGGCGGCCTTCCGCGTCGTCCTGGCGGAGCTGGACGACCGCGTAGGGGGGCTTCCCGGTTCGGGGGTCGGGGAGGCCCACGGGCTTCATCGGGCCGAAGCTCAGGGTCTCGGGTCCCCTGCGGGCGATGGTCTCGACGGGGAGGCAGCCCTCGAAGTACATGTCCTCCTCGAAGTCTTTTATGGGGCTGAGCTCGGCGGCGGCGAGGTCCTCGACGAAGGCGTGGTACTCCTCCTCCGTCATCGGGCAGTTGAGGTAGGCGGCCTCGCCCTTGTCGTAGCGCGACGCGCGCCACACCACCGACTCGTCGAGGGACTCGCGGTGGACTATCGGGGAGGCGGCGTCGTAGAAGTACAGCGTCTCGCCGGAGAGGGCCTCGATCTTCTCGACCAGCGCGTCGGAGGTGAGGGGCCCCGTGGCGATCACGGTCGGGCCTTCGGGGAGGTCCGTCATCTCGCCGCGGACGACCCCTATGTTCGGGTGGGCGTGGACGGCTTCGGTTACGGCGCGGGGGAAGCCCTCGCGGGCGACGCCCAGAGCGCCGCCCGCTGGCACGGAGTGGGCCTCGGCGCAGCGCAGGATCACGGACCCAAGCCGGCGCAGCTCTTCTTTAAGAAGGCCCGAAGCGGTCTCAAGCGCGTTGTTGCCGAGCGAGTTCGAGCAGACGAGTTCGGCGAAGTGCTCCGTCCTGTGGGCCGGGGTCTCCCTGACCGGGCGCATCTCCCAGAGCTCGACCGTACAGCCGAGCTCCGCCGCCTGCCAGGCCGCCTCGCTGCCGGCCAGCCCGCCGCCTATTACCGTTACGTCCGCCATACGGGGCTCCCCTTGTCTGGTAAATGCAGGTAGAGTGCCGGGGGTGTTCTCCGCGACAACCGGAAGATTCTACCGCCGGGGTCGAGAACCCGCAGCGCCCCGCCGGCACCCATCCCCGATCCGGGCTCTACCAGGCCGTGGCGCCGCCGTCCACGACGAGGACCTGGCCTGTAATGTAGGAGGCGGCGGGCGAGGCGAGGAAGATCGCGACGCCCTTTAGATCTTCCGGGCTGCCGAAGCGGCGCAGCGGTATGCCGTCGAGCATCCGCTCCTCGAACTTCTCGATAAGCCCGCCGCTCATCCTGGTCGGGAACCAGCCCGGGGCTATGGCGTTCACGGTTATGCCGTGCGGGGCCCAGCTCGTCGCCAGGTCCCTCGTCATCGAGATGACGGCCCCCTTGGAGGAGTTGTAGCCGACGGTCTGCATAAAGTCCGGGTGGCCCCCGACGAGGCCGGCGACGGAGGAGATGTTGACGATGGTGCCGCCGCCCCCGCGTTCGATCATGCGCCTTCCTACCGCCCGCGCCATAAGGAACGTCCCCCGCACGTTGACGGCGATGACCTGGTCGAACTTCTCGAGCGGCATCTCGGCGGGCGGGGCCCCCCAGGTGGCGCCGGAGTTGTTGACGAGCACGTCCACGCCCCCGAAGGCGCCTTCGGCCTCCGAGACCACCTTCTCCACGTCTTCTGGGTCGGTGACGTCGCACGCGAGCGCCAGGGCCCTGCCTCCCCCGGCCTCTATCTCCCGCTTCACCTCTTCGAGCGGCTCCCTCTTGCGGGAGCAGAGGACGACGTTCGCCCCGGCGTCGGCGAGCGCCTCGGCCATGTAGCGGCCCAGGCCCCGGCCGCCGCCGGTCACGACGGCGGTCTTTCCGTCCAGGCGAAAGAGGTCGAGCGAGTTCAGATCGTCCCCCTTCCTGACTCGGGGGGCGGCGGGGGCAGGGTGCCCGTGGCCGCCTCCGGCTCTATGCTGTGGCCCGCGCCCGTCCCGCCCTTGAGGCGCTCCTCCTCGGCCAGCACGCGCCTGAGGAGCTTGCCGACGGTGGACTTGGGCAGCTCCTCCCGAAACTCGAGGCTCTTCGGCGTCTTGTAGGGGGCGAGGCGCTCCGTGCAGAAGGCCAGGATCTCCATCTCCGTCACGGTGCTGCCCGACCTGCGGACCACGAACGCCTTGACGGACTCGCCCCTGTACTCGTCCGGGACGCCGACGGCGACGGCTTCGGAGACGTCAGGGTGCTCGAAGAGGATCTCCTCGATCTCGCGCGGGTACACGTTGTAGCCGGAGGCTACGATCATGTCCTTCTTCCGGTCCACGATGTAGAAGTAGCCGTCCGCGTCCATCCGGGCCATGTCGCCCGTGTAGAGCCAGCCGTCCCTCAACGACGTGGCCGTCTCCCCCGGCATGTTGAGGTACCCCTTCATGACCTGCGGGCCCTTCACTATCAGCTCGCCGGGCTCCCCGACCGGCATCTCCACGAGCCCGGTCTCCACGTCCACGATCCTCGAATCGGTGCTCGGCACCGGCACCCCGATACTCCCCTCGCGCCCCTCCCCAGCAAAAGTCGGGTTGAAGTGCGTGACGGGCGAGGCCTCCGAGAGCCCGTACCCCTCAAAGATGGGCCTTCCCACCTGGGCCTCGAACGAGCGCTTGAGGGGCACGGGCAACGCCGAACCGCCGGAGTTGTAGGTCCTGACGCTGCCGAAGCCGTACTGCAGGAGGTCCGCGCCGCCGGCGTTGAGGGCCATGTACATCGTCGGCACCCCGCTGAACATGACCGGCCCGTTCTCCTTGACGAGGTTCATCACCTCTTGCGGATCGAACTTCGGCAGCAGGATCTGGTTGAGGCCCTGCTTGATGCCGAAGAGCATCACGCACGTCAACCCGAAGATGTGGAACATCGGCAGGACGCCCGTGATCTTCTGGTTGTTGGAGAACGCACCAGGGTCGTCTATGAACAGGTCGAGCGCCTGCTGCACGTTGGCGACGAGGTTGCGGTGGGTGAGCATCGCGCCCTTGGAGACCCCGGTCGTGCCGCCCGTGTACTGCAGGGCCGCCACGTCCTCTGCCGGGTCGATGGGCACGTCCGGCGCGGGGTCGGCGTCCGTCCCGAGAAAGTCCCCGAAAGAGCGGTGCCCGGGTTCGAGGCCCTCCGGCTCCCCGGCGAAGTCCACCACGACGACGTCCCTCAGTTTCGTTTGCGGCAGGACGGTCCGGACGCGGGGGTACATGTCCTTGTAGACGACGATGGTCTCGGCGCCCGAGTCGGTGAGGATGTGTTCGATCTCGCGCTCCACGTACATCGGGTTGAGCTGGGTGACGATGGCCCCGAGGCGGACGGTGGCGAAAAAGGAGATCACGTACTGGGGGCAGTTCGGCAGCATGAGCGCCACCCGGTCCCCCTTCTTCACGCCGCCGGCCGCGAGCGAGCCGGCCATCTTCTCGACGAGCGCCTGCAGCCGCTCGAACTCGAAGGTCGTCCCGTAGAACGTGAGCGCCGTCTTGCCCCTGTGCCCCTCCGCGGCCCTCCTGAACAGGTCGTAGAGCGAGCCTTCGGAAATCTCCGTCTCGGCCTCGACGTGCCCCTCGTAGACCCCCAGCCACGGCTTCTCCGTGCCGAACATGCATCCTCCTAAGTGGTCGCCCGCAGGTCCTTCTCCCTCTCACCTATCTATCCGGGAATGATAAAGGCGAAACGAACCCCGCGCTGTAAGGCTTGAGGCTTTGAGGTTCTAGGCTTTGAGGTACGCGTTTGCGGTGCTCTTCGTCAGAGGTCGCAACCACAGCTTGAGTAGGACGGCGTGCCAGCCTATCCTACGAACGACGAACATTCCCAAAACCCAAAGCCTCAGAACCTTCTTCTAGACGATCGGGTCTCCGCCCTTCTCGAAGATCCGAAACGTCCCCGTTCCCATTGCGACGAGGTTGCCTTCGGCGTCGTGGACTTTCGCCTCGATGGTGGCGATGCGGCGGGTGCGGTGGACGACGTCGGCGGCGCAGGTGATGGTGCCCTCCCTCACCGCTCCGAGAAAGTGGACGTCGAGGCCGATGGTCGCGACCCTCAGGCCCACTAGCGCCGCGGCGGAGAGGCCCATCGCGTTGTCTATGAGCGAGGCGTGCACGCCGCCGTGGAGGGTGCCGTTGCCGTTGAGGTGGACGTCCTCGACGTCTATGCGGCAGACGGCCCGCCCGGGCTCGACGTCCACCACCTTTGACTTTATGTGCCTGGAGAACGTTACCGCCTCGTCGAAGTGCTGCGCCAGACGGGTCAGTTGCTCCTTGTCGCGCGGGGATTCCGTGTTGTCCAATGCGCTCCTCCGTCTTCCGTATGCGGGTCTTGCGTCCCAATCTACAGCACGGTTCGGGTCTTCGCGCCCGTTGCCGCCCCTACGAAGGGGGGCCGGCGGCCCGTTCGGGGACGAGGAACTCGACCTCGCCGGAGGCGACCGTGTCGTCGCCCCTCCGGGCGTAGACTTCGAAGGCGTGGAGGCGACCCTGCCCCGTCTGCTCTACGCCCGTCGCCCGGCCGCCGACGCGGAGCCTGTCCCCGAGAAAGACCATACCGGAGAAGCGGCTTCTGAAGGTCTTGACGTGGCCGTGTTCGAGGTAGGGCGAGAACAGCAGGCCCATGGTGGCGACCGTGAGCATCCCGTGGGCGATGACGCCAGGGAGGCCCGCCGCCTCGGCGGCCTCGTCGGAGAGGTGGATGGGGTTCGGGTCCCCGGAGGCCTCCGCGTACTTCCGTAGCTGGCCGCGGTTTACGGGGGGCAGCGTCCTCTCCTCAAGCGCGTCGCCTATCCTCCAGTTCGGCGGGCCGCTCACCCCCCGATCCCCGCCCTTACGGCCTCCGTGACGACGACGGTGTCGTTGGTGGTGAAGACGGGGTTACCTTCCGCATCCTCGCCGGTCCGCTCGAAGAGGAGGAAGCCGAGCAGGCCGCGGCGGCCCCGTTTGTCGTAGGAGTCCTTGAGCGAGAGGCGGCAGAAGAGTTCGTCGCCGACGAGGAGCGGGCGTCTGTACGAGATGCGGAACTCGCCGTGGATCAGGCCGGCAGGGGGGAGCTTTAGGCCCTCCACCCTTCCGTAGTCGAAGGTGCGCGGGAAGGTGGGGGGCGCCAGGATCCTCCCGTAACGGCTCCTCCTCGCGGCCACCTCGTCCCGGTACAGCGGGCTCGGGTCGGCGATCGCGTCGGCAAAGAGGCGGACGGCTTCCCGCTCGACGAGGTTGCGCACCGGCTCCGAGGAGCGGCCGACGAACTCTTCGTAGAGCACTAGTCCCTCGGGCCGCCGGCGACGTAGAGGACCTGCCCGCTCACGAACGCCGCCTCCTCGGAGGCGAAGAACAGGGCGGAGGCGGCCACGTCCTCGGGCCAGCCCCCGCGGCCGACTGGTATGGTTTTCACCCGCTCGGCGACGAAGTCGTCGAAGTCCACGCCGAGGCGGGCGGCGGTCTCGCGGGTCATGTCCGTCTCGATAAAGCCGGGGGCGACCGCGTTCGCGGTGACGCCGTAGCGCCCGAGCTCGACGGCGAGGGTCTTCGTGAAGCCCTGGATGCCGGCCTTCGCGGCGGCGTAGTTCGCCTGGCCGCGGTTGCCGAGGGCCGAGGTCGAGGAGACGTTCACGATCCTGCCGTAGTTCCGCTCCACCATGTGCCTCTGGGCCGCGCGGCTGCAGAAAAAGGCGCCCGTAAGGTGGACGTTCAGGACGCTCCTCCAGTCCTCGTCGGTCATCTTGTAGACGAGGTTGTCCGACGTTATCCCGGCGTTGTTCACCAGTACGTCCAGCCGCCCGTACCGGTCCACCGTCTCCCCGACGGCGTTCTCGACCTCCGTCCGGCTCGTAACGTCCACCCTCGCCGCGAACGCGTCCATCCCCTCGTCCACGAGCTGCCGCGCCGTCGCGGCGGCCGCGTCCGCCTTCAAGTCCGTCAAACAAACCCGCGCCCCCTCGCGGGCAAACCGGCGGGCGATCGCCTCCCCGATCCCACGCCCCGCCCCCGTCACCATCGCGACCCTGCCGTCGAGCCTACCCATGCTCCTCCCTTCACTCGTCGCAGCACGCTTCGGCCTCGCGGCCTACGCTTTCAGCATTTCAGCTTTTCTTTGCGCCGACAAGCCGAAAGAGACCGGGGGCGTGCCGAAAGGCGCGAGAGGGCGTGCTGACTAGCTGTATTCGTAGAATCCTCCGCCGGTCTTCCGGCCCAGTTTGCCGGAGCGGACCAGATCCTGGAGCAGTTCTGGCGGGGCGTAGTAGGGGTCGCCGGTCGCTTCGTGGATGCGGGAGGTGACGTCCAGGGCCACGTCGAGGCCTATGAAATCGCCAAGCTCGAAGGGGCCTATCGGGAAGCCGATGCCTCTTTTTACCAGGAGGTCTACGTCCTCTTTGGGGGCGGCGTCCGCCTCCAGGAGGCGGCAGGCCTCGAGGAGCATGGGGATGAGGAAGCGGTTGGCGACGAAGCCGGGGAGGTCGCCGTTTACGACGACGGGGAGCTTGCCGAAGGAGCGGACCAGGGCCTTGGCCCGTTCGACCGTCTCGTCGCTCGTGAGGGCTCCCCGCGGGATCTCGACGGCCTCGCGTATCGGGGGCGGGGTGAAGAAGTGGGTGCCGCAGACCTTCTCCGGGCGGTTCGTGGCGCCCGCGAGCTCCGTTATGGGGATGGAGGAGGTGTTGGTGAAGAGGGGCGCCTCCGGCGGGAGCAGGGCGTCGAGGGCGGCGAGGGCCTGTTTTTTGGGTTCGATCTTCTCCACGATCGCTTCTATGATGACGCCCGCGTCGCGGAGCTCTTCGGTGTTCGTGGTCCAGTGGACGCGGTCGCGATGGTCCGACGCCTCTTCTTCGGTGAAGACGCCCTTCTCCGCGAAACGCAGGAGGCCCTCGCCGACGGAGATCTGGGCCCTTTCGAGGGCCACGACGGAGGGGTCGCAGGCGACGACCTCGTGGCCGGACTGGGCGGCAAGCTGGACGATGCCGGCGCCCATCGTGCCGGTGCCGAGCACGCCGATCTTCTCTGCCGGGGCCACTAGACGTCGCCCGTGCGGGAGAGGTCTTCGGCGTGGAGGATGAGGGTCCTTACGCGGTCGCCGAAGGTGGCGAAGCGCTCGTCCTCCGTCTGGCCGTTCTTCCAGCGGGCGAAGATCTGCTGCAGGATGCCCGCGAGCTTGAAGTAGCCGAAGACGACGTACCAGTGCATCTGCGAGAGGTCGCGCCCGCTCCCTTCGGCGTAGCGGTCTATGATCTCTTTGCGCGTCATGAAGCCGGGCGTGGCGGTCACGGTCGGCATGACGGCCTTGAGGTCGTCGGGGTCGCCTGGTTCGACCCAGTACGAGAGCGAGACGGCGAGGTCGAAGAGCGGGTCGCCCACGGTCGCCATCTCCCAGTCGAGCACGGCCCGGACCTCGGTCAGGTCGTCTGGGTTCAGGACGAGGTTGTTCAGCTTGTAGTCGTTGTGGATGATGGTCGGGGCCGGGCTCTCGGGGACGTTCGCCGCGAGCCAGCCGGTGAGCGGCCCCACTTCCCGTATCTCGTCGGTCTTTGCCTTTTCGTAGCGGGAGATCCAACCCTTCGTCTGCCGCTCGAGGAACCCTTCGGGCCTGCCGAGGTCCCCGAGCCCGGCCCCCCACGGGTCCACGGCGTGCAGCTCGACGAGGGTGTCGGCGACGGTGCGCGAGATATCCCTGCGCAACCCCCGGTCCGGCTCGACGCCCTCCGGGAACGAGTCGTCGAGGACGACGCCCGTCCTCTTCTCCATAACGTAGAACGGCGCGCCGATGATCTCCTCGTCGTCGGAGAAGAAGTACGGCCTGGGGGCGAGCGGGTAGGCGGCGTTCAGCCTCGAGAGGATGCCGGACTCCCGGCCCATGTCGTGGGCCTTGGGCGGTATGGGCCCCATCGGCGGGCGGCGCAGCACGCCCTCCCAGGCCCCGATCTTAAGCAGGTAGGTCAGGTTCGACGCGCCCGAAGGGAACTGCTCGACCTCGAGATCCCCTTCGGGCAGCCCTTCTATTCGCCCCCGCAAGACGCGCTCGACGGCTCCTCTGTCGAACCCCTCGCCCTTGCGTACCTCTATCGTCCCGGACATTCGGTGCCCCCTCTTGTAGGCAGCCCATCAACAAGCCCCGGCCTCGCCCGCGCTCTCGGCACGTCAGCCGGTCACGCGCTTCCTTTGCCGACTAGCTTACCGGCTCTGACCTCGGGCACCAGCCCGCTCGCGCCGACGTCGGCGACGAAGGCGAAGGCGTCCATCCGGTCGTTCTCGACGAACCAGCGGCCGCCGCGGCCACGCTTCAGGGCCTCGGGGATGTCCTTGCCGTGCCTCTCCACGAAGTCCAGGGCGAGCCAGGCGGCGTCGTTCAGGCGCCAGCCCGAGGGGTCGAGGCGGGAGATTATCGTGGCGGCGCCGAGGAAGTCCTCGACGGTGAAGCGGCCCGCCGAGCCGGCGCAGACCAGGTAGATCGAATCGGTCCCCGACCCTTGGAGCTCGCGGGCGACGGCGGGGGCGTTGCGGAGGCTCCCGAGGAGGACGCGTTCGGCGGGGGCGGCGTCGGCGAGGGCGCGGGTGCCGTTGGTGGTCACGAAGACGACGTCCTTGCCCGCGACGACCTCTGGCGCGTACTCATCGGGGAAGGGGCCGTGGTCGTAGCCGTCGATCCTCCGGGCGTCCTGCTCGCCGCCGCGCAGGACGTTTTCGGGCCCGAGCTTCTTGCGGATCTCTTCGGCCTCCCCCAGGCTTTCGGCCGGGTAGACGCCGCGGGCGCCGTTCTCGAGGATCGCGAGCAGGGTGGTGGTCGCCATAAAGACGTCCAAGACGACGACCGTGGCGCCGGCGAGCCTCCCCGGCACGATCTCCTGCCGCGTCATAAGCACCCGTAGCCGCTTCAAAGAACGGTACCCCGCAAGCTCTCCCACCTCCGCGCCGCGAAACGTCCCCTATCTTACAGAACGGCTACCTCGGACGCAGTCGAAGCGGAGCATCACAAAACGGCGAATGTCCCCCACGGCACGTACGAGTTAGAATGCCTCCGCAGGCAAGAGGGTCGGTGGATCGACGGCCAACCCCAGGCGTTGCGAGCAAGGTGGTCTGGAGGCGCGGTGGGCGAGTTGAAGCGGCAAAGTCGGGAGACCGGAGACCGGGGGGACCTGACGACGGCGTACACGACCACCGCCATCGGCGTGGCGCTGCTCGTCGCCGCGGTGCTCGTGATCATCACCGCGGGCGTCCCCGCGGCTGGCATAGGGTTCGTGATCGGGGCGGCGGCCTGCCTCGGATGGGGCGTGCCAAAGATCCTGCAGGGAAGGGATGCCCTCCCCGCCTCGAACAACGGCGAGAAGGAGCTCCTCTCGGCCATCCGGGACAACGGCGGCAGCATCACCCCCGCCGAGGCCGCGATGGAGACCTCGCTCACCGTCCGCGAGGCGGACAGGATGCTCTCGGAACTCGCCGGCGGGGGCCACCTCACCGTCGAGAGCCGCGGCGGCTCGCTCTTCTATTCCCTTCCCGGACGAAACAACCCGGAGCTGGAGGAGCGGTAGCAACCGTTACCGCCCCGTAAACCGGGCTTCCCGCTTCTCGAAGAACGCCCGGACGCCCTCCTTGTGGTCTTCGGTGTAGCCGCAGAAGGTCTGGCCTTCGGCTTCGCGCCCGAGAACCGTCTCCAGGTCATCCTCGAAGCTCGCGTAGAGGGCCCGCTTCGTCCTGCCGAGGGCGGCCGTCGGCATCGCGGCGAGGCGCGACGCGAGGGCGGCGGTCTCCCCGGAGAGTTTCCCGTCTGGGACTACCTTGTTGACCAAGCCGATCCGTAACGCCTCGTCGGCCTCGACGGGGTCTCCGAGCATGCTCATCTGAAGGGCGCGGCCGAGGCCGACGACGCGGGGCAGAAAGAACGAGACCCCGGCGTCGGGCATCAGGCCGATCTTGATAAAGGCGACGGAGAATTTCGCGCTTTCGGCGGCGACGCGCAGGTCGCAGGCGAGCGCGATGCCGACGCCAGCCCCGTAGACCGGACCGTGCAGCGAGGCGACGATGGGCTTCTCCATCGAGACCATCCGTTTGACGAGACGGCTGTAGGTGTTGCGCAGGTACTCCCCGAGGTCCGGGTCGCCGTCTGAGCCCTCTATGATCTGGGCGAGGTCCGCGCCGGCGGAGAACCCGCGCCCCTCGCCGCGCAACACGACGCAGCGAACCTCTTCGTCCGCGGCGGCGTCTTCGAGGGCGGCGTAGAGCTCTTCGTGCATCGTGGCGTCGAAGGCGTTCAGCTTTTTCGGGCGGTTCAGGGCGACGGCGGCGACGCCGCCCGTCTTCTCGAAGAGGATGGTCTCGTACAAGGTCTCTCCTCCGCTGACATGGGCGATGCCCCCCACCAGATGGGCGCGGGAGGCATCACGGTTTCGGTACGCGCTACCCTAGCTGGTAACCGTATCCCGGCTCTCCGAGGCCTCAGCCTGGCTCTCGCGGGCCTGGTCTTCGGCCATCTCGTCCTCGAAGGTCTCGGTCACGAGGTAGACGGAGAGGAGGGTGATGGCGGCCATGACGATTATGTAAAGGGAGACGGAGGCCGACGTTCCGGTGGCGTCCAGGAGTGAGACCATGATTATGGGGGCGAGACCGCCGGCGAAGACGGAGGCGATCTGGTACCCCATCGAGGCGCCCGAGTAGCGCACCCTGGCGCTGAACATCTCGGCGAAGAGGGCTGCCTGCGGGCCGTACATCATCGCCAAAACCGAGTTGCCGACGACGAGGCCCAGGATCATGAGCACGGGCGTGGCCGTGTTCAGGAGCCAGAACATCGGGAACGCCCACAGCGCCATGAGGATCGCACCGGCCATGTACACCCTGCGCCGCCCGAGTATGTCCGAGAGGGCGCCGAAGCCGGGGTTGGCGAGGAGGCCGGCCGACGCGCCGAACAGGACGATGGCGAGCATCGTGCTCTGGCCGATGCCGAGCTCCCTGGTGCCGTAGTCCAAAGTACCCGTGATCATGATGTAGAAAGTGCCGTTGACGACGATGTACGCCCCCGCCGCGAGCAGGACCTGCTTGGGATGGTTGCGGAAGACCTCGATCAAGGGCGAGCCTTGCTGCACCGGCCCCTCGCCCCCTTGCTGCTGCTGGCGGGCCTTCTCCTCCAGTTGCCTGAAGACCGGGGTGTCTTCGATCCTGAGCTGTATGTACATCGCGAGCCCGATGAGGACCACGCTCAAGAGGAACGGCACGCGCCAGCCCCAGGCGAGGAAGGCCTCCTCCGAAAGCGTCCCAGACAAGACCAAAAAGACCACGTTCCCGATGATGAGCCCGACCGGGACGCCTATCTGGGCGAAGGAACCGTAGAAGCCGCGCTTCCCCTCGGGGGCGTACTCGGTGGCGAGCAACGCCGCCCCGCCCCACTGCCCGCCGATGGCGAGCCCCTGGATGAAGCGCAGCAACACGAGCAAGAGCGCCGCGAGGCTCCCGATAGTCGCGTAGGTCGGCAGCAGTCCGATAAGGGTCGAGGCCGCGCCCATCATCACGAGCGCGAAGACGAGGGTGGGCTTGCGCCCGAACCTGTCCCCGAAGTGCCCGAAGAGGGCGCCGCCCACTGGCCTCGCCACGAAGCCGACCGCCGCCGTGCTAAACGAGGCCAGCACCGCGATCGTGGGGTCAAGGCCCTCGGCGAAGAACAGCGCCGGAAAGACAAGCGCCGCCGCCGTCAGGTAGATAAAGAAGTCGTACCACTCGATGGAGGTGGCCGTGCACGCGGCAAGCGCCACCTTCCTTACCGTGGACGGGCTCGGCCCCGCCTCCCCTACGCCGGAAGTCGTCATGCATGGCTCCTTTCTTGGAGGCTTCGGGTATCAGGTTTCGGTAGATCCGGAGAACCGCGGGCCGACCACCAGGGAGACGGCATTCGGAGATCTCATCCCGTAAACCGCCTCGCGCGTTGCATCGATCGCCCGCGGCTCTCCGTTCGCGGACTCCCCGCGCCGCGCTGTACAGGCTCCTTCCTTCGCTCCCCTGTGGGGCAAGCTAAAGCACGCGGGGACTAGAGTCAATAGTTGCTTGCGGTCTTTGGCGCTCGGTTCCTGGCGACCACACCGCGGGTTGCGTCGTGGTGGAGGCTTCTCAGAGATGGCCCGATGCTGAGAGAGCGAGTTTTGTGCAAGGGCGGTCAGTCGTTCGGTCTTGCCCAAGGCTGACCGCCCGGGGTTCTAGATCTTCTCCGCCAGTTCGGCGAAGCGGTCGAGGGACTCGGGGTTGCCTAAAGAGTCGCGGCTGGCGGCCTCCTCGGGCGGGGTCCCCGATAGGATCTTCTTTACGGGCACTTCGAGCTTCTTGCCGTTGAGGGTCTTCGGGACGTCGGGTACGGCGAAGATCTCGTTCGGGACGTGGCGCGGGGAGGTCCGCTCGCGGATGCTCCGCTTTATCTTGTTCTTGAGGTCGTCGTCGAGCTCCACGCCTTCTTCCAGGACGACGAAGAGGGGCATAAAGGATTCGCCGCCGGGCTTTGGTATGTCCACGACGAGGCTGTCGGCGACCTCCTCGACGCCCTCGACGGCGGAGTAGATCTCGCTCGTGCCCATCCTGACGCCCCCGCGGTTTATGGTCGAATCGGAGCGCCCGGAGATGACGCAACCGCCGTGCCCGTTTACGAGGATCCAATCCCCGTGACGCCACACGCCAGGGTAGACGTCGAAGTAGCTCTCCCTGTACCGCTCTCCCTCGGGGTCGTTCCACAGAAAGACGGGCATCGACGGCATGGGCGCGGTTATGACCATCTCCCCCACCTCGCCGATGACGGGCTTACCGTCGGGGTCGAAGGCGTGGACGGCGGCCCCGAGCGACCGCGCCTGGAGCTCCCCCGCCCGCACGGGTAACAGCGGAACCCCGCCGACGAACGCCGTGCAGAGGTCCGTGCCGCCGCTCGTCGAGTAGAGCCAGAGGTCCTCCCCGACGTGCCCGTAGACCCACCCGAAGCCCTCGGGCGGGAGCGGGGAGCCGGTCGAGCCGACACCCTTGAGCGCGGAGAGGTCGAAGTCCCGCCCCGGCTCTATCCCGGCCTTCATGCATCCGGTCAGGTAGCCGGCGCTTGTCCCGAAGTGGGTTATGCCGGTATCCTGGGCGAGCTTCCACAGGACGTTCATGCCCGGGTGGGCGGGGCTGCCGTCGTAGAGGACGGCCGTGGCACCGGCTAGCAGGCCGCCGACGAGCAGGTTCCACATCATCCAGCCCGTCGTCGTGAACCAGAAGAAGCGGTCGTTGGGACCCAAGTCTATGTGCAGGCGCCCCTTCTTGAGGTGCTCGAGCAGGATGCCGCCCTGGCTCTGGACGATGGCCTTTGGCAACCCCGTAGTCCCCGAGGAGTAGAGGACCCAAAGCGGATGGTCGAAGGGGACGCGCTCGAAACGGAGGGGCGCGCCCTCGTTCGCGGCCAGCACGTCGTCCCAGAGGGCGGCGTCGTCGAGGGCCGCGGTGTCGGCCCCTTGGTCGAGGTACGGGAGGAGGACGGTCTTCTGGAGCGTTGGGATCTCCCCCTGCAACCTCGCGACGACGTCGGTACGGTCGAAGTCCTTGCCGCCGTAGCGGTAGCCGTCGCAGGCCACGAGGACCTTCGGCTCGATCTGGGCGAACCGGTCCACCACGCTCCCCGCCCCGAAGTCCGGCGAGGCGCTCGACCACACGGCGCCCAAAGAGGCGCACGCCAGAAACGCGACGACCGCCTCCGGCACGTTCGGCAGGTAGGCCACGACCCGGTCGCCGCGCCCCACGCCCATCCCCGAAAGACCGGCCGCAAAGGCGGCGACCTTACCCTCGAGCTCCCGCCAGGACGTCTCCCCAAGCGGGCGCAGCTCCGAGGCGTGGACGAGGGCAGGTTCGTCGGGGCGTTCGCCAGGGCGTTCGCCAGGGCGTTCGCCGGCGTTGCGGAAGACGTGCTCGGCGTAGTTCAGCTCCGCCCCCGGGAACCACTCAGCCCCCGGCATCTCCCGCCGTCCCAGCACCCCTTCTGGGGGTTTGGAAGACTGGATATCGAAGAACTCCCAGAGGCTCGACCAGAAGCCGTCGAGGTCGGTCACGGACCACTCCCACAGCGCGGTGTAGTCCTCGAAAGGGAGGCCCTTCTCCCGCCGCAGCCACCCCATGTAGCGGGCGATGGTCGAGTTCTCGCGGAACTCGGGGGAGGGTTCCCAGAGGAGTTTTCCCTCGGTGGTTTCGGTCATGCGCGTTCCTCCTCTATCGGGCCGTCCAGCCGCCGTCCATCGTCAGGGAGGCGCCGTTGACGAACGAGGCCGCGGGCGCGCACAAAAAGGCGACGACCTCGGCGACCTCCTCCGGCTCGACGAGGCGTTTGATCGCGGTCTCGGTCAGCATGATTTTCTCTATGACCTCGTCCTCGGCGATCCCGTGCCGCTTTGCCTGGTCCGAGATCTGGCCCTCCACCAGCGGCGTCCGCACGTAGGCCGGGCAGACGCAGTTGCTGGTTACGCCCTTCGGCCCGCCCTCCAGCGCCACGGTCTTGGAGAACCCCTCCAGCCCGTGCTTGGCCGCGACGTAGGCGGACTTGTACGGCGAGGCCCGCAGGCCGTGCACAGACGACACGTTCACCACCCGCCCCCACCCCTTCTCGTACATCCCCGGCAGGGCCTTGCGCACGATCCTGAACGGGGCCTCCAGCATGATCCTCAGGATCATCGAAAACTTCTCGGGCGGGAACTCCTCCACGGCCGCCACGTGCTGCACCCCGGCGTTGTTCACCACGACGTCGGCCTCGAACTCCAAGGCGTCGAGCATCTCGTAATCCGAAAGGTCGGCCCGCACGGCCTCGCCGCCGATGCTGCCGGCGACCCTCTCGGCGGCCTCGCCGTCGAGGTCGAGCACCGTAACCGCCGCGCCCGCCCGGGCCAGCCGTTCGGCCACGGCCCGGCCGATGCCGCTGGCGGCGCCGGTCACAAGGGCGCTGCGCCCCGTCAGGTCCACGCCCACCGCGGGGACGGGCGAAGAAGTCGTTTCGCTTATGGTTCCTCCTCCGGGTCCGGGGACCGGGGTCTTCCTGGCCCCACCGCACTCCACTGCCTGGCCCAACTATACAACCCGGGCGCCGCAGCGCGCGACGCCCGGGTAGGGGTCCTGGGGCTACCGCACCCGGGGCCGGGGCGAGCCGTCGGGGCCGACGGTGCCGGCGCTCTCGGCTATGAGTTGCTGCTCCGCGCCGTGCTCGGCCTCTATGTCGTCCAGGTGCGTCTCTTTCGCCAGGACGACGGCAACGATGGTGATGAGGGCCATCACGACTGGTTGTATGGCCACCGCCGGCCACCCGAAACCGCCAGCAGCGCGACGGCGATGATCGGGGAGAGCGCCCCGGCGAAGATCGAGGCGAGCTGGTAACCGGTCGAGGCGCCCGAGTAGCGCACCCGCGTCCCGAAAAGCTCCGCGAAGAACGCGCCCTGCGGCCCGTATATCGCCGCGTGGCCGACGGCCAGGGCGAGCACGACGGAGAGCACGATCAGGACTATGTTCTCGGTGTTCATGAGCCAGAAGAAGGGGAACGCGAACAGGAGCGTGAAGACCGCCCCGAACAGGTAGATCGGCCTGCGCCCCACCCGGTCCGAGAGCGCCCCGAAGAGCGGCACGGCCAAAAGCTCGACCGCCGCGGCTATCAGCGTGGCCGTCAGGATCGCCGTGCGGGAGAGCCCGGCGTGCCGCTGGCAGGCGCCGAGGCCGGGCGCGGTCGCCTCTACCTCTGGCCCTCTGTGGAGGTGCCCCCCGGCGAGTGGCCGGACGACCTCCTGGAGGACGCCGCGATGGCCCTGGGCGAGGTCTGGGCCATCGCTTGGGAGAGGGGCATCCCCGGCGGTCCGGACGGCGCCCGCCTGAAGGTGATGGCCGAGGACGTGGTCCTGGAGCACCTCGGGGCCCCGCTGGTCGTCGCGGACGGCGTCGGGGTGATGCTGCTGCGGGACGGGGTGCGCGGGGAGCCGTCCGCCGTCCGCGACGCGCTCTTGAGGATCTTCGGCCCCGCCCCCTTGTGGCTCGCGCACGGGGCCGGCTACGATTCCTTCGACGGCCTTCGCGCCGCCCTGAACAGGACGACGGACGCCGTGCGGGAGGCCCGCGCGGGGCGCGAAGGCCGTTACGTCGTGGAGGTCAGCGGCCGCGGCCTCGACGCCCTGCTGGACAACCCGAGGCTCGCCGATCACCTCTCGGACTACGCGAAGTACGTGCTGGGGCCCCTGATAGAACGCGACGAGGAGAGTGGCTCGTCCCTCACCGAGACCCTCTGCTGCGTCCTCGCCTCGTGCTCCACAGCGGAGGCCGCCCACCGCCCCTACGTCCACGAGAACACCGTCCGCTACAGGGTGCGAACCGCGCAGCGCGTCCTTGACGGCGACCTGGCCTCCCCGAAGGACCGGACCGCGATCTCCCTGGCGGCGTTCGTCTGGCTGCGCCACGAACAACGGCCCGGGCCGCAACCGGAGCCGCCCCCGTAACCCCGGGGATCAAGCCCTCCCCAACGCCGCCTCGACGAAGTGCAGCCTGTCGTTGCCCCAGAACATCTCATCCCCCACAAAGAACGCCGGCGCCCCGAACACGCCCCGCTCCACCGCTTCGCCCGTCGCGGCCTTGAGCGCCTCTTTCGCCCCGGGGGCGGAAGCCCCCGCGAGAACCTCCTCGGCCTCGGCCCCGATCCTGCGCGCCACCTCGGAGACGGGCCCGTCCTCATCGGCCTCCTCCAAACCCTTCGGGGCGCCCCCCTCTTCCCAGTACAGGGCGAACGCCTCGCGGGTAAACGCCTCCAACTCCCCCCTCCCCTGCAGGAACATCGCGGTGCGCATCGTCTTTAGGGTCCGGAAAGGGAACGGTTCCGGGAAGTCCATCGGCAGGCCGTAGTGCCCGGCCCAGCGTTGGATGTCCTTCGCCTGGTAACGGGCCTTGGGTTTCGTCTCTATCGGGGCCTGAAGGCCGACGGCGTTGTGGACCGCCCCGAGCAGCATCGGCCGCAGCACCAACTCCGCCCCGCGCTCCTGGCAGATCCTCGTCACCTCGCCGCGCGCCAGGTACGAATACGGGCTCACGAGGTCGTAGTAGAACTCGACCGTCTTCATCCGGTCTCCTCTCCCTTTTCGAAGAAGGTACACCACCGCCGAGCCCCACGCCTTACCACGCGAAACGGCGGGGCCGGACCGAAGCCCGAACCCGCCGCGTATCTGCGTAGTGTCTATCCGGCCTTAGCCGAAGGCAGAAGGCTCTAGGCCGGCTGGCCCTCCGCGCCGATGGACCGGTCGCGGCGGATGGCGGATATCGCGAAGACCATGGCGGCGACCCAGACGCCCACTATCAAGAAGTAGCCGATGGTGGCCGGCACCCCGGTGAGGCCGACAGCTTCGAAGAAGGTCTTCATGTTGACCAGCAGGATGACGCCGCCCACGGCCGTGCCGAGGATGCGGGTCGGGAGCTTCTTGACGATCCAGGCCGCCAGCGGGGCCGCGATGATGCCGCCGGCGAACAGCGCGCCGACGACCTGCCACGGTATCTGGGCGAAGCTCAGGCTGAAGAGGAAACCGATGCTGGCGCACAGGGCGACCACGAACTCGCTGGTGTCCACCGTCCCGATGACCTTGCGCGGCTCCATCCGGCCCGAAGAGAGGAGGGTCGGCGTGGAGATCGGCCCCCAACCGCCGCCGCCGAAGGCGTCCAGGAACCCGGCCACGAGGCCGAGGGGGGTGAGGAACCGGCGGCTCACCGGCCTGATGTTGACGGGGCGCTCGTGGCGCCTGAAGGCGAAGCGGGAGAGCACGTAGACGCCGAGGGAGAACAGGATGATCGCCACCAACGGCTCGACCAGCCCGGCCGTCGCCTCGGCGGTCGAGGCGTAGACCAGCAAATACGCGCCCGCGAACGCCCCGATCCCCCCGGGAACCGCCATCCAGACGATCTTCGACCAGTCCACGTTGCCGAACGAGGCGTGCGAGATGCCCGAAACGGCCGTGGTCCCGACCTCGGAAATGTGCACGGCCGCAGACGCCAACGCCGGCGCGACCCCCACGAACAGCAACAACGTGGTCGAAGAGACCCCGTAGGCCATCCCCAACGACCCATCAACCAACTGCGCCCCTAGCCCCGCCAGCGCCAGTAGTATGAAAGTCCTCATCCGTTGCTCCTCTTCTTCACCTTGAACATTTTAATTACTTTGTCTACGGTTTTGATGTATAAACCGGGCGGAACTTTAAGCCAGGAGGACGAGGCTGTCAAGCGCTTGGGGAGGTTTTTTTCGGCGATCCCGAAAGATGGGCCATCGGGCACACTTTCGGGTGGGAGACGGGTGGTGTGGGAGGGTGGTTCGGGGTGGGGCACGTTGCGGGGCGCAATGGTCTAGGATACCCGTGCGGCGGCGCCGACGGGGGTCACGCCGGGGTGTTCGTTTCGGAAAGAGGAGGGCCCGTGGAAAGAGGCGAGCAGGACTACCTCTTCGAGCAGTACAGGGTCGAGCGGGGCTGCCTGGGCTACCTCGTCGCCGACCCCGAGACGCGGCAGGCGGCGCTCGTCGACCCCGAGCTTGAGATGGTCGAGCCGATGCTCGACTCCGTCTTCGGGCACGGCCTGAAGGTCGTCTACGTCATCGACACCCACACCCACGCCGACCACCTCTCCGGGGTGCGGGAGCTCAAGGCGAAGACCGTAGCGAAGCTCGTCATGCACAGGGAGGCGCCGGCGAGTTGCGTGGACATCAGGGTCGAGGACGGGGACAGGCTGCATCTAGGAGGGTTGCCGCTAAAGTTCCTCCACACGCCGGGGCACGCCAAGGATCTCGTCTCCGTGCTGCTGCCGGGGAGGATACTGTCGGCGGACGCGCTGCTCATAGGGTCGTGCGGCCGGACCGACCTGCCAAACGGCAACGCGGTGCGGGAATACCACACGCTCTACTACACCTTCGGGTCGTTGCCCGATGACCTGCTAGTCTTCCCCGGCCACGACTACCACGGCAAGGAGCACTCGGTTCTGGGTGAGGAGAAAGAGACCAACCCGAAGATGAACTTCGGGGGCGAGGAGGAGTTCGTGCGGTACATGGAGCGGGAGAACCCGGAGACGCTGACGCCCGTCTACCAGCTCGCCGACGCCCTCAAGGCGAACATGGCTTGACGAGCAAAAGACCCGGAACCTTCGAAGAGAGGAGTCGCGCGTGAGCGTTACGGACGATCTGTTGAGGAACAACGAGGAGTACGCCCGCGGTTTCGACAAGGCGGACCTGCCGCTGCCCCCGGCCAGGGGTGTCGCGGTGGTCGCGTGCATGGACGCGCGGCTCGACGTCCACAAGATGCTCGGTCTCCAGGAGGGCGACGCGCACGTGATCAGCAACGCAGGCGGCGTCATCACGGACGACGAGATTCGGTCCCTCACCATCTCCCAGCGGCTGCTGGGGACTACCGAGATCGTCCTGATCCACCACACCGACTGCGGCATGCTCACCTTCTCGGACGACGAGGTGGCGGACGCCATAGAGGCCGACACCGGGGTCAGGCCGCCGTTTGCCCTGGGGTCTTTCCCGGACCTCGAACAGGACGTGCGCGATTCCATCGAGAAGATCAAGACTAGCCCGTTCATCCCGAACAAGGACTCCGTGCGCGGCTTCGTCTACGAGGTCGAGTCGGGCCGTCTGAGGGAGGTTGCCGCGGCTTGAACGAAGACCGACCGATAGCGCTCTGGGCCGTTCCCCGCTCTATATCCACGGCCTTCGAGCGGGTCTTTGTCGAGCGCGACGACTTCGAGGTGCTGCACGAGCCCTTCTCGGACGCCTACTACTACGGCACGGACCGCCCGAGCGACCGCTACGCGGACGCCGAGCCGAAGCCCGAGTACTCCTTCGAGAACGTGCTCGCGAACGTCCTCCAACCCCGCGAGAAGCGCGTCTTCGTAAAGGACATGGCCTACCAGGCGAAGGGGGTCTTGGGCCCCGAGTTCGCCTCCCGGTTCGTCAACACGTTCATAGTCCGCGACCCTAAGTACGTGCTCGTCTCGCTGTACAAGATGTGGCCGGACTTCACGTTCGAGGAGACGGGCTACGAGGACCTCCACAGGCTCTTCCGGTACGCGACCGAGGGCGGCGAGGACGTCGCGGTCGTCGACGCGATGACGTTCTCGGAGAACCCCGCCGGGGTTCTCGCGGCCTACTGCGGGCACCTGGAGATCCCGTTCGAAAGGGACTCCCTCTCGTGGGAGTCCCGCGACGTGGAGCACTGGGACAGTTGGGAGGGCTGGCACGACGCCGCGGAGAGGAGCACGGGCATCAAGCCCGCGACCCGCCGGGACCCAGAACTGCCCGAGGAGCTCGAAGAGGTCTACGAGAGGTGCCTCCCCTACTACTACGAGCTCGCGGCCCACGCCATCCGCGCCACGCCGCGGTCGGGCGGGGCGTCCTCCCGCCCGGTAGAGGTCGGCAAGGTCCCGGGCGGCGGGCAGGTAGAACCCCACGGCGGGCGGCTGGTGGACAGGGTGGTCCGGCCGGAGGAGCGCCAGGAGCGTTTGCGGGCGGCGGCGGAGAAGCCGAAGGTGACGCTGGGTCCCCGGGCTTTGTCCAACCTGGAGATGATCTCGACCGGCGTCTTCAGCCCCCTGGAAGGCTTCATGGACCGCGGGACCTACGACGCGGTGGTCGAGGACATGCGCCTCCCCGACGGGACCGTCTGGCCCCTGCCCGTCACGCTGAGCGTGGACGAGGAGCAGGCAAAGAACCTCCGCGAAGACTCCGAGGTGGCCCTCGTGGACGGCGAGGGGGAGCCGGTCGCCACCATGCTCCTGCGCGAGCGCTACCGCTACGACAGGGAGCGCGAGGCCGCGCTCGTCTACAGGACGACCGATCGGGAGCATCCCGGCGTCGCCGCGCTGTACCGCAGGAAAGACGTGTTGATCGGCGGGGAGGTCGACCTGATCCGGCCCCCCGACCCGGGCCCGTTTCCCCGCTACTACTACACGCCGCGAGAGCTTAGGGCCACGTTCCGCGAGAAGGGCTGGCGCCTGATCGTCGGCTTCCAGACCCGCAACCCCATCCACCGCGCCCAGGAGCACATCCAGAAGAGCGCGCTCGAGACGGTGGACGGCCTCCTCCTGAACCCCATAGTCGGGGAGACGAGGCCGGACGACATCCCGGCTGACGTCAGGATGCGCTCCTACGAGACCATCCTGGAGAGGTACTACCCGAAGGACCGCACCCTCCTCGCCGTCTTCCCTGCCGCCATGCGCTACGCGGGCCCCAGGGAGGCCGTCTTCCACGCCCTCTGCCGCAAGAACTACGGCTGCACCCACTTCATAGTGGGCCGCGACCACGCGGGCGTCGGCAGCTTCTACGGCACCTACGACGCCCAGCACATCTTCGACGAGTTCGAGCCGGGGGAGCTCGGCATAACCCCGCTCTTCTTCGAGCACGCCTTCTTCTGCCGGGAGTGCTACGGCATGGTCTCGTCCAAGACCTGCCCCCACCCCCCCTCCTCCCACGTCTTCCTCTCCGAAGCCCGGCTGCGCGAGATGCTCGAACGCGGCGAGTACCCCCCGCCCGAGTTCGCCCGACCCGAAGTGGTCGAGGTCCTCATAGAAGGCATGCAGCTGGGCTCGTGATGACGCCAAAGCGGGTTGCGGAAGCTGGGTTTCCGCAACCCGCGCCACCGATATTCGGCGGTCAGCTCCCGTCGACGCTCTTCAGGTTCGGGTAGACGAGGTCCTTCCAGGCTCCGGGGACCTGTTCTATCAGGCCGGCGCTCTGCATAAACTCCCCGAACGAGATAAAGCCGCGAGGGGTCGTGGTGTAGTAGACGTTCTCCTCTATGAGGAACCGCTCCTCAACTGCCGAGTCTATCTGGGAGACCTCGGCCAGGATCTCGGCGACCCGGCCCGGGGCGTCCTGGATGATTTTGGTGGCCCGCTGGAAGTTGGAGTAGAGCGCCTCCGTGGCCTGCGGGTTGGTATCGTGGAAGGGCTTGAACACCCAGATGCTGATGAGGCTGTGCCGGCCGAACAGGCCGAAGCTCCTGACGATGGGCCTGGCCCCCTTATCCTGCTCCTGGAACTGATACGGCGGGGCCGTGAAGTGGCCCGCGATCTGGCCGCTCAAGAGCGCCTGGTACGAGTCGGGGTTTGGCAGCGAGACCAGGTTGTTGTCCAGCGCCCTGGCGTCGCCGAGCTCCTCCTCGGCGGCCTTGCGGAGGATAAGGCCTGGATCGCGTCGGGGGCGACCACGGCGATCTTGTCGTCCGACCCGAAGTCTTTGAGGTCCTGGGATCGGGGTGAAGCGCCCCTGATAGAAAATCTTCGAAAAATTCGCGAAACGCGACGAGAGGGGCCTGGCGGGGTACAGGAGCGGGCTTTTACGGTCAGTGCAGGAGGGAGGCTAGGCCGTTAGTCGCGAGGTCTACGACCAAGATCACGCCGACGACGACGAGCATGAAGAAGCACCCGGCGTCGAGGACGTTCCGGAGGCCAACGATAGCGCCCAGGACCGGCCACGCGCCCACGACGGCGCAGAAGAGCGCCACGGGGGCCCCCATCACCGCGGAGGCCACGACGGCGAGTAGCAGGCCAGCGAGAACGCCGGACTCGATGGCCGAACGGAACCTCTGGCCGGCGCGCGACGCGCCGGGCCACCCCGGCCCGGTACGCGTCCTTGCGGTTTGTTCTGTGCTGAGGTGGTGCCTCATGCCCCTTTGGGCTCGCCGTCGACGACAACGCCCGCGTCTGGGGGTAGCTCGGTAGGATCCACCTCTCCCCCGGCGCCGCGCGGGTCGTACCAGGTGTCCAGGCCCTGGCTGCCCGCCCGATCCCACAGCTCGTACCAGAGATCCAACTCCCACTTCACCACGCCCGACCTCCCCACTTGAGCCTTTTGTCTAGCGTTTTACTGAATAAACAGGGTAAGCCGTCGGAAACGCGCCGTCAAGGGATCTCGTAGACAATGTCCATTTATATAGTAGGCAAAGTGTATATACTGCGCGGCGGCGGGTGTATTTTCGCCGGTTACGAGGGTTGAGTCGAAGGGAGACGGGATGGACGACGTACGACTGTGGGGAGAGAAAGGTTTGGTGCTGTCGTACCTGATCTGCGCGACGCCGCGCAGCGGGAGCACGCTTTTGTGCGACGCTTTGGGACGGACTGGGATAGCGGGGCGGCCGGCCGAGCACTTCGAGGTGTTGCTCGAGACGGGCAGGCCGCGGCAGCCGCGGGACTATTTCCAGCGGTCCAACGATCCCGGGGTGTGGGCGCTGCTCGACGACCCCGAGTTCCAGGACGTACTCGGCGAGTACGGAGGAAGGTACTCGGAGCATCCGGTGGGGCGCGACCCGGCGTGGCGACAGCCGGACTTCCCAGGGCTCGTGGAAGAGGCCTTGCGGAAGGGCACGACGGAGAACGGGGTACTCGGCACCAAGATCATGTGGGCCTACTTTCGGGACTTCGTGCGGCTGGCGCGCAGGACGTCGGGGCGGTGGGAAGTGCCGCCCTGCGACGTGCCGGGCTCCGTCTTGCCGAACCTGCGGCGGTTCGTCTGGATCCGGCGCCGCGACACCACCCGCCAGGCGGTCTCCCTGTGGAAGGCGCTCCAGACTCAGCAGTGGCGCCGCGACTCCGACGACGACATCGGCAGCAAGGGCCTGCGCTTCAGCTTCCCCGCCGTCGACCACCTCAAAAAACGCATAGACGAGCACAACGAGGCGTGGCAGGGCTTCTTCGCCGGCTGCGGCGTGGAGCCGCTCAAGGTAGTCTACGAGGACCTCGTCGAGGACTACGAGGCTACGGTGTTCCGCCTGCTCGACGGCATCGGGGTGGACGTGCCCGAGGGGTTCACCGTCGAGGCACCGGGGATGAGGCGCCAGGCCGACGAGCTCTCCGAGGAGTGGGTCGATCTATATAGTAGTCGGAAATACATCCCTTCTGCCGGAAAGAGGTAGAGCTTGCCAGAACTCCCGAACATCCTCTACATCCACTCGCACGATACCGGCCGCTGGGTGAGGCCCTACGGCCACTCGGTCAGGACGCCGAACATCCAGCGCCTGGCCGAGGAGGGCGTCCTCTTCCGCCAGGCCTTCTGCGCGGCCCCGACGTGCTCGGGCAGCAGGGCGTGCCTGCTCACGGGCCAGTACGCCCACTCCAACGGCATGATCGGGCTCGCCCACCGCGGGTTCGAGCTCAACGACTACCGCCAGCACATCGTCCACACGCTGCGCGAGAACGGGTACTGGTCGGCGCTTATCGGGGAGCAGCACATAAGCAAGAAGCCCGACGTGATCGGCTACGACGAGGTCTTCAAGATCCCATCGACCAGGACCGACGACGTGGTCCCCGTCACTCTGGATTTGCTGGAACGCACGGGCGACCGTCCCTTCTTCCTCTCCGTCGGCTTTTTCGAGACGCATCGCGAATTTTTCCGCCCCTCATCCCCGAAGAAGGCGAACTACGTCATACCGCCCCCGAACCTGCCCGATACGCCCGAGACGCGGCTGGACATGGCCGCCTTCCAGGAGAGCGCCCGTTCGCTGGACCGCGGGGTCGGGGCCGTGCTCGACGCACTGGACGCCGAGGGGCTCGCGGAGAACACGCTCGTCATCTGCACCACCGACCACGGCCTGGCGTTCCCCGGGGCCAAGGCGACGCTCCACGACAGGGGGCTCGGGGTAATGCTCATCATGCGCGGTCCGGGCGGGTTTGCGGGCGGCAGGGCCGTGGACGCGCTGGTCTCGCACATAGACATCTACCCGACCGTGTGCGGCCTGATCGGGGCCGAGCCACCACCGTACCTCCAGGGGGAATCTCTCCTCCGGCTGGTCAACGGGGAGAAGAATGAAGTCCGGGACGCCATCTTTGCCGAGAAGACCTACCACGTCGCCTACGAGCCCGAGCGGTGTGTCCGCACGCGCCGCCACAAGTACATCCGGCGCTTCGACGACGAGCACCCAACCCCCGTCCTCGCCAACATCGACGACGGTCCGAGCAAGGACCTTATCCTCTCCAACGGCCTCGCCGACCGCCCCATCGCCGAGGAGCGCCTCTTCGACCTGCTCTACGACCCGAACGAGGCCCACGATTTGGCCGGCGACCTGGCCCACGCCGACGTGCTCGAAGAGATGCGCGGCAGGCTACAGACGTGGATGACGGAGACCGACGACCCGCTCCTCCGGGGGCCCGTGCCGGCGCCGGTCGGGGCCGAGATCAACACCAGGGACCAACTCTCGGCCGACGACCCGACCACGACCGTGACGTAGCGCCTGCCATCCGCCTCCCGAACCGGGCGGGCTTGACGACGACCGGGACACTGGGTAGAGTTGCGCGAATTGTCTACAAATTGAGTAGGCAATTAAGCGAAGGTTCCCGGTCTCGCGTGGCGTCGGAGGAGGCGGTCCCGCGCGTGTAGACTGGGGGCAGAGGCAGACGGCTGATCCACGGAGAGGAGCAGAGATGCAGAGAAACGGTGCAGAAGACCAACGAGGGTTCACTCTGTGGTTCACGGGGTTGTCCGGGGCCGGCAAGACGACCATCGCGGAGATCGTGGAGCGCGAGCTCAGGGAGCGCGGGCGGCCCGTGGAGGTGCTGGACGGGGACATAGTCAGGACGAACCTCTCCAAGGGCCTCACGTTCTCGCGCGAGGACAGGAACATAAACGTGCTCCGGATCGGGTTCGTGGCGAACCTTCTGACGCGGGCGGGGGTCGGCGTGATCGTCTCCGCCATCTCCCCCTACAAGGAGGCCCGCGACCAGGTAAGGCGCAGGATCGTGGACTTCGTCGAGGTCTTCGTGGACGCGCCCCTTGAGGTCTGCGCCGAGCGCGACGTGAAGGGCCTCTACAAGAAGGCGATGGCCGGGGAGATCCAGCAGTTCACCGGCGTCTCGGACCCCTACGAACCCCCCAACGCCCCAGACCTCGTCCTCAAGACGGACGAGGAGTCCCCCGAGGAGAGCGCCCGCAAGGTCATAGAGAAGCTGGAGTTCTTCGGCTACCTCTGGACGCCCTCCCCCGACACCGAGTACAACTGGAGCAACAGGTAAGGCTTCGGGTATCGGATTTCGGCTTTCTGGCGGGGGCGGTTTCGCGGTGGGTAGCCCTGCGTGAGCGGGGCCTTGCGGGGTCGGGTCGTCGTGGTGACGGGCGCGTCTAGCGGCATCGGGGCCGCCACGGCGAAGATGCTCTCTGGTGAGGGCGCGAAGGTGGCGCTCGCCGCCCGGCGCGAAGAGGCGCTGCTTGGGGTCCAGTCCGGGCTCGAAGCCGGGGCGGAGAGCCTGGTCCAACCCACCGACGTGACGGACCGTGGGGAGGTCAAGGCGTTGGTGGAGCGGGCGGGCGGCGAGCTCGGCCCCGTGGACGCGCTCGTGAATTGCGCGGGGGTCATGTACTACACGCTGATGAAGAACGCCAGGGAAGAGGAGTGGGACCGGACCGTCGAGGTCAACTGCAAGGGCGCGCTGAACTGCGTCGGCGCGGTGCTGCCGGGGATGCTGGGGCGCGGGCGCGGCCACATAGTCACCGTCTCCTCCGACGCCGGCCGCAAGGTCTTTCCCGGCCTCGCCGTCTACTCGGCGACGAAGTTCTTTGTCGAGGCCCTCTCCCAGGGTCTGCGGCTGGAGACCGCGGGCACCGGCGTCAAGGTGACCACCATCCAGTCGGGCAACGTCGCCACCGGGCTACGCGCCCTGAGCGACGACGGGGAGGCGCTGGAGCAGTACGGCCAGCCGACCGGGGCCAGGGTCCTCGACCCGGAGGACGTCGCCTCGTCCGTCGTCTATGCCCTGAAGCGTCCAGACCACGTATCGGTCAACGAGATACTCGTCGAGCCCCGCGACGAGCCGGTGTAGAAACCCGGGTTACCAAAGGAGGACGGCTTGAGCATCTTTCCCACGCACATCCTGCTCGCCACCGACGGCTCCGAGCACGCGGACCTGGCGGCCAACGTGGCGTGCGACCTCGCGCAGAGCACGGGCTCGCGGCTCCACGTCGTCGCGGTCGGGCGCACGTTTCCAACCGCCGTCTACGAGACGTACGTCGAGGTGGAGTACGACGAGCTCAAACAGGAGGCCCAGCAGGTACTGGACGAGCAGGTCAGGAAGATCGAGGCGGCGGGCGGCAGCGTCGCGCTCGCCCACCTGAAGATGGACGAACGCCGGGACGAGGCCATCGTCCACCTGGCCGAAGATATCGGCGCCGGCATGATAGTCATAGGCAGCCGCGGGTTCGGGGGGATGAAGCGAGCCCTGATGGGCAACGTCGCCGACTCCGTCGTCCGCCACGCCCACTGCCCGGTCCTGGTCGTGCGCCCAACCCACGGCGCCAGCCGTCCTTTCTAGAACCGTCTGCGCGACCACCGAGCACGGCCGATCGCCGGACGCCCACGGCGGGTTCAGCCCGCCGGCGGGTCGCCCCGCTGCCCGGCGGCGGGCCTCGCGGCCCGGAGCTGGTGCCGCTTGGTAAAAAAGAAGCGGTAGGAGAGTAGGCCGGCGAGTATGGCGGACACGGAGACGCTGCCGAGCAGCATGTAAAGGACGACTATCTGCAGGCGGGCGGCCTCCAGCGGGTCGGCGCCGGCGATGATCATGCCGACCATCGCGCCCGGCAGGAAGACGATGCCGGCCGTCTTCGTCGAGTCTATGAGCGGGATCATGGCGCGCTGGAGCGCGGTCTTCAGGACCGGGGCGACGGCCTGGCGGCTCGTGGCCCCGAGCGCCAGGGCCGCCTCCACCGCCGGCCGTCCCTGCGCGAGGTCGTCCCGGATCCTGGTAAGCGTCAGGCTGGCCGTGTTCATGGCGTTCCCTATGACCATCCCCCCGAGCGGGATGAGGTAGCGGGCCGTGGGCGGCACCACCCGCAGCAGGAGCAGCAGCCCCAGGGTGGCCACGGCCGCGACCCCGATGGCCCCGGCCGCCACCGCGAAGGCCCGGGGGACGCCCTGTGCGCGCCGGGCCGAGGTCCACCCGGCGAAGAGGACCATCCCCGTAAGGAGCAGCGCGACCGCGGCGAGGCTCTCCAGCCCGAAGACGTAGTCGATGGCGTACCCCATCGCGGCGAGCTGCGCGAACGACCGGACCACGGCCACGCCGATATCCCTCTCCAGGTCCAATCCCTCGTAGAGGCTCAGGGCGACGGCCACGGCCACGAGGCCGAGCGTGAGCAGGGCCGAGAAGATCGTCTCGGTATTCCCCAAGGCTACGGCCTACCGGAGATCAGGCGCCTCGCCCTCTCGCCCTCGCCGGAGAAGAACTCCTCCCTACCCCACCCGCCCTCGCTGCGCCCCGCCGCGAGCACCACGACCCGGTCAGCCACGCGCCCCACTTGGTCGAGGGCGTGGCTGACGAGGATTATGGTGAGCCCCAGCCTCCCGTTGAGGTCCAGGATCAGGGCCTCGACCACATCCCGGGCCCCCTCGTCGAGGGCGCTGGTCGGCTCGTCCAGAAGGAGCGCCTCGGGCTCGAGCGCCAAGGCCCGTGCCATCGAGACGCGCTGCTGCTGCCCCACGGAGAGGGCGTCGGGGTGCCGGCCGGCCAGCGAGGGGTCGAGGCCCACCATCGCAAGCAGTCGGCCGGCGTCCGCGTCCCGGCCGGCGAGCCGCGCCCCGTAGAGCACCGCGTCCCCCACCGTGGCCCCGAAGAGCGCCGGGAGCTGGAAGACCATGCCGACCCGCCGGCGTAGCTCCAGGGGGTCCAACGCGCTCGTCGGTTCCCCGTCCAGGTAGACCTCGCCGCCGGTCGGCTCTATGAGGCGGTTGATGGCGCGGAGCAGGGTGCTCTTGCCCGCCCCCGAGGGCCCGACGACGGCGGTGATTCTCCCGCCGGGAACCTCCGCATCTACGCCCTTTAAGATCTCGGCGCCCTCCCCCACCGCGTACCGCAGCCCCGAGACCCGGATCTTCTCCCTCAACCTAGGAGACCTCCCGCCGCAGGTAGGCGTAGAGGCCGTCGTAGAGGACGTCGGTGTGCCGGGTGAGGGTTTCGTCGTCGGGGAGGGCGATCTGCATGCCGCGCACGATGGCGTCGAGGCCCTCGGATTCGGGGCGGCCGTACTTCTCGTCCATCAGGTCGGCGTCGTGGACGATTTCGGAGATCTCGCGCAGCACCGGGTCATCCAGGGCGTACTCCCGCAGAAAGGTCTCGAAGGAACAGTCCTCGCCGCGGTGGGAGAGCCTGGCCCCGACCACGTCGAACAGCTCAGCCCCGTCTGGCGCCTCCGAGGGGTCGCGGAAGAAGAGGAACTCCGCCGCGGCGTCCAGGTGGCGCCGGATCAGCCACACGCACGCCGTCCGGTCTACGTGGCAACCCCTGCGCGTGGCCCAGAGCACTACCCCACGCCCTCCCGCGCCCCCGGGTCCTCTCTCAAGGCCTGCCGGGTGGCCCGGATGGACTCCCAGGCCTCCTTCCGCAGGGGTGAGCGGAAGTAGTCGCGGCGGCGCTCGGCCCTGAAGAGGCGCTCGACCTTCGCGAGCTCTTCCAGCAAAGGGGCGCCGGGAGCCCCGAGCGCCGCCCTCCGCCGCAGCCTCTCCGCCGCCTCCATGAGCCCGCGGTACGCCGCCTCGCGGGAGGCGCGGAACTCCTCGACGAGCGCCCCGCCCTCCGCGACGGTATTCGGGAGCGCCTCCCACAGCGTCGCCTCGCCGCCGGCCTCCCTGACGCGGAGCTGGAGCCACTCCAGTTGCTCACGCGTAAAGGCGTCCTCCGGCAGCGCCGCGACCCCGTCCTGCAAGTAGAGGGCGCCGAGGGCTTTGAGCTTGCGCCACACGGCGACCCTGTGGCGGGAAGGCTCGCGGGGGAGGTGGTAGATCAGGATGAGCCAGCGCGGCCCTCCCCCCTCGCCCTCTACAGGAGCGTCCACACCATCCCCAACAACGCGCCGGCCGGCACCATGACGTAGATCGGCACCTTGAACCTCTGCAGCACCACGAACGAGGCCACCGCGACGACCAGGGCGAAGACGTCCAGGCCGCGCAGGGAGACCCCGTCGGGGAACAGCACCCGGCCGGCGAAAAAGACCGCCAGGTTGGCGATCACGCCGACCACCGCCGCCGTCACCCCCGTAAGGGCGGCCCGTATCCTCCGGTTGCCCGCCAGCAGCTCGATGTAGGGCGCGAGCAGGAAGATGAACAGGAAGCACGGCAGGAACGTGACGTAGGTCGTGAGCAACGCCCCGAGCGTCCCGTAGAGCAGGGGATCGAAACCCTCCGGCGCCTTGTTCCACGCCCCCAGAAACCCGACGTACTGGGTGACCATGATAAGCGGCCCCGGCGTGGACTCCGCGAGCCCGAGTCCCTGCACCATCTGGTCCGCCGTAAGCCACCCGTAGCCGTTGACGGCGACGTTGGAGATGTAGCTCAGGACCGCATACGCCCCACCAAATGTCACGAAAGCTGCCCCCGTAAAGAACAGGGCCTCCCGCACGAGCACGTCATCCCCCCCGCGCCAGGCCCATAACGCCCCAACCGGCACCGCCCACAGCACGACGAAGATGCCCACCAGCCTCATGTTGCGCAGCGCCGATGGCCGCGCGGCGGGGCCGGCCCGGTCCACGGCCGACTCCTCCTCCGCCGCACCGTGCCCCCCGCCCCGGAACGCCTGGGGCACGAAGCGTTGCAGCACCACCCCGCCTAAGGCCGCGGCCACGACGACCAGGGGAAACGGAACGGAGAGAAAGTACAGCGCGACGAAGGCTGCCACCGCGAAGGCCCACAGCGCGGCGTGCCCGAGGGCCCGCTTGCCTATGCGCATGACGGCCTCGACCACGATGGCTATGACGACCGGCTGCACGCCGTAGAGGAGGCCCCTGACAGCCGGCACGTCCGAGTGGGCCACCGCGAGCCACGAGAGCAGCAACAGAACGAAGATGGACGGGATGACGAAGAACGAACCCGCCACGATGCCGCCCAAAGTCCCGTGCAGCCTCCACCCTATGTATGTCGCCACCTGCTGGGCTTCAGGGCCGGGGAGGAGCATGCAGAAGTTGAGCGTCCTGAGGTACTGCCCCTCCGACACCCACCGCTTCTCGTCCACCAGCTCGCGGTGCATGATCGCGATCTGGCCCGCAGGCCCCCCGAAGTTGATGAACCCGAGCTTTACCCAGAACCGGAAGGCCTCCCAGAAACCGACCGGCTTGGTCCCCACCCCGTCCTCCGCCGTCCCATCCGTCACTTGAATCTCCATTTGTTTAGTGAAGAACGGGCACAGCGTAACCACGGTTACCCTAAAAGTCAAGGCACTTATCCCCTCGACGGCAGTACTATGAATGGGAGGTGGGTTAGGTGACTAACCCGAAGTCGGGCGAGAAAGTCTTTGAGCGGCGGCAACACTTTGCGGTCGATGCGACGGTGGATGTCGCGCAATATCTGCGGGACGGCGAGCCCTGGGACTCCTTCTGGCCGTCGCTTGCCGAAGCTTACGCTGAATTGGGCATCGAGATACACGTCCACTTCCGCGCCGGCTTCGTCGAAGGCGGCATAGCGGGCGATTTCTGCGCGGTCTTCAACCGGACCCCACCCCATGAGTTCGATGTTGTTGGTGGTGTCGCAGTCGCCGGGAGCAATGAAGCTAAGCAACCGGGGCGTGAAAAAGACGAGGTGGGGCAACCGATGCTTGTCCATGTTGTTAAGCTTGTTAAGCCACCAGAGGGGGTCGGTCTTAGCGAGCCTATTTCCTCGTGTGTGAGGCTGCAATTCCTCGATAACTGTCTTCGCACATGGGTCGATGCCCCCAAGCATCTCGTCGAGTTTCGTCGTGTCTTGCTGGACCTGGATAGGAAAACCGGAGGCCGTCTCGATCTTGCTGGATACCGGTCGCCCCTCATTACAGGCGATGGCAAGCTCAAGAACGAGGTTGTCGAGGGCGCATCGGAGGTTGTGGAGGCAATCTCCGATGATGAGGCTGAAGTGGGGAGGCGGCGTGTCGAGCGCTTCGACGCAAAAGACCTTCTTGCTGCTATCAATATCGGATTCGGTCCAGGTTCGGTACGGGCCTTCTTCAACCCAGGAACCAACTTCGGCTTCAAGGCTGTCCAGGTGGAGGAGCGCCCTTTCGAGCCGCCTTTGGTGGTGGAAGATCACGGGGTGTAGAACGGGGGGACTATGGCAGGCAAGCGCGACAAGCCGCTCGTCCGAGAGGACGAGCCTAGCCAGAAAACCGAAAAGGGGCTAGAGATACCCGTCCCCAAGCGCCGCGACCTCTTCGGGGCGCTCGACAAGGCCGCTAAGTGACTAGATCGGGAACAGGTCGGGCACCGATAAGCGAGTGGATCATGCAGCTAGTGGTGCACCCACGCTTCGGGGTCGCTGGTGAGTTGGACGATCTGGTCGGGGAGCTCGCCGTTTACGAGGTCGGCCAGGGTGACGGATTCGAGGACGGTCCTCATGCTGGCGCGGACGGCGATCCAGACGTCCTGGAGGTGCTCCGCGGGGCCGGTGTACTCGACCGCCTCGGGCCACTCGCCCCGGACGTTCGCCAGCGGGCCCTCGACGGCGCGGATGATGCCCGCGAGCCAGATCTCATCCGGCGGCAGCGCGAGCCAGTAGCCGCCTGAGGCGCCGCGCTGGGTCCGGACGAGGCCCGCGCGTTTTAGGTCGTGGAGGATGTTCTCCATGAACTTCTTCGGGATGCCCTGGGCGTCGGAGATCTTCTCCCCCTTGAGCGGCCCCGAGCCCTCCGCTGCGGCCTTCGCCAGTTCGGCGGCGGCCCTGAGCGCGTAGTCGGTCTTGGCCGAGACCTGCAAGCTACACCACGCCCCTCACCCTAATTCTGGGCCCGCTGCTGGTCCTCTTCCTCGTCCTTGCCGCGGCTCGGCGCGTAGACGAACCAGTAGGACCCGATCAGTATCCCGAGAAAGAGCACCAACGCCCCGACGAACTGCAGGTACTCGGTCGCCATCCAGCCTCCTCGTGTTCCTCCGACGCCTCCGACCCCAATTCTACGACAGCGGGGCCCGCTGCGCCGAAGGATGCGGTCGCGTCGCCCAAAGGCGGTGGGCAAATTGGTCCGATTTATCCATGGCTCTTCGTGGCCCAGGTGCGAACGTTTGCCAAATGTCCGGAAGGACATTTGTTTTGAGCCTGGCGGTGGTGTCCCTGGTCCTTATGGCGATAATGGCGCTCGTCGCGGTGCCCGTCTTCGCCCACGTCACGGGCGAGGCGACGCGGATCCCGGGGCTGGAGGACACGGACCGCGGCCTGCCGGCCAAGGAGCCGGGCTCCGGGGCCGGCGCCGTCAACTGAGGCCGGAGAAGGTGCCGAACAACAGGTCGTTGCGCTGGCTGATAGCCCGTCGCGCGCGCAGGATGGACGTGCTCACCATCGATGACGGCGGCGTCCGGATCCGGCCGCGTAACCGCGACGGAGTTTAGTAAACGGCTTCATGTTCGGGCCTCGGCCCTTCGGGTATCCCTCATCACGACGAGCAGAGACCGAAGAAAGGAGCATTATGGCCCGGGAGTTCAAGCAGGGCGACAGGGTGAAGTGGAACACCCCCCAGGGCGAGACCTACGGCAAGGTGAACAGGAGGCTCACCTCTCCGACCGAAGTCGGCGGCCAGAAGGTCAACGCCTCCGACGACGACCCCCGCTACCTCGTGGAGAGCGAGAAGAGCGGCAAGGAGGCCGCCCACAAACCCGACTCCCTGAGCAAGGCGTAGGAGGCGCAAAGATGGCGAACGACGACCGCCAGCAGACGGTAGACGGGTTCAAAGAGTCCGTGAACATGACCCGCAAGGAGCTCGAAGACTGGCTCGGAACCGGAGAGTCCAAGTCCGTCGGCCAGGGCGAGGGCGAGTCCAAGGGCCACGAGTCGGGGCGCAGAATCGTCACGCTCCTGGAGAAGAACAAGTCAGACTACACCGACGACGACCTCGACCACATGAAGAAGGTCAACAGCTACGTAAAGCGACACTTAGGCCAGGGACCGAAGAACAACGTCGAAGACTCGAAGTGGCGTTATTCCCTTATGAACTGGGGCCACGACCCGCTGAAGTAGCGGACGGCCTCTACCTCTTTTTCTTGCGCGCCTGGACGGGTTTGACCACGTACTGGACGTAGCCGCGGGGGCTGCGCTCGGCCTCGGCGGCGAGCTGCTCCGCCCGCCACTCGGCCTGTTCCAGGGTCGGGTAGCGGGCGACCTCTATCCCGCCGAAGAGCGAGGCCGCCACCACCTTGAAACCGTTGTTCTCCGCCTCTTCTGGCATCCCTCTCCCGCCTTGACCCTTTTTCATACTGCCTGCTAACATCGTCTGGCACAACGCTCTTTACGGGAAAGGGAGCAACGGGCGCGAGGCGTCCGACGCCGCTTCAGAGGAGGAGAGACCATGCTAGAGGGGCTCGTCCAGGACTACCAGTTGACCCTGCCCGCGATCCTGCGCCGGGCGGAACAGCTCTACGGATACCGCGAGATAGTAACCCGACGCCCGGACAAATCCTTCCACCGCCACACCTTCGCCGACTTCGTCTCCCGCTCGAAGAGGCTCGCCGTGGCGCTGAAAGGCCTCGGTTTGGAGGACGGGGACCGGGTCGGAACTCTGGGCTGGAACACCTACCAGCACCTAGAAGCGTACTTCGGGGTGCCTTGCTCCGGCGCGGTGCTCCACACGCTCAACCCGAGGCTGCACGAGGACGACCTCTCGTTTATAGCCAACCACGCGGAGGACAGGGTCATGATCGTGGACGAGACCCTGGTGCCCGCCTTTCAGAAGTTCCGGGAGAGGACGAACGTGGAGCACGCCGTCGTCGTCACCGAGGGCGGGGACGTTCCCGACGGCATGGTCTCCTACGAGGACCTCCTCTCGGGCGCCGACGAGGCTGACTTTGTGTACCGCGACTTCGACGAGAAGCAGGCCGCCGCGATGTGCTACACCTCGGGCACCACGGGACGGCCGAAGGGCGCCCTCTACTCCCACCGCTCGACGGTCCTCCACTCCATGATGGCCGCGATGGGCAACACGTTCGCCCTCTCGGAGCGCGACTGCGTCCTCCCGGTCGTCCCCATGTTCCACGTCAACGCCTGGGGCCTGCCCTTCGCCTCCGTGCTCGTCGGCGCCAAGCTGATGATGCCGGGCCCCCACCTCGACCCCGCGAGCCTGCTCGAGGACTTCGAGGAAGAGGGCGTCACGTTCACCGCGGGCGTCCCGACGGTCTTCCTGGCCGTGCTGCAGGCGCTCGACGCGGAGCCGGACAGGTACGACCTCTCGGGGCTCAGGAGCATGGTCATCGGGGGGTCGGCGGCGCCCAAGGGCGTCATAGAGGCGTTCGGGAAGCGGCACGGGATAGACGTCGTCCACGCCTGGGGGATGACGGAGATGAGCCCCATCGGGACGGTCGCCAACCTGCCGACGGTGGTGGAGGAGTTGCCCGAGGACGAGAAGCTCGAGTACAAGGCAAAGCAGGGGTATCCGGTGCCGTTCGTGGAGATCCGGGCGCGGGGCGACGAGGGTTTCGTCCCGTGGGACGGGGAGTCGATGGGCGAGCTGGAGGTGCGCGGGCCGTGGGTGGCCAGGCGGTACTACAACGCGCCGGAGGGCGACGACAAGTTCACCGAAGACGGCTGGTTCACGACCGGGGACATCGTGACCATAGACGAGCGGGGGTTCATCAAGATCACGGACAGGACCAAGGACCTCATAAAGAGCGGCGGGGAGTGGATCAGCTCGGTCGACCTCGAGAACGCGCTGATGGCCCACCCCGCCGTCTCCCAGGCCGCCGTCATAGCCATCCCCCACGAGAGGTGGGACGAGAGGCCGCTCGCGGCGATAGTCCTGAAGGAGGGCGAGAGCGCAACGGAGGAGGACCTCCGCGCCCACCTCGAAAAGGACTTCGCCAAGTTCTGGCTGCCCGACGCCTTCGAGTTCGTCGAGTCCATCCCGATGACGGCGACCGGCAAGTTCCAGAAGCTCAAGCTGCGCGAGCAATTCGAGGGGTACGCGCCCCCGAAGGGCTAGAAGCCGCGCGAACCGATATCCCGGGCGGACCTTGAGAGGACGGCCCCCGAACCGGCGGCCGTTGGCGCCGGGAGGCTCTCGGAAGGAAAGAGGACGGTTCGCCGGGGACACGTCCGTCTCGCCGTCCCCCGGACGGGGTCGGCTGTTCGTGTTCACGGGCCCCACCTCGCCCCAGGGCCACGACGGCCGCTCCGCGCCGCTTTTGCGGAGGGCCCCGCCGTCCGCGGGGTGGCCGCCCTCGCCCCCCGCGGCGCTGCTGGAGGGGCGGGGACCGAGATCGGATACACTGGCAGCATGGAGGTGATCGGGGCCGGTTTGTTTCGCACGGGCACGACGTCGTTGAAGGCGGCCCTGGAGGAGTTGGGGTTCGGGCCCTGCTACCACATGACCGAGCTCTTCGAGCACCCGGAGCACGTGCGCTTCTGGGAGGCCGCGCGGCGGGGTGAGCCGGTAGACTGGCACGACTTTCTAGGAGAGTACGAGGCGGCCGTGGACTGGCCGGCCGGCGCCTTCTACGAGGAGTTGATGGAGAAGTACCCGGACGCGAAGGTGCTCCTGAGCGTGCGCGATCCCGAACGCTGGTACGAGAGCACGCGCAACACCATCTACGAGCTGAGCAGGATCTCCATGATGTCGCCCCTCTCCCGCACGACGTCCCGGCTCGTCGGCCTCTTCGTCCCCGCCATCGGAACGGTCGGCCGCATGAACAAGGAGATGGTCTGGGACGAAGCCTTCGACGGGAGGTTCGAGGACAAAGACCACGCCAAGGCGGTCTTCGAACGCCACAACGCCGAAGTACGCCGCAAGGTCCCCCCGGAGAAACTGCTCGTCTACGAGGTCGAGCAAGGCTGGGGGCCGCTGTGCGAGTTCCTCGGCGTCCGGACCCCGGACGAACCCTTCCCGCACCTCAACGACACCGCGGAGATGCGCCGCAGGGTGCGGATGCTGCGCACCATCTCCTTCGCGGTGCCGGCGGTCCTGGCGCTGTCGGTCGGTGGGCTCTTGCTCTACCTCCGGCGCAGGTTTCGGGGATAAGCACCTTCGGATCGAGGCCGGCGAACGCCGCAAGCCCGCCGGCCGCGCCCCCCACAGGGTCCTACCGACGTCACCCTGGTAGGCCGGGCACGTGAGGGTAATAGGCGCGGGTTTCGGCCGAACGGGCACCACTTCCTTGAAGGCTGCGCTGGAAGTCCTGGGTTTCGGTTCCGCCTACCACCTCACCGAGGTCTTCACGCACCCGGAGCACGTCGCGTTCTGGGAGGCCGCGCGTCGCGGGGAGCGGGTGGACTGGGAGGGGCTCTTCTCCGGCTACGGGGTGGCGGTCGACTGGCCCGCCTGCGCCTTCTACGCGGAGCTGATGGAGGCGTTCCCCGAGGCGCCCGTGATCCTGACCGTCCGCGACCCGGGTCGCTGGTACGACAGCACCCTCCGCACCATCTACGGGATACGCAAGGTTTCAGCCGGCCCCGCCCCCGTGAGGCTGGCCTTCTCCCTCGCCGGCCTCCTCGCCCCCGGCATCACCGGCATCGCCCGACTGGCGGACGAGATAGTCTGGAAAGGCACCTTCGACAACCGTTTCGAGGACCGTCGCCACGCCATCGAGACGTTCCGCCGCCACAACGAAGAGGTCCGATGCCGCGTCCCCCCCGAACGCCTGCTCGTCTATGATGTCAAGGAGGGCTGGGCGCCCCTGTGCGACTTTTTCGGCGTCGAGGTACCGGACAGGCCCTTCCCGCACCTCAACGACACGCGGGAGATGCGGCGCAGGCTCCTGGGCCTCGTCGCGGTCTCGGCCGCAGCACCCGTGCTCACGGTGGCGGCGGTATTGGCCGCGCTGGCGCTCCTCGCCCGCCGTGTCCGCCCCTGAGCGACGCCGGCGTCCGCGGTCCCGCGTCAGCGCAGGGCTTCAAGGGCCACGTTGGCGGCGTCTTCGAGGGTCCGGCGATCCGACCCGGCCCTCGCCAGCACGCGCAGGCCGTGCAGGTTGTTTACGAGGAAACGGGCGAGGACTTCCGGGTGCCGGTCGGCCGGGATCTCCCCGGACTCCCGGGCGCGGACGAGGGCGCCCGTGAAGGCCGCTTCGGTGCGGTGGATGTAGCGCGAGATCCTCTGCGCCACCTCCGGGTCGTGCGGCGCGAGCTCGACCGCGGTGTTCGCCAGCAAGCACCCCCTCCTCGGCTCGAACCGGAGCAGGTTCTCGATCGATCGCCAAAAGACCTCCTCTACGCCGTCCAGCCCGGGGCCTTCCAGGGCCTCGTCCACCCAGGAGGCCCGCCCTTCCTCGAAGCGGTCGAGGGCGGCGAGAAACAGGGCGCGCTTGTCGCCGAAGGTGTCGTAGAAGCTGCCGCGTCCGATGCCCATGCCGTCGAGCAGGTCGCGCATCGAGGTCGCCCCATAGCCCTTGCACCAGAACAGGTGCATCGCCGCGTTCAGGGCTTCCTCCGGCCGGAACTCCTTTGTCCTCGGCAAAACGCTAACCCTCCGGCTGCGGGACGGCGGCGAGGCGGGGGGCGGGGCGTTCCACGATGGGCCAGTGGATGGCGGCGGCGATGACGGCGAGGGCGATCCCGGCCCACCACACGGGGGCGAAGGAGCCCGTCCTCTCGAAGGCGACCCCGCCGAGCCAGACCCCGAGGAAAGCCCCGACCTGGTGGCTGAAGAATACTATCCCGAAGAGCGTTCCAAGATGCCGGGTCCCGAACATCACGGCCACCAGCCCAGAGGTCAGCGGCACCGTCGAGAGCCACAACACGCCCATCGCGGCGGCGAAGAGGAGGACGACCGTCCGCGTCGGCGGCAGGGTGATGAAGAGCCAGATCACCCCCGCCCTCGTCAGGTAAATACCGGCCAGCAACACCCGCTTGCTGTACATCCCACCCAGAACCCCGGACCCATAGGACCCCACGATGTTGAACAACCCTATGAGCGCCAGCGCCCAGGCCGCGACCGCCGGACCCGCCGTGCCCACTCCAGCATGCCCCCCGTGCGAGTGCCCCGCAACGTCCGCGATGTGCGCCGGCAAATGCGTCGTGATGAACGCCACGTGAAACCCGCAGACAAAGAACCCCGCCACCAGCAACAGGTAGCTTCCGTGCCCGAACGCCCGCCGCACCGCGTCCCTGGCGGGTAACGCGGGCCCGTCCGAGGCCCTCGCCTCGCCCCTCCCCTTCAGCGCCACGGCGAGCGCCGGCACCAGCACCATGAAACACGCGAGCAGGAGCAGGGCGCCCTGCCAGCCGTAGTCCGCGAGGAATACCTGACCAAGCGGGGCGAACGCGAACTGGCCGAGCGACCCGGCCGCGGTTGCGAGGCCCATCGCCTGCGAGCTCTTCTCCTCCGGTACCAGCCGGCCCAACGCGGCTATGACGATGGTGAAGGAGCCACCCGAGAGCCCGAGGCCCACGAGCACCCCGGCCGTGAGGTGGAAGGCCGCCGGGGTCGGGCTCACGGCCATCAGCGCCACGCCCGCGCCGTAGACCAAGCCGCCGGCGGCGAGTATCCTCGCCGATCCGTAGCGGTCGGCTACGGCGCCGGCGAAGGGCTGGCCTATGCCCCAGACGATGTTCTGGATAGCGATCGCAAGGGCGAAGACCTCCGGCGACCAGCCGCGGCCCTCGCTTATCGGGGCGGCGAAGAGGCCGAAGCTAGTCCTCAACCCGTATGTGATCAGGGCGATAGAACACCCGCACAAAACGACGAACGCCGGCGCCCGCCACCACCCCGACCTCTCAGACCCCAAAACCCTCCGCCCCCTCGAACCCGGCCAACGACGCCAATCTACACAAATTGGAACGACTGGTCAAATAGTGCGGGTTCGCGGTGAGCCGGTCGGGCGTTCAGGCTGCGGTGGGCATAATCGGTGGCTCGGGTAGACTGCGGGGGTTGCATTCGACCGTGGGAGGGGAGTTCGTTTTGGGCCAGACGCGGGAGATGACCGTCCAGAAGGACGTGCCGGCGGAGATGCGAGACGGCACGGTTCTCATGTCCGACGTCTACCGGCCGGCGGACGACGGCGAGTACCCGGTCTTGCTGACCCGGCTGCCCTACGGGAAGGACCGCCCCCGCGACCCGACGTACTTCGATCCCTTAAAGGCCGCGCGGGCCGGCTACATCGTCGTGGTCCAGGACGTGCGGGGGCGCTACGCCTCCGGGGGCCGGTTCGTCCCGTTCGTGAACGAGTACGAGGACGGATACGACACCGTAGAGTGGGCGGCGTCGCTTCCCGGCTCGGACGGCAGCGTCGGGATGTTCGGCCTCTCGTACTTCGGCAAGACCCAGTGGCAGGCCGCGGTGATGCGGCCGCCCTCCTTGAAGAGCATGGTGCCGGGCATCACGTGGGGGAACCACCTCAACGGGGCGCAGATGCGCGGCGGGGTGCAGGAAGTCGGGATCATGTTCTACTGGGCCCAGGCGGCCGTCGCCCCCGACCTCCTCTTCCGCAAGTACCGTGGCGAGCCCGAGAAGATCGGGGAGAAGCTACCCGAGTTGGTCGGGGTCATAGACGCCATCCTCGCCGGCGGCGGCTACGACGCGCTGCCGCTCTCAGACCTCCCTAACCCCGACGGCGTCGTGCCCTTCGTCCGGGGCGGTTTCGAGCGCGGGGTGGACGACCCGGGCTGGGACCGCCTCAACATCGACGGCAAGTACGACAGGGTGGACGCCCCCACCTTCCACATAGGCGGCTGGTACGACTGCTTTATAGGAGAAACGCTGCGGCAGTACGAGGCCATGAAGGCCCGCTCGAAGGAGACCGGGATGCGCCCGCCGCGCCTGCTCGTCGGCCCCTGGACCCACGCGGACTTCGGCACCACCTTCGGCGACCTGGACTTCGGCTTGGGCGCCTCCGGCGCGTTCGTGAACTACCGCGGCGACCTGACCGACAGGCACCTCCGCTGGTTCGACGCGACCCTCAAGGGCGACGAATCCGCGCTCGAAGGCGCGCCGCCGGTCCACGTCTTCGTGATGGGCGAGAACCGCTGGCGCGGCTACGACGAGTGGCCGCCCCCAGGCTCGTTCACCGAGGACTGGCACCTCCGTTCCGGCGGCCTCCTGACCCCGGAGCCAGGCGAGACCACGGAAGAACCGTCGGAGTACGACTACGATCCCAAAGACCCCGTGCCGACGCTCGGCGGTCCGACCCTCATGGCCCCCATCCACGGCCCCGGCGCCCGCGACCAGCGCCCCATCGAAGGCCGCCCCGACGTGCTCACGTACATCAGTGAACCTCTAGCTGAGGATTACACCGTTCTCGGCGCGGTGTACGCGACGCTCTTCGCCTCCTCTTCCGCCCCCGACACGGACTTCGTCGCCCGGCTGGTGGACGTCCACCCGGACGGTCGGGCCATCGGGATCGCCGACGGCATCATCCGCGCCAGCGCCCGCGAGAGCTACCCCGCCCCCGGCGTCGTCGCCCCCACCCCGCCATCCCCCATCGAGCCGGGCGAGATCTACGAGTACTGCGTGGACCTGTGGGCGACGGGCAACACGTTCAAGGCCGGCCACAGGTTGAGGGTCGAGGTTACGTCGAGCTCGCATCCCCGGTGGGAGCGGAACCTCAACACCGGCGAGGGCGCCGTCCGTTCGGGCCGCACGGAGGTCGCCCGCCAGGCCGTCTTCCACGACGCTGGGCGGCCGAGCAGGATCTCCTTGACCGTCGTCGGCGGTTAGGGGTGGCCGTCTCCCGGGCCGTCCTGATCACGGGCTGCTCCACCGGCATCGGCCGCGCGACCGCCGAACGCCTCGCGTCTTCCGGCTGGAAGGTCTACGCCACCGCCCGCGACGTCGATAAGCTAGCACCCCTCGCCGACCGCGGATGCGAGATCCTCCCGCTCGACGTAACGGACGAAGCCTCCATGCGCGCCGCCGTGGAAGAGGTCGAGAGGCGCGAGGGGGCGGTCGGCGTCCTCGTGAACAACGCCGGCTACAGCCAGTCCGGCGCCGTCGAAGAGGTCCCGATGGAGAAGGTGCGCCGGCAGTTCGAGACCAACGTGTTCGGGCTCGTGAGGATGTGCCAGCTCGCGCTGCCCGGGATGCGCCGTCAGGGCTGGGGCAGGATCGTCAACATCTCCTCGATGGCCGGCCGGTTCACCCTCCCCGGCGGCGGCTATTACCACGCCACGAAGCACGCCGTCGAGTCCATAAGCGATGCCCTCCGCTTCGAGGTCGCCGGCTTCGGCGTCGAGGTCACGGTCGTGGAACCCGGCATCATCCGCACGGGCTTCGCCGACACCGCGACCGGCTCGATGGAACTACCCGCGGCCTCCGGTGCCTACGCCGGCTTCACCCGCGCCGTCGCGAAAACCACCAGGGACAACTACGAACGGGGCCCGCTCCTCAAGCTCGGCGGCGGCCCCGAGACGGTAGCGGCAACCATAGAACGCGCCATAACCGCCCACCGGCCCCGCACCCGCTACGCCGTAACGCCCTCCGCCCACCTCTTCATCTGGCTCCGCCGCCTCCTGCCAGACCGGGCCTGGGACGCCATGGCCAGAACCGTGTACCCCCAACCCGGAAGGTAGAGGTCGGTCGAAAAGGCCAAGCCTCCCTCGCGGTCAACGCCGCCGCGGAGTAGGCCATTTGCGGAGAAGCTCTGCATTTTCTCGACCTATCCTCGAAAGTCATACGAGTAAACCTCGTTGGCACGTTCAACGTTACCCGGCTTGTGGCGACGATTTCATCCATCCCGGTGCGCCGTCAGTTCGACGTGCACGGTTTCGCTGCCCCTTAGACGGTGGACCTGCGGGATCAGGACCCCGTGCAGGATCGGGTGCTTGCGCGAGAGCAGGGCCCCAGCCCGCGCCGACCCCGCGCCGGCTAATATCCTGGCCCGGGCGCGGAGGCCGGGGCCGGTCGGCTTTCCGCGGAACGTCGAAGGCGACACCTCCACCTCAGGGTTATCGCGGATACGCTTCAGCTTCCAGGTCGTGTCCCAGGTGCGGAAGTAAGCCCGGCCCCCTTCGACGGCCACGTGGACCGGGGTACCCACCCCGGCCCCGTCGCGCTTGAAGGTCGTGAGCAACACGTACTTCTCGCGCGCTAGGGATTCGAAGACCGGGCTAGTAGGCTCCCGAGCTTCCGAAGAATCAGGACGGGATCCTCGAGAATCGGGCACGTCCCGTGCTCGGGTAGAGTTTCTCTTGGCCATCCTTTACCTCCTTTGGATACCGTCGTCGACGCGTTTTTCGGACGCCCGGCGGGATCCGTCGAGGAACAGCAGGATGAGAGGTAGCAGGACCACGAGCCCCAGGCTGACCACGTTTCCGACCTTGTCGACCAGGAGTGGGTAGTGGTGTAGCGTGGCCGCGTGGTAGACGAAGTGCGGCACGGCGAAGACGAGCCACGCGACGAGCGAGACCCTCACGAGCTCCCCTCCGAGGGAGATGGCCGCGGCCATCAACAGGACGCCGAGGGCGAGGTACATCGCGCCCACGTCCACCACCAGATGCCCGTTGTAGGGGCCGAGCGCGGAGACCCATCCCCTGCCCGGGAACGGGAAATCCCCGTGGAAGGAACGCGGCAAGAAGAGGGCCCAGAGGCCCACGGCCAGGGCAGAGAGCGAGAGCATCCCGAGCCCGCCCCTCATCAGGCCGGCCGTATCTCGTCCGCGCGGGAGACCGCTCATCGCCCCGCTCCTTCCGGTCTTACCGCGCGCAGTTCCTCCCGGAGAAAGTCCTCCCAGCGGACCTTGCCGTACGCGTTCTCCGGGCACGTCAGCGCGCCCTCCCGGAACGCCCGGGCCGTCCTGCCGGGGAGCCCAAACGCCACGAGCCTCTTCCGGCTCCCGAGAACGGCGAGGTAGCCGCGCGCGGCGCTCTCCAGCGTGCGCACCTCGGGTCCTCCTATATCGGGCGCCCGTCCGGCGGGGGAAGAGAGCGCGAGCCCGGCCATCCGGTCGGCGACCTCCCCGACGTCGATGGGCTGACCGAGAAAGCCCGTGGGGACCAACATCGCGGGCAGCCGGTCGAGGAACCGCGCCGCCATGAGGACGAGGTCGTAGAACTGCGTGGCCCGCAGGATGGTGTACGGGATCTGCGAGCCCTCGATAGCCCGCTCCGTCTCCAACTTGACCCGGTAGTAGGGGTAGGAGGGGGCGCGGTCTATGCCCACGATGGAGACGTAGACGACGTGCGAGACGCCCGCCGCGGCGGCGCTTTCGAGCAGGCGCCTCGTTCCATCCACGTCGACCTGCCGGGGCTTGCGGTACGGGCTCGAAGCGCAGTGGACCACCGTGTCCACGCCGCGAACCGCCGCGTCCAACCCCCCACCCGTGAGCAGGTCTCCCCGCACCGTGCCGGCGCGTCCGCCCCGGCTGAGGATCCTCGTCCCGACGCCCGCGGCGCCGAGGCGTTCCACCACCCGTTGGCCCAGCACCCCGGTCCCGCCGGTGACGAGTACCTCCGGCGCGCTCATCGCCGGCCCTACCGTTCCCTGAGCTGTTCCAGGGACGGCACGGTCCCCAGCTTCTCCGGGTTGACCACGAGGTGGATCGCCACGATGCGTTCCCCCTCGAACTCGAAGGTCGCGACGCTCTGGGGCCTTCCGTCGCCGAAGTAGCCGACGAGGCCGGTACGGCCGTTGATCCCGGCCCGCCTGACGGCGAAGTCGGGCGGGGCCTTGCTCAAGACGCCAGAGAAGAAACGGGCGACGTTGTCCGCGCCGTGGATCGGGTTCAGCGCCGCGCGGGTCTTTCCGCCGCCGTCGGACCAGAGGGTCACGTCCGTGGAGAGAAGCGCGACCAGGCCCTTCATGTCGCCGGCGGAGCAGGCCCGCATGAACTCGCTGGTCAGGCGTTCCTCCTGCTCCGGCGAGCGCTCGAACCGGGGCCGCCGGGCGGCGACGGAGGCCCTGGCGCGACGGGAGATCTGGCGGCAGTTCGCCTCCTCCTTGCCGACGATCCTGGAGACCTCGGCGTAGTCGTAGTCGAAGACTTCGCGCAACAGGAATACCGCCCGCTCGACCGGCGTGAGGCTCTCCAAAAGTACCAGAAAAGCCATCGAGAGCGACTCTTCGAGGACGACGGCGTCCCCCACGGCGTCTCCTACGGCGTCCCCTACGGCGTCCGGGGCCCGCCCGTCGGGAAGCGGCTCGGGCAGCCAGGGCCCGACGTACTCCTCCCGCCGCTCCCGCGCCGAGCGTAGCCGGTCGATACAGAGCCGGGTAATCACCGCGGAGAGGTACGCTTTCGGGGACCTGACCTCGGCCTTCGGCGCGCGGCGCCAGCGCACGAACGCCTCCTGCACCACGTCTTCCGCGTCCATGACGCTGCCCAGCATCCGGTACGCTATGGAGAACAGCAGCGGGCGGTGCCGCTCGTACGTCCTGTCGCCGGGTGCCCCTCTTGCTCTCACGTCTCCGCCTCTCCTCGCCCTCTAAAGACGAGACGAAACGCCCGGCGCCTCTGTGACGGCGGACCCGTGCCGGTCTCCGAACGCCCCGCCCGGAGGGGGGCTCAGAACCCCTCCTGGAGCACCTCCAGGGCCGCGGCGTAGGAGTTGAGCGGGCGGTTGTCGTCCATGGGCACGGCCGTGAGGTCGGCCCCGCGCCGGGCGGCCACGGCGAAGGCGGGGTCGTTGGTGTCCATCACCCCCACGGTCGGAACGCCGGCGGCCACGGCGGCCCCCGCGAAGCCGTGGTCCGCGACCACGAGGTCCACGGGGCCCACCCTCTGCAAGACGTCCCGCATGGGCTCCGGGTCGTGGGTGTGCGAGAGGCTCGCCCCGTTGCCCAGGGTTCCAACCGGCCCCGCCCAGTCCAGGGGCAAGCCCCGCCGGCCGTAGCGCCCCTCCGTCCTGGCGGCGAGGACTTTGGCGCCCAGGTCTTCGGCCCACGCGGCGAGATCCAGGTAGTAGAGGAGCAGGGCCCCGGGGTGGCCGGTGGCGAACACCAGCCGTCCCCCGGCCCCGGCGACCCTCCGGATGCGGCCCCCGGCCTCGAGCAGCGCAGCCGCCGTGCGGGCGGGATCTATGCGGCCCCGGCCCGGGGTCTCCTCGGCGTCGGGCGGGTGGCCGATCTTCCCGGACACGGCCTCGTAGGCCTCCTCGAAGGTCACGCCCCGCAGCAGGCCTTCCATCCCGTAGGTGTTGTTCGGGTCGCCCTCGACGAGGAGCCCGATCTTGTACAGGTTGTTCTCCGCGCCGTGCGAGGTGCTGTCCCCGGCGACACCCGCGGCGAGAAGCTTCCGCGCGTTGGCTGAGATCCGGTCATCCATACGCACCAGAGTCTAACAAACCCGGCCCGGGCCCCCCGCCGGGGCCCGGTTGGTGCCTAAACGTGTCTCACAGCCTCAACGTAGACGGTAAGCCCCCGGCAGGCAAACCCATCACCCCTGGGGCGGATCCCCGGCGAGGGCGCGCACCTCCTCCGGCATCCGGACCGGCTTGCCGCCGGGGAGGCGCACGCAGGCGTGGCGGGTGTGGCCGCTGGCGACCCGCCCCCCGTCCCTCAGCACCTCGTAGCCGAAGCGGAGCGAGACCCGGCCGGCCTCGACGAGCTCGGTGCGAACCGTCAGCTCGTCGTCGAAGAAGGCGGCGCTGTGGTAGTGGACGAGGGCTTCGACGACGACGAAGCCGAAGCCGCGTCGCTCGAGTTCCCTGTAGGAGAGGCCGGCGTCGCGCAGCCACTCGACGCGGCCGACCTCGAAGTAGGAGAGGTAGTTGGCGTTGTTGACGTGCCCTTGCGCGTCTATCTCCGAGTAGCGGACCCGGAGAACCGTCTCGCGGACTATGGGGCTACCGGCCCACAAAGCCGGGCCGGCGCTTCTCGACAAAGGCGCCCATGCCCTCCCTCGCGTCCTCGCTGGCGAAGAGGAGGGCGAACTGGTCCGCCTCGTACTCGAGGCCGCTGATGAGGTCCACGTCCTGGGCCCGGTTCGTGGCCGCCTTGGCGTGGCGAACGGCGATGGGGCCGTTCGCCGAGATCTCCGCGGCCAGCTCCTTCGCCGCCGAGAGCGCCTCGCCCTGGCCGACGACCCGGTTCACCAGGCCCACGCCCCTGGCCTCCTCGGCGTCGATGCGGCGGCCGGTAAAGATAAGCTCCTTGGCGAGCGCGGGGCCGATCAGGCGCGGGAGGCGCTGGGTGCCGCCCATCCCCGGCAGGATACCCAAACCCACCTCGGGGAAGCCGAAGAGGGCGTTTTCGGAGGCTATCCTGATGTCGCACGCTATCGCGACCTCGCACCCGCCGCCCAGGGCGAAGCCGTTGACCGCCGCTATCGTGGGTATGGGCCCCCTGTCGAGCAGGGCCATCGCGGCGTGCCCGATCTCCGAGAACCGCTTCGCCTCCAAAGGCCCCATCGCGCTCATCGCCGAGATGTCCGCCCCCGCGATAAACGACCGGTCCCCCGCCCCCGTCACGATAATGGCCCGCGGCCCCTCAGACTCGAGCTCGAGCAAGGCCTGCCCGATCTCCTCGACCACCGTCGGGTCCAGCGCGTTCAGCTTCTCCTGCCGGTCGATGGTCAGAACGGCGACACCGTTCTCCTCACGCTCCACACGCACAAAATCCATAAGAAACCCCGTCTCTAAGGTTTTAAGGTATTAGGTTCAAGGTTACAGGTTTTTCCCGATGTTCGAAGCCCGTAGCCTAGAGCCGGGCGGTTACCAGTTTCCCCACACTCAAAACCTCATAGCCTTAAAACCTCAAAACCTATCCAACCGCCCGTTCGACGTACTCGACGGCCCTTTTTGTCGGCGTTCCGGGGGTGAAGATCTCGCCGACGCCCCTCTCTTTTAGCTTCGGGATGTCGCCTTTGGGGATGGTGCCTCCCACGAAGACGTGGATGTCTTCGGCCTCGTTCTCTTCGAGGAGGTCGACTATCTTGGGTACTAGGGTCATGTGGGCGCCGGAGAGGATGGAGACGCCGATGGCGTCGGCGTCCTCCTGGATGGCGGTCTCCACGACCTGTTCGGGGGTCTGGTGGAGGCCCGTGTAGATGACCTCCATCCCGGCGTCGCGCAGGGCGCGGGCTATGATCTTGGCGCCCCGGTCGTGACCGTCGAGCCCAACCTTCGCAACCACTACCCGGATCGTGTGCGCCATGAGTTCCCCCATTTTAGCCGTTCGCGCCCCACGCTACCTCCTGAGCTCCCTGATGTTGTCCCAGAGCACGTAGAGGCTGACGACGAGCACCCCGGCGACGACGAGCTCCCAGAAGAACTCGTAGAGCAGGATCAGGGAGGCCGCCGCCGCGAGGCCTATGTTTACGCTGGCGACGAGGTTGACGAGCCTTCCGCGGAAGCCGGCCTCGGCGAAGGCGAAGAAGGCGAAGCTGACGACGAGCAGGGAGACCAGGTGTTCCTGCTCGAAGATGGCTATGGCCACGAAGATGACGAGCATGAGGCTGACGCTGACCGCCGCCCACGCCTCGGCCACCCGGCTGAACCGGAGCTCCGTCTCGGAGGCCGGCCTGTGCGCCCTCGAGATGTGGGCCCTCGCCGGGTCCCGCTCCCCGGCCTCCATCCGCCGGGCGTACTCCGAGAGCGAGCCAGAGACGGCCTCGTCGGCCGCGAGCCTCGCCCGGAGCCTGCCGAGCTCCCCGGAGAGATCGGCTATGCGCCTCCTCGTCTCCCTGCCGCGCGCGTCCAGGTGCGACCGGCCGCCCACCGCCGCGGCTTCGGTCCCGAGCTTCCTGAGCCGGCGGGCCTTCTCCCCTATCTCGGCCCGGAGCTCTTCGCGGCGCGTCCCCAGGTCCCTCCGCCGCTCCAGCGCCGCGGCGGCGGCCTCGGCGGGGGTCGGGACCTTGTCCAGGCCCGCCCACCCTACGGGGTCGTACCAGGCCCTGGCCACGGTCTTGTCGCGGTTATACATGGGGCCAGCGGGCGCGTCCTCGCCCTCGAACGGGTCCCTGGCGTAGAGGCCCCACAGGCCCCGGTATCCCGAGACCCAAGGGGGCCCCGGCTCCGAGATGACCCTCGGCGGGTCCCACGACCGGTCTCCGCCCTCGCCGATGGCGAGGCCGTCGCCGCGGGCGTAGTCCACGAAGGGGACGTGGAAGGGGGCGGCGTCCCTGGGTCCGTCGCCGGCGTACTGGCCGAGCCTCTCCCGCCAGAAGCCGCGCGCGCCGCGCACGATCCTGCCGAGGGGACGCGGCAGGGGCAGGTCGAGCTCCGTCAGGTACTCGCCCGCCGCGTAGTAGCTGGCGTGCGAGCCGGCGGCCACGTAGACGACCGGGTGCTCCCCCACCTTCTCGACCTCAGGGTCGTCCCACCGGCGCCTGAGGTTGTCCCCGGAGTAGTTGTGGGAGGCGTAGGCTACCCACTCGGGGCGCAGCTCCCCCCCTTCGGCCTCCGCGAGGTAGACGTGGACCTTCTCCCAGTCCGCCTCGTGGTCGTTGGCCCCGAAAAAACCGCTCCTCCAGTCGTTGAAAGGGTAGAAGAGCCAGTATTGCAGGACGGTCCAGCCCTCTTGGCGGGCCACGCGGCCGTGGTAGGTGTAGCCCTCGCGCTCCTCCATGACGCGCTTGTAGGTGATCGCCGCCGCCCCCGCCGCCTCGCCAGGCACCCGTCCTCTGGCAAGAAGCGTGATCGAGTACAGCGCGTCCACGAACCGGGAGACGTACCCCACCCGCGCCAGCCGCCCCCGCCCCGCCCGGAAGACCTCCCTCGTCTCCCTGAGCCCCCGGGCCGCCCGCTCCCGCAACGCCCCCGCGCCCCGCTCCTCCCCCCCGGGCAGGTTCTGCGGGTCCGTGAACCTCAAGAAGTGGACCGCCCCGGACCCGTCGAGCGGCTGCTGGGGTAGCGTCTCTAGCGTCAGCTTCCCGGCCGGAACAGCCCGGACGGGCTCCTCGCCGGGCCGCTGGACCCACAGGCTGCAGGCCCGGACGTACGGCCCGACGTCCATCGGGAAGAACCGATCCCCCTTCGTGCAGCGCAGAACGGGCTCGAAGCGCCGCAGCAGGGCCTCGTCGGGGTGGGCCCCGCTCAAGCCATCCCCCGCGGTCCCCCTCGGATCCCCTCCCGGTCCCCGGGGTAGAAGACGGCGCGCACGTCGTGGACGTTGAGGTACAGGATCATCAGGACGGCGTAGGCCATGATCGGGTACACGTAAACCGGCCTGTACTCGACGTAAAGCCACAGGCACACCGCCACGACCATCCCCTGCGAGATCGCCGCCAGCAACCACCCCCGCCGGCGCAAGAGCAGGAAGCCAAGGGCCGCGAGCAGCGTCAGTACGACCGCCGGGGCGAACAGGACCAGCGCCACCACCTCGACCACCTCCCGCGGCGGCACCTCCCGCGCGGACACGACCCGCCGCCAATCGACCCGCAAAAACTCGAATGCCCCGAGCGCCGCGATGATGGCCACCTCCAGGAGCAGCAGCAGTCCTATGGCCCTGACCGGGCGGCGGGACTGCCCGCCCGGGTCTGGGAGGGAGTCCTCGCGTTCCCGACCGGTCAGCCTGGCGCCCGCCACTCTTCCTCCGCGAAGATCTTGCCGGGGTTCAAGATCCCGCCCGGGTCGGCCAGGCGCTTGATGCCGCGCATGAACGGCAGCGAGTCGCCGTGCTCCTCCCGCAGGTGCCCCGTCTTCCCCGAGCCGACGCCGTGCTCCCCGGTGCAGGTACCGCCCCTTTGAAGCGCGTACCGCACTATCTGTCCGTCCACGGTCCCCGCCCGGTCCATTTCGTCGGGGTCTTCGACGTCCACCGGGAAGACGGCGTGGTAGTTGCCGTCGCCTACGTGGCCCAGGATCGCGCCGTCAAAACCGTGGGCGGCGATGGTCTCGCGGGCGTGGCCCAAGGCGTCGGGCAGGTCGCCTATCGGGACGCACACGTCGGTGGTCATCGGCTTTTTGTCCGGGTTGAGCCGGGTTATGGCGAGGGCGGCCTCGTGCCTGGCCTCCCACAGCCTCTCCCGCCCCGCCCCGTCGGCCTCGAACTCGAAGCCCCCGCAGCCCTCGCTGTCCGAGAGGGCGCGGGCCACGCGCACGTCGTCCTCTACGCCGGCCTCGGAGCCGCCGAACTCCAAGAAGAGCGTCGGGGCGACGGCGTAGTCCGTGCCCTTGTAGGCGTTTACGGCCTCGACGGTACGGGCGTCCACGAGCTCGACGCGGCCTATCCGCATCCCCGACCGGATCATGGCGACCGCCGCCCTCCCCGCCCCCTCTATCCCGGGAAAGACGGCCCGCGCCGCGAGAACCTTCTCCGGAACCGGGTACAGCCGAAGCGTCAGCTCCGTGAAGACGCCCAACGTCCCCTCGGAGCCGACGAAGAGGCCGGTCAGGTGGTAGCCCGCGGAGGACTTCATCGCCATCCCGCCGGTGCGCACGACCGTCCCGTCCGCGAACACGACCTCGAGGTCCAACACCTGGTCCCGCATCACCCCGTAGCGCACCGCGTTGGTCCCGCTGGCGTTCGTCCCGGCCATGCCGCCGAGGGAGGCGTCCCAACCCGGGTCGACGGGGAAGAAGAGCCCGTGTTCCTTCAACTCCGCGTTCAGGCGCCCGTGCGTGACGCCAGGCTGCACCCTTGCTATGAAGTCGTCGGGCCGGACCTCGACGATCTCGTCCATCCGGCCCAGATCCAGGCTGATGCCCCCCCGAACGGGGATGGTCTGCGCCTCCAGGCTGCTCCCCTCCCCGAACGGCACGACGGGGACGCCGCGCTCGCTGGCGAAGCGCAGCACGTCGACGACCTCTTCGCGGCTCTCGGGGCAGACCACGGCGTCCGGCGGGCGCGGGGCGTGGTAGGTGAAGACGCCCCCTCCGTGGCGCCGCAGCTCGTCCGGGTCGGCAACGATGCGTCCCCCCGGGAGGACACCCGCCAGGCCGGACAGCAGGTCCACGTCGCCGGTCCCTTACTCCGCCTGCACGGGGTTGGTGAGGGCACCCAGGCCCTCTACCTCGATCGTGACCTCGTCCCCGGCCTTCATCCACAGCTGCGGGTCGCGGGCCATGCCGACGCCAGGGGGCGTGCCGGTGATGATGACGTCGCCCGGCTCGAGCGTCATGCCGGTGGAGAGGAAGGCGACAAGCTCCGAGACGGGGAAGATCATCTTGCCCGTCGTCCCGTCCTGCACGACCTCGCCGTTGAGGGTGCACCTGATGGAGAGGTCCTGGGGATCGGGGACCTCGTCGCGGGTGACGAGGTAGGGACCTAGCGGGCAGAACGTGTCTATGGCCTTGCCGCGGGTCCACTGCCCGCCCTCGCCGAGCTGGATGTCGCGCGCCGAGACGTCGTTGGCGTTGGTGTAGCCGTAGACGTGGTCCATGGCCTCCGATTCCGGAACGTTGCGCGCGGCGCGGCCTATGACGACGGCGAGCTCGGCCTCGTAGTCGACTTGGCTCGTGATCGGGGGTATCACGACGGGCTCCCCGTGCCCCACGACGCTGTTGGCGAACTTGGCGAAGACGATGGGCTTCTCCGGTATCGGCGCCCCGGTCTCCTCGGCGTGGTCCTCGTAGTTCAGGCCGATGCAGATGACCTTCCCCGGCCTCGGCACCGGCGCGTGCAGCCGCACGTCTTCGAGCTTGACGACGTCCTCGCCGGGCTCCGGGCTTCCCCCGTACCCGATAAAGTCCACCATGCTCTCGTGGCCGAGCGGCCGGATCTCGTCGCCCTCGACCACCCCCACCTCCGGCATTCCGGTCCCCACCGAGTACGTCACCAGTTTCAAAGGCACTCCTCTTCCGCGGACAAAAGGTTCAGCGAGAGGCATCTTAGCAAAGCTACCGGGCACCCCGCCGCCGGAGGCCGGCTACTCCCTCAACGGGCCGTGCTCTTCGGCGCGGGATCGGCGGCCAGAAGAGCCTCTCCCTCCGGCCTTCCTCCCTCCGGCCTTCCTCCCTCCGCCACGGGCTCGCGCGCGGTGGACCGCGAGAAGTTCTTGGCGACGATCACGAACGTCGGTAATCATCGCCGTCTCCGGCCACGCTCAGGGCTGCAAGCGCTCCATCTTCCATCCCCCGTCGCCCCGGCGGTAGAGGAGGCGGTCGTGCAGCCGGTTCTCGCGCCCCTGCCAAAATTCCGTGGCCTCCGGCTCGACCCGGTACCCGCCCCAGAAGGGCGGACGCGGCACCTCGCGGCCCTCGTACTCTGCTTCGAGGGAAGAGATCCGGCCTTCCAGCGCCCCCCGGCCTTCGATGGCCCGGCTCTGCTCGGAGGCGAGCGCCCCGAGGCGGCTGCCACGCGGCCGGCTGGCGTAGTAGGCGTCGGACTCCTCCTCGGAGACCCGGGAGACGGCCCCCTCTATCCGCACCTGCCGCTCGAGCTCCCCCCAGTAGAAGAGCAGGGCGGCGCGGGGGTTCTCTTCGAGCTCGCGCCCCTTGCGGCCCTCGTAGTTGGTGTAGAAGACGAAGCCCCGCTCGTCGAAGCTTTTGAGGAGGACGACGCGGGCCGAGGGACGGCCGTCACGCGTGGCGGTTGCGACGGTCATGGCGTTGGGCTCGTGGAGGTTCGCGGCGAGCGCCTCGTCGAACCAGTGCCGGAACTGCTCTACGGGGTTCGGGTCCGCTTCGGACTCCGAGAGGCCGGCGCGGGTGTACTCCTTGCGGAGGTCGCCAACGTTTCGTCCCAAGGTCTTGCTACCAGCCCCAGGTGCCGGGGGCGCCCTTGAACGGGCCGACTATGTTCCGGGTGACCCAGCCGCCGTAGAAGTCCCCCTCCTGCGCTTCGACCTTCTCCCCGCCGACCCAGCAGGCGTCCATCCTGGACGGGTAGAAGGCCACGTAGCCTTCGAGGTCCCGGAACGAGCGCGTCGGCTCGGGGTAGAACCACGCCGCCCGCCCGGCCGTCCGCCCCTCGACCACGACGTCGTAGTAGGTAGCGCGTCCCTTCCACTCGCAGTAGGAGGTGGCCTCCGAAGGCTTCAGGTGCTCCATCCGGATGTCCTCGGGCGGGACGTAGTAGACCGGGGGATGGCTCGTCTCCAGCACCCGTTTTGCCCGCTTGGTGTACGCCAGCGTCACCCCGCCGAAGACGACCTTCACCTTCTCCTCAACGTCCTCCATCCGCGGCGGACGCGGGTAGTCCCAGACGGACTCCTGCCCCGGACCCGGCTCTACTCGTTGACGGCCCATCATCGTACCTCCTCGTCGTCCTCAGGCGGAGTATATGTCCGGCCCCCGGCCCACGAAGCCCCCGCGTTCACAATGCCCCCCTACTCCCTGACCCGCAAGCCTTCGAGGACGGAGCGCACGGCGGCGACGATGCGCTCGCGCTCCATGCCAAGCTGGTGGCGCTGGTAGAGGTACAGGTCGATGTTGAGCGCGGCGAGCAGGGTGTCGGAGAGGCATTCGACGTCCAGATCCGGGGAGACCTCCTCGCCCCCGACCGCCTCGTCCAAAAGTTCCAAGACGGTGTTCTTCAACCTCTCGTAGAAGGGGTTGCCGTAGAGCTCGACGCGGCGACCACCGGCCGAGGCATCCCGTATCGCGCCGAGCAACGGCCCGTTCTGCTCGTTGAACCTGGCCACCCACCCCAGAAACCACTTCAGACGCCCGAGCGCCGGCCCCCGGCCCTCCGTCCGCCGCCGCATCTCTTGGACGAAGCCTTCGATCTCCTCGGACAACAAGGCCGAACACAACGCGCCCTTGTGCTCGAAGTGCCTGTAGAGGGTTCCCTGCCCCACCCCGGCCGCCCGCCCGATCCGGTGCATGCTGGTCCCGTCCACGCCCCGCTCCGCAAACGCCTCCCGCGCGGCCTCCAGGATCCTGCGCCGGTTCTCCAACGCGTCCCTCCTGACGGCCCTGTCCGTCTCGCTCCCCAACACCGCTCCCACCTTCCTTGTTAAAAGGACACTCGTCCTATAATATCCTCAAACGGACATTTGTCCGTGCAGTCTACCAGCGAAGCGGTTCGGGGTAAAGAGAGGCGGGTTGGGGTTGTGAAGGTATGAAGGTGGCGATCTTTGGCGCGACCGGCAGGACGGGCCGCCCCCTTGTGGCGCAGGCTTTGGGGCGGGGTTACGGGGTGACGGCGTTCGCGCGGGATCCCTCGAAGCTTGGCGGCCTCTCCCGCGAACGGCTAACCCTCGTCGAAGGAGACGTCCTCGATAGATCGGCCGTCGAGCGGGCCGTGTCGGGCCAGGACGCCGTACTGAGCGTGCTTGGTCATGCGAAGGGGGCCCCCAAAGACGTGCAAACCGGGGGGATCTCCAACATCGTCGCCGCGATGGAGGGGCACGGCGTACGCCGGCTGGTGAGCCTGACGGGGGCTGGGGTTAGGGCGGAGGGAGACGAGCCGAAACTCGTGGATAAGGTCTTCGGTTTCCTGCTTGGGGCCTTGCAGCGAGAGGTGCTGGAGGACGCGGCGGGTCACGTCGCGGTGATCCGGGCCAGCGGGTTGGAGTGGGTCGTCGTGCGCGGGCCCAGGTTGACCGAAGGAGAGAGGAAGGGAGAGTACCGGGTGGGCCCTATCGGGAAGAACAGCGGGACCAGCATCTCGCGCGCCGACCTGGCGGACTTTATGCTGGATCAAATCACCAACGACGCCCACCTGCGCCAGATGCCGGTGGTCAGCTACTAGGATCGGGAGGATATGAAAGCCATAGTCGTCAACGAGCCCGGTCCCCCGGAGGTACTGCGTGAGGAGGAGGTGGAGCTCCCGGCCGCCGGCCCGAACGAGGTCCTTATAAAGGTCGCCCTCGGGGGCGTCAATTTCGCGGACGTGGGGATGCGGGCGGGCATGATGGGCGGACCGCACGCGATGGAGCTCCCCTACACGCCCGGTTTCGAGGTCGCAGGCACCGTGGCGGCCGCCGGAGAAGGAGTTCGCCCGGTCGCGGAGGGGAGGCGGGTCGTGGCCGTCCTGCCCTCCGGTGGTTACGCCGAGTACGCGGTCGCCGCCGCGGATTCCGTGGTGGAGGTGCCCGAAGGCGTTGGCTTCGCCGACGCGAGCGCGCTGCTGGTGCAGGGGTTGACGGCGTACGGCGTGCTGCACGATTCGGGTCGCGTCCGGGAGGGGGAGGGCGTGCTCGTGATGGCGGCGGGCGGCGGGGTCGGGACGCTCGCGGTTCAGCTCGCGAAGCTCGCCGGGGCGAGTCCGGTCGTCGGGGCGGCCGGGAGCCGGGAGAAGCTGGCGCTCGCGCTCTCCCTCGGGGCCGACCACGCCTTCGACTACACGAAAGACGGGTGGGCAGACGAGGTGCTAGGGGTGACCGGGGGCCGCGGCGTGGACGTGGTCCTCGAGTGCGTCGGCGGCGGGGTGGGGGCGGGGGCCTACGACTGCCTCGCGCCCCTCGGGCGGCTCGTCACCTTCGGGGCCGCGGGCGGCGAGGGGTTGAGGCCGCCCGACATGTGGCAGCTCAACCTGAAGGGGCAGACCGTGGGCGGGTACGGGGGGCCCTGGCTAAGACCCGGTGCCGCGGAGGCCGCCAGGGAGGCCATCTCGGGGTACCTCCAGAGCGGCGACCTGCGGGTCGTCAGGGGCGCGTCCTTCCCGCTGGCAGAGGCGTCGGAGGCGCACAGGGCCGTCGAGGGGCGCCGCACCACCGGCAAAGTGCTGCTCACCGTCGAATAGCGCCCCGGAAAAGAGGAGAGAGCGGGTGAGGATAGACGTCTACGCCGACGTGGTCTGCCCGTGGTGCTACGTCGGGGAGAAGAGGCTCGAGAGAGCCCTGCGGGGCCGCCCGGATCTCACGGTGAAGAGGCGCTGGCGGCCGTTCCAGCTCAGGCCCGAGGTGCCCGAAGGCGGGATGCCGTGGCGGACGTTCGCGGTGGACAAGTTCGGGGGCGAGGAGAACATGCGGCGCGCCTTCAAGCACGTGTCGTCCGCCGGGGAGCCAGACGGCGCCCGCTTCGACTTCGACCGCGTCGCGAGCGCCCCCAACACCGTCGACGCGCACCGCCTGATCCTGCACGCCGCGGAGCGGGACCGCCAGTGGGAGATGGCGGATGCGCTCTTCGGCGGGTACTTCTCCGGGGGCCGCGACCTGAACAACGCCGAACACCTCTCCGCGATGGCCGCCGGGGTTGGCCTCGACCCGGGCGAGACGCATGAGCTCCTCTCCGGCGACGGGTACGCCGAGGAAGTGTGGAAGGGCCAGCGGGAGGCGGCGAGCCTCGGCATAAACGGCGTGCCCTTCTACGTCATAGACGGTCGCTACGCGGTCTCCGGCGGCCAGCCGGCCGAGGTCTGGGCCCGCGCGCTCGACGCCGTCCACGCGGAGCGGATGCCGTAAGAGCCGCGCCGCCGGGTTTGCGGAGCCGGGTGCCTGGCAACAAAGTCCGAGAGACCGGACGTGCGAGAGGAGCGACGTGAGCGAGTACGAGCAGACGCAGGCCATTGAGGTACCGCCGGAGGAGGCATTCGCCTGGCTCTCGGACGTGGGCAACCTGCCGGAGTACCTCCCACCCGTCACCCACGCCTCCCTTCAGGGTCCGTCCGAGGGGGACAACCCCGGCCAGAAGGTGCGCACGACGCTGCAGTACCCCGGCGGCGACGGCTCCTTCGACGCCGAGGGCTACCTCGCGGTGGACGAGGGACGGCGGCGTATGGAGTGGGGCGCGGAGGCCGGACGCGACTACTCCGGCTGGCTCGAGGTCGCCGCGGACGGCCAGGGGAGCCTGGTAACCGTCCACCTGAGCTTCGGCGAGCGCTCCGTCGAGCCCGAGATGCGCGAGGAGACGCCGGAGGGCGAGGATCCCCTCGCCGAAGGCATCTCCGCCACCCTCGAATCCATCCGGCGCCAGCTCGAAGAGGGCTCCGGCAAGGTCGAGCCCCCGCCTCCGCCGGACGCCGACCCGCCCACGGAGGAGAACCCGGCCGTCGTCCGCGACGACCCGCCCGGCGACGCCCGGTAAGAGCGCGACACCGGCGCCCGATAGTAGCGAACCGGCGCCCCGTGTACCTCGACCCGGCAGAGGAGTAACATAGCCCCGTGGGGCGAAGAGGCGCGGGCCCCGCGGAAGGAGAGGTTCTTGCTCACCAGGGTCCGGGCAGGTTTTGGCGGCGGCGCGGCTCGGCTCCGGGCCAGCGTGTGGGCGATCGTGCAATCGGCGGCCGCGGCGAGCCTGGCGTTCTTCGTGGCGATGGTGGTGTTGGGGCACGAGAGGCCCTTCTTCGCCCCCATAGCCGCAGTTATCTGCCTCGGCACGGCGCTCGGCAGCAGGCCCCGGCGGACCGTCGAGCTCGTGTTCGGGGTGGCCGTGGGGCTCACGGTGGCGGACCTTCTCGTGCTCGTCATAGGGACGGGGACGCTGCAGATCGCGGCGGTCGTCCTGCTGGCGATGGCGGCGGCGGTCTTTTTCGCGGGGGGCACGATCCTGGTGAACCAGGCCGCCGTTTCGGCGATCCTGGTGGTGGTCCTGCAACCCCCCGACGCCGTCTTCTCCCCGAACCGCTTCCTGGACGCCCTGGTGGGCGGGGCCATGGCCCTGCTCGTGAGCTACCTCTTCCCGGCGAACCCGAAGCGCATCGTCGAGCGGGCGGCCGGCCCCGTCCTCGAAGAGCTCTCGGCCCTGCTCGTGGAGATCGCCGCCGTCCTAAAGTCCGGCGACCCCGAACGCGGCCGGCAGGCCCTCCTGCGCGCCCGGGAGATGGACGATCGGGTCAGGGACCTGAACGAGGCCCTCGTGGCCGGCCTGGAGACGGCCAGGCTCTCCCCCACCCGTCGCCGCTCGCTCCAACACCTGGACCTCTACGCGAGCGCCGGCTCCCGCATAGAGCTCGCCGTCATAAACACCCGCGTCCTCGCCCGCGGCGCGGCCAACGCCACCCGCCGCGGCGACGACGTACCGGCCCGGTTGCCCGAGGCCGTCCTCGACCTCTCGCGGTCCGTCAAGGCCCTGGGCGCCTTCCTGGACGAGTCCGGCGGCCCGGGCGAGGCCCGCCGCCACGCCCTCGACGCGGCCCGCCGGGCGACGGAGGTACTCGAAGAGCGCCACGAGCTCGCCATAAGCGTCCTCGTCGGCCAGGTCCGCTCCGCCGCCGTGGACCTCCTGCGCAGCACCGGCATGGACCAGGCCTCGGCCCTCGAAGCGCTCGAAAACGCCGCCGGCCGCGCCTCGGAGATAGGGTAGGACCGGGAGGTCGAAGCCCGCGCGTGCGGCGCGGGGCGGCCCCTACTCCGCGAACCCCGTCCCGATCAGGGCCTCGGCCTCTATCTCTACGAGGATCTCGGGCGCTATGAGGCGCCGCACCTCTACCATGCTGGTGGCGGGCCGTATGAACCCGAAGAAGTCGCCGTGGGCCCTGCCGACGGCCTCCCAGTCGTCGATGTTTACGACGAAGATCCTGGTCCGCACCACGTCCGTGAGTTCGGCCCCGGCCGCCTCCAGCGCGACCTTCAGGTTGCCCAGCGCCTGCACCGTCTGCGCCCGCACGTCTCCCACGCCGACGAAACCGCCGCTGCCGTCGGTGGCCGTCGTCCCCGAGACGTACACGAACGGACCCCGCCGCACCGCCCGCGAGTACCCCACGACCCGCTCCCAGTCCGTCCCGCTGGAGATGTTGTACCTGGGCTCCATATCCCAAGGATTATGCCACGCGAGGTTCTTTGTGGCACAATCCTTCCACGATGGACGAATCTGCAGAGCAGGCACAGGTCAACGTTGGGCCGCAGGGCAGGGTCGTGATCCCGGCCCGCATCAGGCGGTCCCTCTCGATAGGACCGGGGGACGCGCTCGTGGTGCGCGTGGTCGAGGGCCACATCGTGCTGGAGAAGCGGGCCGACGTGCTCGCGCGGGCGCGGGCGCGGTTCGGTGGCGTCCAGGAGGGCGTGAGCCTCGCGGACGAGTTGATCTCCGAGCGCCGGGAAGAGGCGCATCGGGAGTCGGCGGGCTGAGCGCCGGCGGCTACTCTTGCGTGCTCGACGCCTCCGCCCTGCTGGCCCTGCTGCAAGACGAGCCGGGCTCCGAGGTCATCGAACCGTTGCTGGGGACGGCCATCGTTTCGAGCGTAAACTGGTATGAGGTCGCGCAAAAGAGCCTGGAACGGGGCGTCGAAGTCGCGGGCTTGCGCCGGGATCTCACGTCTCTGGGCCTCACCCTGGCACCCTTCACCACCCGCGACGCGGAGGACGCGGCCTCGTTGCGCGAACGCGCGAAGGATCTTGGCCTCTCCCTGGCGGACCGGGCCTGCCTCGCGCTAGCCGGCCGGTTGGGGACGGAGGCCCTCACCACCGACCGGGCCTGGACCGCGATCGGGTCCGTCCCGGTGCGCGTTATACGCTAACCCGCCGTTCGGGCGACGAAGTCGTCGATCATGCGCCGGGCGATGCTGACCCTCGGCGGCAATTGGGGGAGGTCGTCCGCGCGGTACCAGTCCGCGGCCTCGATCTCGCCGGGCTCCGGCGTCAGCTCCCCCCCCGCGTAGTCCGCGGTGAAGCCGATCATGAGCGAGTTCGGGAAGGGCCAGGGCTGGCTTCCGAAGTACCGGAGGTTACCGACCTCGAGGCCCACCTCCTCGCGCACCTCGCGCCGGACCGTCTCTTCTATCGACTCGCCCGGCTCGACGAAGCCCGCCAGCACGCTGCTCATCCCCTTCGGGAAGCCCGGGGAGCGCGCGAGCAGGATCTCCCCCCCGCGCCGGACGCGGACGATCACGGCCGGGCTGACCCGCGGGTAGTGCATCATCCCGCACCGCGTACACCGCATCGCAAGCTCGCCGGTGGCGATCTCCGTCTCCCCCCCGCACCGGCCGCAGAAGCGGTGCGTCGCGTGCCAGCCCACGATCTGCTTCGCCCGCCCCGCAACCGCGAAGAAATCCTCGTCCACGGCGGCGAAGATCGCGCGCAGGTCCCGGAACGCCATGCCCTCCGGGGCCTCCACGCCCTCGGGCACCTCCAGCGCCCAGGACGGGCTGCCGTCGAAGCGCCCGACGGGCCGGCGAAAGGACGACTCGATGCCGAGGTCGTCGGGAGACGGGGCCCGCGGGACGCGCACTCCGTCTTCGCCTTCGAGGACGAGGAGCCGGTCGTTCCGGAACGCGAACATGAGCGCTTCCGCGGCCTGCGGGTCAGGCACGGGCCTCTTCGAGGCGGGACGCCAGGTACTCGGCCGGGTGCAGGGCGTGGCGGCCGGTGCCGTCCTGGATCTGCTCCCTGCAACTCGTCCCCGGCGCCACGACGACGCGCCCCTCGGCCCCCCGCACCGCCGGGAAGAGACGACGGTCCCCCATCTTCATCGAGACGTCGTAGTGCCCCTTCTCGTAGCCGAAGAGCCCCGCCATGCCGCAACACCCGGAATCGACCACTTCGACCTCCGTGCCCGGCGCGAGCGCGAGCGCCCTCTCCGTCGGCCCCGTCCCCACGAGCGCCTTCTGGTGGCAGTGGCCGTGCAGGAGCACCGGGGAGCCGTCCTTCAACGGGAGATCGCCCTCCAGCTCCAGCACGGCCTCCTCGAAGAGCCGGGTGGCCCCCGCCAGGCCCTCGACGCGCGGGTCGTCGGGCAGGAGCTTTTTGTAGTCGTCGCGCATCGTCAGGATGCAGCTGGGTTCGAGGCCCACGAGCGGGACGCCGCGCTCGATGAGGGGTGTGAGGAGGTCGAGGTTGCGCTTGGCGTTCTCCCTGGCCTGTTCGATCAGGCCCTCAGACAGCATCGGCCGGCCGCAGCAGACCACCTCGGGGAGCAGGACCCTGGCACCGGCCGCGGCGAAGAGGCGCACCGCGCCCTCGCCTATTCCCGGCCGCTGGAACTCGTTCCAGGTGTCGTTGAAGAGCGCGATCTCCACGGGACCACCCCCCTGCGGAAGGTTCGGAAACCGCCTGGAGAAGGTCTCGGGAGTAACGCGGGGCAGCGAGCGGCGCGGGTCTATGCCGGCGAGGGCGGCCACGCGCCGCGCCAGGCCGGTCCGGCCCACGAGGTTGAAGAGCGCGGGCGCGCGGGAGGCGAGGGCGAGTTGGGACCGGATGTGGCCGGCGGCCCTCTGGCGGAGGGAGAAGCCGTGCTCCTTGCCGGACTGGTAGAGGACCTCGGTCTTCATGCTGGCAACATCCACCTGGGAAGGACACTCGGTCTTGCACGCCTTGCACCCGACGCAGAGGTCCATCACCTCCCGCATCCTGGTGCCGGTCAACTCGTCGGGCGGAAGCGTGCCTTCCAGGACGGAGCGGAGCATGTTCGCCCGGGCGCGGGTGGTGTCCTGCTCGTCCAGCGTGACCATGTAAGAAGGGCACATCGTGCCGCCGGTCTTTTTGCGGCAGAAGCCCGACCCGTTGCAGAGCTCGACGGCCTTGGCGAACCCGCCCTGCCCCGAGAAGTCCAGCCCCGTCGCGAGCGGGAGACGCTTGCGCCCGGGGCCGATGCGTAGCTGGCCGTCCATCTTGGGGGGGTCCACGATGATGCCGGGGTTCAGCGTACCCTCCGGGTCGAAGAGCTTTTTTACTTCGGAGAACGCGCGCAAGACCTCCGGCCCGTACATCTTCCCCAGGAATTCCGACCGGCTCAGGCCGTCGCCGTGCTCGCCGGAGATGGAGCCGCCGCACTCGACGACGAGGTCCGCCACCTCCTCGCCGATGCGCCGCATCCTGGCAACGCCCTCGGGGTCGGAGGTGTCAAGGGCGGGCCTGACGTGGAGGCAGCCGACGCTGGCGTGGCCGTAGAAGCAGGCCCAGGTGCCGTTCTCTTCCACGATCTCCTCGAAGCGGACGACGAACTCCTCGAGCCTCTGCGGCGGCACCGCCGCGTCCTCGACGAACGCGACCGGCTTCTCCTTCTCCGCGGTGCCGAGCAACAGCGGCAGGGTGGATTTGCGGAGCCTCACCGTCTGGTACATCTGCGCCTTGGTGCGCAGCGGCGCGACCGACCGGGCGCCCACCTCGCCCGCCACCTCTTCTATGGCGGCGAACCTCTCGTCCAGTTCCTCTTTCGTGCCGCTCCACTCGACGAGCAGGACCGCCTTCGGTGGCTCCGCCTCGGGGCCGCCCTGCAAGAAGCGGGTCGAGTCGCGGTAGGCCGGGGTCTGCCGGGCGCGGCCTATTGCCACGTCGTCAAGAAGCTCCACCGCCGAGGGGTTCATCTCCAAAAACTTCACCGTCGCCCGGGCCGCGGCGGCCAGGGTGCCGAACTCGAAGGAGGCCATCGCGCGGGCCTCCGGGAGCGGGTGCAGCCGGAAGGCGGCGCGCGTCACGACGGCCAGCGTGCCCTCGGAGCCACAGACGAGGCCCGTAAGGTCCAGGGTTTCCGGGTCGACGAGGGCGTCCAAGCCGTAGCCCGAGACGCGCCGGATCATGTCCGGGAAGCGGCGCCTGATGGGCCCCTCGTACTTCGCCCCTATCTCCATCGCACCACGAAGCAACCTTCCCTCAGCACCCTCGGAGCGGGCCCGGTCCCGAGCCTCGCGCCGCGGCATGGGCCTGATGTCCACGACCTCCCCGTCCGCGAGAACGCAGCGCAGGGAGAGGATCTGGTCGGCCGTGGTCCCGAAGACGAGCGAGCGCATCCCGGCGGAGTTGTTCCCCACCATCCCGCCTAAAGTCGCGACGTCCGAGGTCGAGGTGTCCGCCCCGAAGACGAGGCCGTGCGGCTCCACGAGGGCGTTGAGCTCGCCCTGCACGAGCCCGGGCTCGACCACGCACCGCCTCTCTTCGAGGTCTACCTCGACCGCACGGTTCATCTCCGATACGTCGAGGGCGAGGCCGGGGGCCGTGGCCTGTCCGGCGAGGCTCGTCCCGGTGCCGCGGGGGGTAACCGAGAGGCCGAGGTTCCGGGCGGCGGCGAGGGCCAGTTTTACGTCGTTCTCGGAGCGGGCGGCGACGACGCCCGCGGGTTTGCGCAGGTAGATCGAGGCGTCCGTGCTCCACAGGGCGCGCGAGGCCTCGTCGGTGCGCAGGTAGCCTTCCAGCTTTCCGTCGAGGGCGGCGTGCAGCCCCTCCGCGACCCGTCCCTCTCTCTCCCCGATCATGCGGGCAGTATAGTACGGACGGTAGCGCCGCGGATGTGAAGGGGGTTTCGGGCTGGAGGCGCCGACGCTAAGGGTGATGAGCTTCAACGTCAGGGGTTCCTTCCGCGACCTGGGCCGCCGGAACGCCTGGCCCAACCGGGCCGCCCTGAACGTTGCGACGATAGAACGCCACGCGCCCGCCCTCATAGGTCTCCAGGAATGCCAGCGCGGCAACCTGGCCGCCTACCGCGAGAACCTCCCCCGCTACGAGCACCTCAAGGGACCGAGGTACGGCAACGTCCCGCCCCACGACTTCAACGCGATCCTCTTCGATCCGGCTCGCCTCGAACTCGCGGAATCGGGCGGCTTCTGGCTGAGCGAGACGCCCCGGACACCCTCCAGAAGCTGGGAGACCAGGGTGACCCGCTCCGCGAACTGGGCCCTCTTCCGCCTCGCGGATACGGGCCTTCCCCTCCTGCACCTCAACACCCACCTCGACCACAAGAGCCCGCCCGCCCGCCGGGAAGGAAGCGCGCTGATCGTCAGGGAAGTGGACGGGTTGCTGCGACGTTTCGGGCCCGACGTTCCCGTAGTCGTGACCGGGGACTTCAACTGCCGCCCCGGAACGCCCACCTACCACAACTTCGCCGACGGGGGCTTCGTAGACACCTACCTCGTCGCCGGCAACAGCGACGCCGAAGGGGCCAACACCTTCCACGCGTTCGCGGGGGCGGGTTTTTGGGACCAGAACCCGGGGCGCGGCCCGAGGCGGATCGACTGGGTCCTCCTCAAAGACCCAGCCGGACGCCTACGCCTCCTGTCCCACGAGATCCTGCGCGGCCACGACGACGGCTCCGGCCTCTACCCCAGCGACCACTACCCCGTCCTCGCCGAGCTGGCGCCCGCCACGTAAACCCAAACGCCGGGAGCAGAAAAGGAGCCCCGGATTATCCGGGGCCCCCGCGTTGCGCTATCGGTTTTTGCTAGAAGCCGTGGGCCGAAAGCCCGCCTACGCCGCGCCGCGGAGAACGGCGCCGAACTCGCCGCTGGCGAGCATGCGCTCGGCCTCGCGCTGGAGCTGGCGGACGCGCTCGCGGGAGATCCCGAGCTCGTCGGAAAGCTCGGCCAGCGTCGCGGTGTCGCGGTCGCCGAGGCCGTAGCGCTGGATCAGGACGTGCTGGTGCCGCTCCGGCAGCCGCTCGACGGCCTCCTTGAGCGACCCGAGCTCGATGTCCCCGATAACCACGCCTGCCACCTCGGAGGCGCGCTCGTCCTCGATCAGCTCGCCCAGCTCGGAGCCGTCCCCGTCAGAAGAGAGGGGCTGGTTGAGGCTGGTGGCGTCGGGCATGGCGCTCTTGACGTCGAGGATCTCGTCGACGGTCCACTCAAGCTTCCTCGCGACCTCCTCGTCGGTCGGCTCGCGGGTGAGCCGGGCGGAGAGCTCGTTGTAGGCGCGGGCCATCTTGCGGATCTTGTCGCCCATGTGGACGGGGACGCGGATGGTGCGGCCCTTGTCGGCCACGGCCCGCTGCACGGCCTGGCGGATCCACCACGTCGCGTACGTGGAGAACCTCCACCCGCGGTCGGGGTCGAACTTCTCGACGGCGCGCATGAGGCCGACGTTGCCCTCCTGGATGAGGTCCTCGAAGGGCAGGCCCATCCCGCGGTACCTCTTGGCGACGCTCACAACGAGCCTGAGGTTCTTCTCCACGAGCTTCTTGCGGGCGCCATCGTCGCCTGCCGTCGCCCTCTTGGAGAGGTCGATCTCCTGCTTGTGCGTTAGCAGGTTGCCCTTGTCGATGCGCGCGAAGTAGCCCGGTATGAGATCCGGCGTCTCCGACGTCCGCTCCGTCTGCCGCCCTCTTGTCTGTATTACTGCCACTACGATCCTCCTCGGCCCGTACTACTATTACGACGCCCGTCCACCGGTCCGTCCCAGAGGCGACGCAAACCGCGCCGCGCCACAGAGACTCCACTATTCAGCACTCGGAATTGTGTTATCCGGGATTACAGGCTGTTTTTAGAAACTTGCCAAACTGGTATTTTACACATCGAAAGGTCTTTGTCAATAGCCGGCGGGGCGGCGGTAGGACGGGGACGCTGAGGGTATATTAACGCGGAATCGCCGGTTTTACGGTCTCTCGGAGAGGAGTCGGGTGCGTTCGGGTTGTCTGGGTGTGGTCGTCAGTATAGCGGTGGTCTCGTTCGCCGCGGTGCTGGCCGCCGTGAGCCTGGCCCTTATCGGCTCGTTCGCCCTCTCGGCGCTCGGGCGGCCCTCGGGTGCCACGACCGTGGTAGGGCTCCTGATCGCCTCCGTAGCCGGCTTCTGCTTCTTCCTGGTGGGCCGCGCCATCTGGCGCGAGCTGCGTGATGGGCCCAAAAAGCCCGGCGGGCGCCGGGACTGAGGCCGCCCAGGTACGGGCCCCGGGTCAGGAACAGTTCTCCAGCGGCTCTTCCCCGATAACCGTCGTCCCCGCACGCCCGGGCAGGGTATCGCCGTAAAAGCCCCGCCAGAGCTCGGGCGCGGCGGGGTCCAACGCGGCGACGCCTGTGGGGCCAAGGCTCCGGGAGAGACGTGCCCCGTCCGGGCCGAAGACGTGGCCCATCGCGCCGAAGCGGGCCTCGGGGTAATCGCCTATCTGGTTCGCGCTGGCGAGGTGGATGCCGGAGTCCAGGGCGCGGGCGGCGCAGGAGAGCCCGTACTGGAGCCCCCAGGGCTCGCGCCAGGCGGCGGGGGCTAGGACGAGGTCGGCCCCGCGCGCCGCCGCCTCCCGCGCGACCTCCGGGAAGCCCAGGTCCCAGCAGACGGCGAGCGCAACCCGCAGTCCCCCCGCCTCGACGACCGGCAGATCCGTCCCCGGCGTAAAGACGCGGTGCTCGGGCGTCGTCCCGACCAGGTTGCGCTTGCGGTAGGTGGCGAGGACCCCGCCGGGCCCGACAAGGTTGGCGCTGTCGAAGACGCCCGCAACGGAGCCGGGAACCCTCTCCGGGAACCCGTAGGCTATGTGGATGCCGAGCTCCCGCGCTAAAGAGACGAAGAAGCGGGCGCTCGGGCCGCGCTCCGCGCCCTCGGCGAAACGGTGCACCGTCTCCAGGGCGGAGTACCCGCAGGTAAAGAGCTCCGGGAGCACGGCCCACCGCAGCGCCGGCTCGCGCCCCTTGGCCTCCCTGATGGCCCGTCCGGCCAGGGCGAGGTTGCCCCCGACGTCGCCCGGGTTCGGGCCCAGGTTCAGCGTCGCGACGGCCGGGGGGCGCGTCGGGGTCGCCCCCGCGAAGTCTGCCCGGATCACCTCCGCCAACCGCGTCTCCTCTCCGCCGAACGACCGTCCCCCGTATTCTAGAGCCCGGGTATCGCCCGCCGTATCGGCCCCGTGGCGGAGAATGGGGCGGCCAGAACCGCCGCCGGTTGTCCCAAAGTAGCATGACAACCGTCCGCGTCCGCGGGTAACATAGGTCGAACCGGAAACCGGAAGTCTGGAGAGAGCCTTGTGCGGAATCGTCGGCGGGTACGGCGCGATGGAACCGGAGACCGCTGCGCGGATGATGGGCCGGATCGCCCACCGCGGACCCGACGACGACGGGCTCGTCGAGGTCGCCGGCAACACTTTAGGCCACCGGCGCCTCTCCATCGTCGACGTCGAGGGCGGCAAGCAGCCGCTCGTCACGCCCGACGGCGGCCTCTACCTCGTCGGCAACGGCGAGGTCTACAACCACCAGGAGATCTTGGAGACGCTCGAAGACCAGAACACGACCACCCGCTCGGACAACGAGGTGGCCCTGCGCCTGGTCGCCGAGCGCGGCCCCGAAGCGCTCTCGGGGCTGCTCGGGATGTACGCCTTCCTCGTGGCCGGCGAGGACGGGACCTTTATCGCCGCCCGCGACCCGGTCGGCATAAAGCCCCTCTACTGGGCGCGGCGCGACGGCCTGGTCCGCTTCGCCTCCGAGATGCGCGCCTTCGACGAGGACTGGCAGCCGTCCGTCGAGACTTTCCCCCCGGGCCACTACTGGACGCCGGGGGGCGGCCTCGTCCGCTTCGGCGGCGCCGTCCCCGGGGACGGGGACCTGGAGCCCTTCGACGGGCCGGTGGAGCCGGGGGCGGAGATACCCGAAGGCATCCTGGAGAAGGTCCGCGACCGGCTCATACGCACCGTCGGGCGGCAGATGATGGGCGACGTGCCGGTCGGCGTCTTCCTCTCGGGCGGCCTCGACTCGAGCCTCGTCGCCGCCATCGCGGCCCGGTGGTACGAGGAGCGGGGCGAGAGGCTCAAGACCTTCGCCGTGGGCCTCGAAGACTCCCCCGACCTCCTGGCAGCCCGCGCCGTCGCCGAGCACCTCGGCACCGAGCACCACGAGAGCGTCTACACGGCCGAGGACGCCCTGAACGTCCTCCCGGAAGTGGTGAGGACCATCGAGAGCTTCGACCCCTCGCTCGTGCGCAGCGCCGTCCCCAACTTTATCCTCGCGGAGTTCACGGCCAGGCACGTCAAGGTCGTTCTCACGGGCGAGGGGGCGGACGAGATCTTCGCCGGCTACGAGTACCTGGAGGAATTCCGCACGGAAGACGACCTGCACACGGAGCTCGTCCGCACCATCGAGGGCCTTCACGACCTGAACCTGCAGCGGGCCGACCGGGTCACGATGGCCCACGGCCTCGAAGCCCGGGTGCCGTTCTTGGAGCTGGACATGATCTCGCTTGGCCTCTCCCTCCCCGCCGGTTGGAAGCTCGCGGGCGAGGACCAACCCGAAAAACGGCTCCTCAGGATGGCCTTCGACGGCTGGCTCCCCCACGACTTTCTCTGGCGCAAAAAGGCCCAGTTCGGCGACGGATCGGGCGCCTCCTCGGTCCTTAAGGACCGCATGGAGGAGACCGTCACCGAAGAGGAGTTCGAGCGGGAGCGCCACGACGTTGACCCGCCGCTGCGCACCCGCGAGGAGGTCGCCTACTACCGCATCTTCGCCGAGGGGCTCGGCGAGGTCCGCCCGAAGAGCGTCATAAGCCGCTTCGCCACGGCGTAGCCGGCCGGGTCCGCGGGGCGGCCGGGATCACACCCCCAGGACGGGGCGCCCGTCCGGCGGGGCGGGGCTCTCGCCCGGCCCCGGGGTAAGCTCCCGGACTATCTCCAGAAAGGCTTGCAGGTTGGAGGACGGATCGTCGCACCGCCAGGCCGCGACGAGTTCCAGCACGGGCGCGGGGTCTCGCAGGGGCTTGAAGATCACATCGTGAGGGCGGTACCCGGAGACCACCGGCCGGGCGACGATGCCGATCCCGATGCCTGAGGCCACCATCCTGTAGGTCGTGGCCCCCGAGTAAAGCTGCGGCTCTTTGCGCTGGACGACCTTGGGCTCGAAGCCAGCCTCCCTGCAACACCCGACCACGTAGTCGTAGCAGCGGGGGTGGAAGCTGCGCGAGAAGAGGATGAGGCGTTCGTCGGACAGCTCTTCCAGGTGGACCTCGTCCCGGTCGGCTAGGTGGTGGTCATCGGGCAGGACGGCCACGAGCTCTATGTCCAGGACGCGCTCCACCTGCAGGGTCTCGTCCTCTTCGGGCCTGAGCATGAAACCGACGTCGAGCGTTCCTTTGCGCAGCTTGTCGGTCTGCTGGAGCGTCTCTTGCAGGGTAAACGTCTCGTGCTCTTCGAGCTCGACGTACGGGTAGCGCCTGCGGAAAGTCTGCAGGGCGTCGGCGACGGGCGTGTGGTTGGCGTACTCCGGGAACCCCACTTTCAGGTGACGGGACTCGGCGCCGCCCACCTCCCTGGCCTCTCGCGCCGTCTGCTCGACCAGCACCAGGACCCGGCGGGCGCCCTCCAGCAGGACCAGCCCGGCCTCGGTCAGCGCGACGTGGTTTTTCGTTCGGTGGAAGAGGGAGACCCCCAGCTCCTGTTCGAGCTTGCGGATCTGCTGGCTCAGGGCCGGTTGAGAGAGGTACATCCTGCCGGCAGCCCGGCTGAAGTTCAGCTCCTCGGCCACCGCGACGAAATATCTGAGATGCCTGAGTTCCATATGCGGTCCGCCCGTACCTCTATTCTGCGTGCCCGTACTCTACTCCTTTTACGGGCCGCGCGAACGGCCCGTCCCAAATACGAATCCGCCCATAAGCCGCGCTTATAGTCCCCGCCGAAAAACGTATTGGACGGCCCCCGGGGGCGCCCTTACATTTCCGGCATGGACACCAGATACGAAACGATCGTCGTGGGGTGCGGCGGGCTGGGTTCGGCGGCCCTCTACTGGCTCTCTAAGGAGCTCGGGCCGGCGGTGCTGGGCCTGGAGCAGTTCCGGCTCGGCCACGAGCGGGGCGCCTCCCAGGACCACTCCCGCATCATAAGGCTCGCCCAGCACCAGCCCGAATACGCGGCCCTCGCCCCCGACGCCTACGAGGCGTGGGAGACGTTGGAGGAGGAGTCGGGCGTCCGGGTCCTCTTCAAGACCGGCGGGCTCGTCATAGAGACCCCCGACGAGCGGGACCCGGAGAAGGTCGGCACCCGCAACGTCGAGGGCTACGTCGCCGCCTTCGAGGAGCACGGCTTCGACTACGAGATGCTGGATCCCGCCTCGCTCATGCGGCGCTGGCCGCAGTTCCGCCTCGAAGGATCCGAGCGCGCGATCTTCCAGAAGGACACGGGTATCGTGGACGCCCGCAAGGCGAACGCCGCCCACGTCGCCCTCGCCCGCTCGCGCGGCGCGACGGTGCTCGACGGAACCCCCGTCCGGGCCGTCCGCCCGAGCGGGAGCGGCGTGGAGGTCCTAACCGACGGGCGAACCTACCTCGCCGACCGGGTCGTCGTCGCCAGCGACGCCTGGACGAACGAGGTCCTGAAGGAGACGGGCACGCGGATACCGATGACCGTCACCCAGGAGCAGGTCACCTACTACGCGACGCCGAACCTCAAGGAGTTCTCCCCGGAGCGCTTCCCCGTCTTTATGTGGCACGGGAGGGACAACTTCTACGGGTTCCCCGTCTACGGCGAGGTCGCCACCAAGCTCGGCCAGCACATGGGCGGGCACGAGGTAACGGCCCGGACGAGGACCTTCGAGCCCGACCCGGTCCGTATCGAGCGCTACCGGGACTTTTTGGGCAGGCACGTCCCGGGGTTCCTCGGGCCCGAGTTGTACACGAAGACCTGCCTGTACACGATCCCGCCCGACCAGCACTTCGTCCTCGACACCCTGCCTGAGTACCCCCAGATCTCGGTGGCCGTCGGGGCGGGCCACGCCTACAAGTTCGCCGGCCTGATCGGGCGCATCCTCTCGGGGCTGGCCCTGGACGGGGAGTCCGACTTTCCCATCGGGGCGTTCCGGTTGGACCGGCCGGCGGTCTCGGACGCCGCCTTCCAGAAAACCTTCCACGCGTGATCAGGAGTAGACAGTGAGGGACCTGACCGACCTCTTGAAAAACCGGATACCGGGCAAGACCCTCCCCCGACAGTTCTACTTGGACGGGGGGCTGTTCGAGGAGGAGCTCTCGCGGGTCTTCCACGCCAACTGGCTTTTCGCCGGCCACACGTGCGAGATACCGGAGCCGGGGGACTACTTCCTGCTCCCGGTGGGCGGGGAGGAGCTGATCGTCCTCCGCGACAAGGAGGGCGGCGTCCGCGCCCACTTCAACGTGTGCCGCCACCGGGGATCCCGGATCGCCACCGAGCCGCGGGGACGCTCCCGCTCCCTGGTGTGCCCCTACCATCAGTGGGCCTACAAGCTCGACGGCTGCCTCGCCAACGCCCGGCTGATGGGCGGGGGCTTCGACGCGGAGGAGTACCGGCTGCGCTCGGCGGTGGTCCGCGAGCTGGCCGGCCTCATCTTCGTCTGCCTCTCTCCGGACGAGTCCACGCCGGACTTCGACGACTTCTTCGAGGGCATCGGGCCCCAGCTCCGGCCGCACGGGCTGGAGGGGGCGAAGGTCGCGGTGCGCCACAGCTACGAGGTTCGGGCGAACTGGAAGACGCTCGTGGAGAACAACCGGGAGTGCTACCACTGCCGGGTGAGCCACCCGGAGTTCTGCATGTCCAACTACGACCTCGGGCTGCCTGGCGACACCCGCAGCGACGACGGCTTCGACGCGACCCTGGACCGCGAGTACAGGCGCTGGCGGGACCTCGGCCTCGCGCCCGAGGAGATCAGCTTCCCCCAAGGCTCCCCCTACCGCGTCTCCCGGCTGCCGCTGAAGGAGGGCTTCCTCACCGAGAGCCTCGACGGCGGCCTCGCGGCGCCGCTTATGGGGGACCTCACGGACCCCAGGACGGGCAGCCTGCGCATCATCACCCTCCCCAACTTCTGGGCCCACGCCAACTGCGACTACGCCATGACGACCCGCCTGCTGCCGGCCGGCCCGGACCTCACGCACGTGGAGGTCTGCTTCCTCGTCAGGGGGGACGCCGTCGAAGGCGTCGACTACGACCCCCGGCGGGTGGCCGCCGTGTGGCGGGCGACCTGCGAGCAGGACTGGGAGCTCTGCGAGAACAACTTCGCCGGCATCAGGTCCGTGGCCTACGAACCCGGCCCGTTCTCGCCCGTCACGGAGAGCTCCGTCGAATCGTTCGTGCTGTGGTACCTGGACCAACTGGGCGACGGTGGAAACCCGCACCGCGAGGACCCGCACGGCGAGGACCCGCACGGCGGGGCCGCGATACGTCCCGTGCCCGCGGTCACCTAGAGGGAGACGAGGGCTTGGCGCCGGGGGCACACGAGGAACCATCCGGCGCGTTCGGGAACGCGCACCCGCTCGTGGCCGCCCTCCACCTGCGGCCGGAGCCTGGCGACGTCCTCGGGAACCTCTTGCTTGCTGAACGCGCCGTGACCGCGGCCAAGGGCGCGCACCCCGGGCTGCGGTGGGCCGTGCTGCCCGAGCTCTTCACCACAGGGTACGCCGGCCTCGGGAACATACACCGCCACGCCGAGGACGCGGGGCGAGGCCCGAGCGCCGCGTTCTTCGCCGAACTGGCCCGCCGCCTCGACCTTTACGTGGCCTACGGCTTCCCCGAGAGGCGGCGGTCGGGCGGCGTCTCGGACAGCGCGAACCTGATCGGGCCGCAGGGGCTCCTGCTGACCTACAGAAAGAGGCGGCTCGTGCGGACCACCGACGAGCCCGGCGTGTTCGTCCCAGGCCGCGAGGTCCCGGTCGTCCGCGCGGGCGGGGCGCGCGTGGCGCTCGTCATCTGCTGGGACCTCGGCTCCCCGGAGGCCGTGCGCAAGGCGGCGTTAAAGGGCGCGGACCTCATCCTGGCCCCGGCGGGCTGGCGGCACCCTTGGGGCCGGCAGTACGACCTGGCGTGCGCCGCCCGTGCCCTCGACAACGCCGTCTACCTGGCGAGCGCCAACCAAATGGGCGACTACCCCGAAGCCCGCTTCGACGCCCCCGGCGGCGTCTACGGCCCGAACGGCGACCGCCTCTGCGGACGCTCGGACGACCGCAGCGTCGCCGAAGTAGACCTCGGCCTGCCCGAACGCTGGCGAGGCTCCTTCGGCAGCACGCTCCCGGAGGCCGCCGCAACGCTTGCCCCGCAACCCCTGATCTAGGGCGATCCGGGCGGCCCGCTATTGGCCGTAAAGCCGGCTGGCAGCGTCTGCGGAAGGGCTAGCCCTCCCTTGCGAGCCGCTTTCGGCACCGGAGAGTTCGGGGCCTCCTCAGTAATCCAGGATGCCGGAGGCTTCGAGCAGTTCGTCCAGCGGGACCTTCGAAGCCTCCCCGGCCGGCCGCGAGAGGTAGAGGTCGGCGTAGTACCAGCCCTCTTCCTCTTTGCCCGCCGGGTCCACGCCCAGTTTCGCCAACTCCCCGAGGGCGTGTTTGCGCTCGCCGGCGTCGGCGAAGCGGCGTTGGGGGAAGGTGCGGGCGGAGAGCTTCTCCGTGACGAGACCGTGGCCGGAGAACAAATTCGAGAGCGGATCGTAGTCCACCAGGCGTGCCGGCAGGGTCGCGACCCACGGCGCGCGGCCGTCCGGGCGGGCCTCCGCGACGGCCTTCAGGAGGCGGTCGAAGGTGCGTTCCCACACGTAGCCCACGCCGCCGGTGACGGTGACGAGCCCGACGTTGCCGACGGCCTTCCGGAAACCCTCCGACGGGTCGTCCGTCTCGAAGTTCTCCCCGAAACCCGCCTCCAGCAGCCCGGCCCCCAGCGCGTAGCCGACGGCGTTCGCCGCCGAGTCCGCGCCGACGATGCCGGGGGCCGCCTCGTGCCTGTTTTCGGCGTAGAACCGCCGGTCGTCTTCCAGGAGCTCTTCGGTCGAAAGCTTCCCGAGCCCGGGGGAAGCGTAGCGGGCGTAGAGGTCCGCGAGGGTCAGGCCGTGGCCGAGCAGGGCGGCGTTTACGCCGTAGGAGCAGCAGAGGTCGAGGATGCCGGACGGGCCGCCCCCGGCGCGGACCTCCCGCAACAGGACCGGGAAGAGGCGGCGGGCGTGCTCGGGCGCCTGGTAGTCCAGGGATCCCAGGGCCTCGAAGTACCCCCTGGGGTCAGGCAGGTCGTAGACGTGGTCGAAGTTCGCCTTGCTCTCCTCGTTGTGCCGGGCGTAGGGGTTGGACAACCTTCTCATACCTCCTGTGGAACGGCCGACGGGCGGCGCTGGGGTGATCCGTCCTATTCTACGCGACCGTTTGCGGCGGTCCGCCGCCGCGCCTACTATTGGTCGGGGAGTCGGCGAGAAAGGGAGAACGGCGTGGAGAAGGTCATCATCAGCGCGGCGATCACGGGCGGCATGACGGTGCCGGGCCAGAGCGCGGCCATACCGGTTACGCCGGACGAGATCGTCGAGTCCGCTGTCGGGGCGCACGAGGCCGGCGCCACCATCGTCCACCTCCACGTCCGCGAGCCCGAGACCGGCAAGCCGAGCTCGGACATAGGCCTCTTCCGCGAGGTCGTCTCCGGCATCAAGGAGCGGTGCGACGTGATCGTGCAGCCGACGACGGGCGGCGGGAAGGGCATGTCCCTGGAAGAACGCGCCGCCGTCCTCCCCGAGCTCGAACCCGAGATGGCGACCTTCAACACGGGCTCCTTCAACTTCGGCCTCTTCCCCATCGCCGAGCGGGGAAACCCCGGCGACCGCTTCGAGGAGTGGGAGACGGACTACCTCGAAGGCACCCGCGACTACATCTTCCGCAACACCTTCGCCGATATGGAAAAGGTCTGCGCCATGTTCCGCGAGGCGGGCGCGAAGCCCGAGCTCGAAGCCTACGACGTAGGCCACCTCTACAACATCAAATACCTCGTAGACAGGGGCCTCCTGGACCTGCCCGTCCACGTCCAGTTCGTGCTCGGCGTGATGGGCGCAAACGCGGCCACCATCGACCAGTTCATGCACATGCGCCGCACCGCAACCGACCTCTTCGGCGACGACCTCACCTGGTCGGCGGCCGGCGTCGGCTACCCGGCCGAGTACCACCTCGCCGCCATGTGCCTCATGCTCGGCGGCCACGTCCGCGTCGGCCTCGAAGACAACCTCCGCCTCAGCCGCGCCAAACGGGCCGAGACCAACGCCGAGCTCGTCGAGAAGGCCGTCGCGCTGGCCGCCATGTTCGACCGCGAGCCCGCCACCCCGGCCGAAGCCCGCGAAACCTTCGGCCTGAAGGGACGCTCCGCCGTCGCCTTCTGAAGCCGACCAGCCGGGCGGGTCCGTATGAGACGGCCACGTCGTGCCGCCCGGTTGAAAGTAATCCCCGACGGCCGCAGAATGCCCCGAACGTGAGCACAGCGGCGCGACAAGCGTGGTCGGGCGTTCGGTTTCCGGGATAGAGAGATGGCCGGCCTGCGTTCTGGGAGGAGAGAGGCTTCGGGATCCTGGTTGCCTGAGACCGGGTCGTCTTCCGTCGGCTGGGTGGATCTGGCGGTCGTCCCGCTCGTCGCGGTGCTCTCCTTGCCCACGCTCTTGTGGTTCGGAGATCACCCATGGACGGTCCTGGGCAAGGACGCCCCCCGCTACCTCTTCGCCGGCTCGGAGCTCGTCTCCGGCGGCGGCCTCGACAGCCTCGCGGGGGTTTCGAACTACAACGGCGGTCACGGTCCCGTTTTCCCGGCCCTGATCGGCTCCCTCATTCTCGTCCTCGGGCGCGACACGGAGAGCCTGGTTTGGGCCATGCGTCTGACGGCGCTTCTCAACCCGCCCCTGGCCTACTTCCTGGCGAAGCGCCTCTCGGGCCCGGCCGCGGGCCTGCTCGCCGCCGCGCTACTCACCATCTTCGGTTTCAACGTCCAGTCCACGTTCGTGCTCAACATAGACGCCCTGCTACTGACGTTTACCCTGCTGTCGCTCCTCGCGCTGCTTGCCGCCGTAAAGGGGGGCGCTTCGTCTCCCGCGCTAGCCCTCCTCTCGGGGGTCCTGCTGGGGGCCTCCGTATTGACCAAGGAGACGGCGTTCGCCAACCTCCCCCTGGCCCTGCTCGCCGTTCTGCTGCTCGGCTGGTCCCCGCGCGCGGCCCTCTGGCACTACCTGGGCGCGGCCCTGGTGTGCCTGCCGTGGTGGGCCTGGAGGTGGTCGGCCACCGGAGAGGTGTACCTGATCGACCGCCTGCCGCCCTCGCTGGGGCTCCCGGTCTCGGTGGCGGCCGCGATCCTCGCGGGCCTCGCCAGCGTGGCGTGCGCCTCCGGGACGGCGTCCCACTTCCTGGCCGGGGAGCGTCGGCGCCGGTGGGCCGGGCGGTTCGTGGCGGCTGCCTGGACCATCTCGCTCTGCGTGCTCATGCTCGCCACCGCAGGGCCCGCGTTGGCCGGAGCCTCCCCGGAGACCGTGGGGCCTTATCTGGCCGGGATCCTGACGCCCGCCGCCGTCGTCGTGCCCGTGCTGCTGGTGACCGCCGGATACGCGGTCTGGGGGTCGCTCCGGCGGGATGGGCCGTGGAGGCTCCTGGGGCTCGCGCTGCTCTTCCAGGCGCCGGTCTGCCTCTTTATCGTGGTGATGGGGTGGGACCCGCGCCAGTTCCTCGTCGCCCAGGCGCTGCTGTTTTGCGCCCTGGGCGCCCTCGTGGTTGAGGCGGGCTGGGCGGCGTGGCGCGGGCGCGGTTACCCCGCCCGGCTGGCGGGCGCCGCGGTCGCCGTTCCGTTGGTGATCCTCGTGCTGGTGTCATCCGTCCAGAGGGTGCAAGCGATGCTCCCCGAGGATCCCGCGGGCGCGCTATCCGAACAACATACGGTGGCGCCCCAGGCGTCCGGGATGATCGACTGGACGACCGGGCACGTGCCCGAGGGGGAGCGCATCCTCGTCAACGCGGCGCAGGGCAACTACCTGGCCTACCTGGACGGCGGGCGGCACGAGTGGGCGTTTCTGCGGCTGGACCAGGAACCGTGCGTGTCGAAGCCGAACATCCAGATGGAGTGCGACCCCGACGAGGGCGCCATCTCCGGGATCCCGCCCGAAGCGGTCTGGGTCCAGAGAAAGGAGGGCTGCACGGTCATCTCCTTGTCCATGCCCTACCTGATGGAGCAGGTACGACGGACGGGTTCCGACTACGTGATGGTCACCGGCAGCTCCAAATTTCCCGGCATCCTCGGTCTACCATCGGTCCTGCAAGAGAGCGGCGCCTTCGAGATCGTCCGTTCGGAGGGAAGCCGGGGCACCCAGGGGGTCGTGCTGCTCAAGAGCACCGGCCGGACCCCCAAGCCCGTGCCCACCCTGATGAACCGCGACACGGTGGCCGACCTGGAGCGCTGCGGGCAGACGCAAGACCGGGGGTATCCGGACTGGCTGCGCTCCGCGTTCCCCGACGGCATCCTACGGGTGACCGTCTCCGGCTAGGGGTAATAGGCCTCTCCACCCAGAAGCCGCCAACCCCCGGGGCGTTCCCCGGGCCCACCGACCTCGGAGGCGGGGTCTTCGTCCCGGCCGCCCACGGCGACGCCCGCGGCGACGCCCGCGGCAACGCCGGGGACGCGGCCCGGCCCTCCCTCGGCCGCCCGGCAACCCGACCCCGAGCACCCCCGCAGCGCCGCGAGCCGTCCCTGCAAACGCCGCAGGAGTTCGGGGTCGGCCTCCTCGTACCGGTTGTCCAGCTGGTGGGGGTCCTCCCTCAGATCGTAGAGCTCCCGTCCACCATCCTCGTACTCGACGTAAAGGCGGCCCTCGGTCCTCACGGCCACGAGGCCGGGCCGGCCCCCGTACCCGCGCGGGACGTGGCGCCGGGACTCGGGGGGCGGATCGCCGCTGAGCGGCGGGCCCGCGGTGGGGCCCATCTCGGTGGCGGCCTCTACCAGGAAGGCGGAGCGCCAATCGTCCGTGGGTGGCGGGTTGTCCCTCAGGAGCGGCTCCAGGGAGCGCCCGTCAACGAAGCCCGGGGGGTCCACCCCGGCCAGGTCGGCGAAGGTGGGCGCGAGGTCGTTGTTGAGGACCAGGTGCGGCAGCGTATGGCCCGCGGGCACCCCGGGACCACGAACTATCAGGGGCACCCTCACGTCCTCCTCGTAGGCCGTCCACTTGCCGGTGGTCAGCCGGTGCTCCCCCGCGTGCCAGCCGTTGTCGGAGGTAAAGAAGACGTAGGTGTTGTCCATCTCGCCGGTCTCCTCTAGCTCGTCCATCAGGCGCCCCACCATCTCGTCCACGGCCAGCATCGACCGCAGGCGGTTGCGGTAGAGGTCTTGCATGGGCGGGATCTGCCCCTGCTCCAGGCGGGGGTTGTCGCGCACCCAGTCTGGCTTGTCGGAGATGTCCCCCTCGTCGAAGGAGGGCGGCCGCGGCAGCCGGGCGTGGGAGAAGGTCCCCTCGTGGCGGGGCGCGGGGTTGGCCGGGGCGTGGGGCGCCCGGGTGCCCACCCACATGAAGAAGGGCGCCCCGTGCTCCGGCGGGCGGCGAACGGACCCGGCGGCCTTCTCGGCGAGCACGTCGTCCAAGTGGTAGCGCCCCGAGTCGTAGTGGTGGATCCGGCCGTTCTCGTTCAGGTCGTGGTCCAGATGGCCGCCGGATATGCCGTACCAATCGTCCCAGCCCGCCGGCACGCGGTTCCCGTGGTAGTCGTTCATGTACTTGCCGACGAGCATCGTCCCGTAGCCATCCTCCTTCAGCCAGGTGGCGACCGTGGAGTTCTCGCGTCCCAGATCCCGGAACTTGCCGGCGCCCCCCTGCGGCGGCCAGTTGCCGATTATGCTGTGGTTGTGGGAGTACTGGCCGCGCAGCGTGGTCGCCCGGGAGGGGCAACACAGGGGATCGGTCACGAAGGCGTTCTCGAAGGTCGTACCCTCGGCCGCCAGCTCGCGCAGGTTGGGGTAGAGCTCCCCGTGTCTCTGCAAGAGGCCGGCGTCGAGGTCGTCGGTGAGGATCAGGACGACGTTCGGGCGATCTGCGTCCTGAACGCCCCTCGTCGGGAGGCCGCATCCGGCGGCGAGAAGGCAAACCGCGACCAGGGCGAGCACCGCCGGCCCCACGGCCGAGGCCAGCCACCACGTCTTGGGACGCATCGAGGTCATGCGCGCCGCAGGAGAACGTTGTACCCGTCGGTTCTCCGAACTCAGCTCCGCTCCTTGGTTCGTGGTATAGCGCTCTTCGTTATCTCTAGGCGCCGCGGATGAGATTTCTCAGGTCCCCGAACACGTCCCGCCCCGGACGCCGCTCGCCCCGCTCCATCGCGTGCATGAGCTCCACCACGCGGGCGTTGACCGGGGCCTCGACGCCGTACTCGCGCCCCCGGTCCACGACGGCCCCGTTTATGACGTCGACCTCGGTCTTCAGGCCCCGTTCGAGATCCTGGAGCATCGAGGCCTTGGTGGCGCCGGCGTAACCCATCGCGACCTCGATGGCCGCTTCCACGCGCCCGCGGTCTTCGGGGCCGCGCACGACGAGGTCCCCGGCTTCCACGCCGAGAACCCTCTCGAGCGTCAGCCTCTGGGCCATCCCGACGTCGTAGCCCTCGCGCCATAGGGAGAGGGCCACCTCGCGTCCGTCCGGGTCATCCATCACCTCGCGGTACAGCAGGCCTGAGACGGCCCCGAGGCCGGAGAGGGAGCTGTTCACGAGCAGCTTGGACCACACCTGGCCCCGGATGTTCTCCGTCAGGCGCACGTCTTCGACGGTACGGAGGGCCTGTGCCAGCAGCCTGGTCCGGTCCCGCGCCCCGCCGTCGGGCTCCCCGATGACGAACGGGGCGCGGGTGGTCTGCGCCAATCGGCCTGGCCCGAGGTTCGTGGAGCCCCACTCCACGGTGCCCCAGATCAGGTCCCCCGCCCCAACGATGCCGGCGATGCGCTCTTGCACGAGCCCGTTGCAGAGGGAGACGTAGGTCAGAACCAGACCGCGCCCCACCAGGGGACGCAGCGCCTCTTCGAGGTGGGGCGCCTTGAGCGTCACCAGGGCGAAGTCGAAGGGGCCGTCGAGCGCATCCGGGTCCGCGTGGGCCTCCAGTTCCACCCGGGTCTCCCCACCGAGCACGTCGACAACGAGGCCCGCCCGCATCCTCTCGACGTGCTCCCGGTTCGCGTCGAGCACGGCGACCCGCCGCACCTCCCCCGACATCTTCGCCGCCGTCACGCCACCGATGGCCCCTGCGCCGACGACCAGGACGCTCGCGTCTATCATCCCTCTCCCCTCCCCGCCTCCACGGGCGGCATCCGGTCGAGCAATTCCAGGAGCGCCGCGTACCGGCGGTCCCGCTCCAGGAGCAGCCGTCCACGCTCTTCGTCGGTGTAGTCCAGGAAACCCGCGCCCGCTTTGGTTCCGGCCCGGCCCTCTTCGACGAGGTCGAGCAGCATCCGCGGCGGCCCGAACCTCTCCCCCAACCCGTCCCGCAGCACCCCGAGCACGTTCGCGTAGACGTCGAGGCCGGCCATGTCCGCGATCGCGAACGGCCCGAAGAACGGCAGCCGGAACCCGAAGCAACTGCGCACGACCTCGTCCACCTCCTCCGGCGAGGCGAGGCCGTCTTCCACGCACCGCACGGCCTCCAGGAAAAGCGCGTTCTGGATGCGGTTGGCGACGAAGCCCGGCCCGCTGCCCACGACCGCCGGCCGCTTGCCGATGGAGCGGAGGAAGCCCACGAGGCGTTCGACCGTCCCCGCGTCCGTGGCCGCGGCGGGTATCACCTCCACGCCCGGCGTCCACTCGGGCGGGTTGAACCAGTGCATCCCGCAAAACCGGCCCGGCTCCTGGACGAACCGTGCCAGATCGTCCATCGGCAGCGACGAGGTGTTCGAGACGATCACGGCCCCGGGAGAAGCCCCGGCCGAGCAGACGCCCAGGACCTCCTCCTTGAGCCCGACGCTCTCCGGCACGGCCTCGAAGACGAGGTCCACGCCGGCCACGGCCTCGGCCGCGCCCTCCGCAACCTCGACCCCCTCCGCCCGCCCGGCCGCCTCCCCGGGCAGCAGCCCGGCCTCCGCGTGGCCCCTCGCCCGAAGGACCAGCCTCTCCTTCGCCTCGCGGGCGAGCTCGGGTGTGGCGTCGGTCAGGCGCACCGTCATGCCGGCGGCCGCAAAGCACTCGGCGACGCCGAGGCCCATCGTGCCGGCGCCCAGGATCGCTGCGGTCAGCGGCCACTCTTTGCGGTTTGCTTCGGTGTGCATCAGGCGTAGAAGTCCGGGGCCTTCTTGAACTTCGGCCACTCCTCGGGGTCGTGGCCGGTCACGAGGGTTGCGCCGTGGCCCTCGACGATGCGGCGGACCTTGCGGGTGGATTTGGCGACGTCGGCGGCGGAGTGGATCAGGCCGGGCAGCGCCGCCTCGTTGTAATGGTCCATCGTGTAGCAGGCGTCCGCGGTCAGCATCATCGGCCCCTCACCCGGCAAATCGACCGAAACGGACTGGTGTCCGGGCGCATGCCCCGGCGTGAAGAGCGTCTTTATCGTCCCGTCTCCGAAGAGGTCGTACCCGTCGTCGCGTTCGCCGTCCAGGTACAGCCACTTCACGTCCCGGTCGAAGTCCTTGCGGATGTAGGCGGGCTTCTGGAACCAGTCCGGCGTGTAGGCGTACTCGAGTTCCCGCCGCTGCACGACGTACTCGGCGTTCGGGAAGTGGCCTATCGCCCCGGAATGGTCCAGGTGCAAGTGCGATTGGATCACGTATCGTATCGAAGCCGGGTCCACGTCCATGCGCTGAAGCTGGTTGACTACGAAGTCCTCCTCGGTCATCACCGGGTCGTAGGCGTCCACGACGGCGTCCCAGTGACCGCGGGGGTCCTGCGCGACCTCCAGGGCGTTGCCGCCGTCGTAGAGGACGTTCCCCCTGGGGTGCGTGATCAGGAAAAAAGGAACCGGGATCTCGTACGGGTCCCCGAGCCCCTGGTTCATCTTTATGAACTGGACTTGGGTTTTGAGGCTGCCGCACTCGAAGAAATAGAGGCGTAGGTCATCGGACATCGAGTTTCTCCTTTCGATAAGGCTTCAGGTTTTTAGGTTCAAGGTTTTGAGGTGTTTCGGAGGAACGGTACGGTGACCACGCTGCCACCCGGCAAATCCTGATCGCGGCACCGAGCTGGAGCCTCGCGCTGCCCCCCTAAAACCTAATGCCTTAAAGCCTCGGAACCTCCCTACCAGTTCTCCATCGACTCGCGCAGGATGCTCGCCAGATCCTCCTCCGTAACGTCTTTGGGCGAGCCGACCAGAAGGCGTTGCTGCTTCATGGCGCCATCTACGAGGTCGTCTATGTCGTCCTCGGAGTAGCCGAGCTCGCGGACGCCGCTCGGGGCGCCGACGTCTTTCATCAGGCTTACGAGGATCCCGGGCAGCGTGTTCTCGTCGACGTCGGGGATGGGCTCCCCGGCCAACAGCTCAGCCACTTCTCTGTGCCGCCCGGGCATGGCGTCGTAGGTGAAGCGGAAGGCGGCGGGCGCCGTGACTATGACGGACCAGCCGTGCGGGACGAAGGGATGGTCGGTCGGGTAGCCGGGCGGCTGCCACTCGTGCTTGAGGCCGGCTATGGGGTAGGCGCAGGCGTGCGGGATGTGGACGCCCGCCGAGCCGAAGCCGACCCCGGCCAGGGAAGCCCCGAGCATCATCGCCCCCCTGGCCTCCACGTCCTCGCCGTCCTTCACGGCCCGCCGGAGGTACTTGCCGCCGAACTCCAGCGCCTTGCCGCTCCACATGTCCGCGATGGGGTTCGACCCCTGGTAAGGCGGGCGGTCGTCCGGGCTGTCGGGCTTGGGGCGGGCGTCGTAGGGCTTGGAGAGGAACGACTCCGCGGCGTGGCATACCACGTCCAGGCCGCAGGATGAGGTCACCTCGGGGGGCATGGTCATGGTCAGCAACGGGTCGACGAGGCCGCGGTCGGGGCGGAGGTACTGGTGGGAGATGCCGGTCTTCACCCTCTGGTCCGGTATGTCGAGGATGGCCACGGTCGTCGCCTCGGCCCCGGTGCCGGCCGTCGTCGGAACGGCGAGGAGCGGCTTCAGGGGGGACGGCGGTTTCTTGCCGTCGCCGACGGGGGCGTTGACGTAGTCCATGATCTCACCGCCGTGCGTGGCGATGAGGTCGGAGACTTTGGCCGTGTCTATGCTGGTCCCGCCCCCCACGGCCACGAACCCGTCGAACCCGCCGTCCCTGGCGAAGTCCGCCGCGGCCTGCAACGAGTCGGCCGTCGGCTCGACGCGGGAGCGGTCCCATACCTCCACCTCGACGCCCTCCGCCTCTATCAGCTCGACGACGCGGCCCGTTATGCCGGCCCGTATGACCCCGGGGTCGGAGACGAGCATTACCCGGTTCATCCGTAGCCGTCTGACCTCCCAGCCGACCTCCTCGGCCGCCCCCCGCCCGTACTTTATGGGCGTGGCCTCCATGGTAAAGACGGTCTCGTTGCCGTTGGCAGCCATGCGGTCCCCTTCCCTCGGCACCTCTTCCCCTGTGCCCGGGCAATATACGTCCGGCCCCGACCAGCGGCAACCCGGGACCCGGTATGTGCCAACAACACATAAGTTTCTTTTTAAAGTATAATTTTCCTGAAAGCAGACTACGCAGCGTATGTAAGGGAGGTTTTCCGGTTGGCGGAGGAGAGAGGGTCCCGGTCCGTTATGGATCCAACAGACCTGTGGCGGCGGTGGTACGAGACGAGCACGAGGCTCTGGTCCGAGGCGGCGCGAGGGGCGCAGGGCGGCAACGCGGACCCGACCGGGCTCTACCGGCAGTGGTTCGACGGCGCGCGCGAGGTGCAGGAGCGCATGATCGGGGCCGCGTCCGGGGCCGTAGAGGGGGTCCCGGCGGGCACTCCGGGGGGTGCCCCGGGCGTGCAGGACGCGTGGCGGCGGTGGTACGAGGCGTCGGCGGCGAGTTGGCAGAAGGGCGCCGAGCTCGGCCAGAACGCCATCGACCTTTTGCCCCGCTGGACGCAGATGCTCGAAGAGGCGCGGGACAACCTGCTCGCCGGCGAGAACCTACCGGCGGATCCCCTGCAGTTCGCGACCCGGTGGTACAACGCCACCAACGGGCCCTTCTCGGACTTTGTCGGGGACGTTATCGAGCGCGAGGAGTTCCTGGAGCCTTCCAGCCAGTTCCTCCAGAGCTACGCCAGCTTCTACAAGGTCTTCAGGCGCAACTCCGAGGAGTACCTCAAGAGCTTGCAGTTGCCCGTCCGGTCGGACATCTCGCGGGTCGCCGGGCTCGTCATCAACCTGGAGGACAAGGTGGACCGGATCGAGGAGGTCCTCGAAGACTTCGAGTACACCCCCGCCAAACCGGCCACGGCGGAGTCCGTCGAGGCGCTGGAGGGCCGGATCGGCGGTCTCGAGCGCGCCCTGAAGCGGGCCACGGAGACCGGGGCGCAGGCCGCCACAGCCGAATCCGTGCGGGCGCTCGACGGCCGGCTCGACGGGGTCGAGGGGAAGCTCGACCGCCTGCTCGCGGCGCTGGAGAGCCAGAACGGCGGCGCCCGGGCCGAGAGCCCGGCCGGCGCCAACGGCCCGGCGGCCGTGGGGGTCGGGGCGACCGACGCGGCGCGGCGCAAGGCGCGGGAGATGGGCGTTGACCTCACGAGCGTGAGAGGCACGGGTCCGGACGGCCAGATCACCGTCGAAGACGTGCGCAAGAAGGGAGAGAGATAGATGACGGAGACCGCCAACTACGGCGCGCAGCCGACGTCGGGCGACGCGGCAGTCCCGGCGGACGTCGAGAACTTTTTCGACAAGTACAGCCGCGGGATGAAGATCGTGGTCGAGGGCGCCCAGGCCGACACCGGCCAGACGCCCAAGGAGACCATCTGGACCAAGAACAAGGCGAAGCTCTACCACTACGCGCCCGCCGCCGAGAAGAAGCACCCGGTCCCGATCCTGATGGTCTACGGGCTCATCAACCGCCCCTACATCTTCGACCTTATGCCGGGCAATAGCTTTATCGAGTTCCTCAGCGAAGAGGGCTTCGACGTCTACATGCTCGACTGGGGCATCCCGGGCGACGAGGACAAGGACCTCGACTTCGAGAACTACGTCATAGACTACCTTCCCAAGGCGGTAAAGAAGGTCCTGAGGCACTCCGGTTCGGACGAATTCACGCTCTTCGGCTACTGCATGGGCGGCACGATGGCCGCCATGTACGCCTCGCTGTTCCCGGAGCACATCAAAAACTTCGTGCTCCTCACCGCCCCCATAGACTTCCCCGAGGGCGGGATGGGACTCTACAGCCTCTTCACGGGCGAGAAGCACATGAACCCGGGCCTGCTCGCCGACGCCTTCGGGAACATCCCGGGGGAGATGATCGACACCGGCAACAGGATGCTAAAGCCCGTCACCAACTACGTCGGCACTTACGTCAACATGTGGGAGCGCATCTTCGAGGACAAGCCGATGGAGAACTGGCTGGCGATGAGCAAGTGGGTCAACGACGGCCCGCCGTTCCCGGGTGCCGCGTTCCGGCAGTGGATAACCGAGTTCTACCAGCAGAACAAGCTCGCCAAGGGCGAGATGGTCCTCCGCGGGCGCCGCGTGGACCTCTCCAACATTGAGGTCCCGCTCCTCAACATCGCCGGCACCAAGGACCACATCTGCGCCCTGCCGCAGGCCGAGGTCACCATGAACCTCGTCGGCAGCCAGGACAAGGAGTTCTTCGTCCTCGACGCGGGACACGTCGGCCTCATGGCCGGCCGCGGCGCCAAGAGGGGCCTCTGGCCGAAGGTGATCTCCTGGCTCGGCGAGAGGTCGGGCGCCTAGGGAACTCTGCCGGCTTTCCCTGATCGCTGAAAGGCCTGGAAGGGCGGGACCACCGCGGTCCCGCCCTTTTTGTCTCCCCGAACACATGATTGCGCGCCGTGCGGGTATACATTCGTCCGAACGGAGAGCGAACTTCGAGAGGAGCCGGAATGGCGTACAGCGTGATCGTGTGGCTGGTGGACCCGGGCAAGCACCCGCAGCAGGACCAGGAAGAGGAGTGGGCCACGGCCGGCCGCGACGAGGCCCCCGGCGCGGCCACGGGCGCCAACCTCGGCTACACCCTGCCCCGGATGCGCTACGGCGTCTACGAGAGCCAGGAAGAGGCCGAGGGCGCCCTCGCGGAGATAGGCGACAACCTGCAGCAGAACAGGCCGCTGCGGATCACCTCCCAGGCCAGCAGGCAGTGGCTCCTCCCCGCCAACCGCGTCCACTACGTCGTCTGCGAAGAGGTCCAGCGGCCGAAGGACCAGTAGCCCGGAGCTCCCGGCCGCCGGACCTTCGCGCAACCGATGGCCGACCACTCGGCCCAAGAGCTTCGGCGTTAGGCGGGAGCCTCGGTGGCAATAGGCACGAAGAGGGGGGGACCCATCACGGTCCCCCCCTCTGGCGTTTTGGCTGACCTCCTCGTCGACGCGGATGGTGTCCGGCCGGGTCTCGTCAGACGGCCGGCCCCGTAGCCACCACGGGGCGACGTAGTTGTTGACGGGGCCATTCTCCCAACAACCTGGGCCCTGGTGCGCCACGGGCCTCGCGTCGCAACACCCAAAACCTCAAGACCTGGGGCCTAGAACCTTGGGCCTTACTTCTCCTTCACGTAGGTACCGGGGGCGTCTACTATCGGCGGGTACTTCTCGCTGCCCATCGGGGGCGGGTCCACCTCGTCGCCGGAGAAGGGTTCCAGCCAGTTCTTCCAGTCCTGCCACCAGGAGCCCTCGCGCTCGGTGGCGTTTGCGCGCCACTCCTCGGCGGTGGCGGCGGAGCCGGCGTCGCCGGACTCGTTGATCCAGTGCTTGCCCTTGCCCTTGCTTGGCGGGTTGATCATGCCGGCTATGTGGCCCGAGTTGGCGAGGGCGAAGCGGGTCTTGGCGTTCGTGATCTGGCCGATCTTCCACGCCGAGTACCACGGCACGATGTGGTCCTTCTCGGCCCCCACGGCGTAGGCCTCGCCCTCTATCTTGGAGAGGTCTATCTTGCGCCCCTTAACCTCGACCTTTCCGGGCTTTATGAGGTTGTTCTCCAGGTACGTGTTCCTGAGGTAGAAGGAGTGGGCGTCGCGGGCCATGCGGGTGCCGTCGGCGTTCCAGTACAGGAGGTCGAAGGCGGGCGGCTTCTGGCCGAGCAGGTAGTTGTTGACGACCACGGACCAGATCAGGTCGTTGGACCGGAGAAGGTTGAACATGTTCGCCATCTTGCGGTTGTCGAGGTAACCGCGCTCCATCATCTGACGCTCCATGAACTCTATCTGCGGCTCGTCGATGAACACCGCGGTGTCTCCGACGTCGGTGAAGTCCTGCAGCGAGACCATGAACGTCAGGGCGTTGAACGGGTTCTCGTCCCCGCCCGCGGCGAGCCAGGCCAGCGTGACCGCCAGCAGCGTTCCGCCGACGCAGTAGCCGACCGGGTTGACCTTGTCGCTGCCGGTGATGTCCCTGACGGCCTCGGCGGCGGCCAGCGGCCCCTTGGTCATGTAGTCCCCGAACTGGATGTTCTCCATCGAGGCGTCCGGGTTCTTCCAGGAGGTCATGAAGACGGTGAAGCCCTCGTCCACGAGGTACTTGACCATGCTGTTCTTCGGCTGCAGGTCGAGGATGTAGTACTTGTTGATCCAGGGCGGGAAGAAGATTACCGGGACTTCGTGGACCTTCTCCGTCGTCGGTTCGTACTGGATGAGCTCTATGAGCTCGTTGCGGTAGACGACCTTGCCCGGCGTGATCGCGAGGTTCTCCCCCGGCTGGAAGGCCGTGGCATCTGTCATGTTCATCCGGCCCTCTTCGAGGTCCGTAAGGAGGTTCCTGGCGCCCTCGGCGAGGCTCGCCCCGCCCGTCTCGAAGGCCCGCTTGAGGGCCTCGGGGTTGGTAAGGAGGTAGTTGACGGGGGCCATCGCATCGACGAACTGCTGCAGGTGGAACCTGAGGCGCCGCTGCTCGTCGGTATCCTGCCCGTCGGTCGCCTCGACCTCGTTGAGGAGGTACTCGGAGGCGAGCAGGTACGACTCCTTGAGCGTCTCGTAGAAGGGGTTGTCGGCCCAGCCGGGTGCTGCGAACCGCTTGTCCGGACGGCCCTCTTCCTCCTCTTTCGCGCCCTCGATGCCCCAGAAGCGGTTGGCCGCGTCCTGCCAGGTATCGAAGGTGGCGCCCCAGAGCTTCGCGTTGAAGTCCGTGGCCCGCTGCATGGCGGCGGCGGGGTCGCTCATCTCGCGCTGCCAGAGGGTCTGGAGGGATTTGCCTATCTCGACCCAGTTTATGGGCAAGACGTTCTGGACGGGGTTCGCGTCCCAGAGCTTCTCTATTACGGAGAGCAGGGGGTCGTTGAGGATCGTCCCGCTCGGAAGGTCTTTGGTCTCCTCCCTGGTGTCGATACCGGGAGAGGCGAGCCACGGGACGCTGGCGCCGGGGGTCGAGGTCATGGCGCCCATGTTCGCCCGCATCCACTGCGTCCACAGGTCAAAGGGCGCCATCGCGGGCCCCATCGTGCCGCTGCCGCCCGTTCTCTCTTCGTTCATGCCGTCCTCCAGACAGGCCGCTCCTCTTGTGCTGCGGAACACAGTCTACCCGTTTTGGTTCGCCCCCAGACGCGAGACCTCAGGAGACCCCCATCCAGGCTTTGGGGCCCGGGAGACCCAGACCCCGACGGCGTTCGTGGCGCCCCGCAGCCACCCTACGGGTAAACACAGGGTCCGGACACCACAGTCTCCCGCCCCGCCTTCGCCGATCCCTCCCGGCCCGGAAGCCGTAGACACCCCCGGATGCCCATCGTCCTCTTCGGCTCCCAACTCGGACCTTCGCTCGATTGTTTTCGCGGTGCACATAATGTCAAAGTGCACCTAATTACAGGGCGTCGCTACCCGCCACCCATTCCTGGTCAAAGATCAGGCGGTGGTGACGTTTTGTTGGGCCAGAGTAGGCGCGTTTATGGGGGTGGCGTGGGGAATTTGGAGCTTCGGGCGGGGGCGCGCTACACACTTCGACACATTCTCGGGGTGTGGGGCGTTTTCGGCGTTGACGGGTCGGGCGAACCGGTTATCGGTGGCTCAAGCCGGTGCCCGCGTCTTCTCCTTTCCCTTTCACCCCACGGGCGGGCATCGGCGTCCAACCCGGTCGACGGATTGACCCTGGTCTTGGTGGAACCTATATTGGCCGCAGAGAAGACGCGTCGGCGGACCGTGGGGGATCAGGATGACCATTACGCCCGGCAGGGTACGGAGCGAGATCCGGCCGCAGGACTTCATCAAGGCGGACCGTCTTCTCTCGGAGGAGGAGAAGGGCGTCAGGGACACCGTGCGCGAGTTCGTGGACCGGGCGGTGATACCGCAGGCCGCGGAACACTGGGACCGGGCGGAGTTCCCGTTCGATCTTCTCCCGGGCCTGGGAGGGCTCGGCATCATGGGCGGCACCTTCTCACCCGAGTACGGCTGCGCAGGCTGGAACAACGTCGCCTACGGGCTCGCCATAGCTGAGTTGGCGCGCGGCTCGGGGTCTTTGGCGACCTTCCTGCACGTCCAGAGCGGGCTCGCGATGACCGCCATCCACGAGCTCGGAAGCGAGGAACAGAAACGACGCTGGCTGCCCGTAATGGCGCGGTGCGAGAAGATCGGCTGCTTCGGCCTCACCGAGCCCGAGGCGGGGAGTGACCCCGGTTCCCTCTCGACGACCGCCGTCGGGCGGGACGGCGGCTACGTGCTCGATGGGGAGAAGAAGTGGATCGGCAACGCCTCCTTCGCGGACGTGGCCGTGATCTGGGCCCGTACGGAAGACGGCAGGATCTCGGGCTTCCTCGTCGAAGGCGATAACCCCGGCTACCACGCCGACGTCCTCCCCCGCAAGGCCTCCCAACGCTCCGCCTGGCAGACGCACATAAAGCTCGACGGTTGCTACGTGCCCTCCGACGCCCGGTTGCCGGGTGCGACCGGCCTCGGGTCCACCCTGTCCGTGCTCACGCACTCGCGCTACGGGGTCGGTTGGGACGGCCTGGGCCAGGCGGCGGACTGCTACGAGGTCGCGTTGGCGTACGCGGGGGAGCGGGAGCAGTTCGGGCAACCCATAGCATCGTTCCAGCTCGTGCAGCAGAAGCTGGTGGAGATGGTCAACGAGATCTCGCTCGGCCAGCTCCTCTCCGTCCACGTCGGCCGGCTGAAGGACGATAACCTCCTCGACCCGCCGACGGTCTCGATGTTCAAGATGAACAACGTGGCCAAAGCCCGCCGCACGGCGGCTTTGGCCCGCGAGGTCCTGGGCGGCAACGGCATCCTGCTCGACTACCGGGTCATGGAGCACATGGCGGACATCGAGGGCGTCTACACCTACGAGGGCACCAACGACGTGAACACCCTGATCGTGGGCCAGGCCATCACCGGCCACCGCGCCTTCTCCGCCCGTCCCCCGAAGGACGCGGCCCGCGACGGCCGCGCCGAAGAGAAGTCCCGCTAACCGTGCGCGAGGCCGACCGCGCGAAACTCGAGATCTCCTCAGAGGAGGCCCGCCACGTCGCCAACCTCCTCCGCTACGCCGTCAGCCTGAACACGGCCGTCGGCCTCGTCCGGGCGCAGCGCCGCCTCGCCACGACCACCTACAGGGCAACCGAGCTCGCCGCCCTCGTCCTCGAAGGCAAACCCTTCGACCAGGCCGCCCAAGAGGCCGCAGAGACCTGGACCGGATCCCTCGAAGAGGACCACCGCCGCGCCCTGATGCTCCTCCAAACCCAACGCGAAACCCTCGTGCAGGCCATGTCCGGCCGCCTGACGCCCGAACAACTCGCGGAGTACCTGGAGGTCACCCAGGACCAGTTCCTGGAACTCGCCCGCCCGAACACCCCCCAACCGGAAGCCAGAGACCCGCAAGGTTAATCCTCTGACAAACCCTCCCCCACCTGATGCGGTAATATCTTTATATGCAATACGCACATAGGTACAAAACACGGTTGCGTGTAGAGGGTCATGTCCGATGAGCTATTCGGGGGTTCTGGCGTTGCGGGACGGCGTCTGCGTGCCGGTTCGGGGGGTACGGGCCGGGGACGCTGGGGCGTTGCAGCGCCTCGTGGCGCGGTCCAGTGACCGGTCGGTGCACCTGCGCTTCTTCGGCCCCTTGAAGACGCTCTCCGACAAGCAGGCCCGGCGGTTCGCGGAGGTAGACGGGCGGGACAGGTTCGCGCTGGTGGCCCTGGATCCCGAAGACCCCGAGGAGATAGTGGGCGTGGTGCGCTACGAGAGGGAGCCCGGCACCGACGACGCCGAGTACGCGGCGCTCGTGGAGGACAGGTTCCAGGACCGGGGCCTGGGCATCGGGCTCACCCGCTACCTCATCGAGGCCGCCCGCGGCAACGGCCTGAAGCGGCTCTACGCCATCGTCTTACGCGAGAACGCCGGGATGCTCCACCTCCTGCGCAGCCTCGATCTCCCCGAGCGCAAGCGGTGGGAAGACGGCGCCGAGCACGTCGAGATAGACCTGAGGTCCGGCGCCGCGTAGAGGAGCACGCCGCTTCGCGACTTTCGGCACGCCCTCTTCGAGGGCTTCTAGCCAGCCAGCAGAGGAGAAGCCCGGGGCGTAATTGCCCCGGGCTTCTCCTTTGCGTGCCTCTGGCCAGGAGCTGAAAGCTGCGCTTACACCCGCTCGAAGATCGCGGCTATGCCCATGCCGCCGCCGATGCAGAGGGTGACGAGGCCGTAGCGGCCCCTGGTGCGCTCCAGGTGGTGCAGAAGCTTGACGGTAAGGATGGCGCCCGTCGCCCCGACGGGGTGGCCGAGGGCTACGGCGCCGCCTACCGGGTTGAGCTTCTCCTCCGGCACCTCCAGCTCGCGACCGACGGCGATGGCTATGGAGGCGAAGGCCTCGTTGGCTTCCACGGCGTCCAGGTCGTCCACCGAGAGGCCGGCCTTCTTCATCGCCATCCTGGAGGCCGGGATCATGCCGGTCCCCATCACCGAAGGGTCAACGCCGGACACGGCCGCGCTGACGAGCCTACCCGCGACGGGCAGGCCGAGCTCCTCGGCCTTCTTGTCGCTCGTGACGAGCATCATCGCCGCCCCGTCGTTGATGCCGCTGGCGTTGGCCGCGGTGACGGTGCCGCCTTCCTTCTTGAAGATGGTCTTGAGCTTCTGGAGGCCCTCGACGCTCGCGTTATCGCGGACGTGCTCGTCGGTGGTGAACTGGACCTTCTCTCTCTTCTGCCTGACCTCGACGGGCACGATCTGCCCGTCGAAGTATTCGTCCTTGTTGGCCTGGGCCGCCCGCTGGTGGCTGCGCACGGCGTAGGCGTCGGAGTCCTCGCGGGTTATGCCGTACTCCTCGGCGACGTTCTCGGCCGTCACGCCCATGTGGTAGTCGTTGAAGACGTCCCACAGGCCGTCGTAGACCATGTGGTCGTACATCTCTACGCTCGGCATCCCCATGCGGTAGCCGTAGCGGGCCTTGTCCAGCAGGAAGGGCGCCCGGTCCATGTTCTCGATGCCGCCGGCCATCACGACGTCGGCGTCGCCGAGGGCTACCTCCTGGGCGGCGGAGATTACCGCCTGCAGGCCCGAGCCGCACATCCTGTTGAGGGTCATGCCCGGGGTCGTGACCGGGAGGCCCGTCTTCATGCCGACCTGGCGGCCGGGGTTCATGCCCTGGCCGGCCGAGAGGATGTTGCCGACGATGATCTGGTCGACCTGCTCGCCCTCTATGCCGGAGCGGCCGAGGACTTCCTTGCCCACCGTCGCCCCCAGGTCCGTCGCCGGGGTGTCCTTGAGCGCACCCCCGAACGTGCCTATGGCCGTCCTGAGGGGCGTCGAGACCACGATCTCTGTGCCGTTGCCGTTTCCGTTGCCGAAGCTCACCTTTTCTCCTTCCGCTGTTCCTGCCTGAAGCATACATCAAAAAAGGCCCGGACCATATGGTCCGGGCCTCACGAAACCTGCGATGATGCTTCCTCTTACCTCTTGGCCTGCTTCTGGCCCACGCGACGCATCCTTTTTTCTCCCCGAGAACCGCTGTCTCCACGCCAGGGCCCTAGAGATACGGGAAGGGGGCGCGCCCTATTAGAGCCCGCCCCCTGCGTCTCTCGCGCGTTGGTCGGCCTACCTGGTGGCCTTCTTCGTGGCCTGCAGGCCCTCCTTGTAGTAGGAGAGGGGGGCGTAGGCGAGGTCCATGTACGCGCCGAGGGACTGCTCGACGAGCGTCTGGTAGGCGTCGCGCTGCTTCTCGAACCGCTCCATGATCTCCCGGGTCATCGCCCGGTTGCTCTCGGCCTGGTTGCGTAGCTCCTCGATGGAACCGTCCACCACGCCCTGCGCGAACCTGACGTTACGCTCCTGCAGCCCGACCGCGTGGTCCACCACGGTCCTGTAGGAATCCCGCGTGGCCTCGGCCAGCTTTTCGGCGGCCTCGTTCGCCCTCTCGACGTTGGTAGGCACTGGATCCAACCCCTTCTCGCGTGTGACGCGAACTCTTACTTCTTCTCGTCCGGCTTGTCCTGCAAAGGCCTTCCGGTGTAGAGCCGGAAGAAGGTGTCCATGGTCTGCTGGTACTGCTCGAGCGACCTCGCCCAGAAGTCCAGGTAGGCCCTGCCCGCGTCCGTTATGGTGTACATCCGGCGGGCCGGTCCCCCCCTGGAGGTCTCCCAACTGGACTCGACGACGCCGTCTTTCTCCATCTGCCTGAGGGTCCTGTACAACGTCCCCGGGTTCATCGCCTCGAACCCGAAGTTCGATGCCCGCTCCATCAACTCGTACCCGTAGGAGTTCCACTCCCGCAGGGACAGGAGGATCACCGGCACCAGCCAGTTCCTGGGACGCGCCTCGACCCCCCGGAAACCGGGCTCGCGGCCCCCGTTGGCCTGCCCCTTTTCGTCGTTGTTCATTGCTCTCTCTTCCATACTCTATGTGCATTCTACATATATATATGTATTAGTCAAGGTCTTTCGCGGCATTTCTGTAGCATTGTAGCGGTTTGGCGGTGGGATCTCGCGGGTCTTATGTGTGTCGGGTATCTAGTTTGCGGCGGGTGTGGGCGGTCAATAAACTGGCCCTAGGGAAAAGACAGCAAAAGGGAGGGTGTATGGGAACTCTGAAAGAGGCGGTGGCGGTAGTCACGGGGGCGAGCCGTGGCCTTGGGGCGGCGATCTCCGAGGAGCTCGCGGCGGGCGGGGCGAAGGTCGTCGTCAACTACTCGAGCAGCAAAGAACCGGCAGAGGAGTTGGTTGCCAAGATAGAAGAGGCGGGTGGGGAGGCCATCGCCGTGCAGGCGGACGTCTCGGACGCGGAGCAGGCGCAGGCGCTCATAGACCAGTCCATAGAGCGGTTCAACAGGATCGACGTTCTGGTCAACAACGCCGGGATCAACATAGACAAGACGCTAAGGAAGCTCTCGGTGGACGACTGGGACAAGGTCATCCAGGTGGACCTCAACAGCGCGTTCTACACCGTGCACGCGGTGTTGCCGCACATGACCGAGGCGGGCGGGGGCAAGATCATCAACATGAGCTCCTTTGTCGGGGAGGCGGGCAACATCGGCCAGGCCAACTACTCGGCGGCCAAGGGCGGGATGCTCGGCTTCACCAAGACCGCGGCCCTGGAGCTCGCCCGCTACGGCATAACCGTCAACGCAATCTGCCCCGGGTTCATAAACACGGACATGGTCGCCGCCATCCCCGAGGAGGCGAAGGGCAAGCTCCTGAAGTCGGTACCGCTCGGACGGTTCGGCGAGCCGAACGAGATCGCGCGCGCCGTCCGCTACCTCGTCGAAGACGGCGACTACATCACCGGCCAGTCCCTCGACATCAACGGCGGGGTCTACATAAGGACGTAGCGTAGCGATCCGCTTTTAGCGCTCGGCAAGGGGAGAGGGGGGCCGGAAGTCCGGCCCCCCTCTAGTTCGATGCCCGAAGGACGTGGTTCCCGGTGTACTCTACCCGGGAGATCCAGTGCCTCGAGGCCGTCCGGCCGTCCGGGTCGGTGGCCCTTATCCGCACCGAGTGCCGGCCTTCTTTGAGGGGCCCGGCCGCGTGGGAGAGGGCGCCCGAGAAGCGATTGTAGGAGAAGACCGTCTTGCGGTTGCCGTCGACGTAAAGCTCCACGCCGGACTTCGGCAGCATCTGCTGCAGGTCCACCAAGTTGGCCCGTATCGTGGGCGTGGTGTCGGAGATGACCCCTGGGAAGAGACGGCGGGTTCCTGGGCCACCGCCGCGCCCGGTATCGCCACCGCGACCACCAATAATGCGAGCCAGACGAACCTGACGCGTCTTCCAGCAGGACCCATCTCTCCTCACCCCGAGGCTTCTCCGGAAGCTCGGCACAAGTATGCCCGCCCCGCCCGGGCCGCGATACGCCAAAACGGCCAATATTTGTTAGCCGCGGCACGGATACTCCGATGCCCAAATCGCCAGCGCGGCGAGGGATTCTGTGAACCCTAAAGCAAACGCGACGCCCGCGAGGGCATATAATCCCTCCGGTCCGCGCCACGCCTCGTTCGCCCACGTGTTGCATCTATCTCCACTGGACACATAAGTGCGTTTCGTTTACAATTAAGGTTTATGTAACAAAGTCCACACCTTCGGGTGTGGGCTCTGGTGTTTGGCAAAAGAGAGAGGTGCACTTTGAGGCTTAGCGGACGCACGGCGGTGGTAACGGGTGCCGCGCGGGGTATCGGGGCGGCCGAGGCGATTCGGTTGGCGCAGGAGGGTGCCAGCGTGGCGGTGCTGGACCTGTCGGCGGAGTCGTGTCAGGAGACGGTGGAGGCCGTCGAGGCGGCGGGGTCCGAGGCCATAGCTATCGCGTGCGACGTGTCGAGCGCGCAGCAGGTCGAGAAGGCGTTCGAGGAGATCCACAACCGCTTCGGGCGGGTGGACATCCTCGTCAACAACGCGGGGCTCCTGCGGGACAACCTCTCGTTCAAGATGAGCGAGGACGACTGGGACAAGGTTCTGGACGTGCACCTCAAGGGCAGTTTCCTGTGCTCCAAGGCGGCGCAGAAGTACATGGTCGAGCAGGAGTACGGCAAGATCGTGATGACCAGCTCCATCGTGGCTCTGGGCAACAAGGGGCAGGCCAACTACTCCGCGGCCAAGGCGGGGCTGCAGGCGCTGGCGCGGACGCTCGCGCTCGAGGTCGGCCGGTTCAACATCAACGTCAACGCCGTGGCGCCGGGTTGGATCGAGACGGAGATGACCCGGGAGGCCGCCGAGCGGGTCGGGATGACCATGGACGACATGAAGGAGCGGTTCGCCAAGAACATCCCCCTCAAGCGCTTCGGCCGCGTCGAGGACATAGCCAACGTGGTCGCCTTCCTCGTCTCAGACGAGGCCTCGTACATCAGCGGCGAGACGATCTACGTCTCCGGCGGGCCTTCTAGCTCGGTGATTTAGAGGTTTTGAGGCTTTAGGCCTGCGGGGCGGAGGGTTTGCCCTCCGCCTTTCGCTTTTCACGGCGTTTTCGCAAGAACGAGATCTCGCGTCGTAGCGCGGCACCGAGAAGGCCCACCGGGCAACAACCCCATACCTAGAACCTCAAAACCTTAGAACCTCAAAACCTAAGGCCTGAGGATCAGTTTCCCGGTCGTCTTCCTGCTTTCCAGATCGGCGTGGGCTTCGGCGGCGTTTTCGAGCGGGTACTTCGCGCCGATGGTCAGCTTGAGGTCGCCCGAGGCTATCCAGCCGAGGGTCTCTTCGAGGCTCGGGACCAGGAGGTCGGGGCGCTGCGTGATCGGGACCAGCCAGAACCCGACGACGGAGTGGCAGCGGTCCATGAGGTCGGCAGGCACGAGGTGGCCCCGGTCGCGGCTGGAGATGCCGTAGACGACCATGCGGCCGAAGGTCGCCAGGCACCTGAGGTTCTTCTCCGGGAAGTCCCCGCCGACCATCTCCAGGATCACGTCGGCGCCTTCGCCGTCGGTGGCCTCGTTGACCCTTTCGGGCCAGTCTTCTTCGGTGTAGTCGATCGTGACGTCGGCGCCGAGGGAGCGGGCGAGATCCAACTTCTCCTGGCTGCTGGCCGTGGCGATGACCCGGCCGGCCCCGAGCAGCTTCGCCATCTGGAGGGCCAGGGTTCCGACGCCGCCGGCCGCGGCGTGGACGAGGACGCTCTCGCCTGGCTTCAGGGCGCCCGAGGTCTTGATCACGTGGTAGGCGGTGAGGCCCTGCAACAGGATGGCGGCGGCCTCGTCGAAGCCCAGACCGTTCGGGATCGGTACCAGGAAGGCGGCGGGGGCCACGGCGTACTCCGCGTAGCCGCCCGTGTCGAGGAGGGTGGTGACGACACGATCGCCCTCGGAGACGTTGTCCACGCCGGGTCCGACCTCGGCCACGACGCCGGCCACCTCGAAGCCGGGCGTGAAGGGGAACTCCTGGTGCGTGATGTACTGGTCGATGCGGCGCAGGGTGTCGGCGTAGTTGACGCCGGCGGCCTTCACCTCGATCAAAACCCTCCCCTCGCCGGGCGAAGGTCGCTCGGCGTCCACGTACCGGAGCACCCCCGGCTCGCCTGGCTCCTCCGCCACGATCGCCTTCATCTGCGCCACGTCTTCTCCAGTCGTTTTCGTCGGACCGTCTATCGGAAGCTCTGCATGCCGGTTATGGCGTTGCCGAGTATAAGGGTGTGCACCTCGTCTGTGCCCTCGTAGGTGCGCACGCTCTCCAAATTCGCCATGTGGCGCATCGGCGGATGGTCGAGCGTGACCCCGTTGCCGCCGAAGACCGTGCGGGCTTCCCTGGCTATCTCTATGGCCTCGCGCACGTTGTTGAGCTTGCCTAAAGAGATCTGCTCGGGCCCGAGCGTCCCCTGGTCTTTCATCCTGCCGAGGTGCAGGGCAAGCAGCGTCCCCTTCTCCACCTCGATAAGCATGTTCACGAGCTTCTGCTGCACGAGTTGGAAGGAGCCTATGGGTTTCCCGAACTGCTCCCGTATCCCCGCGTAGGCCAGCGCCGACTCGTAGCAGTCCCTCGCGGCGCCCATCGCGCCCCAGATGATGCCGTAGCGCGCCTCGTTGAGGCAGGCGAAGGGGCCCCCAAGACCCCTCGCCTCCGGAAGCCTGGCCCCCTCCGGAAGCCTCACGTCCTCGAACGTGACGTCGCACTGGACGGAGGCGCGCATGGAGAGCTTGGGGGTTATGTCCTTTGCGACGAATCCTTCGGCGTCGGTCGGGACCAGGAAGCCGCGGACGGGGTTCTTCTCCTCGTCGGTGCGGGCCCAGACCACGGCGACGTCGGCGATGGTGGCCAGCCCGATCCAGCGCTTCTCCCCGTTTAAGACCCAGTCGGAACCCTCCGGGCTTCGCCGGGCGAACGTCTTCATGCTCGCCGGGTCGGAGCCCGCCGTCGGTTCGGTCAGGCCGAAGCAGCCTACGGCCTCGCCGCGGGCCATGCGGGGGAGCCACTCCTGCTTCTGCTCCTCGGAGCCGAACTTGTGGATCGCGCTCATGGCCAGGGAGCCCTGGACGGAGACGAAGGTACGCAGGCCCGAGTCGCCGGCCTCCAGCTCCATGCAGGCCAGGCCGTACTCGACGGCGCTTCCGCCGGCGCAGCCGTACCCCTCCAGGTGCATGCCGAGGAGGCCGAGCTCGGCGAACTCGGGGACGATCTCCTTCGGGAAGACGGCCCGGTCGAACCAGTCCTTTATGTTCGGCTTGATCCTCTCCCGCACGAAGGAGCGCACGCGGTCGCGCACCGCGAGTTCCCCCTCGGAGAGGTGCGCCTCGACGTTCAGGAAGTCGTGCCCCGGTTGGGCCTGCGTCCGCCGCCCGTTCCGCCCGACCTCCGTGCGTGATGTGGTCATCTTCTCGCCCTCCCGGTGTCCGCCCTTCGGCACGGGGATTGTCCCATAAAAGGCGCGCACCGGGCGCGTTCGCCTTTACAGGCGGGCCACACCCCGCCACAAACCCCGCGACCCATAGGGGGAATCGGGCGGGACGCCCCCGGGTCGCGGGCCCTTACCCGTCCGACGCGGTGGCCGCCTCCGCGATCGCCCGGGTCAGCAGCCCGGGGTGCGAGAGCATCGGGTGGTGGCCGGTCGGTAGCTCGACCACGCGATCCGCCCTGCCCGCGTACTCCCGCTGCGCTTCGGGAGGGGTCGCCCGGTCCTCGGCGCACACGACGTAGGTCGAGGGCTTCTCGCGCCACGCGACGGCGCGCGGGCTCTGTCCAAAAACCGTTAGGGGCTGGCGGGTGAGGCGCTTCAAAGCCCCAGCCACCGCCTCTTCGTCGCAGTCCTGCATGAAGGCCCGGGGCAAGAACTCGGCCTTGACGCCCATCGTGCCGTCCGCCGGACGCGGGTCCATCCACGGCCCCGGCTCCCGACCCCCGCCGAGGCTCGCCAACGTCTCGTCGCGCTCGGGCATCACGGAGGTCACGTAGACCAGGTGCTGCACGTTCCCGTGGCCCGCCGCGGCGTCGGTGATGACCACGCCGCCGTAGGAGTGCCCCACGAGCGCCAGGGGTTCGTCCTCCTCGTCGAGCGCCGCCCTTACCGCGTCGGCGTCGGCGTGCATGTCCCCCGGAACCTCCGGGGAGGCGCCCGGAGGGGCAACGCAACTCGGCAACTCCACGGTCCGGCTGCCCAAACCTAGGGCGGCGAGCGGTTCCACCATCCGGTGCCACCACCAAGCCCCGTCAAAGACCAAAGCCCCGTGCACGAAGACGACCTTCATCCAAACTACCTCCCCGCCGACGCTCATGTTCACCGCCGGCGCGAAGTGTAGCATTTATGTGGTTTTTATGTAGTGTTTGGCCCTACATACGCGGGTCGTGTTCGCGCTTTCGCCGACATCTTCGGTCCCTCTATGCGTCGCGCGCTTTACGGCCAGGTTCGCTGTGCACGGCTGCCAGGGCTGGCGCCTCTCGATCTCCTCCTTGCGGATGCCCGGGGTCCCGTAGACGACCGGGGCCTGCTCGGCGCGGAAGATGCCGCCGGCGGTGACGAGCGCCTTCGGCAAGCCGTGCCCCTCCACGGCCCGGTGGAGCGCGCGCAGGAAGGCGGAGACGTCCTGGGTGCGCCATATGGAGTTCGCCAGGATCGTCCTGCTGTAGTTGTCAAAGATGGAGACGACTCATTGTGCTCTACAAGGAAAACCTCGCCGCGACGTGTGGGCCCTGGCGCGTTCCTGATGCTGCTGGCGAATTCGGAAACGGCTCGAACATCCGCTCGTGGGCGACCATCCGGCAGCGAAGATCCTTCCGAAAAGTCGACGGGCGGGCATCAAACGACAGCTCGCAGAGAGACGAAACATTACCAGATGGAATTCGCCAGCAGTATCGTTCCTGGTGAAAGCGGTCCGAAACCGACCGGGAAGCCCGGGTGAGGGACCGCTCGCAGCACAGTAGCAACGGATTGCTACGGCTCGACGGGCTTCTGAGGGCGCTTGGGCGACGGATTCGGGGCCCGGTTTTCGCGGATCACCAAGAACGCGCCAGGGCCCGGGGTTTACGGCGAAGTCTGGGCGGACGGGCATCAAGGGACCCGTGCGGGTCGGGCCCGGGGCCCGTGGTTCGTGTAACCTGGAGCGACCCGGCACGCGACGGGATGGTATCGCTTCTCGCCGGACTGGGCGGGGCATCCGAAGAAGGGGGAGGCGCACGCATGAGGGAGATGGAAGGGGCGCGCAGGGTGCCTTTCGGGGAGCTTCCCTGGGCCGACGACGTGCCCGGCATCCGCGCCCGCGAGGTGGACGTCGGGGGGGCCCGGTGGGCGACGGTCGAGTACGGGGCTGGGGCGGCGCGCGAAGAGTGGTGCGAAGAAGGGCATCGCGGGTTCGTCCTGGCGGGCGAGATCGAGTACGAGTTCGACGACGGCGGCGAACCCCTGCGGGCCTCGGAGGGCGAGGCGTTCTTCCTCCCGCCGGCGCCCCTGGGCGGCGGGGCGCACCGCGGGAGCAACCCCTCCGAGGGCCCGACCCGGCTCTTTCTCATAGACGACGTTCCCGAGGGCTGATGCTCCCGCTCGAAGGGTTGAGGGTCCTCGATCTTTCGCGGGTGCTGGCGGGTCCTTACGCGACGATGACGCTCGCGGATCTCGGGGCGGACGTGATCAAGGTGGAGCACCCGGAGCGCGGAGACGACACCCGCCACTGGGGGCCGCCCTTCGCCGGGGACGAGTCCGCGTACTTTCTCTCGATCAACCGCAACAAGCGCTCCGTCGGGGTGGACCTGAAGACCGAAGCCGGAGTGGACCGGGTAAAGCACCTGGCGGTGGGGGCGGACGTGGTGATCGAGAACTGGAAACGCGGCGCGCTGGAAGGGATGGGCCTCGGCTACGAGGCGCTAAAAGAAGAGAAACCCGATCTCGTCTACTGCTCGATAACCGGGTTCGGGCCGGGGCCGGACGAAGACCGTCCGGGCTACGACTTCCTGGTGCAGGCGCGGGCCGGAGTCATGGGCATAACCGGATTCCCCGAGCCGGACGGCGAACCCACGAAGGTCGGCGTCGCCATAGCGGACATCGTCTGCGGCCTGCACGCGGCCACGGCGATCCTGGCCGCCCTCAGGCGACGCGCCCAGACGGGCGAGGGGGCGCGCATCGAGGTCCCCCTCTTCGAGTCCACCCTCTCCTGGCTCGCCAACCGCGGGCAGGAGTTCCTCGTCTCCGGAGAGGACAAGGGGCGCCTGGGCAACGGACACCCGACCATCGTCCCCTACCAGACCTTCGACGCTTCCGACAAGCAGATAGCCGTAGCCGTCGGTAACGACGCCCAGTTCGGGCGGCTGTGCGGGGCCCTCGGGCTCCCGGACCTGGCCGACGACGAACGCTACGCCACGAACCCCGACCGGGTCGCCAACAGGGAGGAGCTGGTCGCCCTACTGCAAGGGCGGTTCTCCCAACGGACCGCGGAAGAGTGGGTCGAGAAGGTCCGGGAGGCCGGCGTCCCGTGCGGTCCGGTCAACGCCCTGGCGGACGTGTTCGAGGACGGGCACGTCCAGGGCTCGGGGATGTTGCAGGAGGTGGAGCATCCCGCCGCCGGAACGCTCAAGATGCTCGGCTCGCCGGTGCTCGTGGACGGGGGGCGATTGCCCGTGCGCCGCCCCCCGCCGACCCACGGGCAACACACGGAACGGGACGGCTGGGAGTAGGCCCCACGCGCGTCCCTCCCGTTACCGACGGCTGCCAAGAAGGCGCGGTCCGGCGCGGTTCGCTTGGCGGCGCCGCCCGGGGGTTTCCGGCACCGGGCCGTGGAGGCTAGGGAGGATTGTCTGGCTAGAATTCCCCAGCCGCCGGCGGCCGAATTTCCCGATGAAGCCGGTGCCCCGGCGGGCGATGCTTGGGGATAGAGGTGGCGGGTTCCTCCCGGTTTGCCCGGCGCATCCGTCGAAGAGGTAGAGTGGCGCTGGCGGCCGGGCGGGAAAGGAGCGTGGGGGTCTTGGGCGGTGAAGGCACCATAACGGTTGTGGTGGTAGACGACCACCGGCTCTTTGCCAGGGGCCTCTCGGGCCTCGTGGGAATGTTGCCCGACGTGGAGGTCGTCGGCGAGGCCTACGACGGCGAGGAGGCCGTCAGGCTGTGCAGGGAGAAGGAGCCCGACGTGGTGCTCATGGACATCTCCATGCCCAAGCTCGACGGCATCGCGGCCACGCGCGAGATCACCGACCTCTTGCCCCAGACCGCCGTCGTCATCCTGACCGGGCACGAGGAGGACGAGCACGTATTCGAGGGCATAAAGGCCGGCGCCCGCGGATACCTGCTCAAGGACGCGGACCCCGACGACCTCTCGCGGGCCATCCGCACGGTGCACGCCGGGCACACCATCATCGCGCCCGACCTGGCCCAGAAGATGCTAAGAACCTTCGAAGACGGCGGGTCCGCGGTCTCGCGGCTCGCCGCCCCGCCGCCCCTCACAGAGAGGGAGCTCGAGGTCATAAGGAGCCTGGCGCGGGGGATGAGCGACCGGCAGATAGCCCACGCGCTCGGCATCTCGGAGAAGACCGTGGGCAACCACACCTCGAACATCTACCGCAAGCTGCACATCTTCGATCGGACCCAGGCGGTCGTCTACGCCATAAAAGAGGGGGTCATAGAGGTCGAGGACCTGGAGTACCGCCCCCCAGAGGAACCCTCACAGTAATCCGCGTCCCTTCGCCCGGGCGGCTGCTCACCTCGATCCCGCCGCCCAGGCCCGCGACCCGCTCGCGCATGGACGAGAGCCCGACGCCCACCCGGGCCTCTTCCGGCTCGAACCCCCGCCCGTCGTCGGCCAGCTCCGCCAGCGCCTCGTCGCCCGCGATGAGCAGGCGCACCCGCACGTTTTCGGCCCCGGAGTGACGCCTGACGTTCGCGAGCGCCTCCTGGAGCACGCGCAACAGCTCCACGCCCGCCGCGCCGGGAAGGTCCTCCGGGAACCCTCTCTCTACGTCGAGCGTGACCCGGCGTTCGGGCGCGGCCTGGCGGTTGAGCTCGACCAGCGCCTCGACGGACCTCAGGAACGGGCGTTCCTCCTCGTGCCTCAGGTCGTAGATGGCGCTGCGCAGGCCCGCGGTCGCCCGCCGCAGGGCCCCGAGCTCCTCTTCCAGGTCGAGCGGCGCACCTGCGCCCATGGCGCGCAGGTGCGCGAGCCGCAGCGACTGCAGCGCCCCCGAAAGGTCCTGGAGGACCATGTCGTGCAGGTCCCGGGAGATCCTGCGACGCTCCTCCCTCTGGGTGCGGGCCTCGATCTCCTGGCCGCGCAGGCGTTCCCTCTCCTCTTCCGCCTGCTTACGCTCGGTGACGTTCTCGTGGGCGACCACCACCCACGGCGGATCGGTGCCGGCAAAACGCGTCACCCTCCCCACGAACCAGCGACGCTCGGTGGGCGAATGGCAGGGGTACTCGAGCTCGAAGGCCTCCCGCCGACCGGAGAGCACCGACCTCATACCCCCCGCGAACGCGGCGGCGTCCGCGCAGTTCCGGCCCGCGGCCGCGTCGCAGACCCGCAGGTAGTTGGCGTTCTCGGAGACCTCATCCGGGGCGGCCCCGTTGGCCTCGGCGAACCGGCGCCAGGGCCTGTTGGTGGCGACGATCGTGCCCGATTCGTCGAGGATGGCCACGTGCGCGGAGAGGCTGTCTATGGCGGACTGGGCGAAGGCCGTGGAGCCGCGCGGCGCATCCCGAACTCTGTCGTCGGCGTCGCGGATCAGGACACAGGCAACCAGGCGGCCGGCGTGGGGGATCTCGCCCGAAAGAACATCTACGCGGACGAGGGGGCCGTCCTTACGTCGCAGCCACGCCTCCCCGGCGGAGCCTTGCCCCGCTTCGAGGATCCGGTCCGTCCGGGCGTCGCGGACGAAGAGGTCGTCGAGCGTCGTCCCGCGCAGCCCGCCGGCCCCGTAGAGGAGGATGCCCTCCAAGGCCGGGTTGGCGTACAGGACGTTCCTTGTATCCGGGTCGTAGACCAAAACCCCGATGGGGTTGTGCTCCACCACCGCGCGGTAGATCTCCTCGCCCAACACCGACCACGACCCTCCGAGACTTCGTCGGTCTGGCGGACGGTTTCCCGCTGCCCCGCAACTCCCGTACATTCTACTACCCCGGCATCCGCCCCGATCAAGGCCGCCACCGGCACGCCGGCGGGACCGGGAACGGCGGCCGGGCAAGGGAGGCTCCCCGGCCGGACGGGTGTCGCGTGAAGCGTTATCCCTAGCCGTTATTCCCCGGTCGCAAATAGTGGGAAAGCCCGATGGCAAGGCGGTCCGGGCGGGCCATACTCGGGGTCGAGATGGTCGTCGGCACACACACGAAGCGGCACGTACCGCGTTTTCGTCGCCGGTGCGCCATCGAGGGGCTCGGACCCGGGCGGCACCTCCTTTCTTCCCCACCCATCACAGCAGCCGCCCCCGAGCCCCCCTTCCGATCCCCCGAAGATCCGGCGCGGGCGAAGGGCGGATGATGGGCGTCCCGGTGGGAGTCCCGGTGGGAGGGGTGCAGGGGGATCGCCCCGTGGTGCTCGTGGCCATCCAGCCGCGCCTCTACTCCGGCGCGATCGGCGAGGTCATCGGACGGATGAGGCCCGGATTGGACCTGAGGGTCGTCGAGCCGGACGTTCTCGCCGCGGAGGTGCTGCGCCTCGGCCCCCGCCTGGTGCTCTGCAGCCAGCCCCGACCGCGGGTGACCCGCGCCGCAAGCCCCGTCTGGGTGGAGTTCTACCCCTACGCCGAGGCGCCGAAGATCAGCATCCGCGAGGACGGCCGCTGCTCGACGCTCGAAGACGCCGACCTGGGGGACCTGCTCTCTATCGTAGACGGGGGGTGCGTTCTCCGCCGGGCGGGAAGGTATGACCGGGAGTTCGGGGTCGCGTGACCGGCGCAGGATCTGTAGCCGTGAGACCTTCGGGTTCCCCTCACCGGGCCGTCGGGGGGTTGTACGGGGGTCCGGCAAGGTTCGGGTTTCCTATTGGAGAAGAGCAAGGAGCACAGAAGCCGTGATCAACGTCACCACCGAGAGACGCTACGGGACAGCGACCGTAAAATCGAGGGTAACAGCTCCCTCCATAGAGCGGGCCATGCAGCTCGCCGGGGAGGAGGCACGCCTCGTCTTTCCCGTTGACCCGGAGGCCTTTTTCCAGCCGGCCGACGCCCCGGAAGGCATCGAGAAGCTTCCCGACCCGGGGCAGACGGATCTCGCGACGGCGTCGTGACCTGACCGCGATCGAAGCTCGCCGGGCTCCGGCCCTCCGACCAACGAAAGTTCGAGCGCGGCGGCGTCGAGATCGTCGCGCCCGGCACGGTCGGGGGGAGGTCATCCGAACCGGCACGAAGCGGCGTGTGAGGCAGCGGTGATTCGAGTAAATTCCTGGAGCGTCCTCTAAGCCCTCCGAAGCGCAGGGACGATGTGTCCGTAGCGGGTAAGATGCGTCCCGGCCGGACGGCTCTTCGGAGGATAGGCGCATGGGCGAGACCAGGTTGGAAACAGGGAAACTGGCGCGGGAGATCCCGGCCGCCTACGAGCGGCTGGGGGCGACCCGCCGCGAGCTCGTGGCCGTAACGGACGCGCTATCGGACTACGAGCGACGGGCGAAGGTCGAGAACGCGGACACCCTGCTGGAGGCGAAGAACGAGCGAACCGCCGCGCTCTACCTCGAGGGCATCCTGGATACGCCGGAACACTCGGAGCTCCTGGGCGCGAAGCGCCGGGCGGAGCTTGCGCACTACGAGGCGCGGCTGGGGGTCGAGCGGCTGGAGCTGCTGGTACGCCTGCTGGAGGCCTCGTCGCGCGCTTGAGTCCCGTTCGGCGCCGGGTACTCTACCCGACGTTGGCGTGGCGTCGGCGCACAAGGTGGGAGTAGCCGGCCTGCTTATGGACCGGGTGAACTGGCATCCCCGCGGTGCACGGTTGCTCCAGGTCGAAGACGCGGGGACCGATCATGCCGGGCTCTACTTCGCTCCTGCGACGGTGCCGATCCCGCCCGTCACCTACCGTTCGAACCCCGAAACCGGCGCGGCCTCGCCCCCCGTTCGGGTGGGGATTTATGCTCTGCCGGCGTGTCCGGCCTCGCCTTCGACGTCAACGTCCGGCAGAAGGCGTCGGGAGCCGGATTGAACGAGCCAGGGAACTTGACTAAAGTGTTGCCGACAGGAGGCTTGAGGGGAAACCGGGGGACTCGCGCAGACTCGTCCGGGACAGGGGGGGGTTATTCCGTGAACGAGCAGGTAATTTCGTCCATCCGGCGGCTGCTTCGCGAGCGCGGGTTGGACGCCTACGTCGCCTACACGCCCTCGAACGTCTTCTACGCCACGGGCTTCCAGAGCTACTTCTTGATGCAGTGGTGGCGCATGCAGGGCACCGTGCTCGCCGTCATCCCCGCCGACGAGTCGGTCGAGGTAGGGATGATGATCGGCGACTTCGAGGCCGGGCCGGCCCGAAGGGTCTCAGGCATCCGGGACGTGCGCGCCTACCGGCTGTGGCCGGAGATCCGGGACGCCGAGGCGGTACGGGAACCGCTCGGGGGCGGGGAAACGGAGGCCCCCAGGCCGGCCCAGTTCGACGAAGGCGAGCAGGACGGGATCGTGCGCGGCCTGCTCGGGGACCGGGGGTTGCTCGGCGCGCGGATCGGGAGCGACCTGCGCTACATGCTCTTAGACTCCTACCGCCGGTTCTCCGCCGTGGCCCCGGAGGCCGAGTGGGTGGACTTCACAGAAGAGATGTACGCGCTAAGGCGGATCAAGTACCCGTCCGAGGTCGAGCGGCTGCGGCGGGCGACGGAGCTGTCGGAGGCGGGGATGCGCTTCGCGGTCGAGGATCTGAGGCCCGGTATGACGGCGACGGACGTGCGCCACCGCTACGTCATGGGCGTCGCGCGGGCGGCGCTTGGAAACGCCCGCTACCAGGCCTACTCTGACGACTGGATCCTGCCGGCCGTCGGGGCGGGGATCGGGATCGGGGTGGACTCGGAGCGCGACGCGGGGTTGCAGGAGGGGGACCTCATAAAGTTCGATTGCGGCACGACGGTGGACGGTTACCGGGGCGACGGCGGCCGGACGTTCGTGTACGGGAAGGCGAAGCCCGCCGCCAAGCACCTCTTCGGCGTCTTGCAGGAGGCGCACGATCGGGCCTGCGCGGAGATCCGGCCCGGGGTAGAGGTGGACAGGATCTTCCGCGCGGCCCAGGACCACATCACGAAGAACGGCTACCCCCGCTTCCGGCGCGGCCACTACGGCCACTCTTTGGGCATCGACACCTTCCACGAGGAGCCGCCATACGTCTCCGAGGGGGAACGGACGCTCATAGAAGAGGGCATGGTGCTCGCCATCGAGACGCCGGCGTACACCACCGACGCGGGCGCGATCATGATCGAGGACCTCGTTCACGTCCTCCCGAACGGCATCGAGCGCCTGCACAAACTGCCCCACGAGCTCGGCGTGGTCTCCTGAGCGCGGTCAGCCCGACGGACGCGCAAGCAACCGGGGCGAGCCTTGCGCTCGAATAAGCGCCATCGCGTCGGCATAGACATCGGCGGGACGTTCACCGACCTCGTCCTGATAGACGACGAGACCGGCGACCAGTCCGTCGGCAAGGTGCTCACGAGCCAGGGGGATCCCTCCGAGGCCGTCGAGGAGGGCCTGCTCGGGCTGCTCGGACGCGAAGGCGTTGGGGCGGGAGAACTGGGAACCATTGTTCACGGCACCACGCTGGTCACGAACGCCCTGATCGAACGCAGGGGCGCCGAGACGGCGCTCCTGACGACGGAGGGTTTTCGCGACGCGGTCGCCATCGGCACCGAGCACCGCTACGACATGTACGACGTGTTCATCGAGAAGCCGGAGCCACTGGTGCCGCGGGGCCTGCGCTACGGGGTGCGCGAACGGGTGCTCGACGACGGCTCGGTGGCGGCCGCGCTCGACGAGGGGCAGGTTCGTTCCATCGTGGCGGAGCTGCGCGAGCGCGGCGTGGAGGCGGTCGCCGTGAGCTTTCTGCACGGCTTCCGCAACCCGGCGCACGAACGGCGGGCCGCGGAGATCCTCGCCGAGGAGGCGCCGGGGGTCACGGTCTCGCTCTCGTCCGAGGTGGCGCCGGAGATCCGGGAGTACGAGCGTACCTCGACGACGGTCGCCAACGTCTACGTCAGGCCGCTCGTCGAGGGCTACCTCCGCTCCCTGGAGGAGCGGTTGCGGCGTATCGGGTTCGAAGGCTCGCTCTATATCATGCTGTCCAACGGCGGTACGGCCAGCGTCGAGACGGCCTGCCGGTTCCCGATCCGGCTACTCGAGTCGGGCCCCGCGGCGGGGGCCCTGGCCGCCGCCTTCCACGGCCGGACGGCGGACTTTCCGGAGGTCCTCTCCTTCGACATGGGTGGGACGACGGCCAAGGCGTGCCTGATCGAGGGCGGCGAGCCGCTCACCAGCAGCGAGTTCGAGGTCGCCCGGGTCTACCGGTTCAAGAAGGGCTCGGGGCTTCCGGTCAAGATCTCCGTTATCGAGATGATCGAGATAGGGGCCGGCGGCGGCTCCATCGCCTCCGTCGGCCCCATGGGCCTCCCGAAGGTCGGACCGAGGAGCGCCGGCTCGGCGCCCGGTCCCGCCTGCTACGGCCGCGGCGGCACCGAGCCGACCGTAACCGACGCCGACCTGGTGCTGGGGTACCTCGACCCTGACTTCTTTCTCGGCGGAAGGATGCGCCTCGACCGGGAGGCGGCGTTGCGGGCGGTCGAAGGGGGGATCGCCGGTCCCCTGGGCCTGGATCCCGTCGAGGCCGCCTGGGGCATCCACCAGGTCGTGAACGAGAACATGGCAAACGCCGCGAGGGTCCACGCCATCGAGCGGGGCAAAGACCCGAGGGCGCACCCGCTGTTCGCCTTCGGCGGCGCGGGCCCGGTGCACGCCTACCGCGTCGCGCGCGCTTTAGGCGTGCCCGGGTTTATCGCGCCGCTCGGCGCGGGCGCTACCTCCGCCTTCGGCTTTCTGTGCGCCCCGCTCTCCTTCGACTTCGTGCGCAGCCTCTACGGTAGGCTGGACAACCTCGAGTGGGCGGCGGCCAACCGGGCGCTCGGCGAGATGGAGGAGCAGGGAAGGGACCTCCTGCGCGCCTCCGGCGTCGAGGAGTCAGACATCAGGGTGCGCCGTCTCTGCGACCTGCGCTACGTGGGCCAGGGCCACGAGGTTACGGTGGACATGCCCGACGGGACCCTGGGTCCCGAACATACAGGGCGGATAATCACGCTCTACCGCAAAGAGTACAGGCGGCTGTACAGCAGGGAGGGCCCCGACGTGCCTCTTGAAGCGATCACCTGGCGCCTGGAGGTTTCCGCCCCGCCGCCCGAGATCGGGCCCGGGGGCGGCGATGGGGGTGCTGAGGACCCGCAAGAGGCGCTAAAGGGCGAGCGCGAGATCTACCTTCCCGAAGAGAACGGCTTCGCGCCGGTGCCGGTCTACGACCGCTACCTCCTCGGCCCGGGCGCGGTCCTCGGGGGGCCCGCGGTAGTCGAGGAGCGCGAGTCCACGGTCGTACTCGGCCCAGAGGGAAAGGCCGAGATCGACGCGGCGCGGAACCTCGTCGTGCGGTGGTCGGCGTGAGGGGGGCGCGGCCCGACCCGATCCTGCTCGAGGTCCTCTGGAACCGCCTGGTCTCCGTCGTCGAGGAGCAGGCGCGGGCGCTTATGCGGACCTCCTTCACGAGCGTGGTGCGGGAGTCCGGCGACCTCTCCGCCGGCGTCTTCGACCGGCGCGGGCGGATGGTCGCCCAGGCCGTGACCGGCACGCCGGGCCACATCAACACGATGGCCACCTCCGTCCACCACTTCCTGCGGATGGTTCCGGCCGAGACCCTCAAGCCCGGGGACGCGCTCATAACCAACAACCCGCAGCAGACGGCCGGCCACCTCAACGACTTCACGGTCATCACGCCGGTCTTCCACGGCGGCGAGATCGTCGCCTTTTTCGGCAACACCTGCCACGCCCTCGACGTCGGGGGCCGCGGCCTCGGGGCGGACGCGCGCCAGGTCTACGAGGAGGGCCTCTTCGTGCCCGTGACCCGCCTGTTCCGGGAGGGAGAGCCCAACGAGGAGCTGTTCCGACTCGTTCGGGCCAACGTGAGGACACCTTTCGAGGTGGTCGGCGACCTCCACGCCCAGGCCGGGAGCAACGACGTCGGCGGCGCGCGGCTCGTGGAGATGATCGAGGAGTTCGACCTCGGGGACATAGAGGCGCTCTCGGACGAGATCTGCACCCGCTCGGAGCGCGCCATGCGGGATGCGATATCCGCGCTTCCGGACGGCCTCTACGAGAACGAGGCGTACACCGACGGGTTCGACGAGCCGATCCGGCTCGCCGTCTCAATCCGGGTCGAGGGCGACGAGATGCGCCTGGACTACGACGGGTCCGCGCCGCAGAGCGAGCGCGGCATCAACGTCGTCCTGAACTACACCGCCGCCTACACAACCTTCGGGGTGAAGTGCGCGATCAGCCCGGAGGTGCCCAACAACGACGGCAGCTTCCGGCCCGTGCACGTGACCGCCCCCGAAGGGAGCATCCTCAACGCCCAGCACCCGGCGCCCGTCGGCGCCAGGCACATCATCGGCCACTTCCTCCCCGGCCTCGTCCACGGGGCGCTGGCCCGGGCGATCCCGGACAGGGTGCTGGCCCAGGGCGCGGACAGCCTCTGGAACACCCAGATCACGGGCCGCCGCGAGGGCGGCGAGCCCTTCACCTACGTGTTCTTCTCAGGCGGCGGCATGGGGGCCCGCCAGGGCGGGGACGGGCTCTCGGCGACGGCCTTCCCGAGCGGCATCCGCGGCGTGCCGGCCGAGGTGATCGAGAACATCTCCCCCGTCCTCATGCACAGGCGCGAGCTCCGCCCCGACTCGGAGGGACCGGGCCGCCGCAGGGGCGGCTTCGGCCAGGAGATGGAGATCGGCGTGCGAGGCCCGTCCCCCTGGGTGCTCTCCGCCATGTACGACCGGACCCGCTGCCCGGCCCAGGGCGTGAACGGCGGGTCCCCCGGCGCCCCCGGGATGGTGCGCACCTCGAACGGCGAAGACCTCCACCCGAAGAGGCAGCAGCGCATAGACGCCGACGAGCGGGTCACCCTGAGCCTGCCCGGCGGCGGGGGTTTCGGCGCCCCCACCGAGCGCGACCCCGCCAGGGTGGCCCGCGACGTCACCGACGGCCTCGTCTCGGCCGAGCGGGCCCGCCTAATCTACGGGGTAGTCCTGACCAGGACCGCCCGACACGGGGAGTACGCCGTCGATGCGGAGGAGACGGCCCGGCTGCGCGCAGGGACGGCGTCTTCTCCCGGCGACGATTCGCAAGAGGGCGCGGGCCAGTAGCCCCAAACGGCGGCAGTCTCTATACTGCGAGTCAGGGAGACGGGCCGAAGAAGGCAAGGTCAGGGGGACGGCTGTGGACTCGCACGAGCGGGCGGTGGAGCAGGCGGTACCGCGAGTAGGGGAGACCTCGATCCGGCGGGCCATCGTCGGCGCCTCGGTCGGTAACATGGTGGAGTGGTTCGACTTCGCCGTCTACGGGTATCTCGCCGTGACGCTCGGCGCGGTCTTCTTCCCCTCGGAGGATCCCACGATCTCGCTTCTCTCCTCGTTCGCGGTCTTCGGCGTGGCCTTCGTCATGCGACCGCTCGGGGGGTTGTTTTTCGGACCCTTGGGCGACAGGATCGGACGCCAACGCACCCTGGCTACGGTGATCATCCTCATGTCGCTCTCCACTTTCGCCATCGCCTTCTTGCCCGGCTACGCCACGATCGGCATCTGGGCGCCGATCCTGCTGGTCTTGGCCCGGCTGCTCCAGGGTTTCTCGGCCGGCGGCGAGTTCGGCGGCGCGTCGGCGTTCATAGCGGAGTACTCGCCGGATAATCGCCGGGGCTTCCTGGTCAGCTGGCTTGAGTTCTCGACCCTCATCGGGTTCATCCTGGGCTCGTTGTCGGTGCTCTTGTTGTCTTCGGTTCTGTCGGAAGACGCCCTGACCTCCTGGGGCTGGCGCATCCCCTTCCTACTCGCCGGGCCGCTCGGCCTCATCGGCCTGTACATAAGGCTGAGGCTGGACGACACCCCGGAGTTCAGGGCCCTTGAGAGCGCCGGGGAGGTCTCCCAGTCCCCCTTCAGGGAGACCCTGACGCAGAACTGGAGGCCGATCCTGCAGGTCGCCGGCCTGGTCATCATCCAGAACGCTGGCTTCTACATCGTCCTGACCTACATGCAGACCTACATCACAGAGCAGCTGGGGTTCTCGACGACGAGCGCCTCGCTCTCGACCGTGCTCACCCTGCTCGTGGGCATGGCCCTCATCCCGCCGCTCGGGGCCCTCTCGGACCGCGTCGGGCGCAAGCCCGTGTTGATGGCCTCGTGCGTCGGCTTCGCGATACTGACGTACCCCCTCTTCCTGGTCCTGAACGCGGGCAGCCTGGCCGCGGCCATCGCGGCGCACGTAACGCTCGGCGCGCTCCTGGCCGTATACCTGAGCACGACCATCGCGGCCCTCACCGAGCTCTTCCCGACCCGGGTGCGCTACGGCGGTTTCTCCATAGGCTACAACGTCTCCGTCGCTATCTTCGGCGGGGCCGCGCCGTTTTTGGCGACGTACCTGATCTCCGTGACGGGCAACCCCCTCTCCCCCGCCTTCTACCTCATAGCCGCCGCCATCGCGACGGCCCTTACCTTGCTTACCATCAAGGAGACGGCCCGTACCCCGCTCAGGAAGACCTGACGGAGGTGCGGCCTGAAACGATGAGAGGCCCCAGGCGTTGCGGGCCGTCCCGCATGCAGGGGGTCGCGCCGTGAGGACGACCTACCGGGCCGCGCGGGTCTTCGACGGGGTTTCGGACGGCGTCATCGAGGACGGCGCGGTCCTCGTGGAGGACGGGCGCATCGCCTCCGTGGGGCCCGCCGCGGACCTACCGGCGGGCGCGGAGACCGCGGACCTCGGCGACGCCACGCTCCTGCCCGGCCTCATAGACGCCCACGTCCATCTTGTCTGGTCGGCCTCGGCCGAGCCCCACGAGCTCGTCGATAGCGAGTCGCGCGCCCTCACGGTGCTGCGCTGCGCCGCCAACGCCGCCCTGCACCTGCGCGCCGGCGTTACCACCGTCCGCGACCTCGGCGCCACGGACGGCCTCTCGGTCGACGTGGCCGGGGCCGTGGAGCTTGGCGTCCTCCCTGGGCCGAGGGTTATTGCGGCCGGCAGGGCCGTAGCCATGACAGGGGGGCACGGGTGGTTTCTCGGCCGCGAGGCCGACGGCCCCGACGCGGTCAGGCGCGCGGCGCGGGAGGAGATGAAGTCGGGCGCCACCTGCATCAAGCTGATGGCCTCTGGCGGGGTCTACGGCCACGCCGAGGAGCCCGGCTCGCCCCAGCTCACCGTCGAGGAGATGCGCGCCGCCGTCGAAGAGGCGCACAAGGCCGGAAGGAAGGTCGCGGCCCACGCCTACTCGGTGGCGGCGATAGGGAACGCGCTCTCGGCCGGGGTGGACTCCATCGAGCACGGCAGCTTCCTCGACCGGGCGACGGCCGGTCGGATGCGAGAGCAGGGGACCTACCTCGTCCCGACCATGTCGGTGTACGCGGCCATGGACGCGAAGGGGCCGGAGCTTGGAACCCCCGACTACCTTCGGCGCAAGACCGCCGAGGTGCTCGAAGCCTCCCGTGAGGCGTTCCGGCTTGCGCTGGAGATGGGTGTCCCCGTGGCGGCCGGCACCGACTGCGGCGCGCCCGGTCATCCCCACGGCACGCTGCGCGAGGAACTGCGGCTGATGGTCGAGGCCGGCGCGACGTCGCAACAGGCCCTGCGTTTCGGCACCTCCGCTGCGGCCCGGTTGCTCGGCCTGGGCGGCGAAGTGGGCTCCCTGGAGCCGGGCAAGAGGGCCGACCTGCTGGTGGTGGCGGGAGATCCGCTACAAGACATCCGCGCCCTGAAAGATGTGCTCCTGGTGCTGCGCGACGGGGCCGAAGTGGCGAGGGGGTCATCGTGAGGCGAGAACGCCGTCTTGAAGCGCCTCCGGTGACACCGTGAGCGGGCTGCGGCTGGGGGTGGACGTGGGCGGCACTTTTACCGACCTCGTGGCGCTCTCGGAGGGAACCCTGCTCACGGCGAAGGTCCCCTCCACCCCGAGGGACCAGTCCGAGGGCGTGATGAACGCCGTGGGGGCCTCAGAAGTCGCGCCGGACGCTATCACGGCCCTCGCCCACGGGATGACCGTCGCCACCAACGCCCTGCTGGAGCGCCGCGGGGCCAGGACCGCGCTCGTTACTACCGAAGGTTTCAGGGACGTGCTCGAGATCGCGCGCCAGAACAGGCCCTCGCTGTACGACCTGACCCGCGACCGTCCCCCTGCCCTGGTCCCGCGCGAGTTGCGCTTCACCGTGGGCGGGCGGATGGGGCCCGAGGGTGAGATCTCCGCGCTCGACGAGGCCGGCCTGAAAGCCGCCGTCCGGGCCGTCCGCGAGGCCGGGGTGGAGTCGGTGGCGGTGTGCCTCCTCTTCGCCTTCATGCACCCCGAGCACGAGGAGAGGGTTGGGGAGGCGCTGCGGGAGGCCCTGCCCGGCGTGCACGTCTCGCTCTCGAGCGAGGTCCTGCCGGAGTTCAGGGAGTACGAGCGGTTCTCCACTACCGCCGCCGACGCCTACCTCGCCCCAAAGCTCGCCGCCTACCTCGGCAACCTCAGGAGCAAAGTGGAGAAGGCCGGCATTCCCCCTCCCCTGGTCATGCAGTCCGCGGGCGGGGTGGTGCGCATAGAGGACGCGGTCGAGGACGCCGCCGCCTTCGTCCTCTCCGGCCCGGCGGGCGGGGTCGTGGGCGCGGCCTACATCGCGGGTCTGGGGGGATACCGGGATCTCCTGACCTTCGACATGGGCGGGACGAGCACGGACGTCGCGCCCGTCGTGGACGGGGAGGCCCAGACGACGACCGAGACCGTGATCGCCGGCGTCCCCATAAAGCTCCCGATGGTGGACGTGCACACGGTGAGCGCCGGCGGCGGCTCCGTCGCCTGGGCAGACGCGGGCGGCGCCCTCAGGGTCGGTCCCCGCTCCGCGGGCGCAGAACCCGGCCCCGCCGCCTACGACAAGGGCGGCGAGGAGCCCGCGGTCACCGACGCGAACCTTTTCCTTGGCTACCTCGCCGACGGGGCGGAGCTCGGCGGCGAGGTGGTGCTCAGGCGGGACCTCTCGAAGAAGGCCCTCGAGGCCCTGGGAAGAGAGGTGGGCCTCGACGCCCTGGAGGTCGCCCTCGGGATCGTGCGGGTGGCCGACGCCGAGATGGTGCGGGCGCTCAGGGTCATAAGCGTCGAGCGCGGCCTGGACCCGCGCGAGTTCGCCCTGCTCGCCTTCGGCGGGGCGGGCGGGATGCACGCCTGCTCGCTCGCCGAGGAGCTCGGCGTGGGCACCGTGCTCGTCCCCAGGGCGGGCGGGGTGCTCAGCGCCCTTGGGCTCGCGATCTCCGACCTCAGGCGCGACTACGTGCGCCCCTACCTCGCGGACCTCTCGGGCGTCGAGGCCACAGACCTGGAGGAAACCTTCGAAGATATGGAGAGCGCGGCGGCGGGAGACCTCGAAGGGGCGGAGTACACCCGCCGGGCGGACCTTCGGTACCGGGGGCAGTCGTTCGAGATCACGGTCGAGGCCGAGGAATACCCCGATGTCGGGAGGCTTGGGGAGCGCTTCCACGCGGCCCACGAGCAACGCTACGGCTACCGGATGGACGGCGAGCCCGTCGACCTGGTGAACCTCCGCCTCATCGCCACCGTGCCGGTCGATAAGCCGACGCTGGAGGAACCCGCGAAGGAGGAGGGCATGGAGGGCGAGGCGGAGGCCGGGCGCAGGGAGGCCAACTTCGGGGGCGAGTGGGTAGAGATGCCAGTATTGGACCGCGGGCGGATGGGCGCAGGCTCGGAGGTCGAGGGGCCGGCGATAGTGGAGTTCAAGGAGTCCACCTGCGTCGTGGGGCCCGGCTGGCGCGGCGCCGTGGACGGCGTGGGGACGCTCGTGCTGGAGAAGCGGTGAGCGGGGGGCGGTTGGATCCCGTAACCCTCTCGGTCCTGGCGAGCGCTCTGGCCGGCATCGCCGAGGAGATGGGCGCGGTCCTCATCAGGGGTTCCTATTCTTCGAACATCAAAGAGCGGCGCGACTGCTCGACGGCGCTCTTTGACGCCAGGGGGCGCATGGTCGCCCAGGCCGAGCACATACCCGTACACCTCGGCGCCATGCCCGAGGCGGTGGCGGCGATCATGCGCCGGGATCCCGAAGCCGGCGACGTCTTCGCGATAAACGACCCGTATTCCGGCGGGACGCACCTGCCTGACATAACCCTCGTCTCGCCGGTATCGCCGGGCGGGTCAGGCGAGATCGTGGGCTACGCCGTCACGCGGGCGCACCACTCTGACGTCGGCGGGATGCGCCCCGGCTCCGCGCCGAGCGACTCGCGCGAGATCTACCAGGAGGGCATCATCATCCCGCCGGTCAGGTTGGTGCGCGGCGGGGTCTACGTGGACGACGTGCTCGACCTCCTGCTCGCCAACGTCCGCACGCCCACCATAAGGCGCGGCGACCTCAGGGCGCAGATCGCGGCCAACCAGATCGCCGAGGAGCGCCTCGGGGAGCTCATGAGGCGTCGCGGCAAAGGGACCGTGCTTGCCGCCTTCGACGAGGTCATCTCCTACACCGAGAGGCGCACCCGCGAGGTCCTCCGCGCCCTGCCGGACGGCGAGTACACGGCGGAGGACTTCATGGAGGGGGACGGGACGGTGGACGAGGACATCCCGATCCGGGCCAAGGTGCGCATAGCGGCGGACACCATGAGCATAGACTTCTCCGGCACCTCGGGCGCCGTGCGGGGCAACGTCAACTGCCCCCTCGCGGTGACCCGCTCCGCCTGCTACTTCGCCCTGCGCGTCCTCCTGCCCGGGGACGTCCCTGCAAACGCCGGCACCTACGCGCCCCTTGAGATAGAGGCCCCCGAGGGCAGCCTGGTGAACGCGCAGAGTCCCTCGGCCGTCGTGGCCGGCAACGTCGAGACGAGCAGCCGCATAGCGGACACCGTGCTCTCGGCCCTAGCCGGGGCCTCAAGTCTCCCGGCCCAGGGCCAGGGGACCATGAACAACCTCGTCATAGGCGGACGGGGTTGGACCTACTACGAGACCATCGGCGGCGGCCAGGGCGCCTCCTCCCGCGGCCCCGGTCCCTCCGGCGTCCACGTCGGTATGAGCAACACCCTCAACACCCCGACCGAGGCCTTCGAGCTGGAGTACCGGATGCGCGTCGAACGCTACGAGTTGCTCTACGGCTCGGGCGGCGACGGCGGGCACCGCGGCGGCGACGGCATCGTCCGATCCGTGCGCGTCCTCGAACCCGCCAGCCTCTCCCTCCTCACCGACCGCCGACGCCACGCCCCCCGCGGCGTCGACGGCGGCGAACCGGGCAGGGTGGGCCGGAACCTGCTAAACGGCGAAGAGCTACCGCCCAAGACGAGCCGGGAGCTCGAAGAAGGGGACGTCGTCACCGTCGAGACCCCGGGCGGCGGCGGGTACGGACGTGCCGATGATGGGCGTTAACTGCTAACCTTTGCCGATGGTAGGTTGGGGGTCGTATAGCGGCTAGGAGTCTGCGATGGGCGGCAGGGTAGAGGAGATCTTCGTCACCGGGGAGGGCAGCTCGGCGATGGAGAGCGTGCAAGAAGTGGAGACCGTGGAGGGGTGCGGCATCAGGGGCGACCGCTACTGCGAGGGCACGGGCTTCTGGACGCGGTACGGGGACGTTTGCCAGGTGACCCTCATCGAGGGGGAGCACCTCGACGAGATCGAGGCGCAGGGCCTCGCCATAAAGTCCGGCCAGCACCGCCGCAACATCGTCACCCGCGGCGTCACGCTCGCGGACCTGCGGGGCAAGAGGTTCAGGGTCGGGGAGGTCGTCCTCGAGTACGACAGGTCGAGGCCCCCCTGCAAGCACGTCCAGGACCTGAGCGAGCGGGGCATGACCCGGGCGCTCAGGAACCGCGGCGGCATCTGCGCCAGGGTGGTACGGGCCGGCCCCATCCGGCCCGGGGATACCATAGAACCGGAGTAAACGCCCGCCGGGACGCCTCGCCGGGACGCCTCGCCGGGACGCCTCGCCGGGACGCCTCCCCTTCTAGTCGCAGCGCGGCGCCGGGTCAGGGGGCGTGCAACCGCTGCCCGGCACCGGGGACTGCTGGTAGAACCACGAGTCGAACCAGATGCGTTGCATGAGGTCGTCACGGTCTATCGGGAGGGTGGTCGCGAGCGGCAGGAAGAACAGGGTGACGGCCAGGGCGCAGAGCATGTAGGCGACGACGACCCACGGCCCGAAGCGGGGACCGTGCCAGATCCTCACCAGCCAGTAGGCCAGCGCCAGCAGGGCGAAAGCGTACATGGGCAGGTAGTTGTAGATGTACGGGATGCGGGTCCCCGGTATCCACGGCAGCAACAGGAGCACGTAACCGAGCAGGATCGGGATCAGGGGCTCGTCCAGCGAGAGCCTCCTCGTGATCGCCTGCCGCGCGAGCTCGAAGAGGCCGGCGAGGACGGCGAGGGTGCTGCTCCACCACACGAGCGGGTTGCCTATGGCGAGCATGACCCGCAGTTGGGAGTCGGCGTCGACGAGGTACACGTAGCGGATCGGGCGCAGCATGATGGGCCAGCTCCACCACGGGGAGCCCCACAGGTGGGGGATGGCCGCCGTGACCTTGTCAAACGCCTCCAGGTGCCACGTCCACACCTCGACCCACGCCTGCAAGGGGTTGGACGTCACGATGATGAGCCGCTCGACGTACACGAAGACGAAGTACATGGCCACCGAGACCCACAGGCTGGCGACGAAGTACTTGAGGAGGCCCTTGCGCCAGAGCACGTATCCTGCGGGAATCGCGACCGGAAAGGCGGCCCACTTCGTGCTTATGGCCAGGCCTAGCAAGACGGCCGGCCAGATCGCCTGCCCCGGCCGGCGGGCCCACAGCGCCGCGAGAAAGGTCGCCACCACGAAAAAGACGAGAAAGATGTCCATGACCCCCGTCCGGGAGTGGACGATCAGGATGGTCTCCCCGGCGAAGAGCGCGACGAGCAGCAGCACGGCCACGGTCTCCCTGAAGAGAAACCACCCGACGACGCCGGCGAGGACTATAAGGACGCAGCCGAAGATCGCCGGCATCAGGCGCCAGGCGAGGGGCGTGTCGCCGAAAGGGGCGATGCTCGCGGCGATGATGAACTTGCCCAAAGGGGGATGGAGGTCGAAGAACTCGACGCCGCGCAGGTACTTGCTCGCCATGACGGGGAAGTAGATCTCGTCCCACATCGTCTGCGGCGGGAAGCCCAGGCTCCACACCCTCCCCCACACCCCGACCACGAGCGTCACGACGGCCGTCGCCAGGACGGCCCCGAACGCCCACGGGTTCTCGCTGCGCATAAAGGATTTCATGGCGGCCACGTTACCCCTTTTCGTGAGCGTTTGTAAAGGGCACGTCCCCGCGCGCCCGGCCGCGCAGCACCAGGCGCCGCCCCGCCAGGATCGCGACGAGTGCCGCGAGGGCGAGAACCCCCGAGAAGAGCCAGGCCGTCCCGTAGCCCGCGGCCTCGACCACGAGTCCGAAGAGGATCGGGCCGACGGCCGCCCCGCCCGAGGCCCCGGTCTGCGTGACGCCCGTCGCCGCGGCGGGGGCCCCCGGGTTGCTCTTCACGACGGCGAAGTTGAAGAGCCCCGGCCAGCCCCACCCGGCCGCGAACGCGAGCAGGACCCCCGGCACGACCAGCGCCGGGCTCCCCGTCGCGAGCATCACGAACCCCGCCACCCCCGCCCCGAGCATCGCCGCCACCAGCCGCAACCTTCCGCCGCCCATCCCGTCCGCGAGCCGCCCGAAGAGCACGCGCACGACGATGCTCGCGGCGCTCCCGAGCGCGAGCAAGAGGCCGGCCGTGCCCACCCGGAGCCCCGTCTCCACGGAAGATTCCACGACGAACGCCCCGAGCGGCGTCGCCGCCGCCGAGCCGAGCCCGATCCCGACGGCCAACAGCACCAGCGGGCCTATCGGCGCGTCCGAGGACCGGGCCTCGGCGACCTTCTGGATGCCCCCGACTTTCTCCTGCGGGACGAGAAACGCCAGGCACAGGGCGAGCGCGGCGCCGCCGGCGAAGGCCCAGCGCCAGCCGAAGGTGAGGGCGATCCCGGGCACCGCGAGGCCGGCGAGCAGGGTCGCCGCGGGGATGGCGGCCTGCTTGATCCCGAACGAGTACCCCTGCCTCTCCGGCGGCACCTGGCGGGCGAGCGACAGGTGCGTCGCCGGGTGCGTGACGGCGTTCGCCAACCCGCCGAACGCCAGGCAGGCCACCAGCCCGGCCCACGAGCCGGCGAAGACGGCGACGCTCAACAGAGAAGCGGCGCTCCCGAGGACCGCCAGCCGCATCCCGCGGTGCGCCCCTATCCTCTCCACCACCCGCCCCATGACCACGGACGCCGTCGAGGCCGAGAAGAAGAACACGGCGACCGCCAGCCCGAGTGCCGCCGACCCGAAGCCCATCTCGCCCCGGATCTGGACCGCAAGCCCGCCCGTCAGAAAGGCGGGCAGCACCCCCGCAGTCGCGACCGCCACCGCAAGCAAGACCGGCCTGTAATCCAAGGGCTTTTCTTCCGAAGCGCCCCCCGCAGAAGCGCTAGATCCTGCCGCGTCACGGTGCATCGGACGATCATAGCACGCGGGTCGCGGCCCCCCGGAGGTACCCCAAGCGCCAGGACGACGGCCCGCCCGGCCGGGCTCGAAACCGCCCGCGAACCGCCAGGCCGGGCCCCGGTCCTACCCGCTCCCGCCGGGGCCTAGCCCGGCTTCTCCTCTTCGCTCGCGGCGGTCGCCAGCTCCGTGAGCCGGGACATCGCGTCGCTCGTCGCCGGGTACAGGGAGCGGTAGACCTCGTAGTGCTCTTCGTAGGCCTTCGCCCGCCGCGGGTCGGGCTCGGTGACCCCCTCGCGCAGCCTGACCACCGCCGATGCCTCCCCGACGTCGGCGTAAGTCCCGGCCGCCACCCCGGCCAGGAGCGCGGCGCCGTAGGCCGGCCCCTCGTCGGCGGCGGTGCGCCTGATGGGCTCGCCGTAGACGTCGGCCTGGAGGCCGCGCCACAGGGGGCTCCTAGCCCCGCCGCCCGTCGCCCGCACGTCTTCGACGGGGACGCCGAGCCCGCGCATGATCTCCAGCCCGTCCCGCAGCGAGAAGACCACGCCCTCCATCACAGCCCGCGTCATGTGCGGGATGCCGTGGCGGGCCGTGAGCCCGAAGAACGCGCCCCTCGCCCGCGGGTCCAGGTGCGGCGTCCTCTCCCCCGAGAGGTAGGGCAGGAAGATCAAACCCTCCGAGCCCGGCGGCACCCCGGAGGCCGCCCCGACGAGGTCGTCGAAGTCCCCGCCGACGGCGTCGCGCCACCAGGAGAGCGATCCGCCCGCCGAGAGCGTGACGGCCATGAGGTGGTACTCCCCCGGTACTGCGTGGCAGAAGGCGTGCAGCCGCCCCGACGGGTCCGGGTTGAAACCTTGCGTGTGGGCGAAGAGGACGCCGCTCGTCCCGACCGAGGAGCTCACCAGGCCGGGCGCGACGATCCCGGTGCCGACGGCCGCCGCCGCGTTGTCCCCGCCGCCGGCCGCGACGGGAATGCCGGCCGGCAGGCCGAGCTCTACCGCCACCTCTTCGCGCAGGCCGCCCGTATTCTGTGGGCCTTCGTGGACCTTCGGCATCCACTCGGCGGGCACCCCCAGCGCGGCCAGGATCTCCCCGGACCAGTCGCGCCCCTTCACGTCGAGAAAGAGCGTACCCGACGCGTCCGAGGCGTCCGTGGCGTACTCCCCGGTCAGCCGGAGCCTCACGTAATCCTTCGGCAGCAGGACGCGGGAGACGCGGCCGTAGTTCTCCGGTTCCTCATCCCTGAGCCAGAGCACCTTCGGGGCCTGGAAGCCCGTAAGGGCCGGGTTGCCGGCCAGTTGGATCAGGCGCTCCGCGCCGACCGCTTCGGTTATCTCTTCGCACTGCTCGCCCGTGCGCTGGTCGTTCCACAAAAGGGCCGGGCGTATCACCTCGTCGGCCGAATCCAGAAAGACCGACCCGTGCATCTGGCCCGTGAGCCCGATGCCGGCCACGTCCCCCCCGACCTCCGCGGCCACCTTCCCAAGCGCCGCCTTCGCCCCCTCCCACCAGTCCGCCGGGTCCTGCTCCGTCCAGCCGGGCCTCGGGCTGTGGAGCGGGTACCCAGAGGAGGCCTCGGCGACGACGTTACCCGCCTCGTCCACCGCGACGGCCCGCGCCCCGCTCGTGCCGACGTCGAGCCCTACGAGCGGGCTCACGCCCCGGTCCCGGCGCGGTTCTTCCTGGCCTCCCTGGCTTCGCCGCGACGCCGCACGACCTCCGCCTCGTAGCCCTCGTCCATCCCCAAAGCCGCGTACACCGCCCTCTGCCCGGCCAGAGCGTCCGCGTTCGTCCTGGCCTCCCGCAGAGCATCCCGGTCTATCTTCCCGGCCAGGTCCCAGATGAACTCCCACTGAAGAATCGCGCGCCTCACCGCCGCCACCTGGTCTTCGGTGTAGGGGTAGAGGTCGAAGCCCACGATCTCGCCGCCTTGCCCGTAGCCCACGTCCTGCAGGGTCTGGGCGAGCTCCAAAGTCTGCATGAAGAAGTTGGTGCCGACCACGTTGTCGTCGTCGAAGGTGCCCCAGCCGTCGTTGCCGTGCTGGTGGCCGAGCTTGTGCTCGGCGGCGAGGAGGTCGGCGTACTCGGCCAGGTTCTCGCCGTTCATGATCAGGTGCTGCCAGTCCATGTTGACCATCAGGTTCTGGGTGTCCACCCCGAGGGCGTTCACCTTCTGGATCGTGAACAGCGTCATCCCTATGTTCTGCATCAGGATCTTCATCGCCGGCTCGCTGTTCTTGTGCTCCAGAAAGACCTTGACGTTCCTCTCGTTGGCGTGGTCCACCACCTCGGCCACGCCCTCGACGAAGCGGCGCCAGGTCTCGGCGTAGGGCCTCTGGAACGTGTAGTTGTACCCCTCCGCGCCGGGCCAGATGATGAAGTTCGCCCCGACCTCGCCGCACAGGTCCACCCCGCGCTTGAGCGCGTCTATCCCCTGGCGCCGGATCCCCTCGTCGGGGTTGACGAAAGCGCCCTTGCCGTAGGTCGGGTCCGGGTGCAGCCCCGCGGCCACCACGGGCAGATCCATCCCGTGCTCTTTCAGGACCGACAGGATCTCGGCGAGGTTCCCCTCGTCGACCTCGCCGGGGTAGTGGTACTCGAGGCCCTCCAGCACGTCCGAGAGGCCCTCGCACACCCTCCGGGTCTTGTCCACCATCGGCTCGCCCGAGACCTCGCGGTGGTAGCCGGGCGGTACGAAGCGCGTGACGGCCGGCCCGAACGCCCAGATGCCCACGGAGTTCTCGATCATCCCTCTCCTCCTCTGCCCGCGAAACTCTCTTTCACCCCCTCCTATCATAGCGAATTCCGCCCCCTCGGCCCCCATTCGGGCACGCCCCTTCGCCGGGTCGGGTTTAGAACCCGCCGCGAGGTCGGGGGATGCGGTTTGGAAGATCGGGCCTCCGTGGTCAGGCCGAAGGGTCGTCGAGGGGCCGCCCGCTACTCGATGAAGCCGTTCTCCCGGAGCCACCGGCGGGCGACGTCTTCGGGGGCCTTGCCCTCGACTTCGACGGCGTAGTTCAGGTCCAGGAGGGTCTCCGTGTCGAGCTTTTTGGATATGGGGGCGAAGAGCTCGCGGAGTTGGGGGTACTGCTCGTACATCTCGCCCCTGATGGTGAGCGAGGGGTTGTAGACGGCGAAGAAGTTTTCGTCGTCTTCGAGGAGCTGGAGGCCCGACTCCCGGAGAAAGCCGCTGGTGGTAAAGACGACGCCGAAGTTGCAGATCTCGCCCTCGTCCGCGGCCCCGTAGACCGCGTCCAGGGACACCTCGACCAGGTTCTCCTCGGGGAACTGGAAGCCGTAGGCCCGCTGCATGCCGGGCAGCCCGTCGAAGCGGGTGCGGAAGTCGTCTTCGTTGTTGAAGCACAGCGTCGCCTCTTCGGGACGCTCCTCGGCCAGCCGCGCCAGGTCGGAGATGCTCCGGATGTCGAGGTCCTGCCGGGTCTTCTTGCTCGCCGCGATCGCGTAGGTGTCGTTACCGGGAGCGGGCGGGAGCCACCGGATGCCGTTCTCTTGGAGGTCCTGCTTGGCGACGGCCTCGTACTGGGCCTGCGGGTCGGTTATGGAGCGGGTCTCTGAGAGGTGGACGAGCCAGCCCGTGGCGGTGTACTCCCAGTAGAGGTCGATCTCGCCGTCCTCCAGCGCCTGGCGCACGGCCTCGTTGCCGCCGAGCCCGGTCCTGTCGACGACCGTGGCGTCGGCGGCCTCCAGGACCTGCATGGTGATGCTCCCGAGGACCTCCTGCTCGGTGAAGGTCTCGGACCCGACGGCGAACTGGGCGTCGCGCTGCGTGCCGCTCAGCCGGAACTGGTCCGGCTCGATACGGTTCCCGTTCTCCCCCGAGCCGCCGCCCCCGCCGGGGCCGCAGCCGGCGGCCAAAGCGGCGACCGCCGCGAGGACGAGCAACCACGGCAAGACCCTGCGCGCCCGCGAACCGAAGATCACCGCCCCCCCATCCCGGGTTGGGGTTGGTCCCCGGGCAGGCCGCCCGGCCGCATCCGGCCGCCCGGTTGCACGTTGGAGCCCGGCATCGGGTCTTCGGCCGAGAACGCCTGGCCGGTCGCAGGGCCCGTCGCCGGGCGTCCCGGCGTCCGGCGCACCGACGGCCGCGACTCCCTGGCGCGCTCCGCGAGGTCCACGTCAGCGCGGCCCTGTTCGCCGCCTCCCCGGGCCTCGCTCATGAGGTGTTTGAGGAAGGCCACGCACATGAGGACCATGATAAAGGCGAACGGCACCCCGGTAAGGACCGAGGCCGACTGCAGGGCGCCGAGGCCCCCGGCCACGAGCAGGATGCCCGCGATGGCGGCCATGGCGAGGCCCCAGGAGAGCTTGATCCACCTCCTGGGCTCCCTGGGTCCGCCGGTTGACATGCTGCCGAGCACGATCGTCCCCGCGTCGGCGCCCGCGACGAAGAAGATCCAGAGCACGACGAGCGTCAGGACGGACATGGCGAGGGCCAGCGGGAACTGGTTGAGAAAGACGAACATCCCGCTCGCCGGGTCGGCGACGACGCTGTCGGCTATCCCGCCGCCCTGCGTCCGGTCGAGGTGGATGGCCGACCCACCGAAGACGGCCACCCAGACGAAGGTGACCACGCTCGGGCCACCGACGGCGCCGATGACGAACTGCCGGATGGTGCGCCCCCGCGAGATGCGCGCGATAAACAGGCCCACGTACGGGCACCAGGCGATCCACCACGACCAGTAGAAGACGGTCCAGCTGCCGAGCCACGCGGAGTCCTGGTTGAAGGACTGCACCCTCATGCTCATGGGGATCAGGTTGCCGAAGTAGTCGCCGACCCCTTGAGTGAGGGCGCCGAGCTGGGTGGCCGTGGGGCCCATCACGAGGAAGATCAGCAGCAAGACGCCGGCCACGTACATGCTGATCTGGCTGAGGTAGTTGACCCCCTTCTCGACGGCCGTCGAGGCGGAGATCATGAACGCCACCGTGGTGACCCCGATGACGAGCAACTGCGTGGCTATCCCCGTCGGGGTGCCGAAGGTCTCGCCGAGCCCGGCGGTCATCTGGAGCCCCGCCGACCCCAGGGAGACCGCGACGCCGAAGAGGACCGCCAGCACCGCCAGCACGTCTATGGTCTTGCCGATCGACCCGTCCACCCGGCTGCCCAAGAGCGGCCTGAAGACGGGGCTTATGAGACCGGGCTCGTCCCTGCGGAAGCTGAAGTACCCGACCGCGAGCCCGACGACGGCGTACATGGCCCACGGGTGGAGCGTCCAGTGGAAGTAGGTGTACTGCATCCCCACCTGGGCGGCCTCAACCGAGCCCGCCTTTGCCAGGCCGAAGGGCGGGGCATTGTAGTGCGCGAGCGGCTCGGCCACGCCCCAGAAGATTAGGGACGGCCCCATCCCGGCCTGGAAGAGCATGGCGAACCACGCGAAGTTGCTGAACTCGGGCGTCTCGCCGTCCTTGCCCAGGCGGAGCTTGCCGTACTTGCTGAGGGCGAGGATCACGACGAAGAGCAAGAAGAAGTTGCCCGCCAGGAGGTAGAACCAGCCGAGGTTCGTGACCACCCAGTCGAAGATGCCTTGCGTCACGGCGCCGAAGTTCTCCGGCGCGAGCGCGCCCCACAATATGAACCCCGCCGCGAACGCCGCGGAGACATAGAAAACTATCCCAACCTGGGACCTTTCTTCCCGTTCCCGTACCTGTTGCGCCATAGGACCCTTCTTTCGTCGAACCCGTGGATGTTCTTTATCTGGACCTGCAAGGTGCCTTGCCTACGCAAAACCAGGCATCGCCCCAAACAGAAAAACGTAAGCCTGGTCCCAATCGAAGTGGGAATGCGACAGAGCGTCGCGGCAGAAACGCTACGAGCCACGCCCGGGCCGATGGCCCTCCGTGAGCGAAGCGGCTCAGGAACGTCGGGCGCATGTTACACCAACTTGCCCGGGCGTGCGACGCCCCGAAAGATACCGGGGCGACGCGTCCTGAGAGATGTCAGGACGTCCTGTTGCGGACCTCTATGCGCCGGGGCTCCGGGGAGGCGGCGGCGCCCTCTGCGGTGATCTCCACGAGGCCGTTGTCGAACTCGGCGCTTATGTCGTTCTCGCTTATACCGGCGGGCAGGGTCATGCTGCGCCGGAAGACGCCGTAGAAGCGCTCGTGGACGTAGAAGTCCACCTCGTCCACGTCCTTGCCGCGCTCGCCGGAGACGGTAAGCGTGTTCTCGTGGAACGAGACGTCGATGTCTTGCGGGGCCACGCCCGCAAGCTCCATCCGGATCACGAGGTCCTGCCCCCGCGTGAACACGTCCGCGGGCGGTACCCAGGCGTTGGCGTGGGTCCTCTCCCGCTCTTCCCCGCCGGTCTCCCCGCCGTAGCTGCCGACGTTGCGTATCCGGTTCATCTCGCTCGCCATGTCCAGAAAGCCCCGAAACGCGTTCCTCTGCTGCTCGGCCATCTTCTCCTCCTCCTGGCTGTTGGTCGCCTACCGCCGAGGCCTACCGGCCCCCGACCGCCGTCTCCCGACGCTTGCGTCTTGGCCCGGTTGCTACCGAAGATGCCGCCATACCAAACCCCCGTCGCGCGGGCGACCGTCGCGGCGGTGGGAGTTGGCCGGCGCACCACCCAACGCGTCGTTACATCCTATACAAAACGTGCCGCGGGCGCAGGTGCCGGGCTCAAAGCGCCCGGACCATACCCCCATCGACCAGGACGGCCTGGCCCGTCACGTAGCCGTTGGCCGGGGAGGCCAGGAAGGCGGCGACCCGCGCGAACTCCTCCGGCGTGCCGTAGCGCCCGAGCGGTATCCGGGTGGCGAACTGCTCGCGCACCTCCTGCACGCTCACGCCCTGGGATTCGGCCTGGCCGGCGTCCACGGACTCCGTGCGTCCGGTGAGGATGCGGCCGGGGCCCAGGGTGTTCACCAGGATGTTGTCGGGCGCGAGCTCCAGGGAGAGGCTCTTGGCGAGGCCGGCCAGGCCGGCGCGGAAGGTGTTGGAGAGGAGCAGGTTGTCTATGGGCTGCCTGACGGAGGAGGAGGCGACGTTGACGATGCGACCGCCGCCGCGCCCGCGCATCGAGGGGATCACGCCTCGCACGCACCGCACGAGGCTCATTATGATCTGGCGGAAGGCCAGGTCCCACGCCTCGTCGTCCAGGTCGGCGAAGTTGCCCGTCGGCGGGCCTCCGGTGTTGTTGACGAGCACGTCGATGCCGCCGAAGCGCTCCACGGCGTGCGCCACCAGGCCCTTTATGTCCCCCCCGCTCGTCAGGTCGGCGGCCCGGTACTCCACCTCGGCGCCCGTCTCTTTCCCTATCTCTGAGGCCGCGGCGGCGAGCGCCTCCTCGTCGCGGCTTGAGATCACGACGCGGGCGCCCTCGCGGGCGAGCTCGGTGGCTATCGCCCGCCCGAGCCCCTTGCTCGCCGCCGTCACAAGCGCCGTCTTGCCCTCTAGACCGAGGTCCACGCCTACCTCCCGACCGGGTTCACGAGCGGCCCGAAGCCGCCGATCCTGCACTCCGCCACGTCGCCGGGGCTTATCCCGACCGCCCCCGGCGTCCCCGTGGATATCACGTCCCCGGGCAAGAGCGTCATCACCTTTGAGTGGAACGAGACGAGCCGGTACGGCGAGAACGTCATGTTCGAGACGGTGTTCGTGCGGCGCACCTCGCCGTTGAGGACCGTCGAGACTTCCAACCCCTCCACCTCCCCCACCTCGTCCGGCGTAAGCAGGTGCGGGCCGAAGGAGAAGAAGGTGTCGAAGCTCTTGGCCCGCGTCAGGTAGCGCGGGTTCTTGCGCAAGATGTCCTCCGCCGTCATGTCCAAAACCGTCGTGAAGCCCGCGACGACGGAGGGGGCCTCCGCTTCTGAGACGTCCTTCGCCCTGCGGCCGATGACCACGGCGAGCTCCGCCTCGGCCGTTACCCGACCGATGCCTTCGGGCAGACGTATCTCGTCCCCCGGGCCGATGATCGTGGTGTCCGGGCGCATGAAGCTTGCGGGCTCTTCCACGGGGGCCGTCTCGTCCAGGTCGCCGGCGTGCTCTACGTAGTTCAATCCGATGCCCCAGATCTTGCGCGGCCGGCGGTACGGTGGGGCGTAGGCGAGATCTTCCGCCGGTACGGCCCGCCCCGCCAGGTCCTCCAATTCCCTCCCGGAGAACCCCTCCCACCTCCGGCGCAGGCCGTCGAGCCGGCCGCCCTCTAGCAGGCAGAGCAGGCCAACCGGCCATCCGTCGGGGTCCGGAACCTCGGCCACCGGGAGGGCGCGGCCGGCCCACACCACGACCGCCACCTCGTTGCCGCCGATCTCTGCGCAAGCCAGCCTCATAGGCCAGACATGGTAGCCCATCGGGGCCGCGGGAGAAAAAAGGTGCCTGTATACTGCCCCCATGTCCCTACACGGCGTCCTCCCCATCGCCCTTACCCCGTTCACGGACGAGGGGGACGTGGACTTCGTGGGGATAGACGCCCTCGCCGAGGGCTACCTGGAGTCCGGCGTGGACGGCCTCGTGGTGCTGGGCATCATGGGCGAGGCCCACAAGCTCACCGACGCAGAACGCTCCGCGGTCGCCGGGCGGTACGTCGCGGCCACGGAAGGACGGGTCCCCGTGGTCGTCGGCTGCTCTGCGCCCGCGACCCGGGTGGCGGTAGAGAGGGCGCGCGAGGCGGAGGGGCTCGGGGCCGCGGCGGTGATGGTCGCCCCGCCCAACAACCTGAAAAACCTCGACCTCGTCTTCGGGCACTACCGGGAGGTCGCGGGGGCCCTCTCCGTGCCGGTCGTGGTGCAGGACGAGCCCGTAAACACGGGCGTGGTGATGCCGGCCGCCTTCATATCCCGGGTGATGAACGGGGTCGAGAACTGCCGGTACGTCAAGCTCGAAGAGGCGCCTACGACCATCAAGATCTCGGCCCTCATAGGCCAGATAGAAGACCCGGACAAACGGGCCGGCATCTTCGGCGGCCTCGGCGGGATGTACTTCTACGAGGAGCTGGCGCGGGGTGCCGTGGGCATAATGACCGGCTTCGCGTACCCCGAGATACTGGTACGGGTCCACCACCTGTTCACAAAGGGCAGGGAGGCGGAAGCGCGGGAGCACTTCTTCCGCTACCTGCCCCTGATCCGGTTCGAGGCCCAACTCGGCGTCGGGGGCGTGGGCATCCGCAAGGAGGTATCCAAGATGCGCCGCATGATCGGCTCCTCGCACGTCCGTTCCCCCGCCCCGCCCCTGGACGCCGAGACCTTGCGCGAGCTGGAAGACCTCGTCGAGTTTTTGGGCCTGACGGAAGGAGACAACGGATGAACTTCGATCACCCGCAGAAGGTCCTCGAACTTCGCGAACAACTCGAATCTTTCATGGACGAGTTCGTCTACCCGAACGAGAAGACCTACGCGGACCAGTTAGAAGCCGCCGAGGACCGCTGGAGCACGCCGCCTATCATGGAAGGGCTCAAGGAGAAGGCGAGATCCGCCGGCCTCTGGAACCTGTTTCTGCCCGACTCAGAGCACGGCGCCGGGCTCTCGAACCTGGAGTACGCGCCGCTGTGCGAGGTCATGGGCCGCAGCCTCATAGCGCCCGAGGTCTTCAACTGCAACGCCCCGGACACGGGCAACATGGAGGTCTTAGCCCGCTACGGGACGCCTGAGCAGCAGGAGCGCTGGCTCAGGCCGCTCCTGGAGGGGGAGATCCGGTCCGCCTTCTGCATGACCGAGCCTGACGTGGCCTCCTCGGACGCCACCAACATACAGGCCAGGATAGAGCGTACTTCCGGCGGGGACGAGTACGTCGTGAACGGCCGCAAGTGGTGGTCCACGGGGGCGGGGAACCGGCGGTGCAAGATCTCGATCTTCATGGGCAAGACGGACCCAGAGGCCGCCCGCCACGAGCAGCAGTCCATGATCCTGGTCCCCCTCGACGCGCCTGGCGTGGAGATAGAGCGCACCTTATCTGTCTTCGGCTACGACGAGGCCCCGCACGGGCACGGGGAGATCCTCTTCGAGGACGTGAGGGTGCCTAAGCAGAACATCCTCTGGGGCGAGGGCAAGGGCTTCGCCATCGCGCAAGGGCGCCTGGGCCCGGGGCGCATCCACCACTGCATGCGCCAGATAGGCGTGGCCGAGAGGGCCCTGGAGTTGATGTGCGAGCGGGTCAAGGGCCGCGAGGCGTTCGGCAAACCGCTCGCCGAGCAGGGCGTGATCATGGAGTGGATCGCCGACTCCAGGATGGAGATCGAGCAGGCCAGGCTCCTCACCCTGAAGGCGGCCCACATGATGGACACGGTTGGCAACAAGGAGGCCCGCTCGGAGATCGCCCAGATAAAGGTCGTCGCCCCGAACGCGACCCTGCGCGTCCTCGACCGCGCCGTCCAGGCCTTCGGCGGGGCGGGCGTCTCCGGCGACACGCCCTTGGCCGCCTTCTGGGCCGAGTCGCGTATCCTCAGGCTCGCCGACGGCCCGGACGAGGTACACCGCGCATCGGTAGCCAAGCTGGAGCTCAAAAAGGAGCGCCGCGTCGGCATAGAACAGTCCTACGGCGCGTAGGCGAGCCTGCCATCGAGGACAAAAACTCCCTCCTGCTCGGCATAAAGTACGAGGCCGCGAAGCTCGGCGGCGTGGAGGACGAGGCCCTGGCGCGCATAGAGGACCAACTGCAAAACGAGGTCGGCGAGAACTGGGAGGCTGACGCCGAGGTCCTCAGGGGCCGGAACGCCACACGCCGCGAGCACGGACTGCCCCATATCGGGGAGACGCGCCCGCGGCTGGCGCCAGAAGCCCCCGGCCGGCGTCCGCTGTGGCGCAGGGTGCTGGGCAGGTAACGGTGCTCTACCGGGACTTCGCGACGCAGGAGGAGCTCGACGCCCAGTACGACCCCGGGCGCACCGTGCCCGACCCGGGCGTCTACGCCGAGTTTTACGCGCGGGAGAGCGAGAGGCTGCGCCTGGAGAGGAAGCACAGCCAGGACGTCTCTTTCGGCCCCACGCTCGCCGAGCACGTCGACCTGTACCCCGCCGGGCAGGACGCGCCCGTCCTCGTCTTCGTCCACGGCGGGTACTGGCGGGCGCGGACGGGCAGGGAGTTCGGTTTCGTGGCGCGGGGCCCGGGCTCCCGCGGCGTGGCAAGCGTGGTCACAAACTACGAGCTGTGTCCCCGGGTGACGATAGACGAGATCGTGCGCCAGACCCGCGCCGCCCTCGCCTGGACCTACGAAAACGCCCGGGGCTTCGGCGGCGACCCGGGGCGCATCCACGTGGCCGGCCACTCGGCCGGGGGCCACCTCGTCGCCATGCTGCTCGCGACCGACTGGCCCGGCGACTACGGGCTACCGGAAGACATCATCAAGGGCGCGACCGTCGTAAGCGGCCTCTTCGACCTGACGCCCTTCCCGTACACGTTCCTGCAGCCGAAACTCCAACTCACGTGGGCCGAGGTCCGCAGGAACAGCCCCATCCTCCACCTGCCGGACGAGGCCCCGCCCCTGCTCGTCGCCTACGGGGAAGAGGAGACGGAGGAGTTCAAACGCCAGTCGGAGGCGTTTCTGGGGGCGTGGAGGGCGAGGGGCCTCTGCGGCGACCGCCTCGTCCTCCCGGGCAAAAACCACTACGACGTCATAGACGGCTTTCTCGACGCCGGAAGCCCGCTGCTCTCCGAGATTTCGGGGCGTATGGGCTTAAAATAACGGTGTAGGAACACACGACTCTCCGGGGGCGCGCTTTGGCGATAGAGATGACGGGCGGCAAGATCGTAAACGAACGCGGCACGGTCGTCACCTTCCGCCAGAAGTGCGAGAGCTGCGGCTTCGTCTACGACTTCAACAAGACCACCATAGTGCCGGCCTACGGGTCGAGAAAGGTCCGGGCGTTCACCTGCCCGGAGTGCGGCAACTACCAGGAGGTAGAGGCACGCCACTTCAAGAAAGAGGCGTGAGTCCCGATCTCTAAATTGCCGTCCCCGTGGGCGAGCACGGTAACGTCCAGCGTCTCGTAGGCGCGGTCGCATCCCAGCCGTTTCAGGTGTGCGGCCCCGTCTTGGATGCGGGGTGAACTCGTCCTGTACGGTCCGGCGGGAGCGCTCGATCTCGGCGATGCGGGACTCGTAGCGGTAGGTCTCCGGCTTGTTGCCCAGGTAGGGGTCCAGTAGGCGCTCTTCTTGCGACCCGACGCCAACCAAGGAGCTAACGGCGGCCTGCCGGCGTCTTTGTGTAGGATAGACGTGGCACCGGGCCCGTCGCCGTGGGTTCGAGGGGCTCACATCCACGGCGCCTGTAGCGGCGCTGTTGGGCTTTCTAGGGAGGGAAGGTTTTGGACGGTTCGGAGAGGTCCCGGAGGTTGCAGCGCGTGTACTCGGCAAAGGACAACCGGGAGCTCGCGGAAGGCTACGACCTGTGGGCGAAGGACTACGAAGACGACATGCTCAGCCTGGGTTACTCGCTACCGGCCGTGGCGGCCGGGTTCGTCGGGCGTCATGTCGCGCCCGGCGGCAGCCTGCTCGATGCTGGCGCGGGCACCGGCATGTTCGGGGGCATCCTGCGCGTGCTCGGCTACGGGGACCTCGTCGGCATAGACATCTCCGGGCGCATGCTCGAGAGGGCGGCCAAAAAGGGCGCGTACCGCGACCTGCGCCGCATGGTGCTCGGCGAGCCCCTGGGGTTCGACAGCGGCTTCTTCTCGGCCGCCGTCTCGGTAGGGGTCTTCACCACCAACCACGCCCCGCCAGGGGCGCTCGACGAGCTCGTCCGGGTCGTCGAGCCGGGCGGGTGGGTGATCTTCAGCGTCCGCGACGACGTGTACAGGGACGGCGGCTTCGAGGAGAAGCAAGCGTCGCTGGAGAACGATGGTAGGTGGGGCCGGGTGACGATGAGCGAGGCGTTCCAACCCTTCCCCGCCGGCAACACCTCGCACCTCAACCGCCTCTTCGTCTACAAGACGGCCTGACACCCCAAGGGTATCCGCGCAGCCACCGGGAAGCCGTCGTCAGGAGACCTCCTGTACGAAGGTACGTGCCGGAGAACCGTACTTGCGTCCGGTGCGGGGAGTCTTTGGCCGCGCGACCATAGGGGCGAACACGCTGCCGGGGACGAATCGGGCAAAGAGGTGCTTGGGACCCCGGCGTCTTCCGCATAGACTATAGGAGGGTCCGTCGGGCCCGATCGTAACGTACGAGAGGAGATCAGGGTTTGATTCTTTATACCGGGGCAACCGGCGACACCGGCCGGCGCGTCGCGTCCCGTTCGGCGCGGGCGGGCGTCGGATCTTTGGCCCACGACAAGAGACGGGGGGCCTGATCTTGCAGCCCATCATCTCGGTCTCCCACCTCTCCAAGACCTACGCCTCCGGCTTCCAGGCGCTCAAGAACATCGACCTCGAGATACGCCCAGGCGAGATCTTCGCCCTTCTCGGCCCCAACGGTGCCGGCAAGACGACCCTCATCAGCATCATCTGCGGCATCGTCAACCCGTCCAAGGGCGACATCCTGGCCGGCGGCCACGACATCATCACCGAGTACCGGGCGGCCCGGTCCATGATCGGGCTCGTCCCGCAGGAGCTCACGACGGATTCGTTCGAGACCGTCTGGGCCACCGCCACCTTCAGCCGGGGGCTCTTCGGCAAGAAGCCCAATCCCGGCCACATAGAGAAGGTGCTCAAGGACCTGTCGCTGTGGGACAAGAAGGACAACAAGATCATAACGCTCTCCGGCGGCATGAAGCGGCGGGTCATGATCGCCAAGGCCCTCGCGCACGAGCCCCGCATCCTCTTTCTCGACGAGCCGACGGCGGGCGTGGACGTGGAGCTCAGGCGGGACATGTGGGAGATGGTGCGCCAGTTGCGAGAGACCGGCGTGACCATCATCCTCACCACCCACTACATCGACGAGGCCGAGGAGATGGCAGACCGGATCGGGGTGATCAACAACGGCGAGATCGTCCTCATAGAAGAGAAGGACGAGTTGATGCGCAAGCTCGGCAAGAAGCAGTTGACCCTGCAGTTGCGCGACAAGCTCGACGCCGTTCCGGGCGAGCTCGACGACTACCACCTGGAACTGGCGGCGGACGGCGACGAGCTGGTCTACACCTACGACGCGCAGAACGGGCGCGCGGACATCGCCGCCCTGCTCGCGGACCTGAACGGCACGGGCATCCGATTCAAGGACCTCCAGACAAGACAGAGCTCGCTGGAGGAAATCTTCGTCAGCCTGGTGAAAGAGGGGCAATGAACTTTCACGCGATCCGCGCGATCTACGTTTTCGAGATGGCCCGCACCTGGCGCACGGTGCTGCAGAGCATCGTCTCGCCCGTCATCTCGACCTCCCTGTACTTCGTCGTCTTCGGGGCGGCCATAGGCTCGCGCATCTCCGACATCGACGGGGTCAGCTACGGGGCCTTTATAGTGCCGGGCCTCATCATGCTCTCGCTGTTGACGCAGAGCATCACCAACGCCTCGTTCGGGATCTTCTTTCCGAAGTTCACGGGCACGATCTACGAGATCCTGTCAGCCCCCGTCTCCTACGTCGAGATCGTCATCAGCTACGTCGGGGCCGCGGCGACCAAGTCGGTGATCCTGGGCCTCATCATCCTCGCCACCTCGAGCCTCTTCGTGCCACTCCAGATCATGCACCCGCTCTGGATGCTGATGTTCCTGATCCTCACCGCCTTCACCTTCAGCCTCTTCGGCTTCGTGCTCGGCATCTGGGCCGACGGCTTCGAGAAGCTCCAACTCGTGCCCTTCCTCATCGTCACGCCCCTGATCTTCCTCGGCGGCAGCTTCTACTCCATCGATATGCTGCCCCCGTTCTGGCAGACGGCCACCCTCTTCAACCCCGTCGTCTACCTCATAAACGCCTTCCGCTGGAGCTTCTTAGGGGTCGCCGACGTGAGCGTCGGCCTGAGCATGGCCATGACGGTCCTCTTCCTGGCCCTGTGCCTGACGGCTGTCTGGTGGATCTTCAAAACGGGCTACCGCCTGAAAACCTAGAACCCCCCGCCCGGCCCTCTGTGCCGAGGACTAGGACCTCTCCGGCCGGTCTCGTGGCGACCCCTGGTGTCTTTCCTCCCGGCATGTGAGACTATCCAGGGGATGAAACGGAAGCTTCCGGGACCTCGGTACCTCGTGGGGACCACAGAAAACGGGCAACTCTGATAGAGGAAAGGTCGGTCGGCGCGTGGACGTTATGAGGGGTTTCGAGCAAAGCGGAGATGGCACACCCCTCGCGGGTGTAGAGAACCTCATGCTGCACTTCACGCCCTACGCGGAGGACTGGTCCAGGCTGCCGGTCATCGTCTCAGGCGAAGGGTCTTACGTCACCGACGACAGGGGCCGCACCTACCTGGACGGTCTCGCGGGCCTGTTCACCACCCAGGTCGGAAACGGCCGGACGGAACTGGCCGAGGTCGCAGCTTCGCAGATGAAGGAGCTCGGGTTCTTCCCCAACTGGAGCTTCCAGCACCCGAGGAGTTTGGAACTAGCCGCCAAGATAAGCGAGATAGCCCCCGGGGACCTCAACAGCACCTTCTTCGTCTCCTCGGGC
>CADCVH010000078.1 GCA_902806085.1 uncultured Rubrobacteraceae bacterium | reverse complement strand
TCGGCCTCAGGGTGCTTCTCGAGGGCGTTGTTGAGGTTGGTTATGTAGGTGTTGTGGTGTTTTTCGTGGTGCAGGTGCATGGTCTGCTCGTCTATGGTCGGCTCCAAAGCGTCGTAGCCGTACGGCAACTGCGGCAACTCGTAACTCACGGTTTCTCCTTGGTCGATGTAGTGTTCGTCGAAGGTCTAAACTTCTATAGTAGGTTTACATGCTGCTCCTCTCGCCTCTCGAAACCTGATACCTGAAGCCTGAAACCTACAAAATCAGATGCAGGTCCCCGAACTCGTGCCAGAGGTATCCCCCTTTCAGGGCCTCCCCGTAGGCGACTTTGAGGTGTTCGCGTCCCGCCACCGCTTCAAGCATCCAGAGGTGGGTCGAGCGCGGTTCGTGCAGGCCGGTGAGCATAGCGTCCACGGACCTGACGCCGCGTTCGGGTGTGATGATCCGGTCTGTCCAGCCCTCTCCCGAGTGTGTCACGCCGTCGGCGCCGGTGACGGTCTCCAGGGCGCGCACGACGGTGGTCCCGACGGCGACGACCCTGCGGCCCGAGTCCCGCGCCGCGTTGACGAGCCCCGCCGTGGCTGCCGGGACCCTGTAGAACTCCTCGTAGGGCGGCTCGTCCTCCTCCAGGCTGGCGACGCCGGTGTGCAGGATCAGGGGCGCCACCTGGACGCCTCTCGCCACGAGCCGCGTGATGAGCCCCGGCGTGAAAGCGCGCCCGGCCGAGGGCATCTCGGCGCTGCCCTTCTCCGTCGCGTAGACGGTCTGGTAGTAACTCGAAGGCCATTCCTCCCCGACGTAGCGGTACCGGATCGGTGCCCCGTACCAGTGGAGATACTCGTTCAAGTTAAACGGCAGGTCGAGTGTAGAGACCCAGAGCCGCCGCTTTTTTCGGCCACCACTCCTGTTCTCCGGCTGGAAAGGGGTGTGAAGGGAGGCCCTGGCGCCCCCCGGCAGCCCCAGCGTCTCTCCCGGCTCACCGTCGAAGAGAGGTTCAAGGTTCTCCGTGCGGAGCTCCACGGTCCACAGGTCCGCCGGGAGGTGGGTGGAGAGGTGCAGGGTGATCCGCGAGCCGTCGGCCCGGGTGGCCGGCAGGGCTGCGTTCATGGTGCCGCTGGTGTTCACGACGAGCACGTCGCCGGCTTCGAGGAAATCGGGGAGGTCCCGGAAGCCCGCGTGTACGACGCGGTCGTCGCCTCGGTGCGAGACCATGAGGCGCACCTCGTCGCGGGCCAAGCCGCGGGCCTCAGGCGGTTCGCCCGCCCCGAGATCCGCGGGTAGCTCGAAGTCAAGGCCCTCCGGTATCTCGGTTCTCGCATCCTTGAGGCCTGGTGGCGCCTCCAGTCCGTGGTCGTCTCGTGGCGGGGCCGTGTGTCTTGTGTATTCGGTGTGCATGTCCAACAAGTGGGTTTTCCTTTGTTCTGGGCGACGGCTAGGTATGCGAGCCGTCGCGGGTCAATTCGTAGACGTTGCCGTCGGGGCCGACGAAGTGGGACCAGGCGCCGCTCTCATCGTAGTGATGCTCCGGTCCGATAAAGGAGATCCCGGCGCTCTCCATCTCGCGGCGGGCCTTCTCGACGTCTTCCACGAGGAACCCGGCGACCGGGCCTGAGGTGAAGTGCTCGTGGTCCCGGTCTGAAGGTCCGAAGACCTCGACCTTGTCCCCGTTGGGCAGCCGGAAGACCGAGAAATCCGGCTCTTCGTGCTCCGTCGGCAGGCCGAGCGTCTCCCCGAAGAACCCTGATGTGGCGTCGAACTCTGTGGTCCTGGTCCCCAACCATGCGATACCCTGGATCTCCACGGGCGTCGCTCCTTTCACCTTCGGGCTACTCTGTCTTTGACAGGGCCAGGTCCCTGGCCGCGTACCGGCCCGCCGGCAGGTCGCCTGCCAGGAGGTCAACGAAGCCGGGCACGCTCTCTTCGGGGAGGGGGCGGTCGCTTATGTCCTCGTCCGGGAACGCCTCCTGCTGCATCCGGGTGCGCATGTCGCCGGGATCCACCCAGTAGACCCGCCACCCGGGGTTCTCGGCGGCGAGGATGTTCGAGAGCTGCTCCAGGGCGGCCTTGCTCGACCCGTAGCCGCCCCAGCCTTCGTAGGGCTCGACGGCGGCGTCGCTCGTGACGTTGACGACGCGGGCGCCGGGCTTCAGCTCGTCCCGCACGGCTTGGACCAGGGCGAGAGGCGCGAACACGTTGGTCCGGTAGATCTGCTCCAGGATGCCGAGGGGATAGTCCAGGAGGCTCGGCTGCGGGCTCGGGCCCAAGACACTCGCGTTGTTCACGAGCGCGTCCAGGCCCCCGGCGTCCGCCGCGGTGCGGGCAAGGTCCGCCCTGTGCCCGGGGTCCATGACGTTCCCCGTAATAGCCGTCACGTCCGTGAGCTCTGCGAGCTCGGCGCGGGCGGTCTCTAGGCTTTCCTCTCCGCGGGCGTCGATGATCAGCGTCCAGCCGTCTTCGGCCAGCCCGCGGGCCAGGGCGAGGCCGAGGCCGCGGGAGGCGCCGGTGATAAGGGCGGTCCTGGTGGTCGTATCCGTCATGATGATGTCCTTTCTCTGCTCGAGGTGTCGGCGGTTACGGGGCGAGCGTGCGGACGAGCAGGTAGACCACGATGATGCTGCTCGCCGTGGAGGCCGCCAGTCGCACGGCGTTTAGCCGGATCAGGCGCCCCACCTCGCCTTTGTCGTTGCCGGTCTGGTGGTCCATGCGGTAGTGGACCGGCGCCGCCAGCGCGAGGCTCTCGACGAGCACGGAGGCGTTGAGGATGAGGAGCGAGATCACCCACCCTACCGCCACCTCCGCCGGGCGGAAGACCAGCAGCAGCGCGTTGGCCGCCATCAACAGGGAGTAGGGGGCGTAGATCGCGAGCGGCAACCTGCGCTGGTACTCCTTGTGGAAGGGGACGAAGCCATCCCGGCCTACCCACGCGAAGAGCGGATACGTCTGGACCTGGGTGTAGAAGTGGAGGGCGTTGTTGAAAAAGGTCGCGAATACCACGACCACGAAGGTTGCCAAACCCAAGCCCACGCCTGCCTCCTCGTCTACTGTTCTGCGTCTGCACCGATGAGTATGCGACCGGACGGGGTTCCCGCCATCGCGCGGAAGGACGGATTTCGGGCCTGTACGGAGGTACAGGTTGGAACCCAGGTTCGCCGTCAGGTCGGTTCTTCGCCGGCCTGGTCGGTGAGGTCCTGGGCGACGGCGAGCACGGCGAGCATGGGGACGATGTGGTGCGCCCCTATGGCGTAGAGGCTACGCTCTTTCTGCATCACCAGCCTGGCCGAGAGCAACTCCTTGAGGTGGTGGTAGAACTGCCCCGTCGAGACGTTGCCGAGGGCTTCCTGGAGCTCCTGGGTGCTACGCGGTCCTGTCAGGAGGGCCCGGATCAGGCGCAGGCGCGGCGGGCTCGCGAGCGCCGAGAGCGTCCTGGCCAGCGGCTCTTCTTCGGCGGCCATGAGCCCCGGCACCGGCCGCTCGACGTCCCAGTCGTATGCCAGCGTACCGAAGCGAACGGCCCCGGCGTAAGCCACGGCGCCGCGTACGTCCCCCGCTTCGTAGGGACCGCCGGCGCGACCCCGCAACAACTCGAGGACGAACTCGAGATCTGGCGCGGTGGAGGGCGGGGGGCGCTGATCATCCCGCCCCCTGCCCTCGAGCCGCTCTACGCGATCCGCGAGCTCTGAAACCTGCGCCTCGAGCCGCTCTACGCGCTCGTCTCTCTCGCCTATACCGCCACCTCCCTCAGCCTACTCTACTGCCGCGTCTCTCGTTATGCGACCTCGCCACCCGGGCTCTATGCTTGCTTGCCCCCTTTCTCCGCAGCCTCGCCAGCAGCGCCACCGCGCCGAGCGACCGCGCCGAGCGATACCGCGACCAGGACCCCCAGAACGCCGAGCGTCAGGGAGATGGGGAGGGTGGGGCTCGGCAACTCGGAGAAGTCCCCGCTCTCGATGTTCCGGGCGAGCCTCATGCCGGTCTCGTCGGCCGGGATCGTCACCTGGTAGGGCAGGTCGTCGTCCTCCAGCAGGTTACCGAGCGTGATGCTCCGAAACGTCACGCGGTTGCTCAGGACGGCGACCACGAGGTCCCGGTCCGGGTAGGCGGCGAAGTAAGCGTTCCCCGTGTTGCCAGCCCCGTTGTGCGTGATCACGTCGCCCAGGCCTTCCGCCTCGCTCCTCTCCCAGCCGTAGCCGTAGTACTCGCCCTCGCCGTACCGGACGTGCCTGGCGAAGAGCTTCCCGGCGGAGGCTTCGGAGAGGACGGTGTTCTCCTCCAGAGTCCTCCACCACCTCAGCAGATCACCGGTGGTCGAGATCTGGCCGCCCGCGCCCATGATGGCCCAGGACACCCCGGGAAATCCGGCCGGCGAGCCCTGGTCCTCGCCGTTGGCGTAGCCGTTGGCGACGGGCAACCCGTCGAACCGGGGCTCGTCCCAGAACCCGGTGCTGTCCAGGCCGGCCGGCCGGAAGAGGTTGCTGTGCAGGTAGCCCTGAAACGACCGGCCTGAGACCTCCTCCACGATTGCCGCCGCCACGGTGTAGCCGGAGTCGGAGTACTCGTAGCCGCTCCCCGGAGCTCGCGCGAGGGGCTTGGCGAAGATCCTCCGCAGGGCCTCCTCGCGACCTATCTGCTCGAAGTCGCCCCTGGCATGGTCCTTGGTGAGCCCTGACGTGTGGGTCAGGAGGTGGTGGATCTTTATTCCGGTCTTACCGGACGGTACGCCCGCGAGGTGCTCGGAGATACGGTCATCCACCCCAAGGCGCCCCTGCTCCTCGAGCTTGAGGATCGCCGCGGCCGTGAACTGCTTGGCGAGGGAGGCGAGCCCGAAGACCGTGTCCTTCCCGACCGGTTCGCCGGTGGCCTCCTCGGCCAACCCGTAGCCCTCGTGCAGCAACACCTCCCCGTCCCTGGCAACGAGAACCGAGCCCGAGAAATCCCGCTCCGCCTCGACACGCTCCATGTAAGCGCCGATCTCATCCCCCGACACCCCGCGTCCCGGCGCGCCATCTGCAACGTCTCCCACGGTCCCGACCAAGAGACCCGCCAGCAACCCGACCAACACCGCCCTCCTTCCGAGGCTCCCAGCTACACGTCTCTCCACCACCGCCCCTTCCCGTACCGTCCGCCAACGCATCCGACAACTCAATATTCTGTAAATCTAGAATAATGTACGAATAGGAGAGTTCGGAAGTTTCGGGTGGTGAGGTCTGAGGGATGGTTGTCAGGTCAGGCCGGTTCTACGAGGTTCCGTTCAGCGGCGATCCTGGCCGCCTCGGTGCGGTTGCCGGCGCCGAGCTTGGCGAGGATGGAGCCGACGTGGAACTTGACGGTCCGCTCGGAGATAAAGAGGCGTTCGGCGATGGCGGCGTTCGTGAGGCCCCGGACGAGCAGCGCCAGGACCTCCAGCTCGCGGGGGGTCAGGGGGTTGTTGCCCTCCGGGTCTTCGCCGATGCGCCCCAGAAGGTTGTTGGTGACGGCGGGGCCGAGGAGGGACCCTCCGGCGTGGACCGTACGGATGGCGGAGAAGATGTCGGCCCGGGAGGCGCCCTTTAGCAGGTAGCCGCGGGCGCCGGCGCGCAGGGCGCCGAGGATGCGCTCGTCGGTGTCGTAGGCCGTAAAGACGACGGTCCGGGCGGGGGCTCCCGCCTCCCGTAGCCTCCGTAGCGCCTCCACGCCGTCCATGTTCGGCATCTCGAGGTCCAGCAGGATCACGTCCGGGACCAACTCTTCCACGAGCCGGACGACCTCTTCCCCGTCCGAGGCCTCGCCGGCCACCTCGAAGTCCGGCTGGGTGCCGAGGACGGCGACGAGGCCCTCGCGCAGCATCGGGTGGTCGTCGGCTACGAGGAGCCGGATCTTATCCACGCCCGAACCCTTCGAGCGGCACCGTGGCCTCCACCCGCGTTCCTCTTCCCGGCCCACTGTCCACTTCCAACGCGCCCCCGAGCATCTCCATCCTCTCCCGCATGCCGACGATACCGTGCCGGTCCTCCGGCACCCGCGACGGGTCGAACCCGCCGCCATCGTCTTCCACGGTCAGCGCGACCGCTTCGGGCGTGGTGACGAGCCGGACCGTCGCGCCCCGGGCGGCGGCGTGGCGGGAGACGTTGTTCAGGGCCTCCTGGCCCACGCGGTACAGGGCCGCCTCGACGCCGGGCGGGAGCGGGCGGCTCCCGTTTACCGACCTGAACCTGGTGGATATTCCCGTCTCGGCCTCCCAGCGGTCCAGGAGGGCTTTCAGGGCCTCCGGCAGGGAGCGGTTCTCCAGGGGGGCCGCGCGCAGGTCGAGTACGGACCGGCGGGCCTCGTCGAGGTTGGAGTGGGTCAGGGAGAGGGCGCGGCCCAGGGCGGCGCGGACCTTCTCCGGGTCCGCCTGCGTTTCGAGGAGGGCTTCGGCGGACTCGATCTGGAGTCCGGTCGCGGTGAGGTTCTGCGCCAGCGTGTCGTGTATCTCACGCGCCAGCCGGTTTCGCTCCTCGACGGCCCCGAGCCTGGCGCTCCGCTCGAAGAGCCGCGCCCGTTCGACGGCGATGCTGAGGAGGTCGCCGACGGTGTTCAGGAGCTGGAGGTCTTCCGACCCGAGGCCGCGCCACGCCGGGCTCGCTACGTTCATCACCCCGAGCTTCTTCTCCCCGGCGTAGAGGGGGATGCTAGCGTGGTAGCGGAGGCCGTCGGTGCCGTCCACCAGGCCGTCCAGCCGGCTGCAGGTCAGGACGTTCACGTTCGCCGCGCCTTCGAGGTCGCCCTTCTTGTACGTGTCCAGGCAGTAGCAGTAGCCCGAGCCGTCCATGCGGCGCGGCTCGTCGGCGAGGACGGGGGGGAGGTTCTGGGCGGCGGCCAGGTAGGGTTCCGGGGAGGATTCCTGGACGAGCCAGATCCAACCCGTGCGCAGGCCGAGAAGATCCGCCACCTGCGAGAGCGTGAACCGCAGCGCCTGGTCCAGGTTGACCGAGCGGTTGAGCTCGCGGGCGATCCCGTTGAGCACCGAGAGCTCGTGGTTGAGCCTCTTGAGGTCCCCCGTCTTTTCTACGCTTGATGACTCGGACACGGCGCCTTACCTCCTTCTGAAGTCTAGCAGCGCGTATCCCGGAGGGGGGACACGGCCTTGCCCCCTGCTGGTGGGCGGCCTGAGATCTCCTGAAGGCCGCAGTGGGGAAGAGCTCCGCTCCCCGGGAGATCTCACCGTCACGGGGGCGCATAAACTAGCCGTTCGGGCGGTGCGTGGCGCGCCTGGCGTATGTAGAGTAGATGAAACCCGGTACGGCGAAGTAGAGAATCGGTAGGGAGGACGCCATGATCGTGGAGTACATCCGCTACAGCATCCCCGAGGCCCGGCGCGCGGATTTCGAGCGGGCCTACGGCGAGGCCGCTGCGGTTCTCGACGACTCCGGGCACTGCCTAAGCTACGAGGTCTCCCGCGGTGTGGAGGAGCCGGCCAACTACGTGGTCAGGATCGAATGGGATTCCATCGAGGGCCACGAGCAGGGCTTCAGGAAGAGCCCCGGGTTCTCGGCCTTCTTGGCGTCGGTCCGCCCATTCTTCGGGGACATCGAAGAGATGCGCCACTACGAGGCGACCCCTGTCAGGAGCGCCTGAAGAGACCCGAGGAGGTTGGGAATGAGTGAGACGCCGGTGGGCGCCCATAGTTGCGTCATCAACCCGCGGCTCAAGGACGTCCAGGCGGGGCGGAGCCTTCCGGGCGGCAGATACGGGCGTATGTTCCCGGGTCTCCCGCCCTGCGAGGTGGACGTGGAGAGCGCCGTGGCACTGGGCCGGGCCGCCTCGCGCATGGACGCTACGCTGCCGGTCGTGGACGGGTCGCTCGATAACCCGCGCATCCCGGCAGGCTTCGCCGTCCTCGGTCAGTTCATCGCCCACGACATCACCGCCGACCGGTCTCTTCTGGCCGCGTACGCCTTGACAGAGGACCTCAGGAACGCGCGCGCCCCGAGGCTTGACCTCGAATGCGTCTACGGGGATGGACCCGTGGGGAACCCTTATCTCTACGATAAGAGCGACCCGGACAAGCTCCTGCTCGGCGCGAACGCCGCCGGGGAGCCTGTGGACGACCTTCCCCGCAACCACCAGGGGACGGCGCTCGTCGGCGATCCCCGCAACGACGTGCATCTGCTGAT
>CADCVH010000077.1 GCA_902806085.1 uncultured Rubrobacteraceae bacterium | reverse complement strand
GCTCACAGAAGACCACGGGTTCGAGAAGTTCGACGCCTACCAGCTGCTCACCCAGGTCGGCGAGCTCTACGTCGGCAACATGGTGGATACCGTCTACTCCCTCGTCGCCCGCTGCCCCAAGCGCCACCTGCCAGCCTAGCGTTACCCTTCCGACCAACGCAGCTTGGGGATGACGCGCTCGCCGGAGGCCCAGACGAACCCCTCCTGGTTGCGGCCGAAGTCGTAGACGTAAAAGCCGCCGAAGTCGATGCCTTCTATCCCCGCTGAAAGCGAGGCTGAAAGCGAGGCCGAACGCCGTGACGGGCTGCCGGCTGATGGCGCGGTTTTCAGGCGCGGAGTCCGAGGCAGCGCGAGATCTCCGCCGCGGCCTCGACGGCGAACCCGCCGACCTCCTCGAACGAGCCTTCCGGTAGCCGGAAGGCGGGCCCAGACACGCTCACGGCGGCCACGACCGCGCCGTTCGCGCAACGGATCGGCGCGGCGACCGCGTTGAGCCCGTCCTCCAGCTCCTCCACGGTGTGCCAGTAGCCCGTCTCACTGCTGACGCGTAGCTCTTCCTGGAAGGCCGCGGGCGACGTTACGGTGTTCGGGGTGTAGCGTTGGAGCTGCCTCCTGAGGAGGCGGCGCCGCTGGTCCTCGGGCATGTAGTGCAGGAAGATCTTGCCCGCCGCCGTGGCGTGCAGGGGCGTGTGCTGGCCCTCCCAGCTCACGCTCAACGCGGAAGACCCCGAGTTGCTCTGGTAGATGATGACCCCGTCGTCACCCTCCAGGACGGCTACGGTGACCGTCTCGAGCGTCCGTTCGGCCAGCCGGTCGCAGACCGGCCGGGAGCAACGCGCGACGTCCAGGTCGGCCGTCACCGAGCTGGCGAGCGCGACCAGGCCGAACCCCAAGCGGTACTTCTCGGTCGCGGCGTCCTGCTCGACCAACCCCCGGTCCCTCAGCGTCGTGAGCAGCCGGTAGGCGGTGGATTTGTGGATGTCGAGCTCTTTAGATACCTCCGTCACGCCGGACCACCCCCGGCGCGACAGGAACTCCATAACGGTGATCGCCCGGTCCACCGATTGGACGAAGGCGTTCCTGCGATTGGCGGTCTCCATGGGCGTCATTCTACACAGCGTTCCGAGGCCGGACCCGGCGCGACCGCGGGTAGGGCGTGCCGTCCTCCACGTGGCGGAACCAGCCCGAGGCCACGCGGGGGGCCTCGCCGTCCACGTTGGGCGCGCCGCGGCCGTCCGCGGAGTCCCCGGCATCCACCGTGCGCACCTCGACGCTGAACCGGGCGAGGCCCGTCGTGTTCGGCACGCTGGCGTGCAGGTGGGCGCCGGAGAAGAGGAGAAGGTCCCCGGGTTCGATCACCGGCCGCAGCTCAGAAGCGGTGTCCACGGCCTCCGTTGGCCCGGGCACAACGGGGGCGCTCGACGTGCCGGCCCTGATCTCCTCCAGGTCCCACTCGCGGCTCGCGTTCTTCAGGGGTTTCTCCCAGTAGGCCGGGTAGAAGGCGACGGTGCGCCCGGCGGTTATCGGGTAGATCGGGGCCCACCAGTTCGTCTGCGCGTACATGTCGGACGACCACGTATCGCGGTGGAAGCCCAGCCCGGCGGTCCTCCGGCCGGCGTGCTCGTCGCCGTGGGGCGAGACGCGCAGGTACAGCCAGTCCCAGAAGGTGCGCCGCAGGTCCACGCCGGCGTGCCCGAGCGCCGCGAGGAACAGCTCCCTGGCCGTGCCGTCTCCCCGGAATCGTCTCTGGAGCGCCTCTACCCTGGAGAGGTACTCGTCCCGCCCCAACTCGAACTGCGCCCTCACGGGATCCCCGGTCTCGAAGGCTTCCCGGATCAGGCCGTCGGCGTAAGCGCAGAGCTCCACCATAGGAGGCACCTTCTCGAAAACGAGCAGGCCACCGCCGTAAACGGACCCGCGCCGCTGCCCGTCCTCGAGCGCGCCCGATACGGCCCTCAAGACCGGCATCGGCTTCCCCCTCTAAAGTTCATAGGCCTGCTCCCGTAACCAACCCCAAGCCGGTCTACCAGAACGGTCGCACGTCCGGCACCCGCGGGAAAGAGCGGGAGTGGCCGTTGCGCCCGGGGGCCTGCCCGTCGGTGCTCGGTGACGGGGTGGAAGGGCGCCGGGCGGTTTGGGTCAGGCGGTCGAGGCGGAAGAGGCTTATGTCGTGGCGCGTAAGGCCGGTGTCGGCCAGGTCGGCCATGACCTCGCCAATCACGCTCGCGAACTTGTAGCCGTGCCCGGAGCAGGGTGAGGCAAACGAGACCTGCTCGTAGTCGGGGTGCAGGTCGATGACGAAGTGGTTGTCCGGCGTGTTGGTGAACATGCAGGTCTGGAGGTCCATCGTCGGCCCGCAGCCGTCGGGGAAGTAGCGCTCGGCGAAATCCCGCAGCAACTGCTCGTCGTAGTCGTGCGTCTCGCGGTCGAGGGTCTCGGGGTCGACGACCTCTTCGAGGTGGTGGTACTTCCCGAACTTGAAGCCCGGGACGCCATGCACCGGGAAGCCGTAGAAGCGCCCCTCGTCAACGAGCAGGTTGAAGACGGGGAAGTTCTCGGCCCGGAACCGTTCGGGGCGGGTGGGCTGGAGCCAGGCGAGGACCTGCCTCTCGGGGACGGCGAGGCCGCTCAGCACGTCGACGAGCTCTCCGTCCCAGGCGCCTGCGGTGACGACGAGCTTGTCCGCCTCGTAGGAGCCGCGGTCGGTTCGGACCCGCACCCCGCCCTCCAGCGGCTCCCATTCGAGGACCCTCTCGCGGGCGTGGATCTCGGCCCCGTGCGCCTGCGCCGCCGTCACGTACGAGACGATGCACTTCTCCGGCGCCAGGAACCCGCCGTCCGGCTGCACGAGAGCCAGGTGGTCGTCGGGCAGGCGGTAGCCGGGGTGGCGGCGGTGCAGCTCGGATCCGGTCAAAACCTCGTGGGGCAGGTCGTGCAGCTTGCAAGATTCCCAGGAGCCCTTGAAGACCCAGGAGTCCTCGGGGCCCGAGTCCACGGACCCGGTGGTGTAGAGCAGTCGCTCGTTTGCCGCATCCTGGATCTCGCGCCACAGCTCGTAGGCGCGCCGGAGCAGCAGCACGTATGACGGGTCCTCGTAGTAGGCAAGCCGGATTATGCGGGTGTGGCCGTGGGAGGAGCCCATCGCGTGCGGGAGGCCGAACCGCTCGAGCCCGAGCACCCGCTTGCCGCGCCGGGCGAGGTAGTAGGAGGCGGCGCTCCCCATCCCGCCCACGCCGACGACGATGGCGTCGTAGCGGCCCGAGTAGGTGACGCTCACGAGCCGGAGCCCCCGTTGGACGACTGCCTGGCCGGTACGTTTTGACGGGAGTTGGTCGTTGGCACCGGACGCGGCTCGGAACGCCGCTCGTCCTCGGTCGGCTCCGAGCGGATGCGGGCGTTCTCCGGGTCGAAGAAGGGTGTTGGGGAGACCCTGGCCGGGATCGGACGGCCGTTGATCTCCACTATGACGTTGTTGCCGGGCCAGGAGTGGGCAGTGTCGAGGTAGGCCATCGCGAGCATCCGGCCGACGCTGTGGCCCATCGCGCTGGAGGTGACGCGCCCGACCTGCCTGTCGCCCGGCATGAGCGTGTCCTCGTACTCGCCGGCCTCGGCCCCGGTCTCGACCACCTCGCGGAAGGTCGCCACGTCGCCGACGCTGTAGACCTTTGCCCCCGCGGTGGCCGGCACCTCGCTCTCTAGGGCGAGCCCCGTCCACCGCCTCTCGAGGCCCCTCTCCTGGAGGCGCAGCAGCGCCTCGCGGCCGACGAAGTCGCGTTTCTCCAGGCGGATCCAGCGCGAGAGCCCCACGTGGAAGGGGGTGTCGTCCTCGCTTATGTCGGGCCCGTAGAGGGGCAGGCTCTTCTCTATGCGCAACGACTGCATCGCCTCGACCCCGTAGGGCCTGAGGTCGAACTCGCGGCCCTTATCAAGGAGAAATTCCCACAGGACCCCGGCCTGGTCGGCCGGGGTGTAGAGCTCGTAGCCGAGCTCCCCGGTAAAGCCGGAGCGCGAGATCAGGACCTCTACCTCCCCGATGCGGCCCGGGGCGAAGCGGAAGAAACGCAGCCCGTCCAAATCAACGCCCTCGACGAGGGTCTTCAAGAACCTCCGGGAGCGCGGCCCCTGGACGACCGGGAGGGCGATACCCGCGGTTATGTCGGTGGCGTAGGCGCTCGCGCCCCTGGCGTGCTCGGAGATCCAACGGTAAGTCTTCAGGCGCGGCCCCGAGCTCGTGACGACCATGAAGTGCTCTTCGTCGAACTTGTAGACGGTAACGTCGTCCACGATGCCGCCCCGCTCGTTGCACATCGTGGAGTAGCGGAGCTGGCCGGGCTCCATGTCCTTCACCTCGTTGACGAGCAGGCGCCTGATCAGCCTCTCCGCCCCCGGCCCCTTTACGTCCACCTCCCCCATCGTGGAGAGGTCCTGCATCCCGACGTTGCGCCGCACGTTGAGGTGCTCCTCGACGGGCGAGGTGTAGGAGGTCGGGTACATGAAATCCCCACCCCCCTTGATCACGTTCCTCGCCGACCGGAAGTGGAAGTCGTATAGCGGCGTTCTTCTCTCGGTCATCGGACGATCCTTTCCCTCCCTGCGGACGCGCGTCCCCAGACATTGTACCGTCTACCACAACACCAACCCCGCCCGCCTATCACCCGGGCGCCCACGTCCTATCCTCCACCCCGCGCCGCGGCGCCCTCGGCCGCCTCTTGCGCGGCGGCGGCCGTGGCGCGGAGCCCTGAGGCGCGGGAGAGCCTCCCGTCGTCGGCCCCTCCCGCCGAGATGTTGATCTCAACGAGCGTGGCCGCCGCGCGCACCCCCGCCCCGGCCAGGACGGCGGCGGTCACGGCGTCGCCCAGCAGGTTCGGGTTGCCCTCCGCGGCGAGCCGGGCCGAGATGCCGGCCACCTCGGCCCCGATCCTAACCATGGAGAGCGGCACGTCCGCCGCCTCCGTCGGCGCCCTTCCTCGCCGGCACCGCGCGGGACCCGGCTTGCGTCGAGCACACGGCCGTAGGCCGCCGCGTCGGCCCGGGCGAGAAGGACGACCTCGCCCCTGAGCCCGTCCGCCCTGCCGGCGACCTCGTCGGCGTCGGCGAGGTGCTCCGTCGAAAAGCGGGCGGCCATGGCAGACAGGGCGGCGAGGGCCACGGTTACGGCCGCGTCCCGCGCCCCCGCCGGGGGCGGGCTCGCGGGACGCGGCCAGATCCAGGAAGCTGCCGAGCGGCTGCCCCGGATAATCCGGCCCCGCGTCGGGCTTAATCTCCAAGGTCACCCGCCGACACCTTCACGAGAGGCCCACGACCTCGCCGTTCTCGTCTATGTCTATGCGCGTGGCGGCCGGGGTGGCGCTCAGGCCCGGCATGGTCCTCATCTCGCCGCACAGCGGGTAGATAAAGCCGGCGCCCACGGAGGCGCGCACCTCCCGCACCGGGAGCGTCCAGCCCTTGGGAGCCCCAAGCAGCGTCGGGTCCGAGGAGATGGAGAGGTGGGTCTTTGCCATGCACACCGGCAGATGCCCGAAGCCGCTCTTCTCGTAGGAGTCGAGCTGCCCGGAAGCCTTCATGTCGTAGGCCACGCCGTCCGCCCCGTAGACCTTCGTGGCTATGGTCTCTATCTTCTTCCTGAGGCTCGCCTCTTCGGGGTAGAGGAAAGCAAACTCGGTTGGCTCTTCGGCGGCTTCGGCTACGGCCTCGGCCAGCTCCGTTGCGCCGGCCCCGCCCTCGGTGAAGTGGTTGGCGACGGCGACCCGGGCGCCCATCTTCTCGGCGATCTCGCGTATTGCGGCGTGCTCGGAGTCGTGGTCGGTCGGGAAGGCGTTTATCGCCACCACGGGCGAGACGCCGTGCAGCCTTATGTTTTCGATCTGCTTTCTCAGGTTGTCCGCCCCGGCGAACACGTCGTCCGGGTTCTCCTCCAGAAGCTCCGGCGGCAGCGGGCGGCCGGCGACGATCTTGAACCTGCCCGAGTGCGCCTTGAGGGCGCGCACGGTGGCCACCAGCACCGCCGCGTCGGCCTTCAGCCCGGAGTAGCGGCACTTGATGTTGAAGAAGCGCTCGGCGCCCATGTCCGCGCCGAAGCCCGCCTCCGTTATGAGGAAGTCGCCGCCCCTGATGCCGATCCTGTCGGCCACGATGGAGGAGTTGCCTGTGGCGATGTTGCCGAAGGGCCCTGCGTGGACCAGCACCGGCGTGTTCTCGAGCGTCTGCATCAGGTTCGGCTTTATCGCCTCGCGCATCATCACCGCCATGGCGCCTGCGGCCTTCAGGTCCTCGGCGGTGATGGGCTCGCCCTCAACGGTGTTCCCGATCACGATTCGGCCCAGCCGCGCGCGCAGGTCCCGCAAGGATGTGGAGAGCGCGAGGATCGCCATGACCTCGGAGGCGGCGGTGATGTCGAAGCCGGTCTCGCGCGGCACCCCGTCGGCGCGGGGACCCAATCCCTCGACGATGTTGCGCAGGGCGCGGTCGTTGACGTCGAGCACCCGCCGCCAGGTGATGCTGTGCCGGTCTACGTGGAAAAAGTCGTCGTTCTGGTGGACGTGGTTGTCGATCATGGCCGAGAGCAGGTTGTGGGCGGCCGTGACCGCGTGCGTGTCCCCGGTCAGGTGGAGGTTGAGCATCTCCATAGGCACGACCTGGCTAAAGCCGCCGCCCGCGGCCCCCCCCTTTATGCCGAACGTCGGGCCCATCGCCGGCTGGCGCACCGCGACCGTCGCCCTCTTCCCGAGGTGGGAGAACGCCTGCCCAAGGCCGACCGTTGTCGTGGTCTTGCCCTCTCCCAAAGGCGTCGGCGTGATGGCGGAGACCACCACGTACTTCGCCATCGGCCGGTCGGAGAGCTCCTCGATGGCCTCGAGCTTTATCTTCGCCACGTCGCTGCCGTAGGGCTCGAGCAGGTGCTCGCCTATCCCCATGTCACCGGCGATCTTCGTCAGCGGCCTCAGCCGCGCCCGGCGCGCGATCTCCAGGTCGTTCGGGAACTTCTCCGTCCGTAGGGTCATGCGGTAGGCTCCTTGTGTCTCTCATGGGCCTTCGCCCCGGCCCGTTCCAGCGCCGCAAGCCGCCACGCCTCGGTCTTCTGAACCTCGTTGAAGGTGTAGATGTGAAAGCCGCTCACCTTGCGTTCCGGGTGGGCCAAAGAGTCGGACACCCCCTCGACGAGGGCGTCGGGGCTGTAGCCGCCCGGCATGAACATTCGCCAGAACCAGTTGCCGTACTTCTGCAGGAAGCGCGCCGACTCGCCGAGGCCTATATTCGAGGAGATCCGCACGAGCTTCGCCATGCTGACGGCGCCCGGCATCCCGACGTAGATCGGGAGCCCCACGCCCCGCCGGCGCACCCGCAGGACCCAATTGTTGATGGTGTCGGTGTCGAAGCAGATCTGGCTGGTTATGTAGGTCGCGTGGGGCTCCTTCTGGTACATCGCCTGTATGGTGGCCTCGTCGCTTATCAGGGGATGGCTCTCCGGGTAGCCGGTGATGCCGACATCCTCGAGGCCGTGCCCGATCTCGGCCATCGCCCCGAGTAGTGCTGCGGAGCCCTCGAACTCGCCGGCGGGCTCCGGAGCGTCCCCGGCCACCACGAAGACGTCCCGGATGCCCGCCCCGCGCAGCCTCGCCAGGATCTCGCCGAGCTGCGCCCTGTCCCGGATGAGCCGCGCCGAGAGGTGCGGGGCGACCTCGAAACCTTCTCCCGAGAGCCGCTCGGCCAGTTCCAGGGTGGGTTCGAGGCCCTTCTTCGGCGAGGCCGTCACCGTGATCTTGACGTGCCTGGGGACGTGCTCGGCGACCCCATCCTCGACACCTGGGAGCGGTATCACCTCGTACCTCGGCCTCCGGAGCGCCTCGACCAGCCCGCTCCTCCTGTCCTGCATCACACGGTCCTCTTATCGCTTGGGGGTCAAGGGGCCGCCGCACCGAGTGGGCGCGGCGGCCCCGCCACTGCTTGTTGCTGCTACGCGCCCTAGCTGGAGCTCGCGGCGCTGAGCGTCTGCTCGGCGTGTTCCGGCCTGAAGAAGACCCGGTCGGCCACGACGGCCGGTACCGTGCCCTCGGGACGCTCCACCTCGAGGTCGATGCCTATCTGGCTGTACTCGATAGGCACCATGGCGAAACCGATGTTCTTCTCCAGGCGCGGGGAGTAGCAGGCAGAGGTAACTTTGCCGACGACCTGCCCGTCCTTGTGGACCGGGAAGTAGTCGATCATGGAGCCGTCGTTGTAGGAGCCGAGGTTCTCGCCCTCGATCTCGACGCCGACCAGCTTGCGGCTGACGCCCTCCTCGCTGACCTTCCTCAGGGCCTCCTTGCCGATAAAGTCCTGCTCCTGCGCCAGCTCGACCATCCACTTGTAGCCGTAGCCGAC
>CADCVH010000076.1 GCA_902806085.1 uncultured Rubrobacteraceae bacterium | reverse complement strand
CCATCCACGCCAGCAAGCCGCCCGGTCCTTCCCCGTGCGCGGAGCGGTCTTCGAGGGTGACGGCCCCGTGCCGTTTCGCGAGGCGCTGGCCGTCGGGGCCGAGCACGAGCGGCACGTGGGCGTAGCGTGGGGTTGGCAGGCCAAGCATACGGCAGAGCAAGACCTGCCGCGGCGTGGAATCTACCAGATCCGCCCCGCGCACAACCTCCCCGATGCCTTGATCGGCATCGTCCACGACCACGGCGAGCTGGTAGGCTGGCGCCCCGTCGTTGCGGCGGACGACGAAATCGTCCGTATCTCCTTCCTGGCATCCCAAAAGTCGGTCCTTGAAGGAGACCCAGCTACCTTCGGCCCGCACCCGCAAAGCGGGCCGTCGTCCGGCGGCCTCCCCCTCGGCGCGCTGGGCATCGGTAAGTTCGCGGCAGGTGCCGGGGTAGCGGTCGGCGGCGGGGATGCCGTGCGGGGCGGAGGCGGCGGCCCGGATCTCCTTTCGGGAGCAGTAGCAGGGGTAGAGCAGGCCTTCGGCATCGAGCCGGCCGATGGCCTCCTCGTACAGCGCCATCCTCTCCGACTGGCGCACGACGGGCCCGTCCCAGTCGAGACCGATGGCCCGGAGGGCGGCGAGCTGGGCCTCTTCCACCCCGGGCCGCACCCGCGAGCGGTCCAGGTCCTCCACCCGCACCAGGAAGCGCGCGCCTGCGGAGCGGGCGAAGAGCCACGCAAGCAGGGCCGTCCGGAGGTTCCCGACGTGCAGCGGCCCCGTCGGGCTCGGGGCGAAGCGTCCGGCCCGGCCCGAAGGTACCGCGACCGTGTTCGGATGGATCTCTGGTGGGGCCATCGCCCCGAGTTTACCGGAGCCCCTCTACCGTTAGTTCGGTTTTTCGATCCGGCCTCTCACACGCCCGCCGGCGTTATCGCGGACCCGGTCTCCGCCTTCGACGCCGCCTCGGGCATCAAAGATCCTTCAGAACGCCCTGCGCCGGAACGCCCACAATGCGGCGAGCAGCGTGAGGGCGGCGACGAAGAG
>CADCVH010000075.1:320-8403 GCA_902806085.1 uncultured Rubrobacteraceae bacterium | reverse complement strand
GCATCTCTACCTCAACCCCTCGAAGGTGCGCCTCGTGCTGATCTCGAAGCTCTTTAGCAGCGGGTGGTGGTCGAAGTGGTCCTGCCACATGTACAGCCGCCTCAGGTCGGGATGCCCCCTGAAAGCCACCCCGAACATGTCGTAGGCCTCCCGCTCGTGCCAGTTGGCCGTCGGGTAGATGCCCGTAACCGACCCGATCACCGGCTCATCCCCCTCGATGGTCGTCTTCACCCTCACCTGCGCGCCGCGCAGGTCCAGAAGCTCGTACGTGAGCTCGAAGGACCCCTGCCGGTCGACCACCGTGATAAACGAAAGGTGCAGGATGCCCAGAGTCTCGCGAGCGGTCATCAGCACCGCCGGCAGGTCTTCCGGCCTCACGACGACCTGGACGAGGTCCCCCTCGACGAGAGAATCCTCGATCCCGTGGCTGTTGTTGAAGCCGTCGAGGTAGCGTGAGAGGCGGGTCTCCAGGTTGCCCTCGGGCAGCGTTACGGCCATCTAGGCCGTCCCGTTGGGGTCGGCCGGCTCCTCGGGGGAGCCGTTCTTCTGGCCGTCGGCCTCGGCTGTCGCCGTGACGGTTCCGCCCTCGGCGGCGGGCTTCTCGGTGGCCTCCTTCTCAGCGGCCTTCTTCGCCTTCGCCTCCTCCTTCAGCTTCTTCTTGACGTCCGCCGGGATCCAGCCGACGTCCGTCTGGGAGGCGGGCGGCATGCCCTGGCGCTCGAAGACGTAGGTGCGCTTGAGGGGCCGGATGCCCTCCAGGCGCGGCGCCTTGCCCTCGCTTATCCCCGTGTACTCGCGCTCGGGCAGGTACTCCATGACGTTGCCGTCGTCGTCCACGAGCGCCGGGCGCGGCCTCTCGTAGCCTACCTGCTGGTCGCGCTCTATCTTCTTCTGCAGCGTCATGATGCCGAAGATGAGCGCCTCGGGCCGCGGCGGACAGCCCGGCACGTAGACGTCCACGGGTATCACCCTGTCCGCGCCCATGAGGACGGAGTAGCCGTCGAGGAACGGGCCGCCGCTTATGGCGCAGGCGCCCATCGCGATGACCCACTTGGGCTCCGGCATCTGCTCGTAGAGGCGCGTCATCCGCTCGGCCATCTTGGTAGAGACGGTGCCGGAGACGATCATGACGTCGGCCTGCCGCGGCGAGGCCGTGAAGAAGCCGGCGCCGAAGCGGTCGAGGTCGTTGTGGGCCATGCCCGTGCTCATCATCTCGATGGCGCAACACGCCAGGCCGAACTGCAGCGGCCAGAGCGAGTTCTTTCGGGCCCAGTTGAAGAGCTTGTCCGTGCTCGTGGTGAGCATGTTCGGTTCGTTGAACTGCTGCATTACACCCACTTAAGGGCCCCCTTCTTCCAAGCGTAGACGAGCCCGATCGTCAGGATCAGGACAAATATGACCATCTCCACGAAGCCGTAGAGGCCGAGATCCCGGTAGATGACCGCCCACGGGTACAGGAACGCCGCCTCCACATCGAAGATGAGGAAGAGCAGCGCGAAAACGTAGTAGCGCACCGGGAACGGCCGCCACGGGTCCGTAACGGTGGTCTCCCCGGTCTCGTAGATCTGGTTCTTCGTGCCGGAGCGCCGTCCCGGGGAGAGCAACCGCGCCAGCACCAACGTCGTCGCCACAAAGCCCGTTATCAGCAACATGAAGATTCCCGCATAGAGATAGAGCATCCCGTAGGAAGAACCCTGCTGCAGCAGACCTAGAGCCAAACCGAACCTTTCTACCCGATAACTGCCCGCAATATACCCGCGTGGGGAATAACTTTCAAGCGGTAACTAACGGTAGCAAAAGGCGAATAATGGGCCTCTGCGGGAGGCGGGACCCACCGGACGGAAACGACCGTTTCCAGGCTCGGGGCTTCTCTTCCCCTATTGACAAGGATTTCCCGTTGGTTAGACTGGTTTTTGGGGAAAGTCGGCGTCAAAAAGGGGGGCCTCTGTGGCCTACGTCATAACCGAAGCGTGCATCGGCACTAAGAACACGGCCTGCGTGGGGGCCTGCCCGGTCGACTGCATCTACGACGCGGACGACCACTTCGTGATCAACCCCGCCGAGTGCATCGACTGCTCGATGTGCATGCCGGAATGCCCGGTGGAGGCCATCTACCCCGGAGACGAGGTGCCCGAAGACATGCAGCACTACGTGACCCGGGCGGCCGAGTTCGACTACTCGACAACCGCGCCGGGCGTCGAGATCAACCCGTAGAACGACCAACCGGGGGCGGAGGATCGTGGGCGAGTTAAAGCAGCGTAGCCTCGAAGAGGTCAAGGCCTTGGGCGTCGAAGCGGCCGTCGAGATCATGCGCCAGGCCGGCATCGTCGGCGCGGGCGGCGGCGGCTTCCCCACGTACTTCAAGTACAGGTCCCCCCTACCGCACCTCATCGTGAACGCGACCGAGAGCGAGCCCGGCTACTGGGGGGATAAGCTTCTGCACAAGGAGCACCTCGACGAGTTTCTGGAGCTCTTCGAGGCTCTCAAATCCATCTTCGGGTTCGAGCAGATCTCCATGGGCGTCCACGAGAAGGACCGCGAGTGGTTCGCCCCTTACGCCGAGCACGCGAACGGCGTGTTCGACATGCGCTACGTGCCGAACACGTACGCCCTCGGCGAGGAGAAGACGCTCGTCAAGCATGCCACCGAAACGCGGGTACCCCGGTTCGTCGACACCCCGGACGGCATGAGGCGCCCCGGTATGCCGCCGGACGTCGGCAAGGTGATCAATAACTCCGAGACCCTGCTCAACGTCTACAACGCGCTCTTCCTCGGCAGGCCGCTCACCACCAAGTTCTTCACGGTCTACGGCGAGGACGTGGCCACGAAGGTCTACGAGACCCCGATAGGGGCCTCGGTCAGCGAGGTGCTCGGGATCGCGGGCGTCGACGTCGAGGGATCGGGCTACCTCTCGGTTCTCGACGGTGGCCCCTACCTGCACGACGTGGCCATCGAGGTCCTGGGAGAGGGCGACGCCTACGTGCGGCGGATGACCAACTCCCTGTTCCTGATCCGCCGCGGCCGTCAAGGCAAGGAGTACGCTGGCATAGAGACGGAATGCCCCGATGAAGGCATCGTCTCTCTGGTCGGTAGGATCTCGGGCGTGAACCTGCCCCTCGGCGGCGGCCTGTTGAAGCCGGCCACGCCTCTCGTCTCCGAGGGCGACGAGGTCGAGTACGAACAGAAGATCGGCGAGCCTGTGGACGAGGGCTTCTCCATCGGCGTATGGGCGAGCGCGGGGGGTGAGATCTCCTCCATACAGAACGACATCGTCGCCATCTCCGGCGGCGCGATCCCCCAGGAGGACGCCGAAGCCGAGGCCCAAGCGACCATGGCCGGCGGCGCATCGCCCAGAGGAGAGGCCGAGCCCTTCCAGAGGGCCGACTCGAGTGGGTAGGTTCCAGGCTCCAGGTTTTGGGGGCGGGTGTTCGAAACTCCGCCCCTAGAGCCTTGAGCCGCCGCAGGCGGCGACCTGGAGCCTCAAAACCTAGAACCTCAGAGCCTCATTCCCGGCTCTTGCCGTTGCGGCCGACGATCTGGACGAACTCGACGATCATCTGCCGGTAGTCTTCCAGGGTCGAGGTGACGACGTACTCGCTCGGGCCGTGGTGGCCGCCGCCGACGGGGCCGAACTCCACGCCGGGGACGCCTGCGCGCTGGAAGTAGACGATGTCGCTCGCGCCGTGGCGGCCGACGCCCACGGGGTTGCCGCGGAAGTGCCGGGCGGCGACCTCGCGCAGGGTCTTCACGTAGGGGTCGGCGCGGGAGACGTAGGTCGGCTCGCGGCCGAACAGTATCTCGACCTCTGCGGGCATGTCTATCGACCGGATCTGGCGGGCTATCTCCTTCGGGTCCTGGCCCGGCAGGTAGCGGATGTCCAGGTCGTAGGTGCAGCGGTCCGGGACCCGGTTGAGCACGTCGCCGCCGATGATCCTGGCGAGGTTCACGCTCGGGTAGGGGAAGAGGTCGGACCTCTCGGTCGCGAACGGGAGCTCCAGGACCCGGCGGTAGTGCTCGTAGGCGAGGAGTGCCGCGTTCTTGCCGAGCCAGGGCTGGGAGCCGTGGGCGCTCTTGCCCCTGAGCGTGACGCGCAGGTCGATCACCCCCTTGGCCTGCGTGCCGATGTGGAAGTCCGTCGGCTCGCCGGTGATGAGGAAGTCCCCTACGTGGCCCTGGCCTATGAGGATCTCCGCCCCCGTCGGCCCGCCGTGCTCCGACTCCTCGTCGGGTACGATCAGGAGCTCCACCGTCGCCTCAGGGCCCAGAGACCTGAGGTCCTCGACGGCGTACATCATGGCGGCGAGCGCCCCCTTCATGTCGTAGACGCCGCGCCCGTAGAGCTCCTCGCGCTCCTCGCGGGCCTCGAACTGCCCCTCCTCGCCGGGGACCACGTCGACGTGGCCGTGGAGCAGGATCTTCGGCTCGCCGGACCCGACGCGCACCACGAGGGAGGTCAACTCCCCCCTGGGACCCGCGCCCCCGTAACGGGTGGTCTCCAGGCCCCTGGCCCCGAACCACCCGTTTATGAAGTCCATCGCCGACTGCGCAACCCCGGGCGTGTACGAGCGATAGCGCACGAGCTGGCGGGTAAGGGCGAGCACCTCCGTCTTGTTCTCGACTACCGCCAGATCCCGCCTCCACTAAGCCCGAGCGATCAACGACGAGAGTCTACTCTATATGCCAAGCAGTATGCGAACACCATCCACGGCAATCGCACCCCACGCACCCCGCGGCCCTCGCATCTGCGTCCCGCGAACGTGCCGGGCCCCGTAGAGGCGCCCCGACGGGGCGCCTCTACGCCACCCGACGGGAGACGACCGATGGCGTTGTTCTAACCGGCGACGGGGGCGCCGGCCTCGAAGGCGATGGTGGCGCCGAGGTTCGTGAGCTTCTCCTCGAAGAGCTCGTACCCGCGCAGGATGTGCTTCGCGTCTTCCACCACGGTCGTACCCTCGGCGGCGAGGCCGGCCATGACGAGGGCGGCGCCGCCGCGGAGGTCGGGGGCCTGCACGATCGTCCCCTCAAGCCGGCGCGGGCCGCGCACGAGGGCGCGGTGGCCGCCGAAGAGGTCGATGCCCGCGTCCATGCGGTTCAGCTCCTCGGCCACCTGCAGACGGTTCTCGTAGACGTTCTCCGTGACGATCGAGGCCCCCGACGCCTGGGTGAGGAGCACGATCATCTGCGCCTGCAAATCAGTGGCGAAGCCGGGGAAGGGCAGCGTCGAGACGTCGGCCCCGACGAGCGCGGCCGGGTCTACGACCCGCGCCCGGACGCCGGGGGAGCCCGCAAAGGTCTCTACCTCCACGCCCATCCCGCGCAGCTTGTCGAGCTCCATCTTGAGGTGCGCGGGGTCCGCGTTCTTGACTAGCACGTCCCCGCCGGTCGCGGCGGCGGCCATCAGGAAGGTGCCGGCCTCGATGCGGTCGGGCATCACCGTCCACTCGATGGCCTCCAGTTCGTCGACGCCCTCGACGACGACGCGGCCCGTGCCGGCGCCCATCACGCGCGCGCCCATGGCGTTGAGCATGTCGGCGATAGCGACGATCTCGGGCTCCCTGGCAGCGTTCTCTATGATAGTGACGCCCTCGGCCAGCACGGAGGCCATCATCACGTTCTCGGTCGCCCCGACGCTCGGGTACTCGAAGACGATCTCCGTGCCCTTCAGGCCCCCCGGCGCGGTGGCCTTGATAAAGCCGTGGTCGAGCTCGACGTCGGCCCCGAGCCGCCTGAGCCCGTCGACGTGGAAGTTGAACTTTCTCAGGCCCAGGTTGCACCCGCCGGGTGCTGAGACCTCCGCCTCCCCGAACCTCGCCACCAGCGGCCCGAGAACGACGAGGCTCGCCCGCATCTGGCGGACGAGCTCGTAGGGAGCCGTGTAGGAGTCCACGTCCGAGGCGTCTATCTCAAGGGTGTGCCCGGAGAACGAGGTCCTGACCCCGAGCTCGTCGAGGAGCGAGATCATGGTCCAGATATCCTTGATGCGCGGGACGCCGTGCAGGACGGTCTTGCCCGGCGCCAGCAGCGCCACCGCTACGAACTTGAGCGCCGCGTTCTTGGCGCCGGAGACCTCTACTTCGCCCTCCAACCGCGCCCCGCCCTCGACGTAAAACCTCTCGGACACTGGTCCCCCCTCGGTGTCTCCCAAAAGTGCTGCCCGCGAAAAACGTTCTATCGGGGAACACTATGCCCGGCAAATGTCACAAAGCGGTTACAACCGCGTTAAGCCTCTTTAGGGGTCTTCTTGCCCCCGGGGAGGCCGGGACTAACCCTGGCCGTACTTGCCGGCCACGCGCATGAGGTTCTCTCCCATCCTGCGCTTGCGGTCGATCTCGGCCATTACCCTGTCGCGGTCTTCGGTGTCCCCGGAGACCTCCGAGAGCTCGCGCTCCGCTTCCTCTACCTGGTCGCCGGCCGCGTCCACGTCGATCTCCCCCGCCTCGACGGCCTCTTCTACCAGGATCTGGACGAGGTTCTCCGACACCTTGAAGAAGCCGTCGGAGGTGGCGAAGACGTGGAGCTCCTCGCCCTCCCGTATGCGCACGTCCCCGACCTCGGCGGCGGAGACGAGCGGGGCGTGGTCGACCATCACCCCGACGTCGCCGTCCGCTATGCGGGCCACTACGAGGTTTGCCTCCCCGTCATAGACCATCTTCTCGGGCGTGATGATCCGGCAGAAGAGCTGCCGGCCCCCGCCCCCCTGCTGCCGCTCCTCGGCCAACCTAGCCTACCTGGCCGGACTCGCCGGCGGGGGCGGTCGTCTGCTCACCCTGGTCGGTCCCGGCCCCGTCGGTTCCGGCCTCTTCGGTGCCGTTCTCGGACTCCCCGCCGGAGTCGTCGTCGGAGAGCGTCTTCGCCTTCTGGACGGCCTCGTCGATGTTGCCGACGAGGTAGAACGCCTGCTCGGGCAGATCGTCGTGTTTGCCCTCGACGACCTCCTTGAACGAGCGGACGGTCTCGTCCAGCTCCACGAACTTGCCCTCCTGGCCGGTGAACTGCTCGGCCACGAAGAACGGCTGGGAGAGGAAGCGCTGGAGGCGGCGGGCCCTGCCCACGATCACCTTGTCCTCCTCGGAGAGCTCGTCGATGCCGAGGATCGCGATGATGTCCTGCAGCTCCTTGTAGCGCTGGAGGATGTTCTGGACCTGCTGGGCCACCTGGTAGTGCTCGTCGCCCACGACCGAGGGGTCGAGGATGGTCGACGAGGAGGTCAGCGGGTCGACCGCCGGGTAGATGCCCTGCGCGGCCAGCGAGCGGGAGAGCTCCACCGTCGAGTCGAGGTGGGCGAACACCGTGAACGGGGCGGGGTCGGTAAAGTCGTCCGCGGGGACGTAGACGGCCTGGAAGGAGGTGATCGAACCCTGCTTGGTCGAGGTGATCCTCTCCTGAAGCGCGCCCATCTCGGTGCCTAAAGTTGGCTGGTAGCCGACCTCGGAGGGCATCCTGCCCATAAGCGCGGAGACCTCGTTGCCCGACTGCACGAAGCGGAAGATGTTGTCGACGAAGAAGAGCACGTCCTGGCCGAGCTCCTCGCGGAAGTACTCGGCGAGGGTGACGCCGGTGAGGGCCACGCGGAAGCGGGCGCCCGGCGGCTCGTTCATCTGGCCGAAGACGAGGCCGACGTTCGGAAGAATCCCGGCCTCCTGGAACTCGCCGTAGAGGTCGTTGCCTTCGCGGGTGCGTTCACCGACGCCGGCGAAGACCGAGGTGCCCTCGTACTGCAGGGCGATGTTGTTGATGAGCTCCTGGATGACGACCGTCTTGCCGACGCCGGCGCCGCCGAAGAGGCCTGCCTTGCCTCCCCTCCGGACCGGGCAGAGAAGGTCGATGACCTTGATGCCGGTGACGAACGGCTCCGTCTGGGTCGCCAGGTCCTCGAAGCGGGGCGAGGGGCGGTGAATCGGCCACATCGCGTCCGGATCCTCGATAGGCCCCTGCTCGTCGACCGGCTCCCCGAGGACGTCTATAACGCGGCCGAGCACGCTCTTGCCGACGGGGATGCTTATCGGCTGCCCCGTGTCGGTCACGTCCAGGCCGCGCTTGAGGCCGTCGGTCGAGGACATGGCGACCGTGCGCACCATGTCGT
>CADCVH010000075.1:0-310 GCA_902806085.1 uncultured Rubrobacteraceae bacterium | reverse complement strand
ACCGGACGTCTATGACCGGGCCCTTGACCTCCACCACGGTCCCGACACCGGTTGCGGCCTCCCCGCCACCGCCGTTCTGCCCGCTACGCTCGGCGGTCTGGGCGGCGGGAGCGCCGTTGCCGGTCTGGGCGGCCTCGCCGGAGGCCGTGCCGCCGGCAGCGGGCGTGGGCTGGGCGTTCACCTGCCCACCGTCGCTGGCCTCGCCGGTTCCTTGACGCGTTTGGTCCGTCGGTGCCTGGCTTGTGGCCTCGTCGCCGGTTACGGCGTCCGTGGCCCCCTTTACCAGATCCTTGGCCTTCTCTTTGGCCGC
>CADCVH010000074.1 GCA_902806085.1 uncultured Rubrobacteraceae bacterium | reverse complement strand
CCATGAACCTCTTCGACTACCCGAAGGTCGCGACGCTGGTAGGGGCGACGATAGTGGTCGTCTTACTCGTCGACCGCTTCTCGGCCGCGGTCCGGCGCAGGCTTGCGTACTAGCCCCCGGCCTTCGGCCGAAAGCCGGAAGAAGGAGCACCCCGAGGAGCTTCGCTTCCTGAGCTACCTCTCCCCCGGCATCCCCCGGGCTTTCTTCGAGGCGGTCGTCGAGCACGTGCGGCAGGCGCTGGGTCAGCGGGCCTCGCTCTCGGTGGAGCCGCGGGTATCGGGCCCGATGAGGGGGGCCGAGGACCCTTTCTCCAGGGGCGAGGCCGACGTCGGGTTCATGTGCGCCCCTTCGCTTTTCTGGCTGCTTGAGTCGGCGGACCCGCCGGTAGCGCTGCTCCCCGCGGCACCGGTGTTCCGGGACGACCGGGCGCCCGGGGAGCCGGTCTACTTCTCCGAGCTCGTGGTGCGCGCCGACAGCCCCGCCGGGTCGTTCCTCGACCTTCGGGGCCGTTCGTGGGCCTACAACGACCCGTGCTCCCTGAGCGGCTACTACAACGTTCTGAAGAGGCTCGCGGAGATGGGTGCTGACGAGGGGTTCTTCGGCCGGACGTGCTGTTCCGGATCTCACCTGAACTCCGTAGGGATGGTCGTCCGTGGCGAGGTGGACGCGGCGCTCATAGACTCGAACGTCTTGCGTATAGAGCTCCGGTCCACCCCAAAGCTCCAGAAACGGCTGCGGGTGATCGAAACCTGGGGGCCGTTCCCGATCCAACCCGTGGTACTCCGCTCGGGCCTCCACCGGAGCCTGGGCGAAGGCCTGCGGACGGCCCTGCTGTCCATCGGCGAAGATTCTCCCGTGGCGCCGGCCCTCGCCGACTTCGGCCTGGAGCGCTTCGTCCCCGTCACCTACGAGCACTACGCCGCCGAAAGCGAAGTCTTGAGAAGCTGCGAGCGCGCGCTGGGCGTCCGTCCGTAGGGGCCTGACCCCATCCGAGGCGACCCTCCGCGCGGCCCGGGACGCCAGGCCCGGATCGTGGCGACGGGGCTAGTCGAGGGCGCACGTCCTGAAACCCGCGAAGACGTCCCGCCGGTCGGGTAGGGCGAAGTTGCGCCAGGTGTTGCGGAGCATGCGGCTTCTCGTCGCCCACGACCCCCCGCGCTGCACCTTGTGGTCGCCGAACCAGGGCTCCGAGTAGTCCTTGTAGGGGTCGCGGACAAAGCCGGGGTAGGGCCCGAAGTCGTCGGCGCACCACTCCCAGACGTTGCCCACCATCTGCCTGCAGCCGAACGCGCTGTCGCCCTCCGGAAAGGCGGCGACGTCCACCGGCCCCAGCAGGCGCCCGTCCAGGTTGGCGTGGCGCGGGCCCGGCGGCCCATCCCCCCACGGGTAGAGGCGCTTGCGCCCGGTCGTGCCCGCGGCGTCGGGCTCGGCTGAGGCGGCCATCTCCCACTCGGCCTCCGTGGGCAGGCGGCGCTCGGCCCACCGGCAGTAGGCCTCGGCCTCGTACCAGCCGACGTGGATGACCGGCGCGTGGGGGTTCAGCGGCCCCTCGCTGTCGAAGTGCCTGTGGTGCCACCCGTCGCCGACCCGCGACCAGTAGACGGGGCGCTCGGCCCCGGACTCGTCCAGCCACCGCCGGCCCTCTTCGCCCCAGAGCTCACGCCTCCGGTAAGCGCCGTCGTCCACGAAGGACCCGAACTGTTCGTTGGTAACCGGGGCGCGCGAGATCCTGAACGGGGAGACCCGCACGGGGTGCGCCCACTTCTCGTTGTCGAAGACGAAGCCCGTGCCTTCCGTCGCCCCCAGCATGAACTCTCCGCCCGGAACCTCCGCGTCGCCTTCCAGTGGGCCACGGGGCTGGGCTTCCAGTATCGCGGGGTCGTGCTCGGAGATCGGGGGCGCCGGGAGGCCGTGGGTCTGGCGGGTGTAGGTGAACGCCTCACCGTGCATGTCCTCGTGGAAGGCGGCGAGGCGCGCGAAGTAGTCCGCCTCGGGGGACGGCCCTTCGGTGCGGAGACTGTGCAGGGTCTCGTCCAGGACCCGCCGCATGTAGGAGAGGGTCTCCTCGCGGGAGAGCAGCGGCAGCTCCCAGCGGGTGTCGTGGGCCACCTGCATGGAGTCGTAGAACTCGTCGCCCCGCCCGAGGATGGTGGAGGGGGCGAACTCTTCGTCCGTTACGCGGCGCAGGTTCCAGCGCTCCTGGAACCAGGCCAGGTGCCCGATCTCCCACAGCGGCGGGTTGACGATGCGCAGCTGCGGTCCGATCATCTGCTCGTCCGAGAGATCGCTCACAAGCTCCAGGGTGCGCTTCCGGCTGTCGACCAGCATGCCGATGAGCCGATCGGTTAGTTCCCGCGAGTCCTGCATGTAATCCTTCCGTCTCCGCCTGCCCTGCTCCTTCCGGCAAATGTTAGCGTAAACCGTGCCGTCGGTGGCCCGTAGGATGTAGCGTGACGCGAGAACATGTATAAAACCGCATGTATGAAACTGACAAAACGTAGCATGAAGATCAGCCTCGTTACGCCGGCCGGGGCGGGGTCGCGCAGCGGCAACAGGACCACCGCGGACCGCTGGGCGCGTTTTCTGCGGGAGCTGGGGCACGAGGTGCTGGTCGAAGAGGCCTGGGGCGGGGGGCGCACGGACCTGATGATCGCCCTGCACACCCGGCGCAGCCACCCCTCGATAAGTCGCTACGCCGCCGGCCATCCAGAGCACCCCCTCATCGTCGTTCTGACCGGGACCGACCTCTACCGGGATATCCGGTTCGACCAGAACGCCCAGGACTCCCTGAGGCTCGCCACGCGGGTGGTCGTGCTGCAGGAGGCAGGTCTTGCGGAGCTCGAGCCGCGACACCGTGCGAAGGCGCGGGTGATCTACCAGTCGGCCGAGCCCATCCGCCCGCAGCCCAAGGCCAAGACCTCCTTCGACGTCTGCGTGGTGGGCAACCTGCGCGCCGAGAAGGACCCCTTCCGCTGCGCCCTGGCCGCCCGATCCCTGCCTTCCACTTCGCGCGTCCGGATCACGCACGCAGGGAAAGCCCAGAGCGAGGAGTTCGCCGGTCGGGCAATGGCGTTGGCCTCCGCCGAGCCCCGCTACCGCTGGCTGGGCGAGGTACCCCGGTGGCGGGTGCGCCGCCTGCTGTCGCGGGCGCACCTGCTGGTGCAGAGCTCGGTGATGGAGGGCGGGGCCAACGCGGTCGCCGAGGCGCTCGCCGCCGGGGTGCCCGTGATCGCCTCCCGCATAGCCGGCAACGTCGGGATGCTGGGCGAAGACTACCCCGGTTACTACCCGGTCGGGGACGAGAGAGCCCTGGCGCTGCTGCTAGAACAAACCGAGACCGACGCCGCGTTTTATCGGCTACTGGAGGCGCGGTGTGCCGCGCGACGCCCTCTGACCCTGCCCGAACGCGAGCGCGAGGCGCTGGGCGGCCTGATCGAAGGGGTCGCCGGGGGCCTCCTGAACGGCCAGGGACGGCCGCCGGGTGGGGAGGTTATACTCACGCCATGGACGAAAAAACGCGCATAAGGATGACGAAGTACTCGCAGAAGGCCGGCTGAGGGTCCAAGTTCGCTCCGGGGGTCCTGGAGCAGGTACTGGATAGCCTCACGCCGGGTTCGCCCTCGGCGGACAGCTTCGTGAGCAGCATGGAGACCCGCGACGACGCGGGGTACGTCCCGTTCGGCGGCGGCCTGCTCCTGCAGTCGGTGGACTTTTTCCCGCCGATCGTGGACGACCCCTACCGCTTCGGCCAGATCGCCGCGGCCAACGCCCTCTCCGACGTCTACGCGATGGGCGGCGAGCCCCTGACGGCGATGAACCTGGTGGGGTTCCCGAGCAAGCTGGACCTCGGAATACTGCGCGAGATCCTGGCCGGAGGTCAGTCCAAGATCGACGAGTCGGGCGCCCGCCTGTGCGGCGGCCACTCCGTCCAGGACGACGAGCCGAAGTACGGGCTCTCGGTGACGGGCTTCGTGGAGGAGGATAGGGTCGTGCGCAACGCCGGGGCCAGGGCCGGCGACGTCCTCGTCCTGACCAAGCCACTGGGCATCGGCATCCTGACCACGGCATTGAAGAAAGACCTGGCCTCAGAAGAGGAGATAGAGGACGCCGTCGAGGTCGCGGCGACGCTCAACAAGGCGGCGGGCGCCGCGCTGCGCGAGGTCGAGGTCTCGGCGGCGACGGACGTGACGGGCTACGGCTTCCTGGGCCACCTCTCGGAGATGCTGGAGGCTTCGGGGCTCGGGGCGGTGGTGCGCCGGGGCGATGTGCCGGTCTGGGAGCGGGCCGTCTCCCTCGGCGCGGAGGGGTGCTACCCCGGCGGCCTTAAGAACAACAGGGGGTACCTCGGCGACAGGATCGCCCCCGACGGGGTGGGCCAGGAGGACCTGCTGCCCCTCTACGACCCGCAGACGAGCGGCGGCCTGCTGGTGGCGGTGCCGGAGGAGCGGGCGCGGGCTTTCGTGGGCGCCCTCCAAAGCCGGAGTACGCTCGCCGCGGTGGTCGGCGAGGTCGTGGAGGGGCAGACGGTCACGGTCGTGCCGTAGGCGCACCCCGCGCTCCGCCCTGACGCCGACCTCGGGCACGGTTGCAGGGGGCACCACGCGGGCGAGTTGGTCGCAGCTTGTGACGGTCCTCCGCCCCGACGACCCTCGTCGCCCCTCCGCACGCGCCGCCCCTGTGGTTATCCCGGCTCCTATCGGGCTTGCCTGGGCACCCTAGCCCTCGCCCAAAAGGACGAATACGCTACGGTGCGGGCTCGTCCCGCCTCCCGCGCCGGACGGTAGCGGCCACGACCGCCCCGGCGATCACGACCCCGAACGCTACAAGCAAGATCTGGACGTACTGGGGTGCCCGTCCCCCGAGGTAGGCATAGACGAAAGTCGCCGGGGCGGCCCCGAGGGTCGTGGCGACGAGGAACCGCCAGAAGCCCATCCGGGTGAGCCCGGCCGCGAAGGAAACCATGTGGAAGGAGACGATGGGTACGAGCCGGGCGACGAGGACCGCGTAGTGTCCCCATCGCTCGAACCACCGGCCGGCAGACTCCAGGCCCGCCTTCCCCAACAGCGCCTCGACCGGCCCCCGGCCGACGGTCCTCGAGATCCCGAACGCGATCGCCGCCGCCGACGCGCTCACCAGGCTCAACAGCCCTCCCGAAGGACCCCGAAGGCGAGGCCGTTGGCGAAGGTGATCAGGAACGCCGGAAGGGAGCGACGAGGGCCTGGAGGGTCATCAGCAGCCCCGAAACCACCGGCGACCAGACCCCGAACGAGAGGATGTGATCCCTCGGGGCCGCCACGTCGCCCCTGCCGAGGATGGCCGCGGCCCGGTCGACCCCCGAGCGAAATTCCGCGGAGAGCCCGTAGGCGAGCGCGAAAGCCGTCCCCGCCCCCAGCACCACCACGAACCGGACCCGTTCGGGGGTCCGGCCTCCGCTGGCTCACGCGGTGGTCTTGATGCCCCGCCGGACGAGCCACAGCACCGCGGGGTAGCCGGTCAGGAACCCCAAGATCAAGCCCACCTGCATGAGGAACAGGAAGGTCACCAGGGCTATCAGCAGGGCAACCGTCAAACCCTCCCCTGAGGAGAGCCCGCGGGTCGGCACGGTGGAGAAGAAGTACTCGAATGCGAACAGGAGCGCCACGGCGATAACGGCGATGACCAGGACCATCACCCACGGCGACTGGCCGGCGATGGTCAGGCCCGAGAGGACGGCCAGCGGCACGCCTATGACGTGGCCTACGGCCGAGGCGACGCCGCCAGGCATCCCCCCGGTCGCGGTCGCGGCGGGGAGGCTTTTCTCTGGGGTGTTGCCCTGCTCCTTCTGCCACTTCTCGCTCCGCGGGCGTCCCCGGCGGTAGTAGGCCGGGAGCGCGAGCGGCCCGAAGTAGGGGGCGGTTACGGGCCACACCACGTCCGTGGCGCCCGTGGGCTGGTGGTAGCCGCGGCCGTAGACGTCGTAGAGGATGGCGGCCGCGCGCAAGAGCGTGAGGGCGACGAAGGCCCAGGAGACCGCCGTCAACCACCCGGGGATCGTGTTATCCATGTTCATGTACGTGCCGCGAGGGCTCCCTTCTCGAAGCTTGTCCTTGTGGGGATACCTACCGGATCTACTTTACGGTCTTCCCTTGCGTGCCCCGCGTTCGAGCCACTGCCGGTCCGGGCCACCGGGACGGACGTCCTCGCGCGCCACGCTGGGAGATCTCTCAATTGTCGTACCGGTGTTGCCGCCTTCGGACGGTCGGGGGCATGCGCCGCCCTTCAGAGCTTCCCAACGAGTTGCTCCAGGTTCTCCACCACGAGGTCGGCTTCGATGCCCCAGGGGTCGAAGACGGTGGCGGGGTTCCGCCTCACCCAGGCCGCCCGCAACCCCGCGGACTTGGCCCCGATCACGTCCCACCCGTTGCTGGAGACGAGCCACGTCTCCCCCACCGGCCGATCCAGCCGCCGCGCGAGGTAGCGGTAGACCTCCGGGTCGGGCTTGAAGGTGCCCAGGTCGTCCACGCTGACGACGGCTTCCAGGTGGTCGAGCACGCCTGCCCGCTCCAGCAGCACGCGCGCCGTCCGCTCCACGCCGTTGGAGAAGGCGACCATGGTATGCCCCTCGGACCGCAGCCGCTCGAGACCGCACAACACGTCCGGGAAGGGCCGGAGGTTCTGGTACTCCTCCACGAGCCCCTCCCGCCCGTCGTCCGAGATCTCCAGGCCGAACGAGAGGGCGGCGAAATCCAGGGCCTGCCGGGTGCATACCCCGAAGTCCGCGTACTCGCGCATGAGGCCCCGCCGCCAGGTGTACTCGATCTGCTTCTCGCGCCAGAGGGCCGAGAAGCGGTCGGCCCCCTCCCCAACCATTTCCCTGAGATGCTCGTCCATTTCCAGAGGGTCGACGAGCGTGCCGTAGATGTCGAAACCAAGCGCTTCGGGCACGCCTCCCCCTTACGCCACAGCTTCCACGTGGCGCGCCTCGAACTGGGGCTTCTGCGTCAAGGCCGTGTGGGAGTCGACGGACTCCCACTCCAAGCTCAGGATGAACGAGTCGGGGTCCTCGACGCCCCGGCGGAGGCTCGCGTCCCTGCTACCCACCGCTTCGTTGAGGATGTTCGCCACGCCCCCGTACGCCTCGACAAACGCCTCCGCCTGGCCTTCGCGCGTCCGGAACAACGCGATCTCGCGTACCAAGTTTTCCTCCCGGTCCTCGTGCAAAAGGGGGACGGCGGACCGCCCCCCGAAAACCATCCCTAGCTGTGTACCCGCTCGACCTTCGGTATGTCGAGCTCGGTGCCGGCGAGGTCGTTCGTGTAGTTGGAGAAGGTCGTAAGCGCGACGTGGGCGATCATCTCCAGGATCTCCTCGTCGCTGAAGCCGGCCTCGCGCGCCCCGTTGAGCGCCTCGTCGGACGGGTGGCCCCTGGTCTCGACGACCTCGCGGACGAACCGCAGGCCTGCCGCGCGCCGGGCGTCATCGGACTCGAAGCCCTGCGCCTGCCGGATCTCCTCCTCGTCCATCCCTTCCTGACCTGCCAGGCCAGTATGGGCGGCCAGTCAATAATCGCAGCCGTTGAAGTCCGAGACGGCGACGGCTATGGACTCCTGCATCTTGCGGTCCAGGGTGCCGCCCCTGAGCGTGGCGTTCAGGTCCATGTAACCCTCGAACGCCGCCGGCGAGTTGGCGAACGTTTTGTAGAAGTTCAGCATCTTGCCGGCGCCCTCGGCCCCCTTCTCCATCAGCGGACGCGATGCCTCCGGGGCGCTCTCCTGCTCGACGGGTTCTATGCGCGGCATGGGTCTCCTCTCGTTCCTGGCCACTACATCCGCCAACGTACCCGAATTTTCGTATAGGTAAAAGTCGGGGCCGTCCGGAGGCTGGCCCGCGCCCGGAGCAGGCCGGCGGCGCGTGCCTTAGGGCGCATCGCCGGCCGGGAGCTCGTGCGCTCCTCTCCGGCGGCGTCGAGCCGCGGAGACCACCAGGACGGCGAGCGCCAGGTAGGCGAGCAGCGAGACGGCCAGGCCGGCCTGCAAGGTCCACGACTCGTAGCGGAGCTCCACCGAGTGCTCCCCGGCGGGCACGGGAACCGCGCGCAGCGCGTGGTTGGCGGCGTAGAGGGGGGCCGGCTCGCCGTCGACGTAGGCCTTCCAGGCCGGGTAGTACGCCTCGCTGAGCACGAGCAGGCCCGGGGCCCCGGTCGCGGCCTCGAGGCTTATGCCGTCGGCCCCGTACCCCGTCACCGTGGCGCGGTCGGCGGCGGGGTCCTCCGGTTGGCCGAGGTCCGGGGGTGGCCTTTCCAGCAGGGCCGTCTCTCTCGGATCCACCGCGCCGGAGCCCAGTAGTTCTAGCGTCTCCGACCGCGGGAATTGTCTTGCCGAGTGGACGATCCAGGCCCGGGGGAGCGCGTCGCGGTTCTCGAGCACCTCCGCCCGGTCGTCCTTGTACACGGTGGGGTGGGCCTCTTTCAGCTCCCGCAGCAGGCTCTCGTCCGGGTT
>CADCVH010000073.1 GCA_902806085.1 uncultured Rubrobacteraceae bacterium | reverse complement strand
GTAGCGGCGGGCGACCTCGTCCCAGTTGACCACGTCCCAGAAGGCGCTTATGTACTCCGGGCGGCGGTTCTGGTACTTGAGGTAGTAGGCGTGCTCCCACACGTCCAGCCCCACGATCGGCGTCTTGCCCTCCATGAGCGGCGAGTCCTGGTTAGGCGTCGTGCCCAGCGACAACGAGCCGCCGGGGTCCGCGATCAGCCACGCCCACCCGGAGCCGAACAGCGCCCCGGGAGCGGCGGACGCGGCGAACCGCTCCTTGAACGCGTCGAACGAGCCGAACGAGGAGTCTATGGCGCCCGCGAGCTCGCCGCCAGGCTGTCCGCCCCCCTGCCCCGATGGGCCCATGATCCGCCAGAACATCGAGTGGTTGGAGTGGCCCCCGCCGTTGTTGCGCACGGCGGTGCGGATGTCCTCGGGCACCGAGTCGAGGTTGGCGATGAGCTCCTCGATGTTGCCGGGGTCCGCCTGGGGGTGCTTCTCGAGCGCGTTGTTGAGGTTGGTGACGTAGGTGTTGTGGTGCTTCTCGTGGTGCAGGTGCATGGTCTCCTGGTCTATGGCCGGCTCCAGCGCGTCGTAGCCGTAGGGGAGCTGCGGCAGCTCGTATGCCATCTTGGTCTCCTAACTGGGTGAGATCTTCGTCTAAACCGAAACGTGGCCGAAGTTTTACATCGTCGCCTCCTTCCAATCCTTGCAACTTAGAACCTACAAGATCAGGTGCAGGTCACCGAACTCGTGCCAGAGGTAGCCCTCCTGGAGGGCTTCGGCGTAGGCGGTTCTGAGGTGATCCGACCCGGGTGAGAGCACGGCGCACCGGGAACCGCCCTCGACGAGCGCCTGCAGCATCGCCAGGTGCGTGGAGCGGGGTTCGTGCAGGCCGGTGAGCATGGCATCGACGGACCCTACGCCGCGTTCGGGCGTGATGAAGAGGTCCGTCCAGCCTTCTCCGGGGTGCGAATCCCCTTCCGCGTCGGTTACGGTCTCCAGCGCCCGCACGACGGTCGTGCCGACGGCCACCACCCGCCGTCCCGCGGCACGCGCGGCGTTGATCGCGCGGGCGGTCGCGGGCGGCACCCGGTAGAACTCCTCGTACGGCGGCTCGTCGTCTTCGAGGCTGGCGACGCCGGTGTGCAGTAGGAGGGGCGCGACCTGCACGCCGCCCGCCACCAGGCGCGTGATGAGCTCCGGTGTGAAAGCCCGGCCGGCCGAGGGCATCTCGGCGCTGCCCTTCTCGGTGGCGTAGACGGTCTGGTAGTAGCCCGGGGGCCAACCCTCCCTGACGTATCCGTAGCGGATCGGGGCGCCGTGCCGGTCGAGGTAGTCGTTGAGGCTCGTAGGAAGGTTCAGGGTCGAGACCCAGAGCCGGTTGGTACCGTGTCTCGATCGGTTTTGCGATAGATACGACGTATGCAGTATGGCGACGCCGCCCCCGGGGAGCCGTAGCGTCTCTCCGGGCTTACCGTCGAGCAAAGGTTTAGTCTCCTCCCGAGAGCGTAACTCGACCGTCCACAGGTCCGCCGGTAGGTGGGTGGAGAGGTGGAGCGTGATCGCCGCGCCGTTTGCGCGGGTGGCGGGGACGGCTGCGTTCATGGTCCCGCTGGTGTTGACGACGAGCACGTCGCCGGCTCGGAGAAAGCGCGGGAGGTCCCGGAAGCCTGTGTGGACGATGCGGTCGTCCCGGCGGTAGGAGACCATGAGGCGCACCTCGTCGCGGGCCAGGCCGCGGGCCTCCGGCGGCTCGGCGGCTTCGAGTTCCGGGGGGAGCACGAAGGAGAGGTCGTCCAAGATTTCTACCGGGGTGGATCTCAGGGCGTTCAATTGGGCTCCTTTGCGGCGGGGTCTTTGGGGTCGGGAGATCAGAACTCCAGAAGGTTGCCGTCGGGATCGTAGAAGTAGTAGGAGGTGGCCCGCATCCATTCGAAGGCCGTCGGCCCGTGGACCTTCACGCCGCTCTCTCGTACCTGCTCGCCGGCCGGTTGCAGCCCGTCGCGGGGCACGGTGAAGGCGTAGTGGACCCGTCCTCGGCGCCCACCCTCCGGCAGGGAGGAGTGTTCTTCGAACAGAAGCGGTCCCTCGCGGAGGACCACGCGTTGCGCGTGGCCCGGGGCGCCGGCCCAGAACCAGGCCCAGCCGTTCTCGGTGGGGGCCTCCGGCGTCAGGCCGACCACCTCACGGTAGAAGCGGGCGGACCTCTCCACGTCGTCGACGATCAGGACGAGCTCCGCGAGCCCGGTGGCGAACAAGGGGGCTACCCCTTCCTCGATACGGCCAGCTCCCTGGCCGCGTAACGTCCACTCGGGAGGTCCCCGGTCAGGAGCTCGACCAGGCCGGGCACGCTCTCTTCGGGGGGTAGACGGTCGCCTATGTCCTCCCCGGGGAAGGCCTCCTGGTGCATCCGGGTTCGCATGTCCCCCGGGTCCACCGAGTAGACGCGCAGGCCCGGGTTCTCAGCGGCGAGTATGTTGGAGAGCTGCTCCAGGGCCGCCTTGCTGGAGCCGTAGCCGCCCCAGCCCTCGTAGGGCTCGACGGCCGCGTCGCTCGTCACGTTGACGACGCGCGCACCGGGGTTCAGCGTCTCCCTGACGGCCTGTATAAGCGCGAGGGGGGAGATCGCGTTGGTCCGGTACACCTCTTCCAGAACGCCGATCGGATAATCCAGAAGGTCCGGCCGCGGGCTCGGCCCGAGGACGCTCGCGTTGTTGACCAGCGCGTCCAGGCCGCCGGCCCCGCGCGCGGCGTCGGCCAACGCCCGCCTATGCCCGGGGTCCGTGACGCTTCCCGCGATGGCGGTCACCCGCGCAAGCGGTGCGAGCCCGGCGCGGGCGGTTTCCAGGTCCTCCTCGCCGCGGGCGTCGATGATGAGCGCCCAACCGTCCTCGGCCAGCCGTCGGGCCAGCGCGAGGCCGAGGCCGCGGGAGGCGCCGGTTATTAGCGCCGTGCGTCGTGCTGATGCGTGGTTCATGGGTGGGCTCCTCGTTTTGTTATCTGTTCGTGCGGAGGGCGAGCAGGGACTCTCTCGCGCGACCGAGGTCGCGGGCTATCTCCCGCAGGAGGACCGAAAAGAAGTCGCCGTGCCCTTTCCAGGCTTTGCGTAGAGAGGCAGCGAGACGCCGACAGACGGCGTCTCGCGGGGGTTCCTCGCGGTGTTGGCGGGACGTTTCCGCTTCCATCGTGGCGTACACTCGGCCCTCCTCTCGCCGTCCGGTTGCCTGGAGAGATCATGGCCCGCCGGCAGCCTCGCGGCATCGTGCGGAAGGACGGATTTGGGACCTGTACGGAGGTACAGGGCGCTCGCGGGCGGCCGTTACGAGGCGGTGTTTACGAGACCTCTTTCGGCGGCGATCCTCGCCGCTTCGGTGCGGTTGGTCGCGCCGAGCTTCGCGAGGATGGAGCCAACGTGGAACTTGACGGTCCTCTCGGAGATGAAGAGGTTCCCGGCGATTTCGGCGTTCTTGAGGCCGCGGGCGAGGAGCGCCAGCACCTCGATCTCGCGGGGGGTCAAGGGGTTCGTGCCCCCGGGGTCTTCGCCGAGCCGTCCGAGCAGGCGGTTGGTGACGGCCGGACCCAGCAGGGAGCCGCCGGCGTTGACGGTCCTGACGGCGGAGAAGATGTCGGCGCGGGAGGCGCCTTTGAGCAGGTAGCCCCGGGCACCGGCCCGCAGGGCGCCGAGTATCCTCTCGTCGGTGTCGTAGGCGGTAAAAACGACGGTCTGGGCCTTCGAGCCCGCTTCCTGCAGCCTCTGGAGGGCCTCCACGCCGTCAACATTTGGCATCTCGAGGTCAAGCAGGATCACGTCCGGTTCGAGCTCGCTTGCCAGCCGGACGACCTCCTCGCCGTCCGCGGCCTCGCCGGCCACCTCGAAGTCCGGCTGGGTGCCGAGGACGGCCACGAGGCCCTCGCGCAGCATCGGGTGGTCGTCGGCGACGAGCAGCCGGATCTTATCCACCCCGAACCCCCCTCAGCGGCACCGTGGCCTCCACCCGCGTTCCTCCGTTCGGGCTGCTCTCCACTTGCAGCGCGCCGCCGATCATCTCGACCCGTTCTCTCATGCCGACGAGCCCGTGCCGGTCCTCCGGAACCCGCGAAGGGTCGAAGCCGCGGCCGTCGTCCTCCACCAGCAGGCCGACCGCATCGGGCGTGGCGACAAGCCGGACCGTTGCGCGGCTCGCGTCCGCGTGGCGGGCGGCGTTGGCGAGGGCCTCGCCGCCCACGCGGTAGAGCGCGGCCTCCACGCGCGGTGGGATCGGGCGGCTGCCGTTCACCGCCTTGAACCTCGCGGCCACGCCCGTTTCCGTTTCCCAGCGGTCCACCAGGTCCTTCAGGGCTTCGGCGAGCGACCGGCCTTCGAGGGGGGCGGCGCGGAGGTCGAGGACGGATCGGCGGGCCTCGTCGAGGTTGGAGCGGTTGAGGGAGAGGGCGCGGTCGAGGGCGGCGTGGACCTTCTCGGGGTCCGAGTCCGCCTCCAGGAGGGCTTCGGCCGACTCGATCTGGAGCCCCGTGGCCGTGAGGTTCTGGGCGAGGGTGTCGTGGAGCTCGCGCGCCAGCCGGTTGCGCTCCTCCACCGCCCCAAGCCTGGCGCTCCGCTCGAAGAGCCGCGCCCGCTCGACGGCTATGGAGAGCAGGTCGCCCACGGTGTTGAGGAGCTTCAGGTCGTCTGGGTCCAGGCCGCGCCAGCCCGGGCTCGCGACGTTCATCACCCCGAGCTTCTTATCGCCCGAATAGAGGGGGATGCTCGCGTGGTAGCGGAGGCCGTCCGTGCCGTCCACCAGGCCGTCCAGGCGGCTGCAGGTGAGGACGTTGACGTTGGCCGCACCCTCCAGGTCGCCCTTCTTGTAGGTGTCGAGGCAGTAGCAGTAGCCCGAGCCGTCCATGCGGCGCGGCTCGTCCGCCAGGACGGGCGGGAGGTTCTGGGCGGCGGCCAGGTAGGGTTCGGGCGAGGGCTCTTGTATGAGCCAGATCCAACCGGTCCTCAGCCCCAACAGCTCCGCCACCTGCGAGAGCGTGAACCCGAGCGCCTGGTCCAGGTTGACCGACCGGTTGAGCTCGCGGGCGATCCCGTTGAGCACGGAGAGCTCGTGGTTGAGCCGCCGCAGGTCCCTGGTCTTTTCGCCGCCCGAAGACTCGGACATCGCGCCGCACCTCCTCGCCCAGAGTCTAGCAGCGCGCATCCCACAAAGGATAGAAGTGAGGCGTCGGCCGTCGGCGTTCGGCCGTCATTACGAAGGACTTCTACAGGAGACCCGTTCCGCCGACTTGGGCTTGAGGGGATTCCTCTTACACCCGGGGCGAGGATCGTCGTGGTGGACCGCCTTGCCCGCGCTCAACATACGATGCGACGCGGAAAAGCGGCTAGCCCTCTTCCCGGCGCCTGTACCTCCTGCGCAGGAAGAAGGCGAGGAGGACGAGCACGGCGAGGGCCACGACGCCGAAGCCGAAGGACTTGGCGACGGCGAGCAGCTCGCCCCAGTACTGGCCGAAGACGTAGCCGATGAGGGAGTACGCGACGGCCCAGACCAGGCCGGCGGCCACGTTGTACGGGACGAACCTGTAGTACCTCATCCCCGTGACGCCGGCGAAGAGCGGGGTCATGCTGCGCAGGCCCGGGCCGAAGCGGCCCGCGAAGACCGTCTTCCCGCCGTGGGACTCGAAGTAGCGCTCGACCTTCTCCAGGCTCTTCTCGTTTATGAGGAAGTGGAGGAGCCGGACCTTGAGGATGCGGTGGATCAGGGGCCGCCCGCCTATCTTGCCGATCCAGTAAACGGAGTTGTCCGAGACGAGCGCCCCCGCGAACCCGGTGAGCATCACGAGCGGCAGCGCCGCCTGCCCGTTGTTGGCGAAGAACCCGCCCGCAAAGAGGACCACGTCCCCGGAGGAGGGGAGGCCGAAGTTGTCAAGCGCGGCCCCGAGAAAGATGACGAGGTAACCGTACTCCAGAAGCAAACCGGTGACGAAATCCAGGACCCCGCCGGGGGAGTCAGGGATGGACCGGAAGAAGTTGAGGATGCTCTCCATGCGACCCGCGCTTTATACCACGCCCGATGGCGCGCCGGCCGGTTGACGCGCGGGGGTCGCGCGGCTATGCTGCGCGCTTAGTAGACAGGCGACGGAGGGACGCAGGAAGCCGGTTCGAGTCCGGCGCGGTCCCGCCACTGTAACCGGGGAGCGAGCCCGAAGAGGGGCCACTGGCGGCCGAAGGGCCGGTGGGAAGGCCGGGGGAGCGAAGATCCGGGAGCCAGGAGACTGGCCTTCCGTCCGCGAAATTCCGACCGGGGCGAGGACCCCGAGAAGGAGGACTTTATGCACAGGGCTCTCGGGCGGCCGAACCTCTGGCTCCTGCCGGTGGTGGCGCTGATCTTTCTGGCGCTCTTCGCCGCCCTCTTCGACAACGGCGCCCTGCTCGCGCCGCTGCTCGGCGAGGCCGCCGGGAAGACGAACTACCTGCACGAGTTCTTCCACGACGGCCGGCACCTGCTCGGCGTTCCCGGCCACTAGTCCGCAGATCGGCAACGGCATGCTCCGTACCTACCTGGGCCGCGGCGTGGCCGCCGGGCTCCTGGCCGGCCTGATCGCCGGCGTCTTCGCCTACTTTTTCGGCGAGCCGCACGTGGGCCGGGCGCTGGCCCTGGAAGGGGGCGGCGCCTTTAACGAGGTGGTGAGCCGCCCGGTCCAAAAGCTGGGGCTGATCGTCGCCGTTACCCTCTACGGAACCTCCGTCGGGGCGATATTCGGCCTCGTCTTTGCCGCCGGGCGGGACCGCATGGCCGCCTCCGACGACTGGGGCCGCAGCCTGCGCCTCTCCGCCGCCCTCTTCGCGGGCCTGTTCTTTTTGCCTTTCCTCAAGTACCCGGCCGACCCACCCGGGGCCGGGGATCCGTCGAACATAGGCGTCCGGACGGTCGCGTACCTGGTCACGGTGGCGGTGTGCGTGTCGGCGGTCTTCGTGGCCTGGAGCGTGGGCCGCGTGCTGCGCGAGCAGGGGACCGGCAGGGCCGCGCGTCAAGCGGTGGTGGGTGCGGGGTTCGTCGCGGTGCTGGCGGGGTTCTTCCTCGCGATGCCGCCCGCCACGAACCCGGGGAACTTCCCCGGCGACGTGCTCTGGGACTTCAGGATCTCGACGCTAGCGACCCAGGCCCTGCTGTGGGCGACGCTCGGCGCGGCTTTCGGCCTGCTGTGCGAGAGGGCGAACGGCCGGAAGGCATCGTTTTGAACGGCGCCCTGCTCGTCGCCGGCACCCACTCCGACGCCGGGAAGAGCGTGGTGGTGGCCGGCATCTGCCGCTGGCTGGCGCGGGAGGGCGCCCTCGTCGCCCCGTTCAAGGCGCAGAACATGGCGCTCAACTCGTACGTAACGCGGGAGGGGGCCGAGATCGGGCGCGCCCAGGCCGCCCAGGCCGCCGCGGCACAGGTAGAGCCCGAGGCCGCCATGAACCCCGTCCTCCTCAAGCCCTCCGCCGAACGGACCACCCAGGTCGTCGTGCGCGGCAAACCTTGGGCCACGGCGAGCGCGAAGAGCTACGGCGGGATGAAGAGGGAGTTGCTGCCCATAGTCCTCGAATCCCTGGAGGACCTGCGCTCGCGGTTCGACGTCGTGGTCTGCGAGGGGGCGGGGAGCCCGGCGGAGATCAACCTCAGGGAGAACGACCTCGCCAACATGGGCCTCGCCAGGGCGGCGAACCTGCCGGTCGTTCTCGTAGGAGACATCGACCGCGGCGGCCTCTTCGCGAGCCTGTACGGCACGCTGGCCCTTCTCTCCGCCGGGGATCAGGCGCTCCTGTCGGGTTTCCTGGTCAACAAGTTCCGCGGCGACCCGGCGGTCCTCGCCCCCGGCCTGGAGCGGATGACCGCCCTCACGGGGCGCCCCTTCCTGGGGACGCTCCCCTTCGTCCGCGGCCTCGGGATCGACGGCGAGGACTCGCTCGCGCTGGACGCGCCGCGCCCGGCGAAGCCCCCGCTCGGGCGGGACGTCCTGCGGGTGGCCGTCGCGAGGCTCGGCCGGATCAGCAACTTCACGGACTTCGACGCCCTCGCCCACGAACCCGGCGTGTCCGTCCGCTTTACCGAATCCCCCGAAGAGCTTCTCGATGCGGACCTCGCCGTCTTGCCCGGCACCAAGGCGACCGTGGAGGACCTCCGGCTTCTCCGCTCCCGCGGCCTGGGGGCGGCTATCCAGGCGCGGGCGCGGCGCGGCCTGCCGACGCTCGGCATCTGCGGCGGCTACCAGATGCTCGGGGAGAGGATCTTGGACGGAGTGGAGAGCGGGACGCCTGAGATTCCCGGCCTCGGCCTCCTGCCCGCGGAGACCGCCTTCGAGGGGGAAAAGGTCCTGGCCCGGCCGGAGGGGTCGGCGCCGGGCTTCGGCAACGCGCCCGTCTGCGGGTACGAGATCCACCACGGCAGGACCCGCCCCCGCGACGCCTCCCCGCTCTTCGTCACGGAAACCGGACCGGAGGGTTGCCGCGCCGGCGCCGTCATCGGCACCTCCTGGCACGGCGTCCTCGAATCCGACGCGTTCCGCCGCGCGTTCCTAGGGTGGGTCGCCGCCGAACGCAACCTCGACTGGAGGCCGGGCGAGGAGACCTTCGCCGCGGCCCGCGAGGCGCAACTCGAGAGGCTCGGCGACCTCGTGGCTGAGAACGTCGACCGCGAGGCCCTGCTGCGGATAGTCGAGAACGGCGCGCCCGCAGGGCTGCCGGTCGTGGGGCTCAAGGCAACGGGTTTCAGGCACGAGGAGGACGGCGACGGGACGACGGGTGCGCGTACGGAGCCCGGATCGAACGGCGAAGCACCGACGCCCGTCCCGGCCCTGGCCGCGACCCCAACGGTCGAGACGAACGGACCCAAAAACCCGAAAGCCGATGCCTGATGCCCGATACCTTCCTCTTTCTGACCACCGCCGACACCGAGATCCTGGCCGCGGCCAGGGCCGCCGAGCGGCTCCCGGACGGCTTCCCCTCCGTCCGCTGCGCAAACCCGGTGTCGGCGGAAGATCCGGCGAAGCTGTTGGAGCGAGAGGTGCCCCAGGCGCGGGCCGTGATGGTGCGCCTGCTCGGGGGACGGCGGGCGTGGCCGGAGGGCCTGGAGGCGCTGCGCCGGCGCTGCGCGGACGCGGGCACCCCCCTGCTCCTCTTCGGCGGGGAGGCCGAACCCGACGCTGAACTGACCGCCCTGTCGACCGTCCCCTCCGGGACCGCGCTCGAGGCCTTCGAGTACCTGCGCCTCGGTGGCGTCGGAAACACCGAGAACCTCTTCAGGTTCGTCGCGGATACCGTCCTCATGGAGGGCTACGGCTTCGAGCCGGCGTCGGCCCTGCCGGAGGTCGGCGTCTACCACCCGCGCCTCGAGGACGGGTCCCCTGTCGAGGACCTGCTGGCGCTGCACGACCCGCTTCTTCCGACCGTCGGCGTCGTCTTCTACCGGGCGCACTGGATGGGGGGCAACACGGCGTTCGTGGACGCGCTCGTCGGGGCGCTTGAGGAGGCGGGGGCGAACGCGCTTCCGGTCTTCGGGTACTCGCTGCGGGCCGGCGCGGACGGGTCCGTGCCCGCGCTGGAATTGGTCAAGGACCGCGTGGACTGCCTGGTGACCACGGTGCTCGCCGGGGGTGGATCCAACGCCGGCGACGCCCACAAGGCCGGCTCGCCGGAGGAGTGGCTGGAGTGGGAGGTGCCCGCGCTGGCGGAGCTCGGGGTGCCGGTCGTGCAGGGGATCTCGACGACGGGCTCGCGCGAGGCCTGGCTCGCCTCGGACGCGGGCCTCTCCCCGCTGGACACCGCCTGGCAGGTCGCCATCCCCGAGTTCGACGGGCGCGTCATCGGCGTGCCCTTCTCCTTTAAAGAGCGCCAGGCCTCGGACTCGCCCGTCGGCGCCCCCCTCACCCTCTACCGCGCCGACCCGGAGCGGACCTCCAGGCTCGCCGGCCTCGCGACCCGCTTCGCCCGCCTGCGCCGCGTCCCGAACCGGGAGAAGAAGGTCGCCGTCCTCCTCTCGAACTACCCCACCAAGCACTCCCGGGTCGGCAACGCCGTCGGGCTGGACACCCCCGCGAGCGCCATCAAGCTGCTCTCGGCCATGCGCGACGCGGGTTACGGGGTGAACGACGTCCCGGAGGGCGGGGACGAGCTCATCCACTCGCTTATCGCCGCCGGCGGCCACGACCTCGAGTTCCTGACCGGCGAGCAACTGCGGGGCGCCGCCGGGCGACTGGGCACCGGGCGCTACGCCGGGTGGTTCGCCCGTTTGCCTGAGGGCCTGCGGGGCGAGGTCGAGAGACACTGGGGGCCGCCGCCCGGGGATCTCTACGTCGATGGAGGCGAGTTCGTCGTGGCCGGGCTCTCTTTCGGGAACGTCTTCGTGGGCATACAGCCGCCGCGGGGCTTCGGGGAGAACCCCATCGCGATCTACCACGACCCCGACCTGCCCCCGACCCACCACTACCTCGCCGCCTACTGGTGGCTCCTGGAGGAGTTCGGCGCGGACGCGATAGTCCACCTCGGCAAGCACGGCACGCTCGAGTGGCTGCCGGGCAAATCGCTCGGCCTCTCCGAAGGCTGCGCCCCGGACGCCGCGCTGCGCGACGTCCCGCTCTTCTACCCGTTCGTCGTCAACGATCCGGGGGAGGGGACGCAGGCCAAGCGACGGGCGCACGCGACGGTGGTGGACCACCTGATCCCCCCGATGACCCGCGCCGACACCTACGACGACCTGGCGAAACTCGAACAGCTCCTCGACGAGTACTACCAGGTAGAGACCCTCGACCCCTCAAAGCTCCCCGCCATCCGCGTCCGGATCTGGGAGACCCTCCGCGACGCCGAGCTCCACCGCGACCTCGGCGTCGAAGAACAGCCCGAGGAGTTCGGCGACTTCCTCAACCACGTCGACGGCTACCTCTGCGAGATAAAAGACCTCCCGATCAGGGGAGGCCTGCACGTGCTGGGAGAGACGCCCGATGGCGAGCCCTTCCGCCACCTGCTGGCGGCAATCCTCAGGATAGGTAGCGGACAGGCGTCCGGTTTGCGGCGCGCCGTTGGAAACGCGTACGGGCTCGACGAGCGCAACCTCTCGGAAGACGGCGGCGCGAGGGTGGAGGCGCCCCCCGCGCTCGCCGAACGGTTCCCTGGCGTGGTCGCCACGGCCTCGGATCTGCTCGACCGGCTGGAGGAGGCGCAGCAGGCGCTTCTGCTGGCGATGGAAGAGCGCGGCTGGGACGGGGCGGTCGCCGGACCGGTGTGCGAGGAGACCCTCGGTGTCCGGGACGCGGGGGTCGAGTGGTCGCTGCGGTTCGCGGCGGGGGAGGTCGTGCCGCGGCTGGGGCGGACGCCGCAGGAGATGGGGAACCTGCTCGGCGGCCTGGCGGGCGGGTACGTGCCGGCGGGGCCGTCCGGTTCCCCGACGCGGGGGCTGGTGAACGTGCTGCCGACGGGGAGAAACTTCTACTCCGTGGACCCGAAGGCGTTGCCGAGCGCGCTCTCCTGGGAGGTAGGGCGGGGGCTCGCCGACGACCTGTTGCGGCGGTACCTCCAAGAAGAGGGGCGGTACCCGGAGACCGTGGGTATCGTGGTCTGGGGCACGGCGGCGATGCGGACGCAGGGGGACGACGTTGCGGAGATACTGGCGCTTCTCGGCGTCAGGCCCGTGTGGAACGAGGAGTCGCGGCGGGTGGTGGGGCTTGAGGTGATCCCCCCTGAGGAGCTCGGGCGGCCGAGGATCGACGTCACGGTCAGGATTAGCGGCTTCTTCAGGGACGCTTTCCCGAACCTGATCTCCCTGATGGACGAAGCCTTTACCACCGTCGCGAGCCTCGACGAACCGATCGACATGAACTTCGTCAAAAAACACGCCGGCGAAGAGAGGCAAAACGGCGCCGACGAGCGCCGCTCGACCACCCGCATCTTCGGCAGCAAGCCCGGCGCCTACGGGGCAGGCCTCCTGCCGCTCATGGACGCCCGCAACTGGCGCGACGACGCGGACCTGGCCGAGGTCTACGCCGTCTGGGGCGGCTACGCCTACGGCAAGGGGCTCGACGGCGTCGAGGCGCGGGGGGCGATGGAGGACAACCTCAGGCGCACGGAGGTCGCGGTCAAGAACGTGGACAACAGGGAGCACGACCTCTTCGACTCAGACGACTACTTCCAGTACCACGGGGGCATGATCGCCGCCGTCCGCGCCCTCACCGGCCGGGACCCGAAGGCGTTTATCGGGGACTCGGCCGACCCGTCCAGGGTAAAGACGCGGACCTTGTCGGAAGAGGCCAGGCGCGTCTTCCGCTCCCGCGTGTCGAACCCCAAGTGGATCGAGGCCATGCAACGCCACGGCTACAAGGGCGCCTTCGAGCTCTCCGCCACCGTCGACTACCTCTTCGGCTACGACGCCACCGCGAACGTCGTGGAAGACTGGATGTACCGCGACGTGACGAGAAAGTACGTTTTAGACGAAGGGATCCGGGACTTCATGCAGGAGTCGAACCCCTGGGCCCTGCGCGCCATAAGCGAGCGCCTGCTCGAGGCGGCGGACCGGGGGATGTGGTCCGAACCCGACCCGGAGGACCTTCAGGCGCTCAAGGCGGCGTACCTGGAGAACGAGGGTATGCTGGAGGAGCGCGGATGAGGGCGTTCGGACGGTGGTTGCTCGCTAGCCCCATCCGGCTGATCGAGGCGTGCAGCGGGCTCCTCCTGCTGGGCGTCGCCACGCTTCTGTGGGAGAACGCGGGTTCGGCCGTCCTCACGTACTTCTTCGGGGCGTTCCTACTGTTCCTGACCCTCCGCGCGTACCTCGATCAGGGAAGACCAGGCCGATGAGGCCGCGTTCTGTGGGAAAGGAAGCGGGTGCGATGGAGATGCCGTCAGGGGCGCATCAGGCCGTACGGTTCGTTACGCTGGCCGTTGTGAGCGCCGCCGCCGGGGTCCTCTTGGCGCGGTTCCTGTTCCCGGCGGTCCTGAAACGCAACGTTTTGTTCCTGGCCGTGCCGATTTTGCTGGTGGCGCCGCTGCTACTCGCGCGGGCGTTCGGGCGGGGGAGGTCGGGGGCGTGAACGCACCGTACCCGCTCTCCGCCATAGTGGGCCAGGAGGACCTGAAGCTCGCCCTGCTCCTGAACGCCGTCTCGCCCGAGGTCGGCGGCGTCCTCGTGCGCGGTGAGAAAGGAACAGCCAAGAGCACGGCGGTTCGGGCGCTGGCGAAACTCCTGCCCCCGATCCGGGTCGCCGCGGGCTGCCCTTACTCCTGCGATCCTGAAGATCCGAACCCCGAGTGCCCGGCGGGGCCGCACGCGGCGGACGCGCCCGCTGAAGAGCGACCGGTACGGCTCGTGGAGTTGCCGGTGGGGGCGAGCACGGACCGGCTGGCGGGGACGCTGGACATCGAGAAGGCGCTCGCCGAGGGGCGCAAGGCGTTCGAGCCGGGGTTGCTGGCCGCGGCCCACAGGGGCATCCTCTACGTGGACGAGGTGAACCTGCTCTCGGATCATCTGGTCGATCTGCTGCTGGACGTCGCCGCGATGGGCACCAACCACGTCGAGCGGGAGGGGGTGAGCGTGCGTCACCCGTCGCGCTTTATCCTCGTGGGTACCATGAACCCGGAGGAGGGGGAGCTCAGGCCGCAGCTCCTGGACCGGTTCGGCGTCACCGTCGAGGTCGCCGGCAGCCCGGACCCCACAGAACGCGTCGAGGTCGTCCGCCGCCGCCTGCACTACGAGGCCGACCCGGCGGAGTTCGCCGCGAAGTGGTCCGGCGCCGACGCGAGGCTGGCCCTGTCCGTGGAGGCGGCCCGCCAACGGTTGCCGGGCGTGTCTCTCGGCGAGGAGACGCTCGTCGCGATCTCCACGCTCTGCGCCGATCTCGGGGTGGACGGCCTGCGCGGCGACCTGGTCACCGCCAAAACGGCCCGCGCTCTGGCCGCCTGGGACGGCCGAGACGTGGTGGACCTCGAAGACGTGAAGCGGGCCGCCCTGCTCGCCCTCTCCCACCGCCGCCGGCGCGGCCCCTTCGAGCAGCCCGGCGTCGACCCCCGGGAGATAGAAGACGCCCTCTCCGGCCCGGAACCGCCGGACGACAACCCCGGCGGCGGCGCTCCGCCGGACGACGGCGGCGACGGGCCGGACGGGGGCCCTTCGCAAGAACACCGGGGGTCCGAGCCCTCCGAGGCGCGGACGGGCTCGGGGGAGCGGGGCCATGCGGCGGCCGAGCCGTTCAGGCCGGTGCGGCTGGAGCGGGAGGACAAAGGACGCGGCGGTCCGCTCGGGCGCCGGAGCCGCTCGGTGGGGGAGACGGGGCATCCGGTCGGGGACCGAGAGAGCGTCGGGAATCCCGCGGACCTCTCGTTGGCGGCGACGGTGAGGGCGGCGGCCCCGCATCAGAAGGGGCGGGGGCGCAGGGGGCCGGGGCTCGTGGTGAAGCCGGGAGACCTGCGGGAGAACGTGCGGGAGGGGAGGGAGGGGAACCTCATCCTCTTCCTCGTGGACGCGAGCGGCTCGATGGCGGCGAAAAAGCGCATGTCGGCCGTGAAGGGGGCCGTCCTCTCCCTTTTGGGCGACGCCTACCAGCGGCGGGACAAGGTCGCCCTGATCTCGTTCCGCGGCGAGACCGCGCAGGTGCTCCTTCCCCCGACCTCCGGCGTGGAGCTCGCCGCGTCCCGCCTGGAGGACCTCCCGACCGGAGGGCGCACGCCGCTGGCGGCGGGACTCGCGCGGGCGGCGGAGGTGCTACAACGGGAGGGCATGCGCGACGGGGAGCGGAGACCGCTCGTGGTCTTGCTCACGGACGGGCGGGCTACGTCGGGGCCCGACCCGCGCGGGGCGGCCGCGGGGTTGCGTTCTTTTGGCGCCGCGTCGTTTGTGGTCGACACGGAGGAGGGGCACGTGCGGCTCGGGATGGCAGCGGAGGTCGCGGGGGCTATGGGGGCGCGCCTTTTGCGCCTGGAAGAGTTGCGGGCCGAGTCGCTCGTGGAGTTGGTCGAGAGGAGGCGGGTGGCGTGAGCGAGGCTGGCGAAGCCGGGGTCCGGGAGCCGCGGGAGCAGAGGCTCAGGCGCAGGTCGAACAGGGAGAGGCCGCTCCTGGTCGTAAACACCGGGCACGGGAAGGGCAAGAGCACGGCGTCGTTTGGGATCATGCTCAGGGGATGGGCCCGCGGCTACCGCGTCGGCGTCTACCAGTTCGTCAAGAGCGGCAAGTGGAACGTCGGCGAGCAGCAGGCCGCCGAGGCCTTGGGCAACATAGACTGGTTCAAGCAGGGCGACGGCTGGACCTGGACCGTAAAAGACCTGGAGCACTCCGCCGACCTGGCCCGCGAGGGCTGGGAGGAGGTCAAGCGCCGCCTCGCCGACGAGACCTACGACATGCTCCTCCTCGACGAGTTCACCTACCCGATGAAGTTCGGCTGGGTCGACACCAACGAGGTCGTCGAGGTCCTGAAGAACCGCCCGGGCTTCCAGCACGTGATCGTCACCGGCCGCGACGCGCCGCCGGAGCTCGTCGAGGCGGCGGACCTCGTGAGCGAGGTAAGGAAGGTCAAGCACCCCATGGACGAGGGCTACCGCGGCCAGAAGGGCATAGAGTGGTAAGCACCCCGCGCGTAGTGGTAGCGGGCACCCACTCGGGCGTCGGCAAGACCACCGTGGCCTCCGGCCTCGTGGCCGCCCTCGCGAACAGGGGCCTCCGGGTCGCCCCCTTCAAGGTCGGCCCGGACTTTATAGACCCCTCCTACCACGCCCTCGCCGCCGGACGCCCCGGCCGCAACCTCGACGCCTACCTCTCCGGCCCCGACCTCATACCCCCGCTCTTCGCCCACGGCGCCCGCGGTGCCGACGTGGCCGTGATAGAGGGCGTGATGGGCCTCTTCGACGGCAAGGGTGGCGGCGGGGAGCTGGCGTCCACGGCCCACGTCGCCAAGCTCCTGGACGCGCCGGTCGTGCTCGTGGTGGATGCCCGGGCGATGGCCCGTTCCGCCGCGGCGATGGTCCACGGCTACGCGACGTTCGACCCCGGCCTGCGCCTCGCCGGCGTCGTCCTGAACCGCGTGGGCTCTGCCACCCACGAGGGGATGCTCCGCGAGGCCCTCGCACCCTTAGGCACCCCGGTGCTCGGCGTCCTCCGCCGCGACGACGCCGTAAGGACGCCGGACAGGCACCTCGGCCTCGTCCCCGCCGCCGAGCGCCGCGCGGAGGCCCGGCGGTCCCTCGGCGCCCTCGGCGACGTCGTCGCCGAGGGCCTCGACCTCGACGCCGTGATGCGCCTCGCCGCCTCTACGGGGTCGCCGGACGCGCCACCCTGGAGCCCGGAAGCCCCGGAAGAAGACCGGACTGACGGCGTCCGCGTCGCGGTCGCGACGGGCCCGTCCTTCAGCTTCCTGTACACGGAGAACGTGGAGCTTATGGAGGGGGCCGGGGCCGAAGTCGCATACTTCGATCCCACCTCCGACGAAGCCCTGCCGGCCGGGACGGACGCCCTCTACCTCGGCGGCGGCTTTCCCGAGGCCTACGCCGAAGCCCTCTCGGCGAACGGGCCCATGAAGGAGGGCGTCCGGCGCTTCGCCGCGGAGGGCCGGCCCGTCGTGGCCGAGTGCGGCGGCCTGCTGTACCTGGCCCGCGAACTCGACGGGAACCCGATGTGCGGCGTGCTCGACGCCGCCGCCCGGATGACGGACCGGCTCAAGCTCGGCTACCGGGAGGCGCGCGCGATCCCGACCTCCCCGTTGGCCGAGAAGGGGAGATCCGTCCGCGGCCACGAGTTCCACTACTCGGCCGTCGAGCCCGGCTCCGGGGAGACCCCGGCGTGGGACCTCGCCGGGCGCGGGCCCGAGGGCTTCGTGGCCGGCGGCGTCCACGCCAGCTACCTGCACACCCACTGGGCCGCCACGCCGGGGTTGCCGCGGCGGTTCCTGCGCGCCGCGAGGCGGACGGAGGTACGGGTATGAGCGGGCGTCTCGTCGGGGTCGGTGTGGGGCCGGGGGACCCGGAACTCCTGACGGTCAAGGGCCTCAGGGCGTTACGGGAGGCCGACGGGGTCTTCGTGCCCGTCGGGGACACGGGCGAGGTCGGCCGGGCGGAGGCGACGGTGCGCGAGTACCTGGACGAGGGGCGCATCCGGCGCCTGCTCTTCGCCCTCTCCGACGACGCCGGGGCGCGGGAGCGAAATTGGAAGGATGCGGCGCGTGAGGTCTCGGGGCCCTTGCGGGAGGGTAAGGTCTGCGCGTTCGCGACCATCGGCGACCCGAACGTGTATTCGACGTTCACCTACCTCGCGCGCAAGGTGAGGGAGGCGCTACCCGAGGTAGAGGTGGAGACGGTGCCCGGCATCACGGCGATGCAGGACCTCGCCTCCAGGAGCGGCACCGTCCTTCTGGAGGGCGACGAGCGGCTCGCGTTGTTGCCGTTCACGGCGGGGAGGGAGCGTCTGCGCGAGGCGCTCGACTCCTTCGAGACCGTCGTCTGCTACAAGGGCGGCAGCAGGATGCCTGAGGTGCTCTCGGCGGCGCGCGAGACGGGGAGGCTCCGGGACGCGGTCTACGGGGGGCGGCTCGGGATCGAGGGCGAAGAAGTGGTCCCGGCGGCGGAGATGGCGGGGCGCGAGGCGACCTACCTTTCGGCCGTGATCTTCACGGGGAGAGGGTACGGTGGGGAGGGCGCGTGAGCAGTAGGATACGGCCGGCGGAGGGGGGAGACGTTCCCGCGATCGCCGGGTGCGTGCGCGCGTCCTACGCGAAGTACGTGGGGCGCATCGGCAAGGAACCGGCGCCCATGCGTGAGGACCACGCCGCCGGGGTCGAGGCCGGCGGGACTTACGTTCTGGTCGAGGATGGGGAGGTGATCGGAACGATCACGATGCGATTAGAGGGGGACCACCTGTTCGTCGGCACCGTTGCCGTGAGGCCGGACCGGCAGGGAGAGGGTTTCGGCGGGATGCTGATGGCGTTCGCGGAGAGCAGGGCCGCGGGGGAGGGCCTGGAGGAGATCCGGCTGTACACCAACGAGAAGATGTGGGAGAACCTGGCGTTCTACGGTCGTCTCGGCTTCGAGGAGACCCACCGGAAGCTCGATGGGGGCTACCGCAGGATCTTTTTGCGCAAGCGGGTGGACGACAGGGTCGGGTTCGATATAGAAGGAGAGACGGGCATGCGGGGTGCACACGATGGGCGGTAGGGTCTGGTTTATAGGGGCGGGGCCGGGCTCGCCCGACCTTTTGACGATCCGCGGGGCGCGGCTCATAGGGGAGGCGGACGTGGTGATCTGGGCCAGGAGCCTCGTCCACGAGGGCGTACTCGAACACGCCGCTCCCGGCGCCGAGGTGGTCGAGTCGACGACCATCCCGCTTGAGGGCGTGCGCGAGCTCTACGAGCGCGCGGTGGACGAGGAGCTGAAGGTCGCCCGGGTCCATTCGGGGGACCCGAGCCTCTACGGGGCGGTGCTAGAGCAGATCGAGCTCTGCGAAGAGATAGGGCTCGGCTGGGAGATGGTCCCCGGCGTCTCCTCCCTGGGGGCCGCGGCGGCGGCGATCGGACGGGAGCTGACCGTACCCGAGGTCTCCCAGTCCGTCATCCTCACGCGCCGGGCGAGCCGCACCCCGATGCCCGACGGGGAGGACATAAGGAGCTTCGCCGAGCACGGGACGACCATGGCGATCTTCCTCTCGGCGGCCAAGCCGCGCGCCCTGCAGGAGGACCTCATGGAGGGCGGCTACGCCCCCGAGACCCCATGCGCCGTCGTCTACCGGGCGAGCTGGCCGGACGAGCAGGTCATCGAGTGCCGCCTGGAGGAGCTGGCGGACCGCATCCGGGCTGCCGGCTTCACCCGCCAGGCCCTGATCCTCGTCGGCCCCGGCCTCGGCGCCGGAGGCACCCGCTCCCACCTCTACAGCCCGGCGTTCTCGCACATGTTCCGCAAGGCAGAGCCGGCCGAGAAGGAGGCTTAGAACCGCCTCATGCCCCCGCGCAAGCTCAGAGAACCGTCCATGCCGCCGAGCATGGCGAAGGTCAAGGGCGAGAAGCTCAGGACCGGCTGGACCACCGGCGCCTGCTCCGCCGCCGCCGCGAAGGCCGCCGCGAAGGCCCTCGTTGGCGGCGAGCCCCAAACGCGCGTGGACATAAAGCTTCCCAAAAAGGGCGAGGAGCGGCGCGTGGAGTTCCCCATCGAGCGGTGCGAGTTGGATAAAGGCGGGGCCTGGGCCGAGGCCGTCGTCGTCAAGGACGCCGGCGACGACCCGGACGTCACCGACGGCGCGCACCTCACGGCCCGCGTCTCGTGGCGCGAGGGAACGGGTATCGAGCTGGACCGGGGAGAGGGCGTCGGGCTGGTGACCAAGCCCGGTCTCGGGCTGGCCGTGGGCGGTCCCGCCATAAACGACACCCCGCGGCGCATGATCTCCTACTCAGTCCGGGAGGCGCTGGACCCGGAAGAGCGCGGCGTGCGAGTCGTCGTGAGCGTCCCCGGCGGCGAGGGGATGGCCGAAAAGACCACCAACGCCCGCCTCGGCATCGTCGGCGGGATCTCGATCTTGGGCACGACCGGCATCGTGCGGCCGTTCTCGACCGCGGCGTGGGCCGCGAGCGTCGTCCAGGCCGTCAACGTCATGGGCGCCCAGGGCCACGGCACCTTCGTGCTCTCCACCGGCGGCCTCACCGAGAAGGCCGCCATGCGCCTCCTGCCCGACCTCGAAGAGGTCTGCTTTATAGAGGTCGGGGACTTTACCGGGCAGGCCATAAAGCGGGCCGTCGAGAACGGCCTTACGACGTGCTTCTTCGTGGGCATGGCCGGCAAGATCTCCAAGCTCGCCGCCGGCGTAATGATGACCCACTGGACCCGCTCGAAGGTGGACAATACCCTCCTTGCCGAGGTAACGGAGAAGGCCGGGGGAGACCTCAACCTAATAGAGAGGGTCAAAGACGCCAACACCGCCCGCCACGCCTACGAGATCTGGCGCTCCGCGAACCTGGAGGGGCCCCCGCACCTGCTCTGCGAAGAGGCCGCCAGGAACCTGGAGGAATACGCGGAGCACAAGCTCGAGGTCCACGTCATCCTCGTCGACTTCGACACCCTCGACCCGACCGGCGCGAGCCCCGGCGCCCTGGAGAAGACGACCTGGGGCGCCGCGTGAGCCGCGTTGCCGTGATCGGGCACGACGGAAGCCCCCTCAACCCGGAGGCCGCCGAACTGCTAGAAGGGGCGGCGCTCGTGGCCGGCGGGGAGCGCCACCTGGCGGCGCTCGGCGTCGGGCCGGAACGCTCGGTCGTCTTCGAGGGCGACCTCTCCGGCGCGCTCTCGCGGATAGGGGGCGCGGAAGGCCCGGTGGTCGTGCTCGCCTCCGGGGACCCCGGCTTTTTCGGCATCGTGCGCCTACTCGCCCAGCGGTTCGGGGAGGGAGCCTTGCGGGTCATACCGGCCGTCTCTTCGGTCGCGCTGGCCTTCGCCCGGGCCGGGGTCTCCTGGGACGACGCCGTCACCGTGAGCGCCCACGGCCGCGAACCCCGCCGGGCTGTAAACGTCTGCCGCGCCCACCCCAAGGTCGCCGTCCTGACCTCCCCGGACTTCGGGCCCGCCGAACTGGCGAGTGCCCTGAACGGCCTCGGCCGCGCCTTCGTCGTCGCGGAGAAGCTCGGGGGAACGGAAGAGCGCGTCTTCCGGGGTGACGCGGCGGAGGTTTGCGCGATGGAGTGGGAGGAGCCGAACGTGGTGCTCGTCGTGGACGAGGGGCGTGGACGGGCGGGTAAAGGTTGGATCTCATCCGGTTACGGGAGCCCCGGGCGGTGGGCGCTGCCGGAAGACGAGTTCGAGCACCGCTCCGGCATGATCACCAAGAGCCCGACCCGCGCCCTCGTCCTCTCCCGCCTCGGCCCCGGTCCGGGGGATCTCGTCTGGGACGTCGGAGCAGGGTCCGGCTCCGTCGCCATCGAGTGCGCCCGACTCGGCGCCGCCGCGATAGCTGTGGAACGTGACCCCGGGAGCTGCGCCCGCCTCCGCCGCAACGTCGAACGTCACGGGGTAGACGTGCCTGTGGTCGAGGGTGAGGCACCGGAGGCCTTGCGGGATCTCCCGGAGCCAGACGCTGTCTTCGTCGGCGGGACGGGTGGCCCTTTCGAGGAGATCGTCAAGCTCTGCGCCGTGCGGGCGCGGCGGTCGGTTGTGCTGGCGCTCGTGGGCCTCGAGAGGGTCGTGCCGGCGGGCAGGATCCTCGAAGCCCGCGGCCTGGAGGTCGAGAGCGCCTTCCTGCAGGCCTCCCCGATAAAGGGCGTCGGATCGATGCACCGGATCGTGCCCGAGAGCGCCGTCTTCGTCGTGAGCGGGGTCCGGACGTGATCGGGCTGGTGGGAGCCACCGCCAACGGCCGCCGCAACGCCGCCCACCTGGCCGAGGCCTGGGACGACGCCCGCCTCTACGAGGAGGGGCCGAAGGAGGCGCTTCGCCGGGCCTGGAAAGAGTGCGACGCCGTCGTCCTCTTCCTTGCCACCGGCGCCGCCGTGCGCCTCGTTGCGCCGCTCCTCGGGGACAAACGGACCGACCCGGGCGTGGTAACGGTGGACGACGCCAACCGGTTCGCCGTCGCCCTCGCCGGGGGCCACGACGGGGGGGCGAACCGGCTCGCGCAGCGGGTCGCCGACTCTTTGGGCGCCACACCCGTTGTCACCACCGCGAGCGACGGGCTCGGCGTGCCCGCGCTCGACTCTTTCGGCCGGGATCTCGGGTTCGAGATCGAGGACAGGCAAGACCTCGCCGCCGTCGGGGCGGCCCTCGTCTCCGGCGAGCCGGTGAACCTCGTTTCGGACCAACGCCGGCCGCTCGGACCGTTGCCGGAGAACCTCGTCGCGTCGGAGGACCCGGAACCGCCGCTCGTTTTCGTGTCAGACCGGATGTCCGACGTGCCACGCCCGGCGGTCGTCTACCGGCCGCCCTCGCTCGTCGCGGGCGTCGGTTGCAGCCGGGGGGCCGCGGCGGAGGAGATAGTGGCGCTTCTCCGTTCCTCCCTCGAAGAGGCAGGGCTTTCGGAGAAGAGCGTGGCTTCCCTGGCGAGCATCGACGCGAAGCGCGACGAGGCCGGGCTGCTGGAGGCCGCGGAGAGGCTGGGGGTACCGCTGCGGTTCTATCCGGCCGGGGCGTTGTCCGCCGTGGAGGCGCCGAACCCGTCCTCCGTCGTGCGGGAGGCGGTCGGGACGCCGAGCGTGGCGGAGGCGGCGGTGATGGTCTCCGGGGCGGAGCTCGTCGCGGAGAAGCGCAAGTCCGGTATGGCGACGGTCGCGATCGGGCGCCTGCCGGCCCGGGGGAGGCTTGCGCTCGTGAGCCTGGGGCCCGGGGAGGAGGCCCTGATCCCGGCTCTTGCGCGCGACGCGCTGGCCGCTTCGGAGCTCGTCGTCGGCCTCGGGCAGTACGTCGACCGCGTCCGCCACCTGCTGCGGCCCGGCACGCGCGTGCTCACGATGCCGCTGGGCGACGAGGTCGCCCGCGCCGAGGCCGCCCTGGAGGAGGCCCGCGCGGGAGGCTCCGTGGCCCTCGTCTCGAGCGGCGACGTCGGGGTGTACGCGATGGCCTCGCCCGCCCTCGAGCTCGCGGGCGACGACGTGGACGTCGGGGTCGTCCCCGGCGTGACGGCGGCCCAGGCGGCGGCCTCCCTGCTCGGATCCCCGCTCGGCCACGACCACTGCTCGATCAGCCTCTCAGACCTCCTCACGCCGTGGCCCGCCATCGAGCGCCGCGTGGAGGCGGCGGCCCTCGGGGACTTCGTCGTCTCCCTCTACAACCCCCGCTCCAAAGGCCGCGACTGGCAACTGGGCAAGGTCAGGGAGATGCTCCTCGCCCACCGCCCGCCGGACACACCGGTCGGCGTGGTGAAGGACGCCTACCGCCCGACGCAGGCCGTCACCCTGACCGACCTCGCCTCGCTGCGCCCCGAAGACGTGGACATGCTGACGGTCGTGGTCGTCGGCAGCTCGCAGACGAAGCTCGTCGCCGGCCGCATGGTCACCCCACGGGGGTACCTGTCGTGAAGTCCGTCTTCGCCGTTACGGACGCCTGCGCCGGGTGCGGGGCGTGCATAAAGACCTGCCCCGAGAAGGCGATACAGCCGGCCCCGCGGGGCTACGGTTCGCCCCTGATCGTGCTCGAAGACCGCTGCTCGGGCTGCGCCGAGTGCGCCGAGGTCTGCCCGGTCTCCGCCTGCGTCGAAGTCCTGCTGGAGGACGGTTGAGGCGCGTCCACCCGATCGAGAGGGAGAGCTACCGTATCCTGCGCGGGATGGTGGACCTCTCCCACCTGGGGCCTTTGGGCCGGGCCGTCGCCGAGCGCGTCATCCACGCCTCCGCGGACCCGGAGTACGCCGAGAGCCTCGTCCTGGACGAGCCGGCCCTGCAAGGCGGCGTCGATGCCCTGCGCCGGGACGCGCCCGTCGTGACGGACGTCGGGATGGTGGCGGCCGGCATCACCGCGCGGGAGACCCTCTGCTTTGTCTCGGATCCTCGCGCGGGGAAACTCTCGGAAGGGCTCGGCATCACGCGGTCGGCGGCGGGGTTCTGGCTCGCGGCGGAGAAGGTCGGCGACGGGGCCGTCTGGGTCGTGGGGAACGCGCCGACGGCGCTCTTCTGGCTCCTGGAAACGGACATATGTCCGGCGCTCGTGATCGGGCTTCCGGTCGGCTTCGTCGGGGCGGCCGAGTCGAAGGAAGCATTGTTGGACAGCGATTTGCCGGGCGTGGCGAACCGGGGGCCTAAGGGCGGCTCCGCGGTCGCGGCGGCGGCGTTGAACGCGCTTATCTACTACGAGGAGGAAGATGCGAGAGACGGTTAGCATCGGGAGGAAGAACGGGAAGGGCGGGGGGGATCCCGCGCTGCTTATCGTGGGCCACGGCAGCCGCGACCCCCGGGGTGCCAGGGAATTCCACGAGCTCGTGGAACTGGTCCGGGGGCGCAACCCCGGCCTGCCCGTGGAGGGTGGCTTCATAGAGCTGTCGCGGCCCCCGATCTCTGAGTGCGTGGGCCGGATCTCCGAGGGCGGTACCCGAAACGTTGCCGCGGTCCCCCTCATGCTCCTCGCCGCCGGCCACGCCAAGGACGACATCCCGGCCACGCTCGTGCGCGAGGGGATAGACCACCCGGACATGAGCTTCCAGTACGGCCGCGCGCTCGGCGTCCGCCCGGAGCTGCTCGAGCTCATGGAGGAGAGGATCTCCGCCGTCGTCCCCGAACACGAAAAGCCCGACACGGCCGTGCTCGTCGTCGGCCGCGGCTCCTCGGACCCCGACGCGAACTCAGACATCACAAAGATCTCGCGCCTCTTCTACGAGGGCCGCAAGTACCCCCTGGTGGAGAGCGCCTTCATAAGCATGACCCCGCCCACCGTCCGGGAAGGCCTCGACCGCTGCCGCAAGCTCGGCGCCCGGCGTGTCGTCGTTTTCTCGTACTTCCTCTTTACGGGCGTCCTGGAAGAGCGCATCCGCGAGCAGGCCGAAGCCTTCGCAGCCGAGAACGGGGACGTCGAGGTGCGCTACGCCGGCTACTTCGGCCCCGACGGACGGGTCGCCGACCTCCTGATGGAGCGCTACGCGGAGGCCGTCCGGGGGGACATCCGCATGAACTGCGACGTCTGCGTCCACCGCGTGGCACTTCCCGGCTTCGAGGAGAAGGTCGGCGCCCCCGCCACGCCCCACTACCACCCCGACGAGCCGGGCCACGACCACGGCCATCACCACGGCCACGACCATTCGCACGGCAATCACCACTAGGCGGCCGGGTTGAGCCTGGAGGACAGGGTCAGGGAGCTCGCGGCGGAGGTACAGCCGCCCGACGAGGGCGCCGTTGCCAGGGCCGGGGAGCGGCACCCCACGCTCGCCAAACCGCCGGGTAGCCTGGGGCGGCTGGAGGAGCTTGGCGGACGGCTGGCCGGCATGGCGGGGGAGAGCCCGCCACCCGTGCCGGAGGGCCCGGCCGTCGTCGTCTGCGCCGGCGATCACGGGGTGCTTGACCGGGGCGTCTCGCCGTGGCCGCGGGAGGTGACGGCGGCCATGGTGGGGAACTTCTGCGCCGGCGGGGCGGCGGTCAACGCCATCGCGAAGACCGTCGGGGCGCGGGTGAGCGTGCTCGACGTCGGGGTCGCCGGGGACTTGGGGCGGCATCCGTCCCTGCGGGGGGCGAAGGTCAGGGCGGGCACGGACGACCTGAGCCGCGGGCCGGCCATGGGCCGGGAGGAGGCCGCCCGGGCGGTGCTCGCCGGGGCGGGCGTTGCGGAGGAGCTCGTCGAGAGCGGGGGGGTGGACCTGCTCGTCGTCGGGGACATGGGCATCGCCAACACCACGCCCGCCTCGGCCCTGATCTCGACCTTCACCGGCCGTCCCCCCGAGAAGACCACCGGGCGCGGCACCGGCATAGACGACGAGACTCTGAAGCTCAAGGTCAGGGTGGTGGGCGAAGCGTTGGACCTGCACCGGCCGGATCCCGGGGACCCGCTGGGCGTCCTCGCGGCGGTCGGGGGGCTGGAGCACGGGGCCATCGCGGGCGTGATCCTGATGGGCGCCGCGTGCGGGGTGCCCGTTATCCTGGACGGCGTCGTCTCCAACTCCGCCGCCCTCGTCGCCCACGCCTTTGCCCCCGATTCGATCGGGTACGCGATCGTCGGCCACCTCTCGTCGGAGCCGGGCGCGAGGGTCTCCCTGAACCACCTCGGCCTCGAACCCCTCCTCGACCTGAGCTTGCGCCTCGGTGAGGGGACCGGCGGCCTGCTCGCCGTCCCCCTGGTCCAGGCCGCCGCGCGCACGCTCGGGGAGATGGCGACGCTCGAAGAGCTCGGTTTCGGTTGAACGGCCTCACCGAGGAGTCCGTCCTCTCGCTCGGAAGCCCGCTCGCCCGCGTCGTCGAGGCACACGGGGCGTTGGGTTCCACCCAGGAGCGGGCCCGCGAGCTCGCCCAGGCCGGGGCCCCCCACGGCACGCTCGTCCTGGCGGGCGTCCAGACCGGCGGGCGCGGCAGGCTCCGGCGGTCATGGGGCTCGCCGGAGGGGGGGCTCTGGATGTCCCTCGTGCTTCGCCCCGATCTGGAAGCCGCCGCGGCGCCCCGCCTCACCCAGACGGCGGCCGTCGCCGTGGCCAAGGCATTGCGGGACATCGGGGCGAACGCGGGCATCAAGTGGCCCAACGACCTGCTGGTCGAGCCGGGCGGACGCAAGGTCTGTGGCATCCTCGCCGAGTCGAGCATCCGGACCGCAAAGGCCGAAAACGTGCCCCGCGTGGACCACGTCGTCCTCGGCGTCGGCCTCAACGCCAACCTGGACCCCGAAGACTTGGGCGTGACGGACCGCGAGGTCGCCACCCTCCGTCACGAACTCGGCCGCGACGTGGACGCCCTCGACCTTCTCCGCCGCCTCCTCCGAAACCTGGACGCGGAACTGCGCCGCGTACACGATTTCGCCGCTATCCTGGACGATTGGCGCGCGCTGAGCCTGACGCTCGGGGAGCGCGTTCGCGTCAGGAGATCCGGCGAAGTCCTCGAAGGGCTGGCCGCGGACATCGCCCCGGACGGCGCCCTGTTGCTCGAAACGCGCGACGGCGTGCTCGAGCTGTACGAAGGAGAGGTGACGAGTCTCTCGCGAGAGGGAGGGGCGCACGCCTCATGACCGCACGCCCGGCGCCCTAGTCCCGGTTACGCGGCGGGGGAACTCCTCGGGCGGGAGGACTCCCGCGGGGTGGAACTCGTGAGGCCCGACGATGAGGGACTATGAGGGGACCCGTCTTGGCGCTTACGGCCGCCCCCTCGGGCGTCGGGCCCTCTCGCCCTCTTCCGGCGTGGTGGGGTGGTTGCGGCGCCACGCCTCCCTGAGCTCGTCGGACCTGCGCTCGTCCTGCTCCCGCCGGCGTTCGGCGTCCTCCCTCTCGCGGTCGTTGCGTTCCTCGTCCCGGCGGTCGGTCACGGTGCTCCTTCCCACGGAAAAGCCCCCGCTCTCCGGGGGGCCGCGTTTCCTGGATTTCGTCCGTTTCTAGTTGGCCCCGGGTTGGCCCCGGTCTTGCGTTCGCGTGGTGCGCCTGGAAGGATTCGAACCTCCGACACATGGTTTAGGAAACCAATGCTCTATCCCCTGAGCTACAGGCGCAAGGCTCGGGTAGTTTATCGTGGGGAGGGCGGGGCTGCCACCGCCGCCGGAGGTTTTGTGGGGGGTGCGTTTCGTGCGCCCCTTTAGTTGAATGGGGTGGGGGGACGGCGTATGATGCTGCCGTTCACATCCGGGTAGGGTTGACAGGATAAGCGGGTTGCATGCATCTCCGTTCCGGCGGTTGGAAGGGCGGCGGTGGGTGGCGCGAGCTCACGTAGCGGGCTGACGGAGGAGAGGCCACGTAAAGAGGAGAACTGGGAGAGGCCCCGATCGTCCGGTTCGATTACCGTCCGGTGGTTTTCGGGCGGCGGTATCGGAAGGGCGCGGGATCTCACGGGCCTGGACGGCCGCGTCGCGGGGCGGGGGCGTGAGGAGCGTGCGGGGGCTTCGGGCCTTGTTCGTCGGCGTGGTGCTCGTGGCGCTCGTCGTCCTGCCGGCCGGTTGCGGCCTGGGCGGGCTGAAACAGGTCACGCTCGGCTACCTGGCCTGGGACGAGAACGTGGCGAACTCCAACCTTGTCCGCGTTCTCCTGGAGGAGGACCTCGGCTACGAGAACGTGCAGCTAAAGCGCGCGGAGAAGGTGCCCGAGGTCTTCAGGGGCGTGGCCGAGGGGGAGACGGACGTCTTCATGGACGCCTGGATGCCGAACCACCGGCAGTACGTCGACAGGGCCGGGAGCCGGGTGGAAGTCCACCGGGAGCCCTGGTACGAGGGGGAGACCGTCTTCGGGGTCGCCGTCCCCCGCTACATGGAAGGCATCGACAGCATAGGCGACCTCAAGTCCACCGAGCCGGGCATGATCACCGGCATAGAGCCGGGTGCCGTGCTGATGGAGAAGATCAGCCGCAACGCCCTCCCGCGGTACGACCTGGACTTCAGGCTCGTGGAGGCGAGCACCCCCGCGATGCTCGTCGAGCTCCAGAAGGCTTACGCCATGCGCGAGCCCTTCGTGTTCGTCGCCTGGTCGCCGCACTGGATGAACCTGGAGTACGACTTCCGCTACCTGGAGGACCCGAAGAACGCCCTGGGCACGGCGGACGACCCCCAGACGCTCCACACCGTGGCCCGCGAGGGTTTTGCCGAAGACGACCCCGTCGCCCACGCCCTCATAAGCGCCGTGAGGCTGGACGCCACCCAGGTCGGCTCCCTGGAGGTGGCGATCAACGAGGCCGTGGACGAGGAGAGGGAAGTGGACGACGGCGTGCGCGACTGGCTGGAGGAGTCGGAGAACCGGGACGCGGTGCGGCCCTGGATCGAGGCCGCCCGTCGGGCCGAGGAAGGGTAGGAGCGATGCAAGAAACCAACGGACGGTGTTCGGACGTGGTCGAAGAGGCCCGGCGCGTGGCCGCGATCGCGGACGAGCAGGGCGTCGCCCTGCGCCTGCTCGGCGGCGTCCGCTCGGCGTCTCGGACAGCCGTACAGGTTCTTGCGGAACCGCGAGAGCCGCCCGGCGCTGGACCGGGCGGCCACGCCCCCGAGCCTCGCTAAATCCCGGACGGCGGTCTTCCGGAAAGCCCGTCGACGAACGCGCACACCAGCCTTCGGAAGCTCTCGTCTTGGTCCACATCCATGCCGAAGCCCCCGGCCTTCTCCAGCGTGGCGAAGCCGTGGGCCACGCTCCTCAGGCCCCTCGCCGCGTGGATGGCCTCCTCTTCACGGAGGCCGAGAGAGTCGAGCACGGCCAACACCGGCTCCAGCGTCTCCCCCTCGGCCGCCCCCAACCCCGGGTCGTTGGGAGCATAGAGCCGGTAAGACCTGACGGTGGCTTCGTAGAGCCCCGGCCGCTCTTTGACGAAGCTACGGTACGCTTCCGCGAGCGCGAAAAGACCCTCTTCGCCCCCCCTGCCGAGGGCGGCGCGGGAGAGGCTTCGTCCCAACTCACGAAGACCCGCGAGGGCCAACTCGCGCCGCAAGTCGCCGATCCCGGAGACGTGGTTGTAGAGCGAGGGCTTGCGGACGCCGAGGTGTTCCGCGAGACGGGCGAGCGAGAGCTCCTCGCCCGCCCCTTCCTCGTCAACCAGGGTGGCGGCCGCCTCCACCACCGCCGCCCGATTCAAACCCGCCCTAGGCATGCCCGAACCCCTCGGTCCATGTCGGAACATCCTCCACGGAAACCCTACACCCGCCCGAGGTGCGTGTCCTTGAAACCGCTCCCGTACTTGAGGCCGTAGCCCAACATCCGGTCCATTCCGATGTGCGCGAACCACACCGAGGCGACACCAACGGCGAGCGGAGCCCCCGCCAAGAGACCGAAGATCCCCAAGGCGGCGGGCAACGGATAGGAGTGGAAGACGTTGTAGAGGGCCGCCCCGACCCTCGGACCCGCCAGGTAGCCCGCCATCGACGCGTCGGGGGCCAAGAGCAGCAGCGCGAACAACCACCAGCTCTCCCCGTTGAGCCAGTACAACGCCGCACCACCGGCCAGCATGGCCGCCCCCTCGGCCCTCAGCATCGCCGCCGGACGCGTCCAAGAAAGGGGCCCGGAAGTCCTGTTCATCGCCCGTTCCTCTCGCTGCCTCTGGTCCATCGCCGATTCCATGATCTGCTCCTCTCCGCGGAACCTCGTCCCGCCCGATTTACTAACTGAGGTAGTTATATACTAACGACATTAGTTTTGTCAATGGTGTGAGGCGACTTTTTCTCGGAGATGGGCGAATGGGCTACGGGCGTGACTATGCGGGAGTGGTCTTGCACCGCTTCGGGGTTACAAGGCAAGCTGAGGATACCGTTCAGTATCCGGGGTTCTGAGGGCTCGGTCGCCATCGAGCGCCTGGTCAACGACGACCCGCACCGTTTGGGCTACCACCTGCTCACGCTTCCCCAAGTGGGATTCTCTCTGCGTCTAACCCACGATATCCCAACGCACAGCGTGTAGCGCGTGGGCCACCCGACATATTTTCTTGTGGATTTCATAAGTTTGTCTAGCAATTGAGTGGAGTATATTGTAGGGTATCGCCCCGTTGGATTACGAGACGAGTTAGCTGGAGGAAGAATGGATCGACCGAACGTCGTGGTGATCGTGGCGGACACCTTCCGGCGGGACCACATCGGGGCATACGGGAACCCTTATATCAAGACCCCTTACCTGGACGCGTTCGCCCGCCAGTCGGCGGTGTTCGACCACCACGTCGCGTCGTCGTTCCCGACGATGCCGGCGCGGGCGGACGTCCTGACGGGGACGTTCTCGTACACGCACATGGGTTGGGAGCCCTTGCCCCGGCACCTGACGACGCTGCCCGAGGTCATGTCGGGTGCGGGGTACACGACGATGGGGGTTGTGGACACGCCGTTCTATGTCAGGAACGGGTTCGGCTACGATCGGGGGTTCGACGACTTCATCTGGGTGAGGGGGCAGGGGGACGACACAAGGCCCCACGAGAGGGCCGACGCGCGCTCGACGTGGACGAGGGAGGAAGACCGGCTCGTGGCCCGGACGATGACCGAGGCCGAGAGGTGGCTGGAGCGGCACCACGACGAGCAGTTCTTCCTGTACGTGGACACGTGGGACCCGCACGAGCCCTGGGACGCGCCGGACTACTACACGAAGCAGTACCGGGAGGGTTTCGAAGGGGAGCAGATCTACCCCGCCTACGGCAACTGGCGGGAGGCGGGGCTCACGGAGGACGACGTCGAGCTCGCGCACGCGACGTACTGCGGCGAGGTCACGATGGTGGACTTCTGGATCGGGCGCTTCCTCGGCAAGCTCGACGCGCTGAACCTGCGCGATAACACCATCGTGATTTTCACCACCGACCACGGCTTCTATTTCGGGGAGCACGACTACTTCGGCAAGGCCGAGTGGGTCCACGAGCCCGAAGCGGCCGTTTCGGAAGGCTCGAACCTGCCGGCCTGGCTCTCCGAGTCGTGGCTGCTCACGGTGCAGTGGTCGCCCCTGTACAACGAGATCAGCCGCATCCCCCTGATAGCCCGAGGCCCCGGCCTCACGCCGGGCCACCGCCACGCCATGACCACGGCCCCGGACATAGCGCCCACGATCCTCGACCTCACCGGCCTCGCCAACCCGATGACGATGAAGGGCGAGTCCTTCGGCGGCGTGCTCACCGGGCACAAGAGCGAGCACCGGCCCTTCGTGGTCAGCTCGTGGCCGCTGTACATGGCGGAGGGGGAGATCACGACCGCCGTCGACTCCACGCCCCGCAAGGTCGCGAGCTACATGCCCTTCACCGTAACCACCCGCGAACGCTCCGCGATCCTCGGCGGCCCGAACGACCAGCCCGAGCTCTACGACCTCCGCACCGACCCTGGGGAGACGAACAACGTCTGGCGCAGCCGCCCCGGAGAGGGCGAGGCCCTCTGCGAAGACGCCATAGGGTTCCTCGAGGATCAGGGGACGCCGGAAGAGCACCTGATCCCCCGCCGCGAGGCGCTCGACGGCTGGCGGAACCCGGTCGAGCTGACCGGCTGACCGGCCCGGAGCAGACTCTGGCGGAGCCCCCGTCTCTGCGGGGGCTCCGCTTTGTCGGCGCGTTCGTTTTTCTCGGCGGCGCCTGCCGCCGGTACGGCCGGGGGCCGGTCCGGGTTGCCTAGCTCACCCGTTCGTCGAGTCGATGGCCCGCGGCCTCTTTGAGGTCTTTGAGGTCCTCGGAGATCTGCTCCATGGCCCTCGCCTGGTCCTGCAGGGCCTGCACCTCGTCCTCGTAACCCTTGTAGTCCGAGTAGCCGCTCCCTTCGAGCAGCAGCGGGTTTATGGTCCACTCGGTCTCGTACGGCTCTCCGTTGCGGTCTTGGTACTTCGAGGTGATCGTGATGCCCTTCGTCAGGCCCTTGTCCCTCAGGTTCTGCACCACGTTCTGGTACGAGTCCCAGACGGCGGGGAGGTCCGTCTGCGGGGCCATGAAGTTTATGCCGTGCTTGAAGTACGGCAGCTCGGTGATGTCGTACCCGCTCGTGCTCTCAAGCGGCGCCGAGAACTCGAACGTGATGTTCTTGGCCGTCCCGTTCCCGATGTTGCGCACCACTATGTTGGTGGTGAAGCGCCCGGTGTAGTCCGCGTCGACTATGATCTGCGGCCGGTCCGTGTCGTCGCGCGCCTTGCGCGCTTGCCTGCCCTGGTAGAGGATCCCGGACGCAACGACGAGGGTGCCAAGGGAAGACAGGAGTTGTGCCAGCACGGCGATATCCATGATCTTTACTGTTCCTTTGCTAGGGTTTGGTGGGTTTCTCACGCGGACTGTACCAGCAGAAACAGGATTCCAGGGACGACGGCCGAAGCCGCGTGTGAACTAGATCTCTCGCGCAACGCCGGGCCGCCTCGAACGTCCCGGCGAGAAAGCTAGACGGCGGCGCGATCCGGGGTGCTTCAGAGAGACGAGAGGCGTTCCCTAACGGCCGGCCCCCGCCTCCCAGTCGTACATGATCTTGCGCCTGAGCTCCCGGAAGTTCATGACCTCCAACCGTATCCCGTCGGGGTCCTCGAAGAAGGTGGCGTAGTAGTCGGGACCGTACTCCGGGTAGTAGCGGGGCGGCGTCGCTTCGACGCCCGCTTCGACGAGCTCGCCGGCGGCCCGGTCCACGGCTTCCTCGTCCACCACCCTGAAGCAGAGGTGGTGGAGGCCCGGGGCGTAGGGATCGTGGTCCGCTGTGCCCTCTTTCGCCGGCCTCAACGCGTACACGAGCTGACGGCCGTAGTAGAAGACGTGGGGGTCTCCGCCGAGGCTTCCGTCGCCCCGCCTGAAGCCGAGGACGGGCATCACGCGGTCGTAGAACTCCGTCGCCGCGTCCATGTCGCGCACCGCGACGAAGACGTGGTCTATTCCGATCACCTCGACCGGCACGCCCTACCTCTCCCGATGCCCCACGCGCGAAGCCAAGCTAGCCCGAGATCAAAGCCTTCAACCTGTCCCGCACCGCTTCTATCGGGACGCGCTCCTGCTCTAGCGTGTCGCGGTCGCGGATGGTCACCTGCCTGTCCTCGATGGTGTCGAAGTCGACCGTGACGCAGAAAGGGGTGCCGGCCTCGTCCTGGCGCCGGTAGCGCCGGCCGATGGAGCCCGAGTCGTCGTAGAAGAGCCGGTAGTCCCCCTTGAGGTCATCGTAGAGCTCGCGCGCTATGGTCGAGACGGGCTGCTTTTTGGAGAGCGGAAAGACGGCCGCCTTGGTGGGGGCGATGCGGGGGTGGAGCTTCAAGACGGTGCGCTCCTCGCCGCCTATCTCCTCCTCCGTGTAGGCGTCCATGAGGAAGGCGAGCATTATTCTGTCCGGTCCGACGGCGGGCTCTATGACGTACGGGTAGTAGCGCTTGTTGGTCGCCTGGTCTATGTACTCCAGGCTCTCGCCGGAGTGCTCGGCGTGCTGCTTGAGGTCGTAGTCCGTGCGGTTGGCAACGCCTTCGAGCTCCGACCAGCCGGCGAACGGGTAGTTGTACTCGATGTCCACCGTGCGCTTGGAGTAGTGGGAGAGCTTCTCCCGCGGGTGCTCGTAGCGGCGGAGGTTCTCCTCCTTGATGCCGAGGTTCAGGTACCAGTTCCAGCGCTGCTCGATCCAGTACTCGTGCCACTCCTCGTCCGTGCCGGGCTCGACGAAGAACTCCATCTCCATCTGCTCGAACTCGCGGGTGCGGAAGATGAAGTTGCCGGGCGTGATCTCGTTTCGGAAGGACTTGCCCTGCTGCGCGATGCCGAACGGCACCTTCACCCGGCTCGTCTGGGTCACGTTCTTGAAGTTCACGAAGATCCCCTGCGCCGTCTCCGGCCTCAAATACGCCAGGTTCTCCTCGCTCTTGACCGGCCCCATGTACGTCTCGAACATCAGGTTGAAGGGGCGCACCGGCGCGAAGTCCCGCCCGCCGTCCACGGGGTCCTTGACCCGGTCGTCCTCCTGGATGATCTTCGTCAGCTCCTCGGGGCTCAGCCCTTCGGCGTCGATTCCGGTGGCGTCCTCGATGAGGTGGTCGGCCCTGTAGCGGCGCTTGCTGGTGCGGCTCTCGACGAGCATGTCGTTGAAGGTCGCGGTGTGCCCGGAGGCCTCCCACACCTTGGGGTGCATGATAATCGCCGCGTCCAGGCCCACCACGTCGTCGCGCATGTGGACGGTGCTCCGCCACCACTCCTCTTTTATGTTCCGCTTCATCTCGACGCCCAAGGGGCCGTAATCGTAAGAGGACCGGAGGCCGCCGTAGATCTCCGAGCTCTGGTACACGAAGCCCCGGCGCTTGCAAAAGGCGACAACTTTCTCCATCGTAACGGCCTGCGACACGTTCAATCCTCCGGATCTTTTGCGGCGTACACGCCACGAATTTGAGCAAGTATAGCCTAGAGGTAAACGGGGATCGGGGCAACCAGGGCCGTCCGGCGAACCGCTACCTGACCCACCCCGAGCGCCGCGAGGTTCGCCTCTTCGGGGCAGTTCGCCGGCCTTGAAGCCTATCTGCCACAGGTATAATGTCGGCATGGAAATTTTGCTTGCAGTAGGACTTGGCGTAGGCCTCGCCTCCGTGGCGGGGGTGAGGGCGTTTCTGTTGCCTGCGCTGTCCGTGCTGTTCGCCGCTCTTGGGGTGTTCGATCTCTCGGCGCCTGGCGTCGCGGTGAACGAGTGGGCCCTCTTTGGGGGCCTGGCGGGTCTATCGATCCTGGAGATCGTGCTGGATAAAATCCGGGCGATAGAACGCGTCTTTAACTGGATCATGGTCCCGATCAGGGCCGCGTCGGGCGCGCTGCTGTTCGGCCTCGCTTCGGGTGTGGCTGCGGACGCCGTGCCGTGGCTCGTCGCGGGCGGAATCGTGGCGGGGGTCGTCGCCGTGCTCAAGGTTTTGCTGCGACCACCGGCGCGGGACGCCTCTTCCGGGGTGTCCACTTCTTTTCTCAGCCTGATCGAAGACGCGGTGGCATTGGTGGGCGGAATTCTGGCCCTCTTCGTGCCCCTCTTGCCGGTACTGCTCGTGGCGTTTCTGCTATTCTTCTACGCTCGCATCAGGAAGCGGCGGGGGAGGAAGTTCGGGGGCCTGCGCATCCTCGGCGACTAGGGTCGTCGGTTCCCTTGGGAGGGCGCCATGGAGGAACGTGAGATCACCATCGTCAAGGGCGGGCGCCAGACCCCGTTCTCCCGCGGCATTCTGGCCCAGACGCTGGCCCAGGCGGGCGCGGGCCCGGAGCTGTCCCACCAGATAGCGAGCGAGGTCCGCGCCGAGCTGATGGCCGAGCAGCGCTTCACGGTCGAGGAGGAAGAGGTCCTCGCGCGCGTCCGGGACAAGCTCGTCAGGAAGGACGCCATCGCCGTGGGCAGGTTGGACAAGTGGCGCATCCTGCGCGAGTCCAGCGAGCCCGTGGTGGTCCTGATCGGGGGCGCCACGGGCGTCGGGACGAGCACGCTCGCGGCGGACGTGGCCAGGCGGTTGAACATCCAGAGCGTCGTCGGGACGGACTCCATCCGGGAGGTCCTGCGCCACGCCATCAGCCCCGACCTGCTGCCGATCCTGCACAAGAGCTCCTACGAGATCAAGCGCCAGGACGTGCGGGTGCCGGTCGACGAGGACGAAGCCGTGCTCTTCGGTTTCAGGGAGCAGACGGCGAGGGTCTGCGTCGGGGTGGAGGCGATCGTGGAGCGGGGGCTCAAGGAGGGGACGAACCTCGTCGTCGAGGGGGTTCACCTGGTGCCGGAGATCATTCCCGAGCGATACCTGGATCACCCGAACGTCTGCACGCTCGTGGTCCACCTCTCCGACGAGAACGTCCACCGCTCCAGGTTCTACATCCGGGCCATGGGCACGGCGATGCGCCGGCCGGCGGAGGAGTACATAAGCCACTTCCAGCAGATACGCCAGATCCACGACTACATAGTCGAGAGCGCGGGCCGCGCCGGCGTCAACGCGGTCGAGAACCTCTCCATAGAGAACACCTCGGATGAGGTGGTCGAGATCGTGGCGAACCGCGTCTCGGGGATCGCCGAGAGGGCCGAACGGCGGACCTCCCCGCTCCTGATGGGCGCGGACACCCCGCGCCAGGGCATCCCGATCTCCCGAACCGAAAGCGGTTAGAATACCCGAAAGGCCCACGAGGAGGCAGAGGTGTGGATAAAGGACGGCTGAGAACGTTCCTGGTCGGCGGGGCCGCGGGGCTCGTGGCGGGCGTGCTCCTCGCCCCCCGCAGCGGCAGGGAACTGCGGGGCTCCCTCGCGGACCGCGCCGGTGAAGCCCGCGAGCGCGGGCGCGAATCTTACTTCGAGGCCCAGGAGGGGATGCGCGAGCGCGTGGCCGCCTCCCGCGAGGGCCGCCGCCCTCCCAATCCCGAGCCGGAGGCGCCCCCCACGAACGCGGCCACCGCCGGCCCGCGATTGCGGGACGTGTCGAGCGGCGTCGAGCCCGGGGACCCGGAGGGCTTCGCCGGCGACGCGGAGAGGTCCGAAGAGCTGCGGAGAAAGGTGCGCGAGACGCGCGAGCGGCTCCGGGGCACGCGCGACATCGGGAGGGGCCCGGAAGGATGAAAGCCGCCTCCTTCGTGCCGACGATCTCGGCGATCTCGGCGGACCGGGCCGACGAGGTGCCTGTCCTGGAGGCCACGATCTCTTTCTGGACCGAGGGCCGCCCCGCGGAGGAATGGCTGCGGGAGGTGGAGAACTGCTGGGGGACGGCGGGTTTCGTCCTGCGCAGGGGCGACGAGGTCCATGGCTTCGTGCTCTTCGCGCCGCGGGAGGCCCTCCCGCGCGCGGGCCGATACCCCGTTGGCCCCCTCGATGATGACGCCGTGCTGCTCGCCTTTGTGGATGGCGACGCGCGCACCCGCCGCCGGCTGCTGGTTCGGATGCTGAGGGACCTCCGCCTCCGGGGCGTCGCCGCGGTGGACGCCGTCGCCAGCGACCGGGAGACGGCCCACCACGCCCACACCCGGTTTCTACTGGAGAGCGGCTGGCGGCCCGTGCGCCGCGCGTCGTACCGACTCGGCCATTACACCCTGGTCCGCACGGAGCTCGGAAGCGCGGTCGAGGTGGGGGAGCTGGCCCGCTCCCTGGTCGGCAAGGTCCGCCTGCCAAGCCTAAAAGGAAAAGTCCCATCCCCCGGCGTCCTGGCCCAGGCAGAGGGCGAACACCGGGACGGATAGCACGCCGCCCCGGGCGCTGGGCGGATCGCCGACGAGTATATGGACTACCGGTCCGCCTCGGAAACCGGCCACCTCGTAGGAGCGGGCTTCCAGTCCTGCCCGGCGGCTGACCCCGCGCCGACCGGGGGCGGGCGAGTTCCAGAACGAAAAGCCGAAAGCGGAGGCGACGGCCGTAGCGCGCTACAGCGGTATGATGGCCGTCCTGACGGCGGAGACGCCCTGGGGGGTGGTGGCCCGGATCTCGATGAGTTTTTGCGGTTCTGATTGGGCGCTCGGGACGGCCGCGTTCGTGCTTTCGGACTCCGAGAGATCCAGGACGAACTCCACGTTTCGCGTCTCTCCGGTTTCGAGCGTCCGCAGGGTATGCCGGTAGTAGCGGGTCTCCGGGATGGCGGTGTTCCCGGAGGAGACTTCGAGCGTGAGGTTGACGTCCGAGAAGTCCTGGGCGCCCCCGTTCTGCACGGCGAGCCGCAGCTTCTGGCCCGTTCCCGCTTCGAGGAAGGCGAGCTGCCCCTTGTTGAGGTCGAGGTCCAGGGCCGGACCGGATTTGCCTGGCCCCGCGTCCGGCGAGAGGTTCTCACCCGAGGAGCCGGTCGCCAGGTTCGCCAGCAGCAGGAAGGCGCCCGCGGTGACGAAGAAGGCCAGCGCCGCGCCGGAGGCCCAGAGCGCTACCTCCCTCACCGCGCCTCCCCGGGGGGGGCCGGTGCCAGGACCGGCACCTCGTAGAGGTTGTAGAAGTCGTCCAGAAGGTCGTCCGCGGGCGCGGCGCGCACCTCGGGCTCCCCGGTGGAGGCGCCGCGGGCCACTATCGCGACGCTGGTGCCCGCGGGCGACCAGGCGAGGTCGTCCGGACCGGCCTTTATCTCCATGTCTTCGTTCGTCGTCATGGCAGCAAAGTCCCCGGTGGAGAGCTCCAGGACGTAGAGGTTCGCGGGGGATTTGGGGTTGAGACGCCCGACGACTGCGAGGCGCTCTCCATCCGGGGAGACCCGGGCGCTGCCGGCCACGAAGTCCTCGCCGACCCCCGGCGCGGGCTCGGGTCTCCCGGGCTCGGGACCGGCCCGGTACAGGTCGTAGGGCGGCTCGCCGCCCTCCTCCACGACCGCGTCCGAGCCCGCCACGAAGTAGATGCCGCGGTCCGTCCACTGGGGCGACCCCAGGATGCCCCGGTCGTCGAGGTCGGACACCTTGAGGTCCTTCCCCTCGCGGAGGTCGAAGACGTGCAGCTCGTTCGCCAGGCGGCCCCCGACCGGGCGCACCGCGAGGGCGACCTTCTCACCGCCGGGCGAGGGGGAGAGGCCTGTGATCCTACCCCCCACGGCACCCTTGTAGATGCGCTCCACCCGCCCGTCTTGCAGCAGGGCGACCCCGCCCTCCCCCCGCCCGAGTTCGAGCGCCACGAGGGCCTGGCCCCGCTCCGGGCCGGGGCCCACGGCGAGGACGCCCGACGCGACCTTTTCGACAGCGAGCGAGGCTTCGCCCGAGGCCCGGTAGAGGGACCCCGGCCCGCCGTCCGTCGCGCCGAGAACGGTCAGGGCCTCGTCGCCCGTCCACTCGGCCTCCTCCGCCGCAAAGTCCCTGGTGGTCCAGCGCGTCGCCTCGTTCCCGTCCACGGTCCTGTCCACGGTCCTGTCCACCACGTACCCGTCCACCAAAAACGCCACCCGCTCGCCCCCCGGCGCCCAACTCGGCGCCCCCTTGTACCCGGGGCCCGAGCTCAGGGGCCGGGCCTCCGCCCCGAGGCCCGGGTTTACGTGCCCCTCCGTGGCGGGGAGCGGGGGTATGGAAAGCTCGTCGTCGTGCGCGCACCCGGCCGCCGCGGCGACGATCGCGGTCAGCAGGGCCGCCCGGAGCAGGGGGCGGATACGTCTACGCCTAGAGTGCATAGCTCGAAGAGCGGGAGGGCGGGGTTTTGGGAAGGTGGATCAGGAAGGTCGAACCGCGGCCGACCTCGCTCTCTACCGAGATGCCCCCGCCGTGCATCTCCACGATCTGCTTGCTTATGGCGAGGCCCAGGCCGCTCCCGCCTGTGGCGCGCGAGCGGTCCTTGTTTACCCTGTAGAAGCGCTCGAAGAGCTGTTCGAGGTCCTCCTCCGGGATGCCGACGCCCGTGTCCTTGATGCGGACGGTTATGCAGGAGACGTCCTCGTCGACCGAAACGTCCACGCGGTCCCCGGGGTCTGAGTACTTTATGGCGTTGTCCAGGAGGTTCAGGAAGACCTGGTAGACCTTCTGGACGTCGCAGACGCAGCGGTGCTCGACCGCGTCTTCGAAGTAGACCTCTATCCCGAACCTCTGGGCCTTCGTCTCCACGGAGCGCATGGCGGTTCGGATCACGTCCCCCAGGTCGGCCGGGCCGACCTCGAGCTGGTACTGCCAGGAGTCCATCTGGGCAAGCGTCAGGAGCTCCTCGACCATCGCGCGGATGCGGGCGAGCTCGCCCTCGGCCAGCTCCAGGGCGCGGTGCTCGAGCGGGTCGAGCCTCTCGCGGGCGCGCTCCAGCAGGCCGACGGCGCTCTGTATGGTCGTGAGCGGCGTCCTGAGCTCGTGGGAGAAGTCCGAGACGAAGGCCGTCTTGGCCTTCTCCAGCGAGCGGTGCTCCGTTATGTCCCTGACCGCGAGGATGATGCCGGCGTCCCCGGCCGCGCCGTTGTCTTCCCCACGGTCCATCCTCGCCGCGTAGGCCCAGAACGTCTTCTCCCCGAGGTCCACCTCCCGGACGGCGACCCCGTTGGCGTCGGCCTCCCGGACGCACCGGACGATGCCCCCCGGCGTGCCGAGCTCGTCGAGCGCGCGGCCCCGGTCCGAGTGCCTGACGCCGAGCATCCTCGCGGCGGCGGGGTTTACCATGGTCACGCGTCCGGCGCCGTCGGTGGCGACAACCGCCTCGGGGGAGGCCTCCAGCACGGCCTCCAGGCGGCTTTTTTGCTCCTGGATCTCCCCGACGTAGTGCTCTATTTCCTCTGCCATGTAGTTGAAGGCCCGGGCGAGCTCGCCGAGCTCGTCGCGGCTCTTGACGGGCACGACGGCGGCGTAATCCCCCGAGGCTACCCTTATCGCCGCGTCCCGGGTCTCCGAGAGCGGGCGGGTGAGCTGGCGGGCCAGCAGCAGGCTCGCCGCGGCGGCGAGGAGCACGCTAGTCAAAATGGCCCCCACGATGCCGAAGCGCAAGTAGCGGAGCGTCTCGCCGATCTCGTCTTTTGGAACGTCGTAGATGAGCGTGCCCTCGGACGTCCCGTCCCGGTTCACGAGCGGCAGGACCGCCACGTAGCCCGACCTCTCCTCGCTCCAAACCGTCCGACCCTCCTGTCGGGAGGACGCGGCCACCTCCTCCAGGGTGCCGGGCTCCAGCCCGAGCCTGTCGAGCGTCCGGCCCGGGGCCGCCGGGTCCCCGAGCCCGTCGCGGGCGGCCAGCGGCTCCCCGTCGGGGCCGACGTAGAGGACCTCGAGGCCCGTCGGGTCGCCGACCGTGGTGACGAGCTCCTCGGCGTAGACCTCGGCGGGGGGGAGGGTCTGGTCCTCCGGGTCCCGCTGGCCCTCCAGAAACTCCTGGGCGCCGGCGTTCGCCGTCTGGGAGCGTTGGCGGAGGAGCTCGTTCTCCGCGTCAGTAAGCTGGTCCTGCGCGAAAGAGTAGAGGACGAGGCCGATTATAAGGCTCGTCACGGAGGAGATGCCGACCAGGGCCACGAAGATGCGGGCCTGGAAGCTTGCCGGGGGCAGCAGCCCCCTTCTCTTGCTCTTCTTCTCTATGGCGCCGCTCCTAACCCGGCCTGGCGGCCCGGTAACCCACGCTCGGCACGGTCTGTATGATCTGCGGCCTGGACGGGTCCCCCTCGACCTTGGCCCTGAGCCTGCTTATGTGGACGTCTATGTAGCGGCTGGCGAGGTAGTGCGAACCCGTCGAGACGGCCTCGGAGATCTGGGCCCGCGTAAAGGCCTGCCCAGGACGCCGCATCAACAACGCGAGGATCTTGAACTCCGTCGGCGTGAGCTCCAACAGCCGGCCGTCCCGGCTGACCGTGTAAGCCCCCGGGTCCAACTCCAGGTTCCCGAGCCGCAAGAGCCCCTCCCGGCCCCGCCCCCCGCGCCCGAACCGCCTCAGGATCGCCTTGATCCTGGCGAGCAACTCCTTGGTGTCGAAGGGCTTGGTTATGTAGTCGTCGGCCCCGAGCTCGAGCCCCACGACCTTGTCCACCGATTGGCTCTTGGCCGTGAGCAACACCACCGGCACGTCGCTCTGCTCCCGCATCTTCTTCAAGACCTCGAACCCGCTCATCCTGGGCAGCATGATGTCCAGGACCACGAGGTCCAAATCTTCGCCCTCGAGCGCCCTCAAAGCCTCCGTGCCATCCATCGCCGTCACGACCCGGTACCCCTCCGACGCCAACACGATGGAGGTCACCTCCAGAAGGGCCGCGTCGTCGTCGACCAACAATATAGTCTCGTCCAAGCCTCCAGAAACCTCCAGGTCTTGCCCCTCGCCCGCCCGCGAGGGGCCACGGTATCCTACCCTATGCCGCCGTCTCATCCCATCAACGTAAAACTTGAAGGCCTGACACTCACATTTTATACTCTCGGCAACTCAGATAATTCGATACCGTTGGAGGCAGGCGCGTGGGCAAGAGCATAGGGATAGACCTGGGGACGACGAACAGTTGTGTTGCGGTGTTGGAGGGCGGTGAGCCGACGGTCATCACCAACGCCGAGGGTGAGCGGACGACGCCGTCGGTGGTGGCGTTCGACAAGAGGAGCGGGGACCGGCTGGTGGGGCAGCTCGCCAGGAGGCAGGCGGTAACCAACCCGGACCGCACGATCTACTCGATCAAGCGCTTCATGGGCCGCCGGTTCAGCGACATCAAGGCCGAGGCCGGGCGCGTCGGCTACAACGTCGAGTCCGGGTCCGGCGGGGACATCCAGGTCAAGGTCGGCGAGAAGAGCTACTCGGCGCCGGAGATCAGCGCGATGACCCTCCAGAAGCTCAAGAAGGACGCCGAAGATTACCTGGGCGACGAGGTGACCGACGCGGTCATCACCGTGCCCGCGTACTTCGAGGACGCCCAGCGCCAGGCCACCAAGGACGCGGGGCGCATCGCGGGCCTCAACGTGAAGCGGATCATCAACGAGCCCACCGCCGCGGCCCTCGCCTACGGCATGGACAAGGAGCAGGACCAGACCATCCTCGTCTTCGACCTCGGCGGCGGCACCTTCGACGTCTCCATCCTGGAGCTCGGCGAGGGCGTCTTCGAGGTCAAGGCCACGAGCGGCAACAACCATCTCGGCGGCGACGACTTCGACACCAAGATCGTCGAGTGGATGACCTCCGAGTTCAGGCGGGCCGAGGGCATAGACCTCTCCAAGGACAAGATGGCCACCCAGCGGCTCATCGAGGCCGCCGAGAAGGCCAAGAGGGAGCTCTCGTCGACGACGAGCACCTCTATAAACCTCCCGTTCATCACGGCCGACCAGAACGGCCCGAAGCACATGGACCTGACGCTCTCTCGCGCGCAGTTCAACAACCTGACCGCCGACCTCGTCGAGGGCACGGCCGGCCCGGTTCGCCAGGCGATGAGCGACGCCGGCCTGCAGCAGGGCCAAGTCGACCAGGTCATCCTCGTCGGCGGCTCGACGCGCATCCCGGCGGTGCAGGACAAGGTCAAGGAGATCACGGGCAAGGAGCCCCACAGGGGCATCAACCCCGACGAGGTCGTCGCCATCGGCGCCGCCATCCAGGCCGGCGTGCTCGCCGGCGAGGTGAAGGACGTCCTGCTCCTCGACGTCACGCCCCTCTCTTTGGGTATCGAGACCAAGGGCGGCGTCTTCACGAAGCTCATCGAGCGGAACACGACTATACCTACGCGCAAGGGTGAGACCTTCACGACCGCCGACGACAACCAGAACTCGGTCGAGATCAAGGTCTACCAGGGCGAGCGCGAGATAGCCGCGTACAACAAGCTTATCGGCAACTTCCAGCTCGTCGGCATCCCGCCGGCGCCGAGGGGCGTACCGCAGATCGAGGTCGCCTTCGACATCGACGCGAACGGCATCGTGAACGTGGGCGCCAAGGACCTCGGGACGGGCAAGGAGCAGAGGATCACGATCACGGCCACGGGCGGCCTCTCCGATTCGGAGATCCAGCAGATGATGCAGGACGCCGAGGCGCACGCCGAGGAGGACCGCCGGCGCAAGGAGGAGGCGGACGTTCGCAACAACGCGGACAACCTCGTCTACTCCGTCGAGCGTTCCCTCAAGGACGTGGACGGCAAGGTCGACCCGAACACGAAGCTCGAGATAGAGCAGGCCATCAAGGAGGCGAAGGAGGCCCTCGCCGGCGGGGACGTCGAGGAGATCAAGACCAAGCAAGAGGCGCTCGTCACGGCCTCCCACAAGCTTTCCGAGGCCCTCTACAGCCAGGTCCAGGACCAGCAGGCCGGCACCTCCGAGGCCACCGACACCGACGACCTTGTCGAGGATGCCGAGGTCGTCGAGGACGAGGAAGAGCAGCAGGATGGGGAGCGCAGGTAAGTTGGCCGACACAGAGGAGAGGCGCGACCCCAACCTCCCGGAGGACGACTCCCTCCGGGAGGAGCCCGGCCCCGTAGAAGAGGCGCAGGGCTCCCCGGTCGATCCGGACATCGTCGAGGAGACGGGGGAGGTGGACGAAGAGGCGGACGCACCGGAGGCCGGAATCCCGGGGGCCGATATCCCGGAGGTGGCCGAGGAAGAGGCCGTCGTGCCGCTCTCCGAGTTCGAGGCCGTAAGCGCGGAGCGGGACCAGTACCTGGACGCCCTGCGGCGCCTGAAGGCCGAGTTCGACAACTCCCGCAAGCGGCAGGAGCGGGAGCGGGCGAGGACCCTCGAGGCCGCCTCCGAGAAACTGGTGCAGGAGATCCTGCCGGTGCTGGACAACCTGGACCGCGCCCTGGAGTCCAACGGGGACGTCCGGGAGGGCGTCCAGGCCACCCGCGAGCAGCTCGCCGGCGTGCTGGCCGACGAGGGCCTCCTGCCCGTCGCCTCCGACGGCCAGCCCTTCGACCCGAACGTGCACGAGGCCGTCATGGGCCGCCCCTCCGAAGAGCACGAAGACGGCACCGTCCTCCAAACCTTTCAGAGGGGGTATCTGCTCAACGGCAGGGCCATACGCCCCGCGAAGGTTGTGGTCGCGAAGCAGGTTTAGGCCGTGGAGACGAAGGACCTCTACAAAGTCCTGGAGGTATCCAAGGGTGCTTCGCAGGACGAGATCCGGCGCTCCTACCGCCGCCTCGCCCGCAAGTACCACCCCGACGCCAACCCCGGCGACGACGGCGCGGAGGAGCGCTTCAAGGGGATCCAGCAGGCCTACGAGGTCCTCTCCAACCCCGAGAAACGCCGGGAATACGACGAGGGCCCGCGCCAGTTCTTCGGGTCCGGAAACGCCGGACAGGGCGCCGGCCGTACCGCCGGTGGCACCGCCGGCGGCGCGGAATTCCAGGACCTCTCCGACCTCTCGGACCTTTTCGGGGGCTTCGGCAACCTCGGCGACGTCTTCGGGCGAGCCACCTCGACCCGCCGCCAAACCTCGCCCAAGGGCGAGGACGTAACAGTAAGCGTGAAGTTGAAGTTCGCAGAGGCCCTCGAAGGCGTTACGACGCGGGTTGGGGTGCCGGTGGAGGAGGCTTGTGGGGATTGCGGGGGGAGTGGGGCCGCTCCCGGGACCTCGCCGCGGACCTGCCCGCAGTGCGGCGGGCGCGGGACGCAGAGCCGGGATCAGGGTTTGTTCGCGCTCTCGACGGCTTGCACGCGGTGCGGGGGGCGGGGCAGCATCGTGGAGACGCCGTGCCCCAGGTGCAAAGGCGCCGGGAAGACGCGGTCGGTCAAGCAGGTGAAGGTCAGGATCCCGGCCGGGGCCAGGGACGGGATGAAGGTGCGGATACCGGGGAGGGGGGGCGCCGGGAGGAGCGGCGGGCCCGCCGGGGACCTTTTCGTGGTGACGAGGGTCGAGGAGCACCCCGTGTTCAAGAGGAAGGGCGACGATTTCGTGGTCTCGGTGCCGGTTAGCTTCGTCGAGGCGGCGCTCGGGGCGGAGATCGAGGCGCCCAGGCCCGGGGGCGGGACGGTCAGGCTCAAGCTCCCGGCCGGGACGCAGGACGGCAAGCAGTTCAAGGTAAGGGGGGCCGGGGCCCCGAGGACCAGAAGGAGCGGGCCCGAGCGGGGGGACCTTATCGTGCGGGTGGGCGTGGTCGTGCCGAAGAAGCTCAGGCGGCGGGAGCGTGAGATCCTGGAGGCGCTGGCCGAAGAGCGGGACGAGAACGTGCGGGCCGAGCTGTTCAGGAGGGCGGGGTCGTGAGCCTCCGCAAACGGCCCCTGTACATGATAGGCATCGCCTCCGAGTTGATCGGGGTCCACCCCCAGACGTTGCGGATGTACGAGCAGAAGGGACTGCTCCGCCCGCGCAAGAGCATCAAGAACACGCGCCTCTACTCCCAGGAGGACGTCGAGCTTGGCCGCCACATCCAGCGGCTAACCCAGGAGATGGGGATGAACCTGGCGGGGGTCAAGACGGTCCTCGACCTCGAAGGCCGGGTCGCCGGGCTAGCGGCCGAGAACCGGCTGCTGCGAGAAGAGTTGAGCAGGCGGGAGCTGGAGCACGACAGGGCCATCGCCGAGATCCACCAGAGCTACAAGAGGGAGATCGTCCTGGTGCCCAGGGGCGAGTTGGCGCGCGCCCGTCGGGGCCGGAGGGGGCGCTGATGTCCGAACCCATGCATTGCTACCGGCACCCCAGGAGGGAGACGCGCGTCTCGTGCGCCACCTGCGGGCGGCCCATCTGCACCGAGTGCATGCGCCAGACCGAAGTCGGCATAAAGTGCCCGGAAGACGCCAGGCTCCCCCGCGGCGCCCGGGCGGGCGCCATGAAGCCGAACCAGATCTTGAAGACCCTCCTCGCCGGCGTCGGGATCGCCGCCGTCGGGACCTTCGTGGTGGCTTACGTACTCTTCGCGCTCCCGTTTACGTTGCTCATCTCGGCCGCCGCCGGTTACGGGGCGGGAACCCTCATCAACCGCGCCGGCGGTCGCAACGGCGGCCCCATAGCCATCCTCGTCTCCGTCGTCGCCACCGCGGTACCGTTCTTCGTGGTCCTGGGCCCGGGCGTTCTGGAGGGGGTCGTCAACCCCATCCGTCTCGTCGCGATGGTGATCGCGATGATCGCCGCCGGCGTCGCGAATCGCCAACTCTAACCCGGGGTTTTACGAGATCCCGTCCGCCGGCGCAGCACCGCACGCGTCGCCACGGGCATCCGCAGCATCGCCGCCCGTCCCGCCCGACTTCGGGCGCGGAAAGCTCTGCCGCCTCCCCTCGCAGCTTGGGATTCCGGCGAGGCGAAACGGCCTTCGTACAAGCCCGGTCCGGCGCAGGAACCATGCGCATCCGCCAGGTTTCGCCCCGGAGATCACCGCCCTAAAACCTCTTGGGCCGCATCACTCCCGCCAGCCGGCGGCCGTCGCGCAAGACGGGCGCGGTGCATCGCAAACGGGGCCCTCTACACCCGCTTCAATCCACTCTGGCGGCGCGGTTGAACCTTGCAATACCACGCTTCTGCCTGTGGATAACTGCACGAGCCGCCATTCTAAAGCACAAAAGTCCGCGGGAGGTGCCGCGGACCGCGTGGCCGAACATCGGTAGAAGACTTGCACTTAACCCTAAGATAAAATTAAACCTGAGAATGAGGTAGAGCAGCAAAAAATACTTTCAGAAAGGCTAGCGTAGTCCAAAGGGGCGTGCTAGGGTTGCCCCCATGAGAGAAGACATGCAGTACATCAGTGGGGTTTTGGACGAGTTAGAGGCGATCGTTCAAGACGCATCCGGGGTGCCGATGCGTAAAGGACGGGCCGTCGTCGACCGGTCGGATCTGCTCGTGATGCTAGATGAGCTCAGGGCTTCTCTGCCGCGCGAGTTGGCCGAGGCCGAGGCCCTTCGGCGGGAGTGCGGCGTCATGGTCGCCTCCGCGGAGGAGGAAGGCAGACGCATAGTGGAGGAGGCCCACCACCGGGCCAACGCCATGGTCCCCGAGACCGAGCTCTGCCGTCGCGCGGAGCGTCGGGCGGGGGAGATCACGGACGGCGCCGAGCGGTACGCCGAGGAGGTCGCAAGCGGCTCCGAGGTGTACAGGGACCGCGTGATGGGCCAGCTGGAGGATTGGTTCCAGGACTCGTTGGTCTCCGTGGAAGAGTCCAGGCAGGAGCTCAGCGGCGTTCCCGTGCATCGTCCAACGCCCCAGCCGGAGGTCCTCGAAGAGGACAACGACGGTCGCGGTTGGCGGGCAAGCTCGGCCTAGCAGAAACGCCTTCGCCAACCACGACCGACCTCCGGCCAAACAGCGCGACGCCGCTTTTCGAGGCCGGCGTGCCTCGGCCGTTCTCTCATACAAAAACCGTACCCTTATAACGACACGGACCCCTGAAGCGCGCCAGCTTCTCCACGCGTGACCGATGCGCAAAACGGGCGCTCCGGCCACTCTCGCTTGGGGATAGCTTAGAGTTGGCGTTGGCCTTCGTTCCTGCCGCGCGCGATTTGCCGCGCGCGATTTCGCGTGGGATCCTTCCGTCACTCAGCCCCCGGCACGTCGGGGGCGTAACGGATCGGGCCCCGGGTTTCCCTAAATTTTCCGTTTAGGGAGAGGTCATGTCGCCGAGGGCTTCTAAGCGCGCGTTCAGCTCGTCCAGGGAAGCGTTGAGGGCGTCCGCCTTGCGGGCATCGTCCGTGTCTATGGAGATCCTGACCACCTTGGCGCGTAGGTCGAGCAGTTCTTCGTGGGTCGCCGAGATCTCCGCATCCGCCTCGTCTACCCGCGTCTGCAGCCGTCGAAGGTCGTCCGACCTCGTGCCGGCCCCGGGCTTTTCGCGCAAGTCGCGAACGGTCTCCGCCGCCTTTTCCCTCTGAAGGGCGACGTCGACGAGCCGGTCGGCGGTGGCGTGTAGCCTTGGTATGGTGTCTTCGAGGACGGCCCGGGTAACGTCGTCGGAGACTTCTATGGCCGCCACTACCTTACGGTACTCCGCGAGCGCGGCATCAACCTTTTGCCGGACCTCGCCCCGGGGTAGCCACCGGGCGCGGCGCTCCGGGGAAACGTCTTGGGCTTGATCTATAACAGGCGCTTGGAGGCCGAGGGTCCGCCGCTGGAGGATCGGGTCCGAGGCCCCCAGAAAGACAAGGGCGGCGTAGGTCGCGAGGGTAAGCGGCACCAACCACCAGGCCAGGGTCGCGGCGAAGAAGACGGCGCCGATTACGAGGACGAGGACGTTCAGCGGGCGCAGCGCCGCGGCCCGCACGACCCGGCGCCGGGCCTGGGGCGTGAGGGACGGGGGCCCCGGTGCTCCCCCGTTTGCGGGATCAGACACCGGCACCGGCCGGATCCTCCGGGGGAAGCAATCGCACCCGGTTTCCCACCCTCAGGCCGAGCGCCTGGGAGGCGTTTCCCTTGTTGATCGAGAGGCTCAGACGCCAGTGAGAGTCCGGCACGATGACCAGTTCCCCCGCGTTGGAAGAGCCGAAGGTCTCCACGTAGCGAACGAACATTTGTCCGTCTCCGGTGTCGACCTGCAGGACGTCGCCGTATTCGAGCCCGGATTCTTCCTGCATGAGCGAGAGCCTGGCGTTGCCGAAACGGTCGATGGAGATGATGCCGGCCTCAAGCGCCTCGCCCTGTTCCCGGGACGGCCGTATCTCGTCGAGGCGCATGAGGGAGGAAGAATCCACCGTCTGTCCGAGCTCCCCGAGCGGGGTTCCCGAGGCGAGGTAGGCGGCCGCCGGGGCGAAGACGTCGCGTCCGTGGAACGTGTTCGAGACGGGGTGGACCTGGTAGTCGGGGTTTGTGAGAACCACCGCTTCCAGGACGCCGCCCAAGGAGTTGGCCGCCGGGAGAAGCAGGCCGTTGTCCGGCCCGACAAGCAGCGCCTCGGTGCCGGTTCTCAGGACGAGGGCGCGGCGGCCCGTTCCGACGCCGGGGTCTATCACGGCCAGGTAGACCGTTTGCGGCGGCATGTAGCGGGTAGCGTGCTGCAGGATCTCGGCCCCCGCCTCCACCTCGAAGCTGGGCACCTCGTGCGTAAGGTCCACGATGGTCAGCCCCGGCGCGACGCCGAGCATCACGCCTTTGCACGTGCCGACAAAGTCGTCGGCGAGCCCAAAATCCGTCAGAAAACACACGGGCCTCATGACCTTAGTATAAAGCGCCGAGCGGTCCGGGCCAGCGGGCAGGTGCGCCGTGTACTTCCCGTGCGGGGTCTGACGGACACGATGTTCTGGCGAGGCGGGTTCCCCGGGGCCGAAGCTTTCGACCCAGCGCGAAAGGCTTGTCCGTCGCGTGTATGCTGGAATAAACGGAGGGGGGATGAGGCTTGCGGCCACCGATACTCAAAGACTTTGCGGACGAGCTCGAGACGGAGCGGCTCACCGTCCGCTCACCGATGCCCGGCGACGGCCCCGAATTGCACGCGGCCGTCAGGGAGTCGATGGACGAGCTGCTGCCCTGGATGCCCTGGCCGCGGGAGCACGGGACGGTGGATGACTCGGAGGCGAGCGCGCGTCAGGCGCGGGTCCGCTTTCTGGAGAGGACCGAGCTCCGGATGCACCTGTTTCTCAGGGGGACCGGGACCCTCGTCGGAAGCAGCGGGCTGCACCACATCGACTGGTCGGTCCCGAAGTTCGAGATCGGCTACTGGTGCCGCACGCCTTTCGCCGACCGGGGTTACACCACAGAGGCGGTGCGCGGAATCTCCGCCTTCGCCTTCGGCGTCCTCGGCGCCCAACGCGTGGAGATCCGGTGCGATCCCCTGAACCGTCCCAGCGCCAGGGTCGCCGAGCGCGCGGGCTTCCGGCTGGAAGGGGAGCTGCGCAACGACTCCGTCGGCACCGACGGCACCCCCCGCAACACCCTGATCTTCTCGATGATCCGGGAAGACCTCGACGGGTCTGGGTGAAGAGTGCCTGTCCCGACCGGCCGCGTCCGCTAGGCTAACCGCGTGGGAGCCACGCAAAGGTGCACGGACGAAGCAGTCCTGCGAGAGTCGGAGCGCTGGGTGCACGTCCCGGCCGCCGGCACCCTCGTGGAGGACGGTGAGCGTCTCCTGGTCCACCCGCCCGGACGCCGGGGCACGAGCCGCGTGTGGCGCTCGTGGCCGGCGCGGGATCGGGCGGAGGCCCTGATCCTGGAGACGGTAGAAGAGCTCCGGGCGTCCGGCGGGGGACGGCTCGTATGGCACACCGGCGACGCCGTCTCCCCACCCTTCATGGATGCCCTCCTCTCGCGCCGGGGCTTCGAGAAGACCGAAGACCTCGAGGTCCTCGCCTTCGAACTGGGCGACGGCCCGCAGCCGAGGCTCCCCCGGCTCGACCTTCCCGCCGACGTGCGCGTAGACCTGGCCCGCGACGAGGCGGGGCTCCGGGCCGCCCACGCGGTCGAGTCCCGCGTCTTTCCTAACCCCTCGGTTCTCGTGGAGCCGGAGATCCACGCCTACCTGGGCGGCATCGAGGGCCTGAAGCACCGGAAGCCCGGACCGGACGCGGCCAAAGACGGCGCTTGCGCGCTCCGGTTCCTGGCCTTCGCGCAAGACCCGGCGCACGGGGACGATAGGGCCGTCGCGACCGCCGGGGCGGAGGTCGTCGGCGAAACGGTGCGGCTGTGGGGAGCCGGAACGCTCGCGGAGCACAGAAGACGGGGCGCCTACCGCGCCCTGGTAGCCGGGAGGTGCCGACTCGCCCACGCCCTCGGCGCCACGCTGGCCCTGACCAAGGCAAACGCGGCCACCTCCGCCCCCCTTCTCCGAAACGCCGGGTTCAGGCTCGTGGCCTCCGAACGCCGCCACGTGTTGTCGATCCCAACACACGACGCCCCCGAGGACCATCCCACGAGGTAGCGGCCAAAGGGCACCTTCGACGTGTATAAACCTCGACTGGAAGTTCATGTTAGTCCGAGGTCATCCTGTGGTTTTGGTCGAGTAGCAAGATGTTGTGTCGTGGTTGCCGACTCAAAGAACATCTCGTGCATGCGGGGTCAAAACATCGGTGTTTTGGCTTAAGTATAAGGATTAACCGGTGTTGCGTGGCGTCGGGCGGGGTGCTAATAATCCCCCGGGCGAATCCCGTGACCCGGAGGCTCGGTGTAAAGCTTGGGTTGAGACGGGGTTCGTTCAGGGCTCTACCGGTCGGGAGGGGTGGTAGGGCCCGGTCTACGGTTCCCTGGGAGGAGGAATCGAGCCGGGCGTCCCGGCGATCCGTCGCCGGGGCGCCACGTCGTTTAGCGCGCTTCGGCTTCGCTCCTTTCAGCACGCCTCTTTCGGAGGCTTTCAGCACGGCGCATTCAGGCGGCTTCGGCTTGAAGGTGGACGGCGGCAGGTAAGGGGGACGAGCGCATCTCCGAAACGATGCTGCTGGGAGGGTTTTTCCCGTGTGGCCGGGTGGGCCTTGAAGGGATCAAGGCCGAAATGCTGAAAGCGGAGGCGGTTACCGTGGCGTACTAAGAGCGGAAGCCGAAGGCTGGTGCGTGCCGAAAGCCGGCGTAGCCGGCGTGCTATTCGAACAGTGGCGCGGCGGTGCTGGTGTGGGCGGTGAGCCAGTGGAGGTCTTCCTCGGTAAAAGGTTCGGTCGAGCGGCGGGTGGCGTAGACCACGCCGACGGGTTGGTTGCCCCGGAGTACGGGGACGGCGAGGGAGTTGGTCCAGCGGGCGTTGGTGCGGGCCTGGGGGAGGCGGCGGGGGCCGGTCACCGTGAGGGTGGGCTGGGCTGTGTCCGTCACTAGCTGGATCACGCCGCGGTCCGCGGGGGTTAGGGCGTGGGCGTCTGCGTCCAGGGGGGAGAGGCCGGGGGCGGCGACGAGGACGACCCGGTCGGCCTTGAGCTCGCGGCGCATCTCTTCTGCGACCTGTCTCGGGGGGGCGTGGGGGTCGAGGTTCTTTGGCAGGGAGGGCCTGAAGACCAGGCGTGAGGAGAGGACGAAGTTCACGGCCGTCGCGGCCAGGATGCCGAGGAGGTTGAAGATCACGTAAAAGGGAAACTCGTCCGAGACGTACTTCAAGAGCGGGTAGAAGACCGCGAAGTTCGCGCCGATGCCCACGACGGCGACCGGGTAGGCGAGGGCGCCGCGCAGGAGGAAGTGGATGCGGCTCGAATGCCGGATGTCGCGCCAGGTAAAGGCGTTGTTCAGGAGGAAGTTGCTCAAGATCGAGAGCCCCACGGCGAACATCCAGGCGATCACCTTGTGCGCGTCGAAAACTTCGGCGAGGGTTACGAGCACGGCGCTGTTGACGAGCACCCCGGAGGCCCCCACGAGCGCGAACTTCCAGAAACGGCCGGCCGACGGCACGTACCAGAAGAGGCTGAGGATGTGCGTCAGGTACTCGAGGCCCTGGCGCAGGCTGGCCTTGGAGACACCCGCGTTGCGCGCCTGGAACCCGAACGGCACCTCGACGACCCGTAGCTCCGGTGCGCACACGAGTATCTCCAGCAGGACCTTGAACCCCGTCGGCCGGAACTGGATGCCCGAGATCGACCCGTTGCGCACGAGGAAGAACCCGGTCATCGGGTCGCTGGTCTTGCGCGCCTCCTTGAAGACCAGTTGGGCGAGGTACTTGGTCCCCACGGAGACGGCCCTCCGGGTGCGGCCGGCTAGGCCCTCGTAGCTTCCGCCGCGCGCGTACCGGCTCGCCACCACGACGTCCGCCTCGCCCGAGCGGGCGACCTCCAGCATCTGCCTGACCTTCTCCGGTGGGTGCTGCATGTCCGCGTCCATCACGCAGGTGAACTCGCTCTCGCCGGAGAACAGCTCTATCCCGGTCGTAACCGCCGTGGAGAGGCCTCCCTCCCGCTGGGCGCCCTCGCGGTGGACGAGGACCACCCGCCCGTCCTCCTCCGCGAGGCCCCGGATCACCTCGGGCGTCCCGTCGGTGGAATCGTCCACGAAGACGACCCGGTACTCGACGCCGGCGAGGCTCTCGCGCAGCCCGCCCACCAGCCCCGCCACGTTCTCCGCCTCGTTACGCGTCGGCACGACCAGGGTAAGGAGCACCCCGCCGGTGCGCTCCCCCAGTACCCCCCCGCTCGCGCGGTCCGTCGCCCGCCCTTCTGTCTCCATAGCCGCTCTAGGCTAGCATATCGGGTTGGGGCCCCCAAACAGAGGTCGGCCCCACACTAAAGGATAGGAACCTTACGGAGGTACGCAGCGTGCAAGACGAACGAGAACGGGCCGACGTACGCGTCACGGGCCGGGTGCAGGGCGTGTTCTTTCGGGACTCTGCCCGCCGCAACGCCGAGCGCCTCGGCCTCTCAGGCTGGGTGCGCAACTCGCCGGACGGCGCCGTGGAGGCGGTCTTCGAGGGCCCCTCGGAAGGGGTCAGGGAGATGGTCCGGTGGTGCGAGCAGGGCCCGCCGGACGCCTCCGTCGAGGACGTGAGCGCGGACTTCGGGCCGGGCCGCGAAGACCTGACGGGCTTCGAGGTCCGTTGAGCCCGGACGATCGCAACCGCATCCCCGCCGGCCTGCGCCGCCTGCTCGACGACGAGGGCGCGAAGGTCGCCGGCAGCCGCCCCATAGACCACGGAACCCAGTTCGACCTCGTCCGAAACGGCGAGACCGCGAAGCTCAACGTCTACCGCACGGGCAAGGTGTCTACCGGGGGTAAAGCCTCAAGGTTGAGGGAGGCGCTCGAAGGCTGGAGGACGGGCGGGAAAAAGGCCGGCGAGGGTCGTCCGGGTCCGGCCGCCGGGCCCAGGCCCGTGTTGTCTGGCACGCCGCGGCTCGGGATCGACGAGGCCGGCAAAGGGGACTACTTCGGCCCCCTGGTCGTGGCCGGGGTGCGCGTGACCGGCGACAAGGTGGCGGAGAGGCTGCGCGAGATAGGGGTGCGGGATTCCAAGACGGTGGGCGTGCTAGGGGTACGGGCGATGGCGGAGCGCGTCCTCGAGGCCGTCGGTCCCGGGAACGCCCGCGTCGTGGTGCTCGGCCCCGGAGAGTACGAGGCCAGGCGGGGGGCGGCCGGCAACGTGAACGAGCTGCTCGGCGAGGTGGACGCCGGGATCATCCGTGAACTTGCAAGTGAGGTAGAGCTCGTGGTAGTGGACCAGTACGCGAAGTCCGCCCGCTCGCGTCTGGGGCCGTCGGTCCCGGCCGGCGTGCGCCTGGAGGTGCGGCCCAGGGCGGAGGACGACGCGGCGGTGGCGGCCGCCTCCGTGGTGGCGCGGGCGAGGCAGCTCGATGAGGTGGACCGGCTCTCCGGTAAGGTAGGGTTCAAGTTGCCCCTTGGGGCCACGCACGTCCTCGAAGCCGCCCGCCGGGTGGTCGAGGAGTTGGGCGAGGAGGGGCTGGCGGAGGTGGCGAAGGTCCATTTCGCCACGACAGAGAAGGTGCTCGGAAGAGACAAGGACGGAGGAAACTCGTGATAGATCTTCGCAGCGACACGGTTACGCGGCCGACGGAGGGGATGCGCCGGGCCATGATGGAGGCACCTTTAGGGGACGACGTGTTCGGGGAGGACCCGACCGTCAACCGGCTCGAGGAGTACGTCGCCGACTTGCTCGGCAAGGAGGCGGCCATGTACGCGCCGTCGGGGACGATGACCAACCAGATCGGGGTCCACGTCAACACGAACCGCGCGGAGGAAGTCCTGATCCACGAGGGCGCCCACGTCTTCGTCTACGAGGGCGGCGCCCCCGCCCTCCTCTCCTCCGTCCAACTCCGCACCCTCCCCGGCGAAAGCGGCGTCTTGGACCCCGAGACCGTCCGGAAGGCGATCCGGCCGGAGAACGTCCACTTCCCGCGCTCCCGCCTGCTCTGCCTGGAGAACACCCACAATACCGCCGGCGGGACGGTCTACCCGCTGGAGGACTTCGCCGCGGTCGCCGCCGTGGCGCGGGAGGGCGGCCTCAAGGTGCACCTTGACGGCGCCAGGCTCTTCAACGCCCAGGCGGCCACCGGCATCCCCGCCCGCGAGTGGTGCGACCACGTGGATACGGTCTCCGTCTGCTCCTCCAAGGGCCTGGGCGCCCCCGTCGGCTCCCTGCTCGCCGGGACCAGCGAGGCCATCGACGAGGCCCGCCGCGCCCGCAAGGCGTTCGGCGGCGGCATGCGTCAGGCCGGCGTCATCGCCGCCGCCTCCCTCTACGGCTTCGAGAACCACCAGGAGAGGCTCGCCGAAGACCACGAGCGGGCCCAGAACCTCGCAAACAGGTTGAGGGAAGTCGGCTACAAAGTGGATCCACCCCAGACCAACCTCGTGCTCGTCGAAGTGGACGACCCGGAAGGGTTCCTGCAGGCCCTGGCGCGCGAGGGCATCCTCGCCACCCTCGGCAGGCCCGGCTACGCCCGACTCTGCACCCACCTGGACGTGGGCGACGACGATATAGAAGCGGCCGTCGAGGCCGCGTCCAGGGTAACCGCAGCCGTCGAACGGTGAGCCGGATCGAGGTCGCGCCGGTACCCGCCCCGGAGCTCCGCGGGCCCCTAAGCCTCCTGGAAGAATGGCTCAGGGACGGCGAGCCCGTGCCGGACGACTTCGTCGGGGAGCTCCGGCACTCCGTCGAAGCCGGCGACGTCGAGGTGCTCGCCGCGTACCTCGACGACCGGATGGTGGGCGTCCTGGTGCTCGCCTTCCGGCCCAACATCTCCCTCGGCGGCCCCTTCGCCAGCATCGAAGACCTCTACGCCCGCCCGGAGGCCAGGCGCCGCGGCGTCGGAGGAGCCCTCTTGAAAGCTGCGGACGAACGTTGCAGAGAACGCGGCGTACATTACGTTGAAGCTCAGGTGGAGGAAAGGGAGGCGGACCCCTTCTACGCCGCTTCCGGGTACGAGCGGGAGGCCGATGTGCGGGTCTTTTCCAGGTCTCTCGTCATCGGTGACCGGCGGAACGAAAAACCCGAAACCCGAAGCCTCTAGCCTGAAGCCCGATCAAACTCCAGCAGCTCGTAGACGGAGACCTCGCGAAAACCGAGGTCTTCGTAGAACTTGCGGCCCCTGGCGTTGGCCGCCGCGACCTGCAGGGAGACGCCGTCGGCGCCTTTTTGTCGCGCCCACTCCGCTACGTTGGCGAGGAGGGCGCGGCCGATGCCCCCGTTGCGGTGGTCGGGTTCGACGAATACGTCGTCCACGGAGGCCCAGGTCTTGGGCCTGAAGGTCGGGGAGCCTTCGCGCAGCTCGCCTGAGACAAAGCCGACGGTCCGGTCCCCGGTGGTGGCTATGAAGACGAAGGCGTAGCTGTTGCGGGCGAGGTCCGCGAGAAAGCGGCGCATGGTCTTCTCGGCGTCAGGGGCGGTCGCGTAGACGGGGTCGTGGGCCGTGTGCTCTTCGGCGCTCTGCATCCACAGCCGCGCCGCCTCGGCGGCGTCCTCCCCGCGGGCCGGGCGGATGGTGAAGTTTTCTGCTTCCATCCTGCAATCCTACCCCATGCTTCGCGGCACGCGGCGGGTGGGGTATGATCCCGCGACAGGCCGAAGGGGAACGCGCGAAAGAGAGAGCCACGAGGAGCGGTAGCCGGTTCTGGGAGGTGGACGCCGCCCGCGGCGTCGCCATCCTCATGATGGTCGTCTACCATTTCACCTACGACCTCTACGCCTTCGGCGGGTACGAGGTGGATGCGGTCACCGGCTTCTGGGCCCGTTTCGCCGACGCAACCGCGAGCCTCTTCCTCCTGCTCGTCGGCGTCTCGCTCGCCATTACCGCTAGCAGGGAGGACGGGGGCGGGGGCTTTCGCCGGTATCTGCTGCGGGGGCTGAGGATCTTCGGCTACGGGATGTTGCTGACGGCGGTCTTCCTCGTCTTCGGCATGGGGATCGTCGCGTTTGGGATACTGCATCTGATCGGGGTCTCCATCGTCCTCGCCTACCCGTTCCTGAAGCTCGGGCTTGCCAACCTTGTTCTCGGCGTCGCCGTGTTCGCCGCCGGCCTGTACGTGCGGGCCGGGGACCCGTCCGGCAGCCCGTGGTTGCTGCCCCTCGGGGTCGTGCCCGAGGGTTGGATCATGCCTGACTACAGGCCCCTTCTGCCCTGGTTCGGGGTCGTCCTGATAGGGCTGTTCCTCGGCAACATAGTCTACGGCGAGGGAAGGCCCGCCGGCTTGCCGGCCCGGTCCCCGATCGTCGCGAGGCCGCTGCTCCCGCTCGGCAGGAACTCGCTCCCGATCTACCTCGTGCACCAGCCCTTGCTCGTCGCCCTGCTCGCCGCGCTAGGCGTGGTGGACCTGAACCTTTTCTGACGGGTCCGGGTTTCTTTTTTGCGACGCGGCGGGTAGAGTTAACGGTCCCACGGCCCGGAAGATGGGAGGTAGAGCAGAGAAATCTACGTAGGGTAACGCCCGGTGGTCACGACAGGATGGTCGGGGCTTGCGGGACGGAGAGAACAAGAACAAGCGCCAGGGCTCCCGGGACCTAGAGGTCCGCAACACGGGAGTCGACGAGGGAGACGTTCATCGAGTTATTCGGCGGGTGCGTCTCGGCTTCGGGCGGTCGATAGGGCGGCGACAAAATCCGGCGGCGACGCCGGGGACAAAACGCCGTTCGGCCCGGCAGGACACTTTTCGTCCTGCGCCTTTCTCTTCGCCTCAAGAGGCTTCGTCCGTGGAAAATAGGGAGGTATGCCCGTGTGCGGCATCGTCGGTTACGTTGGCAGGGAGCGGTGCGTGGAGGTGCTCATGCAAGGTCTCTCGCATCTGGAGTATCGCGGTTACGACTCGGCCGGGCTCGCGCTGCACGGCGAGGGCGGGATCGAGCCGATCCGGGAGGTCGGACGCCTGGAGAACCTGGGCAGGGCCGTGGCAGCCCGTAACGGACACCTCTCCAGAATGCGGGCCGGCATCGGGCATACCCGCTGGGCCACGCACGGCCGCCCGAGCGAGAAGAACGCCCACCCGCAGCTCGGGGGTGGCGGGACCGTGGCCGTGGTGCACAACGGCATCATCGAGAACTTCGCGGAGATCAAGGCCGAGCTGGCAGGGCGTGGCGTCCGGTTCGAGTCCGAGACCGACACCGAGGTCATGGCGCACCTGCTCGCCGAGAGGGTGGAGGCAAACCCCGGTGAGCCGTTGCGCGGGTCGCTCGCGGCGGTGCTGGGGCGTCTGGAGGGTTCCTTTGCGGTCGCGGCGGTGGGCGTGAAGGAGCCCGGGGTCATCGTGGCGTCCCGGCACCAGAGCCCGCTCGTGGTCGGGCTCGGGGAGGGGGAGAACTTTCTCGCGAGCGCCGTGCAGGCGCTTCTTGGGGAGACGCGCCGGTTTCTGGTCGTGGAGAACGGGGAGGTCGTCGAGGTCACGGGCGCTTCGGTCGCCCTTTTCACGCGGGAAGGCGAACCGGTCGAGCGCGAGCCGTTCGAGGTGGACTGGGACGCCCAGGACGTCGAGCTTGGCGTCTACGAGGACTTCATGACGAAGGAGATCCACGAGCAGCCCGAAGCCCTCCGCGCCACCCTCGCGGATCGCCTGGACGCCGACGGCCGGGTCGACCTCTCGGAGACGGGCCTCGACCTCTCCGACGTGGACCGCGTCGTCGTCGTGGCCTGCGGCACGGCCCTGCACGCTGGCCTGCTCGGCAAGGGCCTCATCGAGCGCCTCGCCCGCGTCCCCGTGGAGGTGGCCGTCGCCAGCGAGTACCGCTACGCGGATCCCATCGGGGACGAGAGGACCCTCGTCGTCGCCATAAGCCAGAGCGGGGAGACGACGGACACGCTCGCGGCGGTGGAGGCCGCCCGCGGGTTCGGGGGGAAGGTGTTGGCCGTGACAAACACGCGGGGCTCGCTCATCACGCGCGAGGCCGACGCGGTGCTGCTCACGGAGGCGGGGCCTGAGATCTGCGTCGCCTCGACCAAGGCCTTCGCCGCCCAGGTCGCCGCGCTGGACCTGCTCGCCCTGGAGCTCGCCCGCGTCAAAGCGACCCTGCCGGAGAGAGACCTCCTCGCCCTGGGCCGGGACTTGCGCCTCGCGCCGGAGAAGGTGGCGGCGACCCTGGCCTTGCTCGAAGGGAAGATAGGGGCGGCGGTCGAACTCTTTGAGGACGCCGGATGCTCGCTCTTCCTCGGGCGCGGGCCCGCCTTCCCGGTCGCGCTCGAAGGCGCCTTGAAGCTTAAGGAGATCTCCTACATCCCCTCTGAAGGTTACGCGGCCGGCGAGATGAAGCACGGCCCCATAGCCCTCGTCGACGAGCAGTGTCCGGTCGTGGCGATTCTCGGTGAGGGGGTCCTTCGCGAGAAGACCCTCTCTAACGTCGAGGAGACCGTCGCGCGGGGCGCCAACGTGATCGCCGTGGCCGGGGAAGACGACCCGGCCGCGGGGCGCGTGGCCCGCGTCGTGCTGCCCGTCCCGGAGGCGCCCGAGATCCTGCGCCCCCTGGTCTGGAGCGTGCCGCTGCAACTCCTCGCCCACGACGTCGCCACGGGGCGCGGTCTGGACGTGGACAAGCCCCGCAACCTCGCGAAAAGCGTCACGGTGGAGTAGCCGGCTGGGGAAGTGAGGTGCCACCGGGCCTCCTCACGCGCTGGCGTGCGAGCGGGCGGCGCGCACCGCCTCGCGGATACGTTCATCTTCGGGTAGCCCCTTCGACGCGTCGATCAACGCCGTGAGGTCCTCGTCCATCGTCTTCGGCCGCCCGGTCTTTGGCAGGCTTACGGAGGCGATCTCCACGGCCCGCAGGACGAGGTTCGATGCGTCGTGCGGATCCGGGATCTGCCCCGGGGCCAGACGGGCAACGGCGAACGTCCTCTTCCACAGGGCCTCCCGGCGTTCGGGCAGGTCGTTCGCCTCCGTAAGCCTGCCCAGGATCTGCAGCAGCCTCTCCAGGACCGCGACTTGCCCGCTTGCGAAGGCGGCCCGCCGGATCTGGTCGAAGGCCAGCCCCACGGCGTCGTCGAAGCCGTAGTGCCCGGTCTTGAGCAGCACCGCCGATCCGTCCGCCTCCCGCTCCCGAAGGCGCTGGGGCATGGCCTTCGAGGCCAGGGCGACGAAGATGGCCTCCACTTGGTCCATCGCCTGCATGGCGGTGGTCGGGTCGTTGACCCCCGGCGAGAGCCCTTTGAGGGCTATGTCCGAGAGTTGCCGGAGGCCGAAGGCGAAGTCCTGTCGGAAGGAGCGCTCCCGTCCGAAGTAGAACGCCCTGTGCGCCCTTTCCCGGGTGTCGGCGTCGAGACCCCCCTCCGGCGCGGGCCAAACCTTTGCGATCGGCAACCCGGCGGCGACGAAGTGACCGGGGCCGAAGGGGATCTCGACGGCCTCCGGATCGCAGGAGGCCGCCACCGCATCGAGCACGACGCCCGCGTCGAGGTACTGCACGTAGCCGCTCCGCTTCGCCCGCACGACCGCCGGCTCCCCGCCGCCTGAGACCTTTAGCCGGAAGCGCTCTTCCAACTCTCGCTCCGGGGGTTGGTAAGAGTCCAGATCTTCGAGGTGAGAGATGCTCTCCACGGCGTCTTTGCGGGACTGCTCGACGATGGTCGAGGACTGGATGATGGTGGCGATGTGCTGGATAAAGTAGACGAGTAGCCCCACGGACACGAGGGCCATGAGCACCGCCGTGGTCACCGAGATCACCGGCACGAACGTCGGCGCCCCGTCCTCGGAGGCCCTGACGATCCGCAGGACCAGCAAGGAGTACAAAAACGTCGCAATAAAGGTCCCCAGGACCACCTGCACACCTAGATCCGACGTGAAGTTGCGTAGGACGCGGGGAGAGTACTGGCTGGAGGCGAGTTGTAGGGCTACTATGGTCAGGGAGAACGTGGTGGCCGCCACGGTTATGATGCTCCCCGCGATCGTGGAGAGCACGCTGCGGGCGGCGGTGGGGCCGCCGGAGAAGATTATGGAAAGGTCCGAGAGGTTTCCCCGCAGCGCCTGGTCCACTTGCAAGGTGACGGCGAACAGCGTTACCGTGGCGGCCAGCGTCGCGGCGGGGACGAACCAGAAGGAGGAGCCCAGCTTCTCCCACGCGGAGGCTAGCCGCCCCATCGCGCACCCACGCCCCCTCGCGCCCCAGAGAACGGAAACCGTCTTCTCGCAACCGGGGCCCAAAGAGGCTCCAGAAGCCGAAGGCCGGCGGCGCTCGGGAAGAGGCTCAACCGCTTCCCGCTCCGCCCGACCCCGCGCCGGTCGACGCGCCCCCGTTCAGGCGGGCGACGTTTACGCTCAGGAACCCGACCCCGAAGCACACCACCTCGACCGGGCCGAAGACGGGCTCCTCGTTTCCCCCCGGCACCACGAGCGCCACGACGGCGCCCTTGCTGACTAGAAGGAGCACGGCCATCCCCCCGACGACCGTGCGCACGACGTCGCGGTCCCCCTGCCAGAGGCCGAGGTAGGCGAACAGGGCGCCCACCGCCAGGTGGAAAAAGCCCTCCGCGGCGTTCATCTTCGGCAAGACGACGAAGCCCGCCAGGCCGACCGCCAGGAGCATCGATCCGGCGGCGCAAGCGTAGATCCTGAGCAAACTTCTCCCGGTGTTCGATCCGAAGAACGGTTCCGAAACCCGGGTCCCGGGCGGGGAGTGTACCAACTTCGGCCTCCCCCAATCCGCCCGGGCAGGACCGCCCGAGCTTCGGCGCGTGGCGAGATACCCAACCCGAAACCTGGGGCACGTCCGGCTCTTCTATAGGTCGGCGAACTTGTAGCCGACGCCGCGCACGGTCAGGACGTAGCGGGGGTTCTGGGGGTCGGGTTCGACCTTCTTGCGGATGTGCTGGACGTGGACGTCGGCGGCCCGGGCCTCGCCGAAAAAGTCCCCGTCCCAGAGGTGGCGCATGATCTGCTCCCGGCTGTAGACGCGCCCCGGGGACGAGGCCAGGAAGGCGAGCACCTCGAATTCCTTGGCCGTCAGGGGGGCCACGCCGTCCTGGCCGACGACCTCCCGGCGCAGGAGGTCCATCTTGAGACCCGGGAACTCCAACCTCCGCCCGGGCCCGGGGTCCGCCTCCATGCGCCGGCGCCTCAGGTGGGCCCGCACGCGGCTGACGAGCTCGCGGGGCCTGAACGGCTTGGTGACGTAGTCGTCGGCGCCGACTTCGAGGCCCACCACCACGCTCGTCTCGTCGTCGCGGGCGGTGAGCATGAGCACCGGGACGTCCCTGTTGGCCTGCCCGGCCCGCAGCTCCCGGCACACGGAGACGCCGTCCATCCCGGGGAGCATGACGTCCAGGATCACCAGGTCGAAGGTCTCCTGGCCCCGCAGCCGCTCCAGGGCGGCCTCCCCGTCGCCTACGGCCGCGGTCTCGATGCCCTCGCGGGAGAGGGCGTGCTCGACCACGTCCCTCACGGCGGGCTCGTCCTCGACCACCAGCACCTTAGGCATCCGATCCGGCCTCCGGCAGGTGTATCTTCACGGTGGTGCCGCTCCCTTCCTCGGATTCTATGGAGATCTTGCCCCCCATCCGCTCGACCAACTCCTTGCAGATGGGCAGGCCGAGCCCGAAGCCGCCGGAGCTCCCCGCGCCCTGGTAGAAGCGCTCGAAGGCGTGGCGGAGGTCTATCTGGCCCATGCCCTCCCCATCGTCCTCCACCGTCACGCTGGCCCCGTCCACGCGCAACCGGACGTGTCCGCCGCGCCTCGAGTGCTTGATCGCGTTGCTGAGTAGCACGAGCAGCGCCTGCTCTAGCCACTCCTCATCCGCGCGGAGCCGGGCCCCGTGCCCCTCGACGGAGAGCTCCAGGCCCGCGCTCTCCGCGAGCGGCTCCATGCTCCCGGCGGCCCTCCGGGCGACCTCGTTCGGGTCGACCGCGCCCAGGTGGGGCTCCCGCAGGTCGAACCCTGTTCGGGCCAGGCGCAGCAGGGTCTCCGAGAGCCGCTGCATGCGTCGGGCCTCCGTGTTTATGTGCCCGAGAAAGCGGCGGCGCAGTTCGGGGTCGTCTTCGTCCCCGTCAAGAAGCAGGTCGGAGGCGCCGAGGATGGTGGTCAGTGGGGTCTTCAGCTCGTGGGCGGCGTTCGCCAAGAAACGCTGCTGGTTCGCCTCCAATCGCCTGCCCTCGGAGAGGTCCTGGATGACGACGAGCACCCCGCCACCGTGCTCGTCGTGCTCGGGCAGGGACCGCAGGTTGACCCGCAGGTAGGTCTCCTCGCCCCGGACGCGGGCCTCCCCGCACTCCCCCTCTTCGGCGCACCGGGCCACCGCTTTTGGCAGGTCGAACTCGGCCCACGGGTTCGGCAGCGCCTCAGGATGTTCCTCAGGCGGTTCCTCGCCGTCCATCCCGAGCATCGCCCGGGCGCCCGGGTTCGCGAACATGATCCGGCCCTCAAGGTCCGTCGCGAGGACGCCCTCGCTGAGGTTGTCCAGGATCACGCCGAGGGCCGCCTTGCGCTCCTCCAGCTCGGAGAAAGAACCTTCGAGCTTGGCCGCCATCGCGTTGAAGCTCTTGGCGAGCCCCCCCAGCTCGTCGTCGAAGCCGGGTTCGAGGCGGTAGGAGAGGTTTCCCCGCTCGATGGATCTGGCCCCGAGGGTCAGCCGCTCCACCCGCCTCGAAAGGAGTGCTGCGACGAGGAGCATCAGGCCGCCGCCCAGCACCGCGGCTATCGCCGCCGCCTCCACGCTGCTGCGCGAGAAGATGCCGAAGATGGTGTTCTCGGCCTCGTCTGGCACGAAGATCAGGCCACCGTCGAGGCGGCCGTCGCGGATAAGCGGGACGGTCGCGATCCTGACCCCTTCGACCTCCTCGATGGTCCGGCGGCCCTCGGCCGCCGAACGCAACACAAACTTCGGCGGGGAGGGCAGCATCTCGGGGCCGCCGCGGTCCACCACGCGGGCCTGCGCGCTGACGATCAGCACCTCCCCCTTGCCCGTGCGCGCGGCGATGATCAGCGCGCGCCGGAGGTCCTTGCCCCCGGCGGTCTCCACACCTCGCGCGGCCGCAGCAGCCCGCGCGAGCGCGCGTTCTTCGGAGAACTGCCCGAGGCGCGTCCTGGCCGCCGGCAACCCGTAGAGGAGGAGCGTCCCGATCGAGAGCAACACTATGAGGACGGCCAGCAGCGGCATCCAGACTCGGAACCTGTATCGCACGGGACGATTGTACCTTTCGGTCGCCGACCACCGCCCCACGACAGGCGCCGGCTCGCCGGTCGTTAACGGAACCTTTACCGTCCCCTAACAGAAACTCCGCGGGCACGGAGACAGAGGCCGGTTACCAACGTGTTACCGGAGCTTTATCGTCCCTTAACGGGGCTTTACGGGCATTTAAGCAACGGCCGCGAAACTGGGGCTTTCGGCAGAACGACCGACGACCGCGAAGGAGCAAACGTGTCCGATACCGCAGGCAGGCATCGAGCGGAACGACCGGGCGAGACGCCCGGGCTCATCAGGGGCTACTTCGACCGCATCGACAAGGGCGACCTGCTCACGCGCCGGGAGGAGGCGGAGTTGAGCAGGAGGGCGAAGGCCGGGGACGAGCGCGCCAGGCACCGGCTGGTCGAGAAGAACTTGCGGCTCGTGATCAGCGTCGCCAAGAGGTACCGCGGGGCTTCGCCGGGCCTGCCCTTCGAGGACCTCATCCAGGAGGGCAACGTCGGCCTCATGACCGCCGTCGGGAAGTTCGACCCGGATCGGGGCTACAGGTTCTCGACTTATGCTACGTGGTGGATAAGGCAGGCCGTCGGGCGGGCCGTGGCCGACAAGGCCCGTACCATCCGGGTGCCGGTGCACATGGGCGAGAAGATCCGCAAGATCTCGCGCGCCCGCGGGGACCTTCTGCCGCGCCTGGGCCGGGAACCGACGGATGCGGAGCTCGCGGAGTTCCTGGGATGGGATCCCGAGGAGGTGAAGTTCGCGAAGGGCGCTATGCCGGACGCCACCAGCCTCAACCGGCAGCTCTCCTCGGAGGGCGGAGACGGGTCGGAGATCGGCGAACTCGTCGAGGACGTCCGCGCGCCGGACCCGGCCGGGGAGACGATCCAGGGCCTGGCGCTGGCGCGGCTGGGGGAGGCCGTGGGCGGGCTGCCCGAGCGCCACCGTTACGTGCTCGTGCGCCGCTACGGCCTGGACGAAGAGGACGCGGCCACGCTCGCCAAGCTCAGCGGCGAGATGGGCGTCTCCCGCGAACGCGTGCGGCAGATACAGCGCGAGGCCGAGGAGATCCTGCGCGAGGGCCGCCAGGGCGATCTTCTGCGCGCCATCGTCGCGTAGCCGGGGCCCCCCGGGGAACTGTAAAGCGCCCTTAACGCGCCCTTTGCCGAACGCTTACGCCGGTGGGCGGGCGGTTAACGGTCCGCGAAGAGAATAGGGGCGTCGGAAACAGCCCCTACTCGAAGGGATGACCCTCGTGGACAGCAAGAAGGCCGGCGGAACCCGGTGGGGGGCGGTGGCCCTGGGATGGGCCGTGGCCGTCTTCGCGGGGCTCCTCGTGAGTCCGGTGTTGCGGATACTCTACGCCTCCTTCTCGGAGCCGCCGGTGGAGCGTGGAGAACTCACCGCGACGCTCGTGGTCATCTCCCTGGTCGCCGGGTTCCTGTCTTACCTGATCGGGGGCTACGTCGCGGCCAGGGTGGCGGGCTACTCCGGCGGCAAGCACGGCTCCCTGTCGGCGGTTCTCGGGCTGATCGCGGGCCTGATACTTGCCGCCGTGCTGGGCATGTTCGGCGTCGTCTTCGCGGAGGGAGCAGCCCTTCCGCCCGTGGGCTTCGGGCTCGCCTCCGCGGCCCTCCTGGCGGGTTTCGTCCTTTTCTTGATAAACCTGTTCGGCGGCTTCGTCGGGGGAAAGCTGGGAGAACCCTTGTCCGCCGGGGCCACCGAAAAATGACCCCGGCGGACCCCGGAACGCAAGCGCCAGACCAGGAGATCGAGGAGGTCAAAGATGCTTGGGAGCTTCGGCGATATCGACCCCCGCCTGGAACCCCCACATTCCCACCGACAGGGTCTACGAGGAGAAGCTCCGCGCCTACTGCGGCCGGACACCCTACCGGGCCTGGCAGAACCGAAACGCCAACAGTTAGGAGGAAGCATGAGAAAGAGGACCGCCACCGTCCTCGTGGCGCTCGTCCTGGGCTGCGCGGGCTGCGAGGGCGCGAACTCCCCGAGCCAGGAGGACGAGCCGCCGTCCGCGGGCGAGGAGACCACCTTGTCGCCCGGGGAGCTAGACGACGAGGAGACCGCCGGAGAGCTACCCGAGAAGGAGCCCGCCCTGCGGGACGACACGGTCGCCCGGTAGCGCGAGACCAGAGTTTCGAGCCATAAAGGAGAGCGCGAGATGACAGATAACAGCATCAAGAGAAGAACCCTTCGGCCGCCCAAACGGCTCGGCGTTGCCTTGCTGGCGGCCGGCTTGTTGGCGGCCGGCTGCGGGGGAGAGGAGGCGGGGGCCCAGGGAGAGGAGGCGGGGACCCGGCAGGACGCGAAGGCGGGGCGAAACGCGCCCGCCGCCGCCGTCTCCCCGGTGGCCGATGTGGCGCGGGAGATCGAGCCGAGCGTGGTGCAGGTCAACGTATCCTCGATCCAGACGTCGCCTTACGGGCCCCAGGAGGCGCAGGGGTTGGGTAGCGGCGTGATCTACCGCGAGGACGGCTACGTCGTCACCAACAACCACGTCGTCGAGGGCGCGGACACGGTAAACGTCGCCTTCGCCGACGGCTCGGTGGAGACGGGCGAGGTCGTCGGCGGCGACCCGTACACCGATATAGCCGTGGTCAAGGTGGACCGGGAGGGTCTCCCCGCCGCGAAGTTCGGCGACAGCCGGGACCTCGTCGTCGGCCAGCTCGCCGTGGCCGCCGGCAGCCCCTCGGGTTTCCAGTCCACCGTCACCTCCGGCATCATAAGCGGCCTCAACCGCGAGATACCGCCCGAGATCACCGGCGGGCCCCAGCAGAGCGCCCTGGTGGACCTCATACAGACCGACGCGGCCATCTCGCCGGGCTCTTCCGGCGGGGCGCTCGTGGACCAAAACGGCGACGTCGTCGGCATCAACGTCGCCTACCTGCCGCCCGCCCAGACGGGGGCGGTCAACCTCGGCTTCGCCATCCCTTCCGCCACGGCTAGGGACGTTGCGGACGCGATCATCGAGGACGGCCGGGCCGAGCACCCCTACGTGGGCGTCTCCCTCGCCGACCTGACCCCGGAGGCCGCGCGCCGGTTCGGCGCCTCCGTCGAGTCCGGGGCGATAGTCACCGGCTTGGACCCAGACGGCCCGGCCTCGGACGCCGGCATCGAGCCGGGCGGCGTCGTGACCGCCGTCGAAGGCGAGAAGGTCACGGGCACCGGGGACCTTCTCGCGGTCCTGCGCGGCTACGACCCCGGCGAACCCGTGGAGCTGACCGTCGCCGGGGAGGGCGAGGCGCGCGGGTTTACGGTCGAGCTAGAGGAGATGAGGTAGGCCATGGACGCGAACCCCGAGAAAAACCAGGAGGTGTGGAAGCTCAACGCGGGACGGGTGCTCTCGGTCGTCGCCCTGGTCTTCTGCGTCCCACTAGGAGCGCTGTTCGTCTCGATAGCGACGGGGGCGGTGGGCGTGTTCCTCGGGATCGCGGGTTACGTGCTGGGGGCCAGAAGGCTTGGCCCCCTGCCGGTGGTGCTCTGCACGGTCGCCATCTTCGTCGGCCTGCTCGTGGGTCCTGGCGTGGTCCCCGGCGACGCCTACGACCGGGTGGTCGACGGCTGGTTCCGGAACATGCCCACGGAACGCTTCACCGAGGACTGAGCGGGTGAAAGTTCGGGACTTGCCACGACGTCCGCCCGTGGCCCCGGCGGACGTCGCCCCCTTCATCCCCGCAGCCCATGCCGGGCCCGGTCGGGCCCAAGCTCCTGCGGAGGCCGCTTCCTCCGGTTACGGGAGAGCCCCCCAACCCCACGCAAGACCATCGCGGACGAACATCGCGTCCGCATCGGGCGGCCGTCGGTTCGAGACGATCGCGGTGGCCGCGCTCGCGGCCGTACTCGTTTCGATGGCGGGCTGCGGCGCCGACGATAGGGGAGAGGCTCCGACAGGGCAGGCCGAAGATCCCGCCGGGGCGGGAGCGCCCGGAACCACCCTAGACTCGGAGATCGGAACCGAGGACGAGGCATCAGGGCCGGAAGGCGGCGAAACGGGCTTCGTCGCGTCGGGGGAGATCAGGGGCGGCGAGGCCGGGGCGGCGGACCGGATCGAGGGGGTGCGGTTCCGGATCTTCGACGGTTACGAGCGCCTGCTCATGGACTTCGGCCGGGACGGCGGGCCCGCCGGCGTCCCCGCCGGCGTCCCCCGTTGGTCCGTCGAAAGCCCCGCGGAAGGGGGCTACGTCCGCCTTCGCTTTCCTGGCGTCGCCTCGACGGAGATCACGGACGAAGACTTCGTCGGCTCCGTGCTGGGCGAGCTCTACGTGGTCCGCAACCCGGATGGCGGGATCTCCGCGGACGTCTTTGCCCTGCACGCGTTCCTCTACCGGGTGACGGAGCTTCCCGGGTCAGGGCGGCTCGCCCTGGACTTCCGCGGCGTGCGCGAGGAGCTCGACCTTCCGCCGACGACGGGCGCTAGGTCCGTCGTGCTGCAACCCCGGGAGGCGGAAGAGGTAGGAAGCCCCCTCAACGTGCGGGGGTACTCGCGCCACTCCGGGAAGGGTGTGACGGTCTCCCTGCTCGACCGGGAGCGGGAGATCATAGCGTCGAAGACGGTTCGCGCGGGCGGCCGGGGCGCGGCTGCTTGGGAACCCTTCGGGACCACGCTGGGGTTTTCGGGTCACGAAGGGTTGGCGACGCTGCGCGTGGGCGGCCGGGGCTCGCCCGACGGCCCCCTGGCCGGTACGGAGGTGGAGGTCTTCGTCGAGTAGGCCCCGGCCGGAACGGCCTATGCCGGGACGGTCTTTGCCGGGACGGTCTTTGCCGGGACGGTCTTTGCCGGGACGGTCTTTGCCGGGCGCTTACGGTTTCTTTACGCGGGCCTTACCGTCGCTAACGGTAGCCACCCTTTCGGCGCCTAACATCGGGAAGGAGACGTAACGAGCGCGCGGAGAGGAGCGGCATGCGGCAGGCAAACTTGCAACGTCAGGTACCCGGAGGCAGGGGGCTGAGCAGAAGAAGCTTCTTGAAGGTCGGGGGTTCGGCCCTGGCGGGGGCGGCCTTGCTCGGGGCGGCGGGGTGCGGCGGAGGAAGCCAGGGAGGGTCGGGGGTCACCGAGTTCACCTTCTCCTTCGGGCCCGACAACTCCGGCAGCCTCGAGGAGATAGTCCGCCGGTTCAACGAAGAGTTCGAAGGCCGCTACAGGGCGAAGTACCGCGTGATGGCCGCCGACACCGGCCAATACTTCAACCAGGTGAAGACGGAGTTCCAGGCCGGCGGCGGGGAGATAGACCTGATCGGGGGCGACGTCGTCTGGCCGGCGCAGTTCGCGGCGAACGGCTGGATCGAAGACCTCTCCGACCGCTTCACCGAAAAAGAACGCCGGGCCTTCCTGCCGGCTCCGGTCGAGTCCTGCACCTACGAGGACGGGGTCTACGGCGTACCGTGGTTCACGGACGCCGGGATGCTCTACTACCGCAGGGACCTGCTCGAGGAGTCCGGTTTCTCGGAGCCCCCGGAGACTTGGGAGGAGCTCGAGGAGCAGGCGACCAGGGTTACCCGGGAGTCCGACGCCGAGGACGGTTTCGTGTTCCAGGCCGCGGAGTACGAGGGCGGCACCGTCAACGGCCTGGAGTACATCTGGACCGCCGGCGGCGACGTCGTGGACCGGGACGACCCCGAGAGGGTGGTCGTTGACGACCCGCGCGCCGTGGAAGGCCTGAGCATCGAGCGGGGCATGGTCGAGAGCGGCGTGGCGCCCCGGGCGGTCTCCACCTACGCCGAGCAGGAGTGCCAGGCCGCCTTCCTGAACGGCCGGGCGGTCTTCTGCCGCAACTGGCCCTACATGTACGCGCTTGCCTCCGAGGAGGGGCAGTCGAACATCGAACCCGGCCAGATCGGGGTCGCCCCGTTGCCGGTGGCCGGTGGTGGGCGGCAAAGCTTCAGCGGCCTGGGCGGCTGGAACTTCTACCTGAACGACGCCTCATCCGAGGAGGAGAAGGACGCGGCCTACGAGTTCGTGAGGTTCGCCATCGCCCCCGAGCAGCAGAAGTTCCGGGCGCTGAACGGCTCGTTCTTGCCGACGCTCGAAGCCCTCTACGACGACGAGGAGATAGTCGAGGGGGTTCCGGTTATCGCCCTGGGCGAGAGCGCCATAAAGAACGCCCGCCCGCGGCCCCTGTCCCCCTACTACTCGGACATGTCGCTCGTGATGGCCGAGCAGTTCAACGCCTGCGTCAAGGGCGAGAAGTCGCCGGAGGAGGCCGCCAACACGCTGGACAGGGAGCTGCAGGAGATCGTGGACCAGGCCTAGGGACGACCGTCCGCAGGGGCCTTCCCCGCCGGTTCGCCCGGGATGTGGACCCCCGGTGCCGGGTAGGATGCCGCAGCGTGGCGGCAAGAGAGTGAGGACGCAACAAGTGGAGATCTCACCAAGCACCCGGGGCAGGCCCGTCCGTACCGCGGGACCCCGCCCGAACCCCGTGCCGGGCGGGGTCCCGAACGGACGGTCCCACGGCGTGACCACGAAGCTCTCCGCCGAAGGATGACCCTCGGGGTGGGCCCGGGTGCGACGCTGGTGTTCCTCTCCTTGCTCTTGACGGCCGGGTTGGCCCTGGTGCACCTGTTCTCCGGGAGGATGCGCTTCCCGAGCGCCTCGCCGCGCAGCCGCTGGCTCTCCGCGGCCGGCGGCGTCTCCGCGGCCTACGTCTTCGTCCACCTCCTGCCGGACCTCGCCGAGGAGCAGGAGGCCCTGCGCGAGGCCGTCGGGGAGGGCTTCTCGTTCCTCGAGTACCACGTCTACCTCGTGGCGCTCGTCGGCCTCGCAACGTTCTACGGGCTCGAACGGGCCGCGAAGGTGTCGCGCGGAGGGAGGCGGCGAAGGGGCAAGGGAGACGCCACCGGGAGGGGCGTCTTCTGGCTGCACACGGGGTCGTTCGCCCTCTACAATGCCCTCATCGGCTACCTGATGCTCCACCGGGAGGAGCCGGGTTTCGGTAGCCTCGTCCTCTTCGCTTTCGCGATGGGCGTTCACTTCGTGGTCAACGACTTCGGGCTGCGCGAGGACCACGAGGGGGCCTACGACCGGGCCGGGCGCTGGGTGCTGGCCGCGGCTATCCTCGTGGGCTGGGTCGTGGGGCTCCTGTCGGGGATCTCCGAGGCCGCCCTGGCGGTGCTGTTCGCCTTTCTCGCCGGGGGCGTGATCATGAACGTCCTCAAGGAGGAGTTGCCGGAGGAGCGCGGGAGCCGGTTCTGGGCCTTCGCCCTCGGGGCCGCCGCCTACGCCGCCGTCCTGCTGGTGGCCTTCTAAGGAGGACGGCTTTTGGCGGTCGGCTATCGGCCGAGGTCCCGACCTCGGGCCTTGTCGCCCCCGCGTTTCGGGAAGACCCTTTATCCGGAGGAACCTTCCAGGCGTTCGAACCACAGTTTCTGGATCAGGATGCCGGCCACGACCGTGGCCGGGACGGCGAGCAGGGCGCCCAGGACGCCGAAGGCCGCACCCGCCACCGTGACGGAGGCTATGACGACGACCGGGTGCAGGGAGACGGCCTTCTGCATCACGATGGGTGTGAGCAGGTTGCTCTCTACCTGCTGGATCGCCAGGTAGGCCAGCAGGACCCACAAGACGTCCCACGGGTTGCCGGCGAACGCGAGGATCAGGGGCGGTATAGCCCCCGCCACGGAGCCGATTATGGGCACGAAGGCGACGAGCCCCGAGAACACGCCGAGAAAGAGGGCGCCCGGCACGCCTATAAAGTAAAGGGCGACGGTGGCGAGGACCCCGACCACGACCATCGAGAACAGGCGTCCCTGCAGCCAGCCGAGCAGGCTCGTGCGGGACTCGGAAAGCGTCTCCCGCGCCTTCGCCCTCTTCTCCGGCGGGAACAGCCTCACCACCCAGTCCGACACCGGTTCCGGCATCGCCGTGAGGTACAGGGGGACGAAGAGCAGCACGAGCAGCGCTGTAAAGAGGGACGCCAGCCCGCCGAAGAGGCCGAGTAGGCCGCCGAGGACCCTGCGCGCGGCGTTCGCCAGGGTGCGCGGCGAGATCCCGCCGCCGCTCCCGCCGCCGATCTTGACCCCCAACCTGTTCGCCAGCTCCCTCACCCGCTCGACGAGCTGCTGTACGGCATCCGGCAACGAGGACGCGAGCAGCGCCACTTCTCGGACGAGGGTCGGCAGCAGCAGGTAGCCGACGACCCCCAGGATGGCCAGGACGACCACGACTATGGCCGCCACGGCGGCCGGTCTCGGCACCTTCCTGCGGTGTAGCGCCTCGACCGGCGCCGAGAGCGCCACGGCCAAAAGAAGCGCCGTCGCGAGCAAGAGCGCGACCGTGGCCACCGCCGCCGCGAAGCGCCAGACCGCCAGCAACGCGAAGGCGACCAGCACGGCCCGCAGAAGCCCGCGGTCGGACAGATTCCCCCTCGTCATCCGGCCCTCGAATCCGGGTCAGGATGACGGCCGGGCCTGGTCGTTGCCGCTGTCCGCATTACAAAAGACCCTAACACGGGGCGGACCGCCGAAGGCCCTGCGCCCGTTAAGAGTGCGTCAAGGACCCGTTAAGATCCTGCGTCGAAGCCACGACGAGTTGCGCCCGGGACGCGGGGGGAGGGGCCCCGATCGCGCTCCGAAAGGTTTTTGCCCGGGCCGTGGCCTCCAGCCTCCTGAACCCCAAGATCGCCGTGTTATCCCTTGCGTACCTGACGCAGTTCGCGGACCCGGCGATAGGCACGACCCTCCAAGCGCTCGTTTACGGGCTGGTCTTCTCGCTGCTCCCCTGACGATATTAAGCGCGCAGGCGCTGTTCTCCGGAACCCTCGGATCGTGGTTGAGAACCCGCCAGAAGTTCGCGGACGGCCAGGGCTGGCTCACCGCGGAGGTGTCCTGATCTGCCTCGGCCTGCGTCTGGTCCTGCAAGACCGCCGCTAGCTCCGGAGACCCCCGGGAACCACCGACGACCCTGACGTACCACTTCGGTCGCCGTTGAATGGACCGGGCTCACGGCGCATTGCGTATCGACGGACCCCGGAATAGGCCTCAGATTCCGGGCATCAGAGAGACCTCTAAACCCGGAGCCTGATACCCACCCTTCAACACACCACCTTCAGGGCGGCCGGCTCGACGCGGAAAGACATGGGGAGGTAGCCCCAGAGTTCGCCGTCGATCTGGACGGGGACCTGGGCGCCGGCGGACTCCGCGCGTACCTCCCTCGCCGTGAAAGACTTCATCTTGGAGTTGAGGGGCCTGCGGAAGATGATGCCCCAGAAGACGTCGGGCCGCAGGAGCGAGCCCACGCGCTCCATGAGGACGGTCTCCAGCTTGCCGCTGGTGAGGAGGCCCGGCCCGGAGACCCGGTAGTCCCCGCCGTAGTAGTGGCCGTTCGCGACGATGGCGGACCGCACGACGTGGACCTCGTCGCCGGCCGTGATCTCCACGGGCGGAAACGTGTTCCCGAAGAGGACCCTGAAGGCCGTAACCTGGAAGGCCAGGCCCCTCAGGTAGCGCTTCTGGCGCGGGGAGACCTCGCCGACGACCTTCGCGTCGAAGCCCACCCCGGCCATGCAGGCGAAGCGCCGCTCGACGCCCCCCGAGTCCGTGGCGACGCCCAGGTCCACCCGCGTCTCCTCCCCGTTCAGGATGCGCCCGCAGGCCTCCTGCGCGTCGAGCGGCAGGCCGAGCTCCCGCGCGAGCACGTTCGCCGTGCCGAAGGGGAGGATGCCGAGGGTGGCCCCCGGCGAGAGGCCGTTTACCACCTCGTTTACCGTGCCGTCGCCGCCGGCCGCCACGACCAGGCGGTCGCCGGCCGCCGCCGCGAGCTCCGTGGCGTGGTCCGGGCGCTCCGTGTTCAGGACCTCCACGCAGAGGCCCCCGGAGCGCAGGATCTCCGCGTGGCTCTCCAGGTAATCCTGGTCGCCGGCGCGCCCGGAGTTGGGGTTCCCGATAATGACCGCGTCGGGGTTGACTCTCATGCTTCCTACTATAGTCCTTTTACCGGTAGTCCTTTTACCGGCGACGGATCTCGCGTAACATAGGGCGTATGGATGGATTCGTGGTACCGGGTGTCGGGGTGGACGTGGTGGACGTCGAGCGGATGAGGTTCGCCCTCGAACGCACGCCGAGGATACGCCAGCGCCTCTTCACGCCGGACGAGATCGCCTACTGCGAGAAGTTCCGCTTCTTCGACCGCCACTACGCCGGGCGCTGGGCGGCCAAAGAGGCCGTCACCAAGGCTTTGGGTTGCGGCCTGATCCAGTGGAACGGCGTCGAGGTCGTCCGCAAGCCCCGCCAGGCCCCGACGATCCGCATCACGGGGCGCAAGATCCAACGCTTCGCCGACATGGTCGGCATCCGCGAAGAGGACCTCCACCTCTCCATCACCCACTCCGAGCTCTCCGCCGTCGCCGTCTGCGTCGTGCGCAAGGAGCGGTGAAGCTCTACACCGCCGACGAGATGTCCCGCGCGGACGGCGGGGCCCAAAACCTCGGCATCCCCGGCGGCGTCCTCATGGAACGCGCCTCTGTAGGGATGTCCAGGGAGATACTGGACCGATACCCGGCCCATCGGATTCTGCGGGCGCTCGTGGTCTGCGGCGGCGGCAACAACGGCGGCGACGGGTTCGTCATCGCCCGCGAGCTACGCCGCGCAGGCGTCGAGGTCCACGTCGTCGCCACCAAGGACGATTACTCCGGCGATCCGGCGACCAACCTCGGGGTCCTTCGCAACCTCGGGGTGGACGTACGCGGTCCGGAGATGCTTGGCGGGTTGCTCGACGGGGCCGGCCTCGTCGTGGACGCGCTGCTCGGCACGGGCTTCTCAGGGGGGGTACGGGAGAGGGAGGCGGCCCTGATCCGCAAGCTCAACGACGCGGCGGTAACGACCGTCGCGGTGGACGTGCCCTCCGGGGTGGACGGCTCGACCGGGGAGGTCGCCGGGGAGGCCGTGCGGGCTGACCTTACGGTGTGCGCCCACGCGGCGAAGGTTGGGTGTGTCGTCTCCCCGGGCCGGGAGCACGCCGGCGAGGTCGCCGTCGTGGACATCGGCATCCCGCCCGAGGCCGACGTGGAGCCGTCCGTGTCGTGGACGACCCGGGAGACCATCCGCGGCCTCGTCCCGCGCACGCGGGAACCGGCCCACAAGTACTCCGCGGGTGCTTTGATGGTGGTCGCGGGTTCCCGGGCGATGACCGGGGCGGCCGTGATGAGCGTGCGCGGCGCCGAGAGGGCCGGCTGCGGAATAACCTTTCTCGCCACCTCGGCAGGGGCGGCCCCTGCCTTGGACATAGCCCTCACCGAGGCCATCGTCTACGGCATCCAGGAGGGCGAATCCGGCGGCATGAGCGCCGGGGCGGCCGAAGACATCCTGGCCCGATCCGGGAGGACGACGGCCCTCGTTATCGGGCCCGGCATCGGCACGGGCGAGGAGGGGCGGCGTCTGGTCGAGGCCGTACTTGGGGGCACGGACGTGCCCGTCTTGCTCGACGCCGACGCCGTCACGAGCCTCGCCGGCACGGACGCGCTCGCGCGTCGGGACGCGCCGACCGTGATCACGCCCCACGCCGGCGAGCTCGGCCGGCTGCTCGGCTCGGGGGCGAAGGAGGTCTCCGCCCGCAGGCTCGCCTCGGCCCGAAAGGCCGCCGACGACAACGGCTGCTGCGTCCTGCTCAAGGGGTCTGACACGCTCGTCGTGGACGGGACCCGGGTCGCGGTCAACCCGACGGGGGGCGTCGCCCTCGCGACGGCGGGCACGGGCGACGTCCTCTCCGGCGCGATCGGGGCGCTGCTCTCGCGCGGCGCGCCCCCGTTCGAGGCGGCCAGGGTCGGCGCCTGGGTCCACGGGCGGGCGGCGGAGCTGTGGCTGGAAGAGACCGGCTGGCCCCCAGAGAGCATGGTCGCCACGGACCTTCTGGACTACCTGCCCCGCGCGATGGGCGAGCTTCTTTGACCTTCCGGCTGCTCTTTGTCGGGGACGTGGTTGGCCCGTCCGGGTGCGCGGCGGCCCTGGACCTCGTCCCGAAACTGCGCGAGGAGCTGGGGCTGGATGCCGTCGTCGCCAACGCCGAGAACTCGGCGCCCACCGGGCGCGGGGTCTCCGCCGAGAGCGGGGCGGCCCTGCTGGAGGTCGCGGACTTCCTCACTTTAGGCAACCACGCCTTCGACGCGAAAGGGCACGAGGGGTTTCTCGAGAACGAGGAGAGGGTGATACGGCCCGCCAACTTCGACGGCCGCCACCCGGGCCGGGGGTGGGGCGCGTTCGAGGCGGGCGGCGTGAGGGTTGGGATCGTCAACGTGCTCGGGAAGGTGTTTATAGACAGGACGAAAACGTCGGCCTTCGAGGCGGCGGACGGGGCCTTGACGGACCTCGAGGATCGGACGGATCTCGTCCTGGTCGATTCGCACGCGGAGGCGACGGGGGAGAAGCAGGCGCTCGGGTACCACCTGGCGGGCAGGGCCCAGGCCGTTCTCGGGACCCACACCCACGTCCCGACGGCCGACGCGCAGGTCCTGCCGGGCGGCACCGCCTACGCCTCCGACGTCGGCATGACCGGTTGCTCCGATAGCGTCATCGGGTTCGACAAAGACGGCTTTCTCGCCCTGTTGACGGAGGACGGCTGGAATAGACAGGGCGGCATCCCTGTGGAGACCCGAGGGCCCGTGGTCCTCAACGGCGCCCTCGTCGAGTTCGACCTCGACGCGCGGGAGGCGATCGCCATCGAGCCCGTGCGGAGGGGGTGGGGTCCGGGGGGGCTTCGGTCCGTCTAGAATAGCGGCGCAGGGTTGGTCCAGGACAGAGCAGGGGGATCGGGATGGAACAGCAGGACATACGGGAGCTAAAGGTCTCGGACATAGCGCACGAGGAATGGCCCACCCTCGGGCCGGACGAGACCGTGGAGGGCGCCATCAAGGCCTTCGCCGAGTCCGGCATCTCGGGCACGCCCGTCGTGGAGGGCGACAGGCTCGTCGGCATCGTGACCGAGGGGGATCTGATCTTCCGCGACGCGGACATCAAGTCCCCCGGCTTTCTGGACATCCTGGGCGGCATGATCCCGCTCGGCAACTGGGACGAGTACCGCCAGGAGGCGCTGAAGAGCGCCGGCGTCACGGTGGACCAGGTGATGACGAGGGACGTCAGGACTATCTCCCCGGACGCCACCCTCGCCGAAGCCGCCACCATCATGGCCGAGAACAGGGTCAAGATCCTGCCCGTCACCGACGACGACACCCTCCGCGGCGTCGTCACCCGCATGGACATCCTGACCCTCCACGTCCTCAACCCCCGCCGGTAACGCGGGGGGCCCCTTGGAGACCGCCCCCCCCACCACCGAGGGCCGCACCCGGGCGGAGATAGACCTCGGCGCCGTCCGCCACAACGTCCGCGCCCTCAAACGCCGCGCAGATGACGCCCGGCTCATGGCCGTCGTAAAAGCGGACGCCTACGGCCACGGCTCCGTCCCCGTCGCCCGGGCCGCCATCGAAGGGGGCGCAGACTCCCTGGCCGTCGTAACGGCCGAAGAGGGCGCGGAGCTGCGGGACGCCGGGATAACGGCCCCGATCCTGGTCTTCACCGACCTCCTCCCGCAAAAGCTCCTGCTCGCCCACCGGAACCGCCTCGCCGTGACGGCGCACTCCGTCCAGAGCGCGAGGCGCATCTCCTCCGTGCCCGGTTTGGGGGCGCACCTGAAGGTCAACACGGGCATGAACCGCTGGGGCGTGGGGCCTTCTGAGGTGGGGGAGGCCCGCGGCATCCTGGGCGCCCAACTTGCCGGCATCTACACCCACTTCGCCTCGGCGGACTCCGACCGGGAGGCGACGAGGCTGCAGGGGGAACGCTTCGACGCCGTGCTCGCCGACCAGCCCTTGGGCGGCGTGCTCGTCCACGCGGCGAACTCCGCGGCCCTTCTGTGGCACCCGGGGTCCCACCACGATTGCGTCAGGCCCGGCATCGCGGTCTACGGCCTGCACCCGGGAGGGGACGTGGGGGACCCGGCCGATGAGGGACTGCGGCCCGCCATGTCCCTCAGGAGCTACGTCGCCGACGTGCGACGGCTCCTGCCGGGGGAGGGGGTATCCTACGGGCTGACCTTTCGGGCCGAAGAGGCGACGTACGCCGCGACGGTGCCGGTCGGGTACGCGGAGGGGTACAGGCGGTCCCTCTCGGGGAGGGCTTACGCCTTGATCCGGGGCAGGAGGAGGCCGCTTCTCGGGCGGGTTACGATGGACGCCTGCGTCTTTGAGGTGGACGGTGAGGTGGCGGCCGGGGACGAGGTGGTGCTCGTCGGGGAGCAGGACGGCGAAAAAGTGGCGGCGGAGGAGCTCGGGCGGCTTGGCGGCACGATAAACTACGAGATAACGACCGGGATCAACCCCCGGCGCGTCGAGAGGAGCTACACGGATGTTCGAGGGCCTTAACTGGAGAGCCGCCGCCCGCCGGTCGGCGATCGTTATCGGTATCTACATCGCCCTGTTCTACGTCCTGGGCGTCGCCTTCCCACAGACCTTCGGCCTGGGCGACCGCGCCGAGATCACGGGCCTCCTCATAAACGCCGTGGTCTTCTTCTTCGTCTTCACGTTCGTCTACGCCTTCGTCGAGCGCAACAAAAACCGGCGCATCGAGCAGGCCAAAAAGAACCAGTCGGCCAAACCCGCCCGCCCCGAAGGCGACCCGGAGGTCTCGAGCGCGCTCAAGGGCCGCCCGAACCCGAACACGAGCCGCCGGAAGAACCGCCGCAAGCGGTAGCGTTGCGCACCCGAGAGGCCCTCTTCTACGCGCTCGAACCCCCGGCGGACCCCACCGAGCTTCTGGACCGGGTCCCCGAACTCTCCCTGGCCCGCGGCCTCGAGGGCAGCCCCTACCACCACCTGGACACCCTCGACCACGTCCTGGAGGTGATCCGGCGCGTAGAGCGCGAGCTCGCCGGGGGCCGCCTCGGCGCCCGCGTACCGGATGACCGGGTGGACGGCCTGCGCCTGGCCGCCCTGCTGCACGACGTGGCCAAGCCCGTAACCAGGGGCGAGCTCGAAGGCCGCGTCCTCTTCGTCGCCCACGACTCCTTGGGCGCGGCCCTCGTCCGGCGGGTGTGCCGGCGCCTGAACCTCCCCGCAAAGGAGACGGACCTCGCGGCGACCCTCACCGCCCTGCACCTCAAGATCGGCTTCATGCAAAACGAACGCACCGACCACCCCCCCGAACGCCTGGCCAACGCCGCCGGCCCTTTCGGCGAAGAGCTCGCCGTCCTGAGCCTCGCCGACCGCCTCGCCGCCCAGGGCCCGAGCCTCAAGCCCGAACACGTCGAGCGCCACGAAAACCTCTGCGCCGGCTTCCTGCAAACCAGCCGCCGACTCGGCCCGTACCCCGAACCCGACTACGGGGCGCTCGCCGCAAGCCTCCCCTCCGGCTCCCCCGCGGACGTCGGCCACACCGCAAGCCACGCCCGCCTCCTGACGGCCCGCGGCCTGCACCCCAAGTCCGCAAACAAGGCGGCGCTAACCCACGCCAGATCCCTGCTGCAACAGAGCAAGGCCTGACGGGCTGAAAGCCGCCGGAGTCCGGGTCCCGAGAGGCGCGGGGCGCCGTGCCGAAAGCGGAGGCGTAGCCGGAGCGCGCCGAAAGGGTGGCGAAGCCGGCGCGCCGACAGCCGCCAACGGCGGCGTGCTGTAAAATTCGGGCACACGAAGGCGGCCCCGCGGGGGCCGGGGGAGGTAATCGTATTGCGTTTCCAAAGGGCAAAGAGGGACCGCTGGTTGCTCGGCGTGTGCGGCGGGCTGGCCCGCGCCCAGGGGTGGAACCCGAACGTCGTGCGGCTGGTGACGGCCGTGCTCGCGATCGCGATCCCGGGCTTCAGCCTCATCCCGGTGCTCGTCGTCTACATCATCCTTGGCGCCGTCTTGCCGGAGAGCGACGAGTTCTAGGGCTTGGAGTTCGCGGAGGCCCAGAAGGAGGCGCTGGGTTGCACGAAGTGCGGCCTGAGCCAGTCCAGGACGCGGGTCGTCTTCGGCGAGGGGCCGTTAAACGCTGGCCTCTTCGTCGTCGGCGAGGCGCCCGGCTTTAACGAGGACGCGCAGGGCAAGCCTTTTATGGGCGCCTCGGGGATGCTCCTCGACCGGCTGCTCGACTCTGTGGGGGTCGGTCGGGATGGGGCCTACCTGACCACGCTGGTCAAATGCCGCCCGCCGGGGTCGCCCCCGAGGCCGCCGAAGCCGGCGGAGATAAGCTCCTGCCGGCCCTACCTCCTCTCCCAGCTCGCCGCCGTGGACCCGCTCGTGGTCGTGGCGATGGGGGACCTGGCGAGCCGGGTGCTCACCGGGAGAAAGGAGTCCGCCGCCCGCATCCGGGGCCGGGCCATTCCCCTGGACGGCCGCTACGTCTTCCCGACGCTCTCCCTCTCGCGGGCGCTCTACACCCCGGCCGACCGGGCGCTCCTCTTGTCGGACTTCTCCCGGCTGCCGGAGCTTCTCGCGGCCGAGCGCCCCTCCACCTACGAGACCCTGAACGTCACCCGCTCCGAGGAGCCCGAACCTCTCCAGCCGGGGCTCTGGTAGGTACCGGAGGCCCCGCCGTGGATCTCGGAGTCCTCGACGAGGCCGCCCTCGGGGACCTTGCCGCCCGCGTGGCCGGCGCGCTCGTCCCCGGCGACGTGGTAGTCCTCTCCGGGCCCGTCGGCGCCGGCAAGACGACCTTCGTCCGGGCCGCCGCCCCCGCCCTGGGCGTCGGGGGGCGGGTCACGAGCCCGACCTACCAGTTCGCCCGCGGCTACGAGGGGAAGTTGGACGGGCGTCCGGTGACGGTCAACCACCTGGACCTCTACCGGCTCGAGGGCATCGAGGCGCCGGACGTCCTGGAGGTGGACGACTACCTCGGGGCGGACGCCGTGACGTTCATAGAGTGGGCCGAGCCCGCGCTCGACGCCCTGAAGGACCCGACGGTCGTCCGCCTCGACCACGAGAGCCCGGAGACCCGCCGCGTAACCATCACGGGTCCCGTCGCGGGGCGGCTGTGCTGATCCTGGCGCTCGACGCCTCCACCCCCGTCACCACGGTCGCCGTCGCCAGGATGGAGGACCGGGAAGTCCTCGCCGAGATCTCCGTCTCCTCCGGCGGCCCGTCCGGCGGCGCCTCCGAAGCCCTGCTCCCCGCCGTCCACGCCGCCCTGGGCTTCGCGGGCGAGGAGCTCTCCTCCGTCGGGCGCGTGCTCTGCGGGGTCGGCCCCGGCACCTTCACCGGCATCCGCATCGCGGCGGCCACCGCCCGCGCCCTCGCCTTCGGCACGGGTGCTGCCCTCGCCAAAAACCCCACCCTGGACGCCCTCGCCGCCCCCGCGCTCTCGTGCCGCGCGGACGTCCTCGCCGTCATCGACGCCAGGAGGGGGCAGGTCTTCGCCCGGAGGTTTTCGGCGGACGGTTCCACGACCGGCATCTCTTGTATGGCGCCCGAAGGGCTCTCGACGGAGGGAAACCCGCTCGTCGTGGGTGACGGCGCGGTGCGCTACAGGGGGGCGCTCGAAGGCCTTGGCCCTATCCCCCCGGACGGCTCGCCGCTGCACCGGGTCTCGGCGGTGGGGCACGTGATCTCGGCCGACCTCTCCCCGGTGGGCGCCGATGACTTGGTCCCCATCTACGTCCGCGAGCCGGACGCCGAGGTCCGCCGCGACCTGAACCCGTGGGGGCGGTCGTGAGGGAGGCCGAGACGGGGCCGTTCCTGCGCCGGATGACGCTTTCGGACCTCCCGGCGGCCATGGAGGTGGACAGGCGCTCGTTGCCCAAGCCTTGGGGCGAGAGGATCTGGCGCGACGAGCTTACGAGCCCGTTCGGCCTCTACCTCGCCCTCGAGCAGGGGGACGAGGTGATCGGGCAGATAGGCGTCCGCAGCGTGCTCGACGAGATGCACATCACGACCATCGCCGTCCTCCCCGAGCACCGGCGCCGCGGCCACGCCCGCGCCCTGATCTGGGCCACCCTGGCCGCCTACCCCGACGCCCGCCTCGTCCACCTGGAGGTCCGGCCCTCCAACCGGACGGCCCGCAGGCTCTACGCGTCGCTAGGCTTCCGGGAGACCGGCCGCAGGCCCCGCTACTACGGGGACGAGGACGCGGTGCTCATGACCCTCGACCTTTCGGAGGGTCCTTCCGGGGGCGGTCGGTAAACCCGCGCCGGGCCACCCGCTCCCGGCGGGCCTCCTCGCGGCGGCGCAACTCCTCCGGCGGGTCGAAAGGCTTCAGCAAGAGCAGGGCCGGGACCGCGCAGGCGAGAAAAGAGGCGAAGAGGCCGGCTGCGATCAGGGGGTCCACCGGCCCACGAAACACGTAGATGGAGAACATCACCAGCATGACCAGCGAGATCAGGGCAAACAAGAGCGAGTAGGTCCGCATGCAAGGAGTATAGCGCCCCGGTTCGTCGGGCCCGGCAACGGCCTTCACACCACCGGGTTCGCGGGAGCCACCGCCCCGCCGCGGGCAGAGAGAAACCCCCGGCGTGTTGTGCAAGCGGAGGGGGATCTCTGCTTCGCCGGAGGTTCTTCCGCATTATCGGGCCGCCGCGTTAAGGCCGGGTGACGTTCGTGTATCGATTCTGTTGCGGAACAAAATTTCTCGCGAACGGGGCCGTAGATCCGGCCGCGTAGAGGCCGCGGCGGCGGCCGGCCGTCGGGTGCTATAACCCCTGGCATGATCCTCGCCATAGAGACCTCCTGCGACGACACCTGCGCCGCGGTCCTAGCACCCGACGGCCGGAGGGCCCTCTCGAACGTCGTCCACACCCAGACCGAGCACGCCCGCTACGGCGGCGTCGTCCCCGAGGTGGCCTCCCGCGCCCACCTCGAACGCCTGGACGGCGTGGTCGAAAGGGCTTTGGCCGACGCGGACGTGGACCTCGACGACGTCACGAGCGTGGCGGTGACGGTGAGGCCGGGCCTTATCGGGGCGCTCCTCGTCGGCGTCTCGGCCGCGAAGGGCCTGGCCTACGCCCGCCGGCTGCCGCTCGTCCCGGTTGACCACCTGGAGGGTCACGTCGCCGCGGCCTACCTCGCCCGGCCGGACCTGGAACCGCCCTTCGTCGCCCTGATCGCCTCGGGCGGTCACACCGCCCTCTATTGGGTAGGTACCGACGGCATGCGCCTGCTCGGTGAGACGCTGGACGACGCGGCGGGCGAGGCCCTGGACAAGGGCGCCCGGATGCTAGGGCTCGGCTTCCCCGGAGGACCGGAGATCTCGCGCGCCGCCCAGAATGGGGACCCGGCCCGGTACGACTTCCCCGTCGGCCTCAGGGACAAGAACAACCTGGACTTCAGCTTCTCCGGCCTGAAGACGAGCCTGCTCTACAAGCTGAAAGCGCTGGACGAAGCCGGGGCGCGCGAAGAGCTGCCGCACCTGGCCGCCGGCTACGAGGCGGCCGTGGTCGAGGCCCTTTCCCGCAAGCTCCTGCGCGCCGCCGAGGCGCACGACGCCCCGGCGGTCGTGGTCGCCGGGGGTGTGGCCGCCAACGGGCTCCTGCGCCGCACCCTGGAAGAGGAGTGCGGCCTTCGCGGGCTTCGCCTCGTCATCCCGCCCCCCGGGCTGTGTACCGATAACGCGGCCATGATCGGGGCGGCCGTCCCGCTCTCGCCGGCCGTTCCCTTCCCGGACTACCTGGCGCTCAACGCCCGCAGCGTGTAGGGCGTCGGCCCGGGGCTCGAACCCTTGACGGCCGTTGGCCGATCTGTGAGAGTGGGCGCGTCTGTTGGAGGATCGCCGGGAAGGGGGTGACGGGTGCCGCGGTTCGGCTGGATGAGGCTCGCCTACCTGCTCTTCGTCCTGACGATCCTGGTGTCCCTCGCGCGGGTGGGCGGCCCGAACGCGGAGGCCAGCTCCCTGACCGCGCGGGAGCCCGAAGCCCCGAAACCTCCAGCCGGCAAGCGCGAAACCCCGCAGGTCACGCGTTTTACGGAGGACGTGATCTCCTCCCTAGAAGACATCCGGGGCAGCACGGGGCGGCCGGACGTCGGCCCGAACATCGCCGAGCCCCGCCTCCCCCCGGTCCCCGCCGAGGCGGAAAGACACGACGCCGTGCGCGCGCAAGAAGTACCGGTGGACGAAGTACCGGTGGACGAAGTACCGGTGGACGGAGGGCCGAAGGCCCCCGAGGCCGCGCCGCCGGTCTTCTACCGTCCTCCGGATCCGGGCGCCGCGCCGGCCGCCGGGCCGGTGTGCGGGAACCTCGAAGACGCGCCTGAGGGCGGCAGGGTCGTGTTCCCCCTGGAGAAGCGCTTCTACTACTCTTACGAAGACACCTGGGGGGCGCCGCGCACGCAGGGCGGGCACGAAGGGACGGACCTCATGACCCCGTCCGGCGTCCCCGAGTACGCCATCACCGACGGCACCGTGGTCCCTGTCGCCGGGTCCGACGCCGACGGGTGGAACACCCTGGGCGGCTACACGGTGATGGTCCGGGCCGACTACTCGATAGGCCCCATAAAACAGGGCGACCTTTTCTACTACGCGCACCTGGAGAAGGAGAGCGCGTTGCCCATCGGCTCCAGGGTCCAGGCCGGGCAGGTGGTCGGCTACGCCGGGGACACCGGCCAGGGCCCGCCGGCCACGCGCGGCCTCTTCCCGCCGCACCTGCACCTCGGCTGGTACGACGTGGGCGGCGCCAGGGAGCAAGCCGACTCCGGCGCCATGAACCCCTACCCGCTCCTGGAGTGGATCAAGGCGAACGGCGGCGCCGTCACCGGCGACTCCGAAGCCCGCTTCTGCGAGGCCCAAAGACCCGCCCCGCCGATCCCCTCCGGCCCCGACGAGGGACCAGCCAACCCGGGCATCAGCCCCGACCTCGACACCGGCTCGAACGACCCCAAACCGAGCCCCGCCCAAAGCGACGCCCGCAAAGAGAACCCGAAGCCGGACCCCGCCGTCGAAAGGCGGGCCCGCAAGCAGGACCCGCCCGCAAAGAAGCCGGACCGCCCCGAGGAACAGCCCCAGGCGGACCCCTCCAATACCCCGGCCAAACCCCAGAACTCGAACCGGCCGCAGCCCGCTAACCCCCCCAAGCCCGCCGAACCCCCGAAGCCCCCTGTCGCAACCGACACCGAAAAACCGGAACGGCCGGCCCCCGGCCGGAACACCTCCAAACCCAGCCCGCTGGAACCGGCGGAAGATCAATACGACGGTGCCGCGGCAACCGCGCCTGGCCCCCCAACCGGCGGAAGCGAGGCCCAAACGGGCGAACCGACGCCCAGCAAGCCTCCGGAAAGAACCGCCCGGCCCTCCAAAACCGGATAGATGACTTCCGCGCACTCGTTACACCCCGCAGGGAAGACACCGGGGCCTCTCCACCGCCCGGACGCCGCGTTCCGCCGGCGCGGGACCGATCCGAGACCGGCGCGAAGCGAAGCCTGCTAGCAAGGCCGCGCGCGACTTTCGTCCCGAGTTCCGGGATCTTCGCCGGTAGCCGACCGCCGGGAGTTAGAGGCTCGCGGTTTAGTGTGCTCCGAGAACCCTCTCGCGCTCCTCGCCGGTGAGGACCGTGCTGGTGGCGCACCCCACGCAGGTCGCGTGCAGGCTGTTCGGGTGGTCCTTGAGGTAGACGAAGACCAGCTTCTTGGGGACCTGGTAGAGGATGTGCTGGGTTCGGGTGCCGCAACGGTCGCAGGCGCGTTGCTCGCGGCCGAGCTCTTTCGGGATCCTGCTCAGGCCCGGTATCTTGTCTGTACGGAAGACGCCCACGGATTGAATTGTACCCCGGCCAGGAATATACTTTCGCCGCTGGCACTCGGAGGATAAGAGTGCCAAACGCGTGAAGAAATCGCGTGTTGCGTAGTCTAGCAGAGGAGGTAGGCAGTGGCGCACAAAGAGCTAAGGTTCAATACCGAGGCGCGTCGGGCGCTCGAGGCGGGGGTCAACAAGCTCGCCGAGGCGGTCAAGATCACGCTCGGTCCCAAGGGCCAGTACGTGGTGCTCGACAAGAAGTTCGGCTCGCCGACGATCACCAACGACGGCGTAACCATTGCCCGGGAGATCGAGCTCGAGGACATCTTCGAGAACCAGGGCGCCCAGCTCGTCAAGGAAGTCGCCACCAAGACCAACGACGTAGCCGGCGACGGGACGACCACGGCCACGGTGCTCGCGCAGACCATCGTACGCGAGGGCCTCAAGAACGTGGCCGCCGGCGCGAACCCGGTGATCCTGCGGGCCGGCATCGACAAGGCCGTTGCCGCGGCTGTTGAGGCCGTCAAGAACCAGTCTCAGGAGATCAGCGGCCGGGACGAGATCTCGCGGGTCGGCGCTATTTCCGCCCGTTCTGACGAGATCGGCAACGTCATAGCCGACGCCATCGATAAGGTCGGCAAGGACGGCGTCGTCAACGTCGAGGAGGGCCAGACCTTCGGGATGGACCTCGAGTTCACCGAGGGGATGCAGTTCGACAAGGGCTACCTCTCCCCGTACTTCGTGACCGACCAGGAGCGCATGGAGGCCGTCCTCGACGAGCCGCTCGTCCTGATCGCCAACCAGAAAATCGGCAATGTCCAGGACGTGCTCCCGATCCTCAACCAGGTCATGCAGTCCAACCGCCCGCTCCTCATAGTCTCCGAGGACGTCGAGGGCGAGGCTCTGGCCACCCTGATCGTCAACAAGCTGCGCGGGACGTTCAACGCCGCGACGGTCAAGGCCCCCGGCTTCGGCGACCGGCGCAAGAGGATGCTCGAGGACATCGCGATCCTCACCGGCGGCGAGGTCATCACCGAGGAGCTCGGCCTCAAGCTCGAGAACACCCAGCTCAACCAGCTCGGCAGCGCCCG
>CADCVH010000072.1 GCA_902806085.1 uncultured Rubrobacteraceae bacterium | reverse complement strand
GTCACGCTGGCCGGGGCGCGCCCGGCCGATAGGGCTAGGAGCGGACGGTGAGCGAAGCCATCAAGAAGACCGGAAGCCGCGCGGGGGCGTTCCTGGCGGCCGCGGTGGAGGTGTTGAAGAGGCATTATCAAGCGGGGCGGCTTTAGTTGGCAACCTTTATTCCGCCAGCCCCCCTACAGGAAGTTGTGCACATATGATGAAGCGCATCTCTTTGTTGATGGCCCTTGCGTTGATGGTTGTGGCTGCTATAGCCCTCTCTGGGGTGGCCCAAGCCGCCTCGTCGCCGACCCCCGGTCGGCCAAGACCACGGGCGTCGGCGGAGAACAGGGGGGCTACGACGCAAACAAGAAGGCGAGGGGCAGGAAGCGCCGCCTCTTGGTGGACACCGAGGGTCCCGTTCTCAAAGCCAAGGTCCGCAGCGCCAAGGTGCCCGACCGGGACGGGCTTAGGCTCCTACTGGGGTCGGCGCGGGGCGGGCTCCCTCGCTTAAAGCGCCCGTGGCTGGACGCCGGCTACCAGGGCAGGGGCGAACGGTTGGCAGAGGAGGTTTTGGACCTGAGCGTGGGGGTGGTGCGCAAGCCGCCAAAGCCCGTCCCGGAGAAGGTGGCGAAGAGGTGGGCGGAGGAACGGGCCAGGGCGGGGGGCAAGAGGCTCGACCGGCGGAAGTTCTCGTGCCGCCGCGGGGGTACGCGGCATTGCCGAGGAGGTGGGTGGTGGGGCGGACGTTTTCGTGGCCGGTCCAGAACAGGAGGATGAGCAAGGACCGCGAGAGGCCGTGCGCCAGCGCGCAAGCGTTCGTGTACGCGGCGATGATCCGGCTGATGGCGAGGAGGTTGGCACCCGCCTGAGAACCTCCAAACGGTTTCTCCACGCGCTCCGGTGAATAGGCGCAAGGGGGAGCGGCGCGCGATCTCGCCGTCCCCTGGGCCCGGACCGGCGCTACGGCGCCGGCGGGTTCTCGATCTCGCAGTTGTTCACCACGTCGAGGCCCTCGTCGACGTGGGCGGTGTCCCCGGCGCCCGGGAAGTTCCCGCCGCAGTCGACCTCGTCCCTCTCGCCGTCTCGGGCGTAGACCGTGTCGTCGCCGGCGCCCCCAGAGATCGTGTCCTCCCCTGGCCCGCCGCGCAGCTCGAAGTCGTCGCCGGGGCCGCCGTCGAGGACGTCGCGCCCTTCGGCGCCGTCGAGCACGTCGCCGTCGCCCTCGTCGCGGGAGGGGTCCTGGGAGCCGTGCAGGTCGTCGTCGCCCCCGCCGCCGTAGAGGCGGTTGTCCGGGGCGCCGGTGAACTCGCAGTCGCCGTACTCCGAACCACCTTCCTCGAAGCCGCAGCTGCCCCCGGCGAAGAGCGAGTCCGCGCCCTCGTCGCCGCGCAGCTCGTCGTTGTCGGGGCCGCCGTAGAGGTCGTCGTCGCCCTCCCCGCCGGCCGGGCTGCCCCGGTGGTTGTTCATCCGGTAGAGGTCGTCGCCGTCCCCCCCGTAAAAGGCCCCGCCGCCGTAGGCTTGGTCGTCCCCCGGGCCGCCGTAGGCGGCGCTGCCGTGGCCGAGCCTCAAGACGTCGTTGCCCTCCCCGCCGCGGAGCACGTTGCTGCCCTCGCCGCCGCGCAGCTCGTCCGCCCGGCCGCGCCCCCGCAGCGAGTCGTCGCCGCCGAGGCCGATAAGCGTGTTGGGATGGCGGTCGCCCACCAGCTCGTCAGGGCCACCGGTGCCCCGGATCAGCTCGTGGGCCAGGGCCGTCCCGGCCACCAACAAGAGGGCCGCCAGCATCGCCGCCGCCAGCATCGTGGCCGTCCTTCTCATCCCTTGCCCCTTCCGATAACCCGACACGCGACGCAGTGCCCCACAACGGGGGTAGCCTAGCGTGGGGCGCCGGCGCGGCGCATCGGCCGAAAGGATCGACTTCGGGCAGGTCCTCGGCTAGCTCAAGGGTACTAGCCCCGTCACGTCCCTCGCCCGACCTCACCCACCGAACACCCTCCGCCACCAACTCCGTCGCTTCGGGTCCTCTCCGCCCGCCTCCGCCGCCGGCCGATCGTGCATATCGTAGGCCTGCCTCAGCATATCGAGGGCCTCGGCCTTCGGTATGCCGGAACTGCTCACGACGTCGGTGCACCGCTCGCCGCCCGCGTCCGTCGCCCGAACGACCACCACCAGGTGCCCGATCTCGGCGTCTTGCCCGTACCACTCGTCGAGATGATCGAGGAGGTCGAAGACGACCTCGTTCACCTTCCCTTTGTCGACAGGATCAAGCCCGGCCACCGAATACCCCCCCTCCGCCTAGGCCGCCGCTCCGGGGGCCGCTTGCTTCGGTCCACGGCGCCCCCTTCCTCGAGTACCCAGGAGGCCCATGGAAGGCGGCGCCCGGGGCGGCTACATCCCCCGAATTACCCATCTTCGCGCTGAGTTCTCGGAAGTTCGCCCGTACGGGGTCCTCCGAACTCAACCAGAGCCCTCATGATCCGTCCTCAAGAGCCGCGCCGTACCAGTCCGACCACCCCGGCAGCCGCGCCCAAGGAGAGAAGGGCCGCGGCGGCGAGCAGCATCGCGGGCCGCGGGCCGCCGCTTTCGGGGAGGGTGGTGGAAACCGCCCCCCTACCTGCGGCCTCGACGACGTCGGAGCAGGAGATGACGGGAGGGACGCCCTGGCCTTCCTCGACCTCCGAATGCAGCGCTATGTAGCGATCCTTGCCCGGATCGAACAGCGAATTCAGCGTGACGCCCTCGAGGGTCTTGGTGCCGGAGCCCGTCCCGTCTTCCTTGGCCACGATGGTCTTCAGGGGTATCGTCGCCGGGGCGACGTTGCCGGCCCGATCGGCGGTGCAGCTGCCGCCCGCGTGGAAGTGGTTTATGTGCTCGATGCCGGCCTCCGGCAGCCCCCTCATGTTCAGCTCCACCCTCACGCCTTCCCCTACGTCCGTGAGGGTGGCCGTCCCGCTCACCCCCGAATCGCGGCTGGGCGTGAGCTGGAGGCTCACGCTGTCCGTTTCCTGCGCCAGCGCGCCCCCTCCCGAGCCCAGGGCAAGGGCCAGGAACGCCAGCAACGCGACGCCTCCTAGGACGGCGCCTGTAGCGAGTCGTGTTGCTCGGTTCACGATGTTCTCCTTCCGGTGCTCGCGCACCTTCCAAGCCACGCAACCGTGCGTGGCGCTAAAATTCCGGGCTCACCTCCCGGACGTCCCCGATCGCCTCGTAGTCCTTACCGAGCAGTTCGTTGGATCGTCGCAAAAGAGCGGATGCCTCGTCGACGTGGCCGTCGTACTCGTCGAATCCGAGTTCGGCCGCGGCGACAGGATCGGCGGCCATGCCGTGAGCTAGCCCGGCGGCGTCGCGCAGCTCGTCGATCGCGGAACCGAACACCTCATGTTGTTCCTCGTATTCCCGGGGGGGGGCAAGGTCGGTCGCCTGGTCGGCCATCTCTTGCAGGGCGGTTTCGTTGGCTTTCATCTCTTCGACGTCATCGGCGGCGAGGGCATCGTATCGCAAGAGCTTTTCGTGGCTCTCCAGGAACGCCTCGATGGCCCCGGACTGTATGTCGCCGACGGTACGAACGTATTCGGCCCCGTCTCGCCGGGAGGCGGCCACGTACTGATCGGTAGTGGCGTCGTCGGCGCCAGACGGGACGCCCCGCCTCGCGGTGGTCTCCTCGGGGGCCACCCCGTCGGGCATCGTTTCCTCGAGGGGCGCCACTCCGCCAGAAGCGGCGTCGGGGGCGGAGCCGAAGCCGTGGTAGCGATCGTACCATTGGTAGGCGAAGTACCCCTCGACCATCAAGATCAGGAGCGCCAGGATCAGCACCGCCCGTTTGGCGTAGACGCCCGTCAATGTACGCGAACCCCTCGAGCTTCGGCGAACGAACCTATAGCGTCCGTGGGCCCCGGTATCGTTGCCCACGCGGCTGCGTCTTCAATCGCCATCTTCCCTCCCCTTCGCTTGGCCTCCTCGGGAAAAAAGGAAACCGGCCACCCGATCACCTCGGTAGCCGGTTGCGCCACTGGCTCCGCCCGCCCATCTAGGCACCCATGTATAGGGACGGGGTTCGTAGCCTCTCGCCGTATTCGGTTGTTATGCTCTATACATCATACGTTCGGTCGACAAGCTCGTGCAAGTGCCGAGGAATGGCAGAACGCTAAACCCCGAAACGTAGCTTATTCACCGTGCGTCCCAGAAGGGTAAACCTCGGAACTTCGCCCCGTAGTTGTTCTCGGAGGTCGTGCCTAAGGTATGAAAAGCCTTGCCCCGCCTCGGCAGGTTGCTACTATGGTGCCTTAGGGAAGGGACAATCCGCGGTGGAGGCTTAGAAGCCCGCTCCCCATAGATGGGCGCTCGCGAGGGACGGGCCGAGCCAGTGGCGCAACCGGTTACCGACCGACGTCGGAGGAGGTCGCGTGATTCGTAGAGGGCTACCGGCGCTGGTGGCACTGGTGGTGCTGGTATTGACGATGATCCTGCTGGCTACGGCGGCTCCGGTGTTCGGGTAGCAAGAATGCTCCGGAACTCCTTCTTGCCCTTATTCACCCGGGTGCGCGGAAGCGGGGATCTCGGAAGTTCGCGCCGGGGGGTTCTCGGAGATACGTACCCAGTCTGGTGGGTCTTCTTTTTCAGGGGGGCGGCATAGGCGTCGCGCGGCTCAAGGACAACCCGGACTCCGAGGCCAGGATGGTCGCCGAATGGACGGACTGAATCCGCCTGAGCTCCGACGACGTCCACTCCTCTATCGCCTCTTCGAGCGCCGCCGTCTTGACCACCAACCGCCAGGCCTCGACGAACGCCGTCAACTCCTGCTGCTGCTCGAAGGCAGTGTCCAGGTCGACGGGCCTCACCCAGTCGAAGGAGGCCCACAAGGCGCGCTCCTCGCCGCCCTCTTCCTCCAGGAGCCGCCCGAGCGCCTCCCCTCGTCCCCCGCCCAGGGCGTCTTCCTCGGGCCTCATCAGCAGGCGCCCCTCCCGCTCCAGGCGGGTGGCCTCGAGGCCGCACTCTTCGAAGGCGGCGAGCAGTTCCTCTTCCGAGCTCCCCTCCCCGGCGTAGAACTTCGCCAGAAGCGCGCCCCGCGCCTCGCCCGCCCGGAAGAAGGCCGCGTCGATGCGGTGCAAGATGTCGACGTTCTGGGCGATGGCCAGCACGCTGTCGGGCTCGCGCAAGAAGGAGCCGAGCTGCCCGGCCAACGTCACCGGGTGTTCGCTCCTTTTGAGGAAGTGCTCCAAGTCCTCGCGCCTTATGCGCCAGTGCTTGCCGACCTTGAGGCACGGCAGCCTTCCCTCCTTGCACCACCTGTAGACGGTGGTCTCCTTGACCCCTACCAACCTGCCGACTTCTTCGGCCCCCAGAAGCCCGTTCTCCGGCCCGCGTCCCATGCCTCCTCCGATCCGGCGTCCCTCCGCCATCGCGAGGGTTGCGCGGACATCCTACGCCATTCGTCAAACGGCGTAGAAGGGGCCAGCCTGTTGAAAAACCCCTCGATACCCCTTTGAGCGTTCCGTTCAAAGGCCTGAAATCCCGTTTCTATAGTGTTTTGGCCTCGGTTTCTAAATGTTTCGATTCTGTTTTGAACTCTCGACTGGTCAGACCCGACTTTTTCAACACGCTGGCCCCTTCCACGTACTCCGGTGAATAGGGCCTTTTTCGGCTCCCGGTTCAGAAAAGGCCAAAGGTTTTCAGCCGCCGAAGGATATACGTAGAGGAGGCCACACGGCCGGCGACCGGGGGAAGGGCTGCGGATGGACGAACGAGGGGCGGTAGAACGCCTCAAGCGGGGCGACATAGGCGGGCTCGAGACGCTCGTGAGGGCCCACCAGGCGCGGGCGGTCCAGGCGGCCTACCTCATTCTGCGCGACCGCGCCTCGGCCGAAGACGTGGCCCAGAACGCCTTCGTGCGGGCCTACGAGAGGATCGGCACCTTCGACGCCTCGCGGCCCTTCGGCCCCTGGTTCATGAGGGTGGTCGTCAACGACGCCGTCAAGGCCGCCGCCCGGCGCGAGCGGACAGCTGCCCCTCGGCGGTGACGCCGCCCCGGCGGCGTGGCTCCTGGACCCCGACAAGGGCCCGCTGGAGCTGGCAGAGGAGGCCGAGGAGCGCGACAGGGTGTGGGCCGCCCTGGCGGAGCTGCCCCCGGCCCAGAGGGCGGCGGTGGTCCAGCGCTACTACCTGGGCATGGGCGAGGCCGAGATGTCCCGGGAGGGCGAGGGAGCACCGCCCGGGACCATCGGGTGGCGGTTGCACGCCGCCCGCAGGGCCCTTGCCTGGGCGCTGCGCCCGTGGTCCCGCTCGCATGCCGCGCCCGCCACCGCGGGGCGCACAGCAAGACGAGCGCCCTCCGGCCCCCCGACCAACGCCCCGGAAGGAGGCAAGGACCGGGAGTGAACAGAGGAGGCGCCTGGAGGGGGCCCTGCGCGGGTGCGCCGAGCGGGGCGCGCCCGCCGACGCGGTGGACCTGTGGCCGGCCGTGAGGGAGCGCGCGGGCGGGGCACGGATCGAGGGAACGCCGACGGAAGACGACCGGCGGCGGAGGGGTCGCCGATCGGCTCTTCGCCCACTACCTGCCCGGCGGCGAAGGGACGCCCCCGGGCGAGGAGGTGGGCCAGACCAAGACGGCCGACGGCGCGGAGGTCACCCTCGAGCGTGCCTACGCCGATGAGGACGTCGTCGTCGTGGGCATCGAGGCCCGAGACCTCGACGGCCCACAGAAGCTCGAAGGGCGCGGTCCGGACTACGGACCCGTGTTTCTCCAGCCCCTCCTCATCGGGGAGGAGGGCGAGGCCGCGGCCGACCTTCCCCCCCGCGTCGACATCACCGACGCCGGCGGCGAGGACTACGACAACATCGACGGGACGACGCAGTACCCCGGCGCCGCGGCGGTCTTCGAGGCCCCGGAGGGCCTGGAGGCGGGCAGGGAACACCGCTTCCGCCTGGAGGTCCCCCTGTTCGAGGGCGGGATGCCCGGAGAGAAGCCGGACGCCGGGCCGTTCGTCTTCGACTTCGAGATCCCCGTGAGGACCAACCCAGTGGTGGAGGTGGGCCAGAAGGCGACGAAGGGCGGGGTCACGATCACCCTGGAGCGGGTGGTGGACTCCCCCAGCAGGCCCCAGGCGGTCGTGTGCTTTGACCCCCCGAACGACGACTACGTTTGGCGGCCAGGCACGGCGCCGACGGGGTTCCAACGCGAGGAGCCCCTCCCCGTCCGTGGGCTCGGGGGCGGCTGCTGGTCGCTCACGCTGGACGAGCCGCTCGAGGGCCGCTCGTCGGTGACGGTGACGGAACTCTTCGGGTATCCTCAGAGCGAGAAGGCAATACAGGGAGACGAGGACGGGAGGCAGATCCGCGGTCCCTGGACCTTCGAGTTCGAGGCGCCCGCGCCCTAGCCGGCCGCCCCTCCTCGCTTCGGTCGGGGCCCGAAGTCGCGGACCCCGATGGTCTAGTACGCGAACTTCCGAGATTCCCTCAGCCCGAAGTTCGGGGAACGCCCCTTCCACGCACTCCGGTGAATAAGGGCATAAGGAAGGGTCGAAGTCTTGTGGGACTCGACCCTTCCCGCCTGCTCTGCCCCTTTAACTGCAAGGTTGGCTCGTATCGTTAGAATTGGGGATGCAGACCCTCAAAGAAGCTCTCCGGTATGGACTCGAAGAACGCATGTTCCTGCGCAATGACCTCCTCGCGGGAACCGCGCACGATCTTAACCCTCTCGCAGTCGGGGGCGACCACATCTGCTCTGTCGGCCAGCACCCGGTCGAAGCCGCCGCCGCAAGTCACCACGTCCTTGCCAGCGGGCTTGTTGAAGACGACTATCACGTCGTTGCCGTCTCCTCCGGAGAGAATGTCCTTCGCTGCGGGGGTTACGAATTCGCCACCGAACATGAGGTCGTTACCATCTCCGCCCACTATGTTGTCGGAGCCGAGGCCGCCGCCGACGAAGTCGTTGCCGCTACCACCCAAAAGGTTCTTGTCGCCTCCTTGGGGACGCCGCTCTTTGCCGCCAAACACGAGGTCCTTGCCCGGGCCGCCCACGAGGTTGTCGTCGCCTGCTAGGGCCAAGAGTATGTCGTTACCGCCCTTGCCTATGAGGTTGTCGTCCCCGTTGGTTCCCCTCAAAGTGTCGGGGCCGTTGGTACCGACCTTGTTGACCGCCAGTGCCACCCCGCTGGCCACCAACAGGGTTAGGGCCACGGCGGCCACCAGCAATATCGCCCGTCTCATCGTCGATCCTTCCTCTTTCTTCAGTACCAGACCGTCGGTTCAGGGTCGGGTGGGTCAGGTAGGAGGCGAAAAACGCACGCCGACCACACCACCCCTTCCTCCCCCTGTATCTAAGGGTCCATAGAAGGTAGCCGGTCGCACCACTGGCTCCTCCCCAGGCCCTCTCTGGTGCCCGTATCTTCCGCAGGGTGGGGTTCTTGGCCTCTACCTTGTAATTTATGTGTCGTTATTCACCATGGCACTAAAGGGATGCTGAGCGCATCATTCAATTGCAGTATTTGTTACAGATTCTTTGCGCGTTTCGTAGAACTACAGGCGAACTTCTTAGACCCCCCAGACGGCCCGAACTTCGGAGTATGCACCTTACGAGACTGTCTGATAAATGGCTGGA
>CADCVH010000071.1 GCA_902806085.1 uncultured Rubrobacteraceae bacterium | reverse complement strand
GCTGCGGCAGATGGAGAAAGAGGGCGTAGTCGAGTCCAGCTGGGAGACCTCCCGGGGGGGGCCGGCGCGCCGCATGTACACCATCACGGACGCTGGGCGGTCCTACCTGGACTTCTGGGCTAGGTCGCTTGAGCAGTACCAGCAAACCATGGACACGTTCTTCCGGATGTACACGGGCCGGCCGATGCAGGACAAGCCGGACGAGAAGAAGTAAGAGTTCGCGTCACACGCGAGAAAGGGGTTAATCGGATGGCTACCAACGTCGAGAAGGCGAACAAGGCTGCGGAGAAGCTGGCCGAAACCACGCGGGATTCCTACCAGACCGTGGTGAACCACACGGTGGGGCTTCAGGAGCGGAACGTCAGGTTCGCCCAGGGCCTGGTCGACGACTCCATCAAGGAGTTGCGCCATCAGGCCGAGAGCAACCGGGCGATGACGCGGGATCTCGTCGAGCATATCGAGAAGCAGCGCGAGGCGTACCAGACGCTCGTCGGGCAGTCCCTCGACGCTTACATGGACCTCGCCTACGCGCCCCTCTCCTACTACAAGGAGGGCCTGCGGGCCGCCGGGAGGGTCGCCAGGTAGGACCAGAGACCGGCGCACGGAAGGAGGGGGCGGGCTTTCGGGCTTGCCCCCTCTCTCCGCTTAGCGGGCGGCACGGGTGGGTAGGAACGCCGGCTTATCGCAAGAGTTTCAGAACGGAGGATGACTGATATGGATCAGAAACAGCAGAAGCAGGTAAACGAGGCGGCCGAGAAGTTCGCCGACGCCATCAAGGAGTCTTACCAGGCTCTGGCGGACCGGTCGGTCTCCGCGCAGGAGCTCAACGCGCAGCTCACGCAGGAGTTCTTCAACGGGGTCATCAACAACCTGAGGACCCAGGCGTCCAACAACCGGGCGCTGGCGGACGACCTGATCGAGCAGCAGCGCAAGCAGCAGGAGGCCTCCCAGGCGCTCGCCCAGGAGGGCGCCGACGCCTACATGGACTTCCTGAACTCGATGTTCTCTTACTACCGAGGCACCCTGGACGGGGCGCAGAGGCAGGCCAGGAAGTAACCCGAA
>CADCVH010000070.1 GCA_902806085.1 uncultured Rubrobacteraceae bacterium | reverse complement strand
GCATGATTTTAGGCTCGCGGACCCGTTATGTCAAGCCAGTTCCGCGACCGCCTGCCCTATTGCGACGGGCTCACCCGGATATTTTACACCAGGACCGCAAGGCGGACGGCCCCCAGCCAAAAAGCTGGGGGCCGCCGGTAGCTTGACCGCCCTACTTAAGACGCCGCTATATCGAGCTCGTCGACCTCGCGGGCCTTGTACCCCTCGACGGCCACGGTGAGCTGCCGGTAGCGGGGCAGGCCGGTGGCGGCGGGGATGAGCTTGCCGATGATGACGTTCTCCTTCAGGCCGACGAGGCTGTCCTGCTTGCCCTCGATGGCCGCGTCGGTGAGGACGCGGGCGGTCTCCTGGAAGGAGGCCGCGGAGAGGAAGCTGTCCGTGGCGAGCGAGGCCTTGGTGATGCCGAGCAGGATCGTGTGGTAGGTGGCGGGCTTGCCCTCCTCCTCTTCGACCCTGGCGTTCTCGGCGAGCACCGTGAACTTGTCGGCCACCTGCTCGGGCAGGAGCGTCGTGTCACCCGGGTCGTCTATGACGACCTTGCGCAGCATCTGGCGGACTATCACCTCGATGTGCTTGTCGTGGATGTCCACGCCCTGGGCCCGGTAGACCTTCTGGACCTCTCCCACCAGGTAACGCTCGGTGGTCGTGGTGCCGCGGTCGTATCGGAGGTCGTTCTCCAGGATCGCGTGCGGGTACACGGAGCCGTCCGTGATCGGGGTGTTAGCCCTGACCTCGGCGCCCTCGATGAACTCGGGCTTGAGCAGCCTCCGCTCGACCTTGTACTCGCGGACCTCGGTATTGTCCGGCGAGGTGATCGTCACGTTGATCATCCGGTCGGAGTCCGCCTCTTCGAGGGTTACCGTACCGTCGATTTCCGCGAGCGTCGCCTCGGCCTTGGGGTGCCTCGCCTCGAAAAGCTCGACGACCCTCGGAAGACCGGCGGTGATGTCCTCGCCGGCGATGCCGCCGGTGTGGAAGGTACGCATCGTGAGCTGCGTCCCCGGCTCGCCGATGGACTGGGCCGCGATGATGCCGACGGCCTCGCCCACGTCGACGGCCCGGTAGGTGGAGAGCGCGCGTCCGTAGCACGCCTGGCAGACGCCCTGCGGGCTCTCGCACTTGGCCGGCGTCCTGACCGGGACCAGCGTCTCGCGCGGCAACTCCTCCTGCCACTGCGCCAGGAGGCGCGGCATTACGTCCGTGCCCCTCTCGGCGACGACCTCGCCCGTCTCCGGGTTAACGAGGTCGCGGGCCAGGAAGCGGGCCGCAACGGAGTCGTTCCCGTCGCCCCTGCCGCCGTCGAGGAAGAGCGGGATGTCCACGTACCCGTTGGTGCCGCAGTCCTCGTCGTTCACAACGACGTCCTGGGAGACGTCGACGAGGCGGCGGGTCAGGTAGCCAGAGTCCGCCGTACGCAGCGCCGTGTCGGCCTGGCCCTTCCGGGCGCCGTGGGTCGAGGTGAAGTACTCGAGCACCGAGAGGCCCTCAATGAAGTTGGACTTCACGGGCTCGGGGATGATCTCGCCCTTGGTGTTCGTCATCAGGCCTCGCATGCCGGCGAGCTGGGTGAAGTTCGAGTAGTTACCCCGGGCCCCGGAGTCGGCCATCATAAAGATCGGGTTCAGGCGCCAGAGGTTGCCCTTCATGGCGTCCTCGACCTCGTTCTTGGCCTGCGTCCACAGGGCGATGGTCCGCTCCAGGCTCTCGTCGTCGGAGATGAAGCCCTGGTCCCACTGCTCCTCGACCTCGTCGACCTGCCCCTGGTAGTTCTCCAGGATGCCTTCCTTCTGCTCCGGCACGACGATGTCGTTCTTGCCGACGGAGATGCCCGCCTTGGTCGCCGTGTGGAAGCCGACGCGCTTGAGCGTGTCCAGAAGCTGGCTCACGAGCTCGGTCGGGAAGCGCTCCACGTACTCGGAGACGAGGGCCTTGATCTCGCCCTTCTTCAACACGTGGTTGACGTAGGGGTACTCGGCCGGGTCGTAGGAGTCCCCGAGGTAGTCCCTCAAAGTCTGCTCGACGTTCTCGTTAAAGAGGACGCGCCCGAGCGTGGTCTCCATCCGCTCGCCGTTGCGACGGGCGATGACCTTGTTGTGGATCTTGAGCGACCCCTCCTTGTACGCGGCCTCGGCCTCGTCGTAGGAGGAGATCAGGGCTTTTGGCTCCTCGTTCTCGAAGTCCTCGCCCGTGGAGGTGATGTAGTACAGGCCCAGCACCATGTCCTGCGAGGGCACGGCGATCGGGAACCCGTTCGCCGGCAGCAGGATGTTCTGCGTCGAGAGCATGAGCACGCGGGCCTCGGCCTGCGCCTCGGGGCTCAAGGGGACGTGGACCGCCATCTGGTCGCCGTCGAAGTCCGCGTTGAACGCGGAGCACACGAGCGGGTGGACCTGGATGGCCTTGCCCTCGACCAGCACCGGCTCGAAGGCCTGGATGCCGAGCCTGTGGAGCGTCGGCGCGCGGTTGAGGAGCACCGGGTGCTCCTTGATCACGTCCTCGAGCACGTCCCACACCTCGGGACGCAGCCGCTCGACCATCTGCTTGGCGCTCCGGATGTTCGGCGCGAGCGCCCGGTCGACGAGCACCTTCATCACGAACGGCTTGAAGAGCTCGACCGCCATCAACCTAGGCAGGCCGCACTGGTGCATCTTCAGGCCGGGGCCGACCACGATCACAGAACGCCCGGAGTAGTCCACGCGCTTGCCGAGCAGGTTCTGGCGGAACCTGCCCTGCTTGCCCTTGAGCATGTCGCTCAGGGACTTGAGCGCCCGGTTGCCGGCGCCCGTGACGGCGCGGCCACGACGGCCGTTGTCGAAGAGGGCGTCGACGGCCTCCTGGAGCATCCGCTTCTCGTTGTTCACGATCACGTCGGGCGCGCCGAGGTCGAGCAGGCGCCGCAACCTGTTGTTGCGGTTTATGACACGCCTGTAAAGGTCGTTCAGGTCGCTCGTGGCGAAGCGCCCGCCGTCGAGCTGGACCATCGGGCGGAGGTCCGGCGGGAGGACCGGGATGGCCTCCATGATCATCCACTCCGGGCCGTTGCCGCTGGTGCGGAAGGCGTCCACGACCTTCAGGCGCTTGATGGCCTTCTGGCGCTTCTGGCCCTTGGACGAGACGACGGTGTCGCGCAGGTCCTGGGCCTCTTCCACGAGGTCGACCTGCTGGATGAGGTCCTTGACGGCCTCGGCACCCATGCCGCCGCGGAAGTACACGCCGTAGCCGTACTCGTCGCCGAAGCGGTCCTTCATCTCGCGGAAGAGCTCCTCGTCGTCCACGATCTGGCGCGGCTCGAGCGTCTGGAACTCCTCCCAGGAACGCCTCACGAGCGCGATCTGGTCCGTCGTCGACCGCTGGATGTCCGCGATGGACTCCTCGGCCTCCTTGTGGACCTTGGCGACCGTCGCCTCGCGGTTCTCTTCCTCGACCTCGGCGAACTCCTCCGTGAGCTCGTCGGCCGAGCTCTCGCCCTTTATGACGCTCTCGCGCTTGGTGCGCAGGGCGTGGACCTGGTCGATCTCCTCGTCCCGGTCCTGCTCTAGCTGCCGGATCTCGTCCTCGACCCGGCCACGGAGCAGGTCGATGTCGTTGGCCCGCTCCTCGCGGTCCACCCACGTAACGATGGAGCTCGCGAAGTACAGGACCCTATCGAGCTCCTTCGGGCTGATGTCCAGCAAATAGCCCATCCGGCTCGGCACGCCCTTGACGAACCACACGTGCGCCACCGGGGCGGCAAGCTCGACGTGGCCCATACGGTCGCGGCGCACGCGGGCGCGGGTAACCTCGACACCGCACCGCTCGCAGATGATGCCCTTGAACCGGATCCTCTTGTACTTGCCGCAGTAGCACTCCCAGTCCTTCGACGGGCCGAAGATGCGCTCGTCGAAGAGCCCGTCCTTCTCGGGACGCAAAGTGCGGTAGTTGATGGTCTCTGGCTTCGTAACCTCGCCGCGGGACCACTCCCGGATCTCCTCGGCCGAGGCAAGCCCTATGGAGATCTTCTCCAGCTTGTTTATGTCTATGTCGCGCTCGAGTCCCTGCACGCTCTATACTCCTCCTCTGCCGAAGGCGTCCGGCACGTCCTCGAGGTTGCCCGTAGGCTCGTCGCGGCTGAGGTTGATCCCCAAGGCCCGCGCCGCCTCGTCCCAGTCGCGCCGCTCGGTGTCCTCCGCGGCGGCCTCGGCGTTGTAGACCGGCTTGACCGAGAGCCCCAAGGACTGCATCTCCTTCAAGAGCACCTTGAAGCTCGCCGGCACCCCGGGCTCGGGTATGTTCTCGCCCTTGACTATCGACTCGTAGCTCTTGACCCGGCCCACCCTATCGTCGCTCTTGATGGTCAAGAGCTCCTGCAGGGTGTGCGCGGCGCCATAGGCCTCCAAAGCCCACACCTCCATCTCGCCGAAGCGCTGGCCGCCGAACTGGGCCTTGCCGCCCAGGGGCTGCTGCGTGACCAGCGAGTACGGGCCCGTGCTCCTCGCGTGGATCTTGTCGTCCACGAGGTGGAGGAGCTTCAAGATGTACATGTAGCCGACCGTGATCCTGCCGTCGAACGGCTCGCCGGTCCGGCCGTCGTACAGCGTCACCTTGCCGCCGCGGCCCATCCCGGTCTTGGCGCCGCCGTTGTTGTTGACGGCCTCTATTGCCTTGTCGATGTCCTCGACCTCGGCCCCCGAGAAGACCGGCGTGGAGACGAACGTCGGCTCCTCGCTCTCGCCGAGGCCCTGGCTCGCGGCCCAACCGAGGTGGGTCTCGAGGATCTGGCCTATGTTCATCCGGCTCGGCACGCCCAAGGGGGACAGTATGACGTCCACCGGGCGGCCGTCCTCCATGAACGGCATGTCCTCTTCCGGCACGATCTTTGAGATGACGCCCTTGTTGCCGTGGCGCCCGGCGAGCTTGTCGCCCTCCGCGATCTTGCGCTTCTTGGCCACGAAGACCCTGACCATCTCGTTCACGCCGGGCTGCAGCTCGTCGCCGTCGTCCCGCGAGAACCTCTTGACGTCTATGACCACGCCGCCCTCGCCGTGGGGCACCTTCAGAGACGAGTCCTTCACCTCGCGGGCCTTCTCGCCGAAGATGGCGCGCAAGAGCTTCTCCTCCGGGGTGGGCTCGGACTCGCCCTTGGGCGTTACCTTGCCGACGAGCACGTCGCCGGAGCCGACCTCGGCGCCTATGCGGATGATGCCGTCCATGTCCAGGTTCATCAGCACGTCGTCGGAGGCGTTGGGTATGTCCCGCGTGATCTCCTCGGGGCCGAGCTTGGTGTCCCTGGCCTGGACCTCGTACTCCTCTATGTGGATGGAGGAGAGGACGTCGTCCTTGACGATGCGCTCTGAGATGATGATGGCGTCCTCGAAGTTGAACCCCTCCCACGGCATGAACGCCACGAGCATGTTCTTCCCGAGCGCGAGCTCGCCCTGGTCGGTGGAGGAGCCGTCGGCCATGACGGTTCCGGCCTCGACCTCCTCGCCCTCCGTCACGAGCGGGCGCTGGTTGACGCAGGTGCCCTGGTTGGAGCGGGCAAACTTGCGAAGCGGGTACTCGTCCACCCCGCCATCGTCTCGGCGCACCGAGATCCTGCTGGCAACCACCCGCTCGACCTTGCCGGCGTTGCGTGCCAGCAGCACGTCGCCTGTATCGGCGGCGGCCCTGAACTCCATGCCGGTGCCCACGTACGGGGCCTCGCTGCGCAAGAGCGGCACGGCCTGACGCTGCATGTTCGCGCCCATGAGGGCGCGGTTGGCGTCGTCGTGCTCGAGGAACGGGATCAGCGCGGTGCCGACGGAGACCATCTGCAGCGGCGCCACGTCGACGAAGTCGACCTCCTCACGTGCCACGCTGGCCACGTCCCCGCCCTTGCGGCGGGCCAGGATCTGCTCCCCTTCGGGGATCTGACCGCTCTCCCTATCGACGGGCGTGTTGGCCTGGGCGATCGTGAACTCCTCCTCCTCGTCGGCGGAGAGGTACTCGATCTCGTCGGTGAGCTTGCCGCCCACGACCTTCCTGTAGGGCGTCTGCACGAACCCGTAGTCGTCCACCGTGGCGAACGTCGAGAGCTGGCCGATGAGCCCGATGTTCGGGCCCTCTGGCGTCTCGATCGGGCACATCCGCCCGTAGTGGGTCGGGTGTACGTCTCGAACCTCTATGGGGGCCCTCTCACGAGACAATCCACCGGCGCCCATCGCGCTCAGGCGGCGCCTGTGCGAGAGGCCCGACAGGGTGTTCGTCTGGTCCATGAACTGGGAGAGCTGGGAGGAGCCGAAGAACTCCTTTATCGCGCTCGCCACCGGCTTGGTGTTGACGACCGTCTGCGGGGTGATCGACTCCTCGTCCTGGGTCGTCATCCGCTCGCGCACGACGCGCTCCATGCGGTACATCCCGATCCGGAACGCCTCCTGCACGAGCTCGCCCACGGTACGAAGGCGCCTGTTGCCGAAGTGCTCGTACTCGTCGAGCTTGTGGCGGATCCTCTCGTAGTTGATCCGGCCGAACTCCTCCTCCTCCTCTGCGACCTCCTCGCTCGTCTGGATGAGGCGGCCGAGCAACCCGGCTATGTCCTCGATGGTGAGGGTGTGGTCCTCAAGCGGCACGTCGAGCTTGAGCTTCTTGTTGACCTTGTAACGCCCGACCTCGGAGAGGTCGTAGCGCTTCGGGTCGAAGAAGAGGCTCTGCACGAGGTTCTCCGCGTTCTCGCGGTTGACCGGCTCCCCGGGACGCTGCCTGCGGAAGACCTCGAGCAGCGCCTCCTCCTGCGAGGCGATGTCGTCGCGCTCGAGCGTATTCCGGATAAGCCACGAGTCGTTGAAGCGGGAGAGGATCTCCTCGGGCCCGCCCATGCCCAGAGCCTTGAGCAAGACCGTAACCGGCAGCTTTCGCTTCCTATCTATACGAACCGAGACGTAGCCCTTGGTCTCGACCTCGAACTCGAGCCAGGAACCCCGGCTCGGCATGAGGCTGGCCGTGAGCACCTGCTTGGTCTGGTCCTTGGGCTCCATGATGTACGCGCCGGGCGAACGCACGAGCTGCGTGACGACCACGCGCTCGGTCCCGTTGATGATGAAGGTCCCCGAGCGCGTCATGAGCGGGAAGTCGCCCATAAAGACGTCCTGCTCCCTGACCTCGCCCGTCTCCTTGACGATGAAGCGCACCTTGACGAAGAGGGGCGCGGCGTACGTCTTGTCCTTGGTCATGCACTCTTCGGCGGAGACCGGCGCCTCCTCGAAGCGGCTCTCACCGAACTCCACGGCGTAAGAACCCGTGTAATCCTCGATGGGAGAAATATCCGTAAAGGTCTTCTGAATACCTGCGTCCAAAAACTTCTGAAAAGAGTTCAACTGGATCTCTACGAGATCCGGCAACTGAACTTCCGTGGACTGCAACCGAGCGTAAGGGTGCCGTTTCCGGCGCACAACAGGGGTTACCAAATTAACTCTCCTCCGCAAGGATTGTCGAAAAAAGGCCGAGCACGCAAACGAGTATGTTACCCCCATCAGGGAGCACAGTCAAGGGAAGATGAAAAGAATATGTGGCTGGCCTCTAGCATTCCTCCGACCAGCGGGCGCAGTCTAGCACAGCCGCCCGGATCATGCCACAAAGGCAGCAGGTGTTGGGCCTCGGGGCTCAGCCCCCTGCTAGCCTTCGGCCCTGCGCGCTTCGGGGTCGACCCCCAGCGCGGACCGGCCGCCGTCTACCGGCACGACCGCGCCGTTTACGAAGCTCGCGTCGTCCGAGAGGAGGTAGGCGACGGTCGCGGCCACCTCCTCCGGGCGGCCGACGCGGCCGACCGGGTGCAGCCGGCGCATCTCTTCCTCGATCCGCCTCGCCGCGGCGGGTTCCTGTTCTTCCAGAAACGCCTCGTAACGGTCGGTAACTATGGAGCCGAGCGCCACGGCGTTGGTGCGGATGCCTGAAGGGCCGTAATCGACGGCGAGCGCGCGGGTCAGCCCCTCGATGGCCGCCTTGGCCGTCACGTACGGCAGGGCACCCGGGACCGCCCGCTGCGCCTGGTGGGAGGAGACGTTTACGATCGCCCCGCCCTTCCCCGCCACGAGAGAGCGCCGGACCGCCGTGGCGCAGCCGACCACGGCGAGGCCGAGGTTCAGGGCCACGAGGTCAAGCACCTCCCGCGTCGGCGCCGAGTGGAGCGAGGCGTCCCGGAAGACGGCCGAGTTGTTCACCCAGCCTGAGAGCGGGGCGGCCTCCTCGGCGAGATCCGCGGCCCTGCCCGCGACGGCCTCATCCGAGGCGTCGCCGACTACGGGGATCACGCGCCCCCCGGCGTCATGGTCCCCCACCCAGGCCGTCGCCTCCGGGTCCATCTCGATAACGACCACGATGTCCCGTTCCCCGAGAAGCCTCTCCACTATGGCCCGCCCGACGCCCCGGCCTCCCCCGGTGACCACGTAAGAACGTCCCACATCCCTCCTTCAAAAATCCGGACAAAGAAAACGGCGCCCCCGTGAGGGAGCGCCGCCCGGGCCAGCTCTCTTGGCTGACCGCTGACAGCTAAAAGCTGACAGCTAAAAAGCTACTTCAGCTCGACGGAGCCGCCGGCCTCCTCGATCTGGGTCTTGAGGGCCTCGGCGTCCTCCTTGCTGATGGCCTCCTTGACGGGGTTCGGGGCCTCGTCGACGAGGGCCTTGGCC
>CADCVH010000069.1 GCA_902806085.1 uncultured Rubrobacteraceae bacterium | reverse complement strand
GGATGCGGAGGCGGCGGGCCTGGTAGTCGGTGGTGTTGGAGGTGCTGGTGACCTCGCCGAAGTCGTCGCGGCCCGGCATCCAGGCCTCGAGGTCGTACTTGCGGTAGGCGGCGCCGCCGAGGTCGCCGGTGCAGATGTCGACGACGCGGTAAGGGAGGCCGAGGCCCTGGAAGATCCTCTCCTCTATCTCGACCATCTCCGCGTGAACGGCCTCCGAATCCTCCGGCGCGGTGAACGCGAACATCTCGACCTTCGTGAACTGGTGGACGCGGTAGAGGCCGCGGCTCGCCCGGCCGTGGGAGCCCGCCTCCGTGCGGAAGCAGTGGGAGAGGCCGGCGTAGCGCAAGGGGAGGCGGTCTTCGTCCACGATCTCGTCGGTGAGCTGTCCTGCGAGCGGGATCTCGGCGGTCGCGACCATCGAGAGGTCCGAGTCCTCCACCGAGTAGATCTGGGTCTCGGGCCCCCGCGGGATAAAGCCCGTCCCGACCAGCGCCTCGTCGCGGGCGAGGTCGGGCGTGATCGTCGGCTCGTAGCCGTAACCGGCCAGCAGGTCCAGGGCGTACCGGATCAGGCCGAGCTCCAGGAGGACGGCGTCCCCCCTGAGAAAGTAGAACTTGCTGCCCGTGGTCTTGGCGCCGGCCTCGAAGTCTATGATCCCGAGCGACTCGCCGAGCTGCACGTGGTCCTTCGGCTCGAAGGGGAAATCCGGGATCTCACCGGAGCGCCCGATCTCGACGTTCTCCGAGTCGTCCCGGCCGATGGGCGAATCCGGGTGGGTCATGTTCGGGACCTTGAGCTGCTCCTCCCGCAGCCGCCCCTCGACCTCGTGAAGCTCTGCCTCCTTCTCCGGTATCCGGGCCTTCATCTCGCGCGAGCCGGCTATCAGCCTGTCCCGGGCCCCGGCGTCGCGCTCTTTGCCTATGCTCTTCGCCGCCCGGTTCTGCTCTTGTTTGAGCTCGTTGAGCTCCTGGATAAGCGCCGAGCGCCGGTCCGCGAGCTCCACGATAAGCCCCACGTCCGCCTCCACGCCGCGGTTTTTGCAGTTCTCCTGAACGGCCTGCGCGTTCTCGCGGATAAACTTGAGATCCAACATGGGCGCCTCCCGGTTTTAGGCTTCGGGTGCCGGGCTTCGACGAGAAGCCGGCGTACGGGCCTATCTTAGCCTGCAAGCTCCCTGAGCGCCCGGTTTTCCGCGCGGATTCGTACGTAGAAGAAGGCGGTGTTCAGGACCGAAAAGGCCAGGGCCGTCACCCAGGCGCCGAAGATGAGGGGCAGCGTGAGGACCTCCACGGCGACGACGACGTAGTTGGGGTGCGAAAAGAGGCGGTACGGGCCGCTCTTCACGAGCTTCCCCCCCGGCACCACGAGTATGCGCACGTTCCAGTTGTCCCCGAGGGACGAGATGGCCCAGTACCGCAAGGGCTGGACGAGCAGGAACAACGCGAGCGGCGCGGGCCACCACGCCGGCGGGTCAGGCCCCCGCAGGAACCCCTCGACGAGCATCGAGGCGAGCCAGAGGGCGTGGACGGCAACCATCGCCGGATAGTGACCCCTCCCCCGCTCCACCGCCCCCCGCCCCCGAAGCCGCGCCTCGTTCCGCCGCGAGTGCCGCAACTCCAACAGGCGCTGCAACGCCACGAGCACCACAGCCAAAGCGAGCAACACGGCCTTCAGGGGCGCCCCTCGCCGGGAACTGGGAACCGGCGGACACCACCCAAAACCTGGAGCCCAAAACCTAACACCTGAAGAACACGTGCTCCGCGGAGAAGCCCGGCCCCATCGCCGAGAGCATCCCGTGCTCCCCTGGGGCGTAGCCGGCGCCCGCGAGGAAGCGCTCCAGGATAAAGAGCACCGTCACGCTGGACATGTTCCCGTGCTCGCGCAGGACCTCGCGGGAGATGTCCAGGCCGCCGGGCTCGAGGCCAAGGACCTCCTCGAAGGCGTCGAGCACCTTCGCGCCGCCGGGGTGGATGACGGGGTGCCGGATGTCGTCCAACGAGAGGCCGACGGAACCGAGCGCCAGGCGCAGGTTCTCCGGCATCCGCTCGTAGACCACAGACGGGACGCTGCGCGAGAGCAGGACCCTCAGGCCGTGCTCGCCAACGTCGAAGCCCATCACGTCCTCAGTGCCGGGCCAGGTGGTGGCGTGGCTGCCGAGCAACTCGGGCCCCACGCCGGGTTCCTCTCCCGCGTCCCGGCCCAGGAGGACCGCCGCGGCGCCGTCGGCGAAGAGGGCCGTGGAGACCAGGTTCGCCTTCGAGCGGTCGCCCTTCTGGAAGGTGAGGCCGCAGAGCTCGACCGCGACGAGCAGGACCAGCTCCCCCGGACGGCAGGCCCGGGCGTAGTGCGCCGCGAGCCCGAGGCCCGAGGCCCCGGCCGCGCAACCGAGCCCGACGACCGGCACCCGCCTGGTGTGCTCCGAGAGGCCGAGCCGCGGAAGGAGCATCGAGTCTATCGAGGGGATGGCAAACCCCGTGGTCGAGACGAAAAAGACGGCGGCGACGTCCGCGGGGTCGGCCCCCGCCCGGTCCAGCGCGCGCCGCGCCGCCTTCTCCGAGAGGTCAAGCGCGCTCTCGATGTACAGGTCGTTCTTTTCGGAGAAGGAATGGTCCTCGTAGAACCACTCGGGCGGGACGCAGAAGTTGCGGTGCTCCACCCCGGAGTGGTCGAAGATGGGCAGGAGGCGGTCTATGTCCCTGTAAACGTCCTCGAACATCGCCCGGGCGAAGTCCTTTGCGACGGCCTGAGGAATCCTGTGTTGCGGTGTGGCCGTGGCTACGGAGAGGACGCTGGGGTTGGCCTGGTGCATGCGGGTCTCGGAGCTCCTACTAGGCGATCGGACGCATCTCTAGGTGCCGCTCTCCCCAAGGGTATCAGCCACCGGCGTCTCGCACGTATTGCGGAACACATACTGCGAGGGGCGTTTGCGCTCCGTGCTCGACCAGTCTATCGTCGGGCGGCGGCGCTCCTCGGGAACGTAGCCCAGGCGGTAGACCGCCATCAACTCCAGGTCCTCGGGGACGGACAGGAGTTGCTTTATCTCCTCCCACTTCTCGGGCACCTCCATGGGCGTGGAGACGAACTGGATGCCCATGCCAAGCTCCGTGGTGGCGAGCCAGACGTTCTCGACGGCCGCCCCCATCCCGAAGACCGAGTAGAAGCCGGAAAGCTCCCCGGGGCGGTACTCCGTCTTGTCCAGAAGGACCGCCAGGAGCAGGGGGGAATCGGCGACGAGCTTCCGGTTGTCCTCGGCGAGCGTCTTGGGCACCCCGAGGCGGTTCATCACCGCCTGCCCGGTGTTGCTGAAGATCTGGCGCCGGAAGGGCCGCACCACCGCGGGGAGCTTGTCGATGTGGATGCCGTCGCGCCTGCGCTCCACCTCCTCCTCCGAAAAGCGGAAGTAGGGCCTGTAGCGCTTCCAGAAGGTCCCCTCCTCCATGAGCCGGCGCATGGACTCGCCGCTGATCCTGGCGACCTCCTCGATAACGGCCCTATCGTCGGCCAGCACGAAGCGCCAGGGTTGGCTGTTGAAGTGCGACGGCGCCATCGCCGCCACATCGACCAGCAGGCGCTGGTGCTCCTCGCTCACGGGGTCGGGCAGGAACGGCCCGTTGGTCGTCCTGCGCCGCTTCACGACCTCGAAAAACTCCAACCGCGCCTCCCTGGGATATCCACCCGACCGCTCCGTTCTGCCCTCCCCCAATCCTACCGCGTCTTCGGGCGGACCCGGCGGGCGCCGAGCGCGATCAGGCGCGTGGGGACGTCCCGCAACAAGGGCGTCTTGAGCCCGAGCCGCACGGCCAGGGGCAACTCGTAGGGCCCGTCCGCGCTCAAGATGCCTGAGACGACACCCCGCTGGGCGAAGTCCTGGGCCGCCTGGACCACCCGCACGGGCCACTCCCGGCGGCGCTGCACAGCCCGCAGGTGCCTCCCCTTTAGTTTCCCGGCCTTGAGCGGCCCGGCGAGGGTGTTCGCCGCCGCCACCGCGTCCTGGATAGCCAGGTTTATCCCGACCCCGCCCACCGGCGAGACCACGTGGGCCGCATCACCGAGGAGCAGCAGCCCCGGCCTGCTCCACCGCCGCAGCATGTCCGACTCGACCGTGAGCAGCGAGACCTCCCCCCAACCAGGTAGCAGCCCCACCCGGCCCGCGAACTCGGGGGCGAGGGCGGCCACGGACCTCTGGAGCGCCGGGAGGCCGGCCTCCTTTACCCGCCTGTAGGAGCCCTTCTCCACGATAAACCCCACCTGCCAGTAATCGAAGTGGTCCATGAGGACCAGCAGGCTCCCGGGGCCGCAGCGGAAGATGGCGCCGGCCCCCTCAGGGTCACCTTCCTCCCTAGGAAGGTTGAACCACAGGACGTCCATCGGCGAGCGGCCCGCGCGCGCCGGCAGCCCGGAGAGCCGCCGGATCTTGGAGAAGCGCCCGTCTGTCCCGACGGTAAGGTCGGCCCGCACCTCCCCGGGACCGTCCGGGCCGCGGTAGCGCACCCCCCGGACGACGCCGCTCTCTTCTATGAGCTCGTGCACCTTGGCGCCCATCACCAGCTCGAAGTTCGGGTGACGGAGCGCCTCCCGGCTCACGAACTCCAGGAAACGCGCCTGGGGGAGCATGAGCACGTAAGGGTAGGGGACGCGCAGGCGCCCGAAGTCCGCGAACGTCTCGCGCGTCCCCTCCGTCTGCACGACGAACGTCCGGACCTCCGCGTGGCGAAGCTTCAGGAGGCCCCCGATCAGGCCGAGGTCCTCCATGATCTCCAGCACGGAAGGGTTGAGGGTGTTGCCCCGGAACTGGCGCTCGAAGCTGGCCTGCGCCTCGAGCACCGTGACCCGCACGCCCTCCCGGGCGAGCAGGAGCCCGAGAACGACCCCCGCCGGCCCCCCGCCCACCACGCAGCACTCCGCCCGTCCGACACGGGGCACCGCCCGGAGGCCCCCGCCCGGCTCCTTACTCCTCTTCCCGAGCCCGCTCTCCCGCGCACGCGGCGCCGCCTCCATACTCAAAAACGCTTCCGCCTCTCTGCCGCCGGAAGCCCCGACCGATAGATGAGCACGCGGGTTCCGTCCTCTTCGGGGCTTTGCTAAACGTACCCCGGCGCGCCCCGGGTAAAAGTCAAGGCGCTCACAAGAGATCGGCGCTAGAGCGTGAGGGAGAGGCCCGCAACGTACAAGACCATGGCCGCCCCCGCGAGCGCCGCGTGCCCGGCCGTCCCGGCGCGAACCCTCGGGAGGACGACGTACAGCGCCAGGACCGGCAGGAGCGCCCAGCGGTAGGGCGCCACCTGCCAGAATCCGGCCGCCACGGCAAGGGCCGCCGAGGCGAAGACCGCGAAAAAGAGGGCGTGGTGGAGCCACCGGAACGGTTTCGTGTCGACGACGCCAAACTGCACTAGCACGCCGAGGGCGAAGTTAACCGCGAACAGGATCGAGGCAGAGTAGAAGATCGCGGTCGCCAGCGGGGTGCTCCTTCAAAGATCGCTCCCCGGTTTATAGCACAGGCTCCCGCGCCGAACGTGGCCGCCTCCGTGGCGTCCGTCCCCGGGCGGCCGGCGCCTCTTCGCGTGGCGACGGTGCTAAGATGCGGGGGTTCCTATAAGGTCTTATGCCATACATTCACGGGGGGCGAGATGGAGAACGGACGCCCGGAGGCTTACATAACCGGTATCGGTGTGGTCAGCCCGGTCGGGATAGGCCGCGAGGAGTTCTGGGGCTCGCTGCTCGCGAACAAGAGCGGGGCCGGCCCCATCACCCTCTTCGACCCGGACGGGTTCGACGTCACGATAGCCGCCGAGTGCAGCGGCTTTGAGCCTACGGACTTCATGGACCGCAAGGTCGCCGCCCGGACCGACCGCTTCTCCCAGATCGCGCTGGCCTCCTCAAAGCTCGCCCTCGAAGATGCGGGCGCCTGGGACGAGCTCAAAGAGAACCCCGAGAGGGTGGGCCTCATCATCGGCAGCGGCATCGGCGGCGTGACCAGCATGGAGACGACCCAGGCCACCATAGACTCCAAGGGCCCGGCACGCGTCAACCCTTTCTCGGTCACCAAGATCATGCCGAACGCCGCCGCCGCCCACGTCGGCATCCAGCTCGGCGTGCAGGGACCCTCGATCACCGGTGCTCTGGCCTGCACCTGCGGGACGGACATGATGGCTTTGGGCTACGACCTGATCCGGCGCGGCGACGCCGACATGGTCCTCTGCGGGGCCTCGGAGGCCTCCATTACCCCGGTCATCGTCGCCGGCTTTATCGCGATGCGGGCCATGAGCCGCCGCAACGACGATCCCGAGGGCGCCTGCCGCCCCTACGACTCGAACCACTCGGGCTTCCTTATCGGCGAGGGCTCGGCGGTGATGGTCCTGGAGAGCGCCGAGTCCGTCGAGCGCCGCGGGGCCGAGCCCTACGCGAAGATCACGGGCGTCGGCCGCAGCACGGACGCCCATAACCTCACCGACCCGGACCCCAAGGGCCGCGGCATCCTGCGGGCCATGCGGCTCGCCGTCAAGGCCTCGGGCCTCCGGGACGAGCAGATCGACTACATCAACCCCCACGGCACGGGCACGGTCGCCGGCGACGGGCCGGAGTCCCAGGCTATGGCCCAGATCAACCCGAACGCCATGGTCTCCGCCACGAAGTCCACTTTAGGCCACTCCCTGGGCGCCTCCGGCGCCATCGAGACCGCGATCTGCGCCCTCGCGCTCAAAGAGAAGACCGTCCCCCCCATGCGCAACCTCGACAAGCTCGCCGACGGCTGCGCCGACCTGGACTACGTGGTGAACGAGCCCCGCGACGCCCCGAACCTCCAAGCCGCCATCTGCGCCAACCTCGGCGTCGGCGGCCACAACGCGGCCGTCGTCCTGGAGAGGACGTAGGGTGCCCGACACGGACAGCCTCCAGAACCTGCCCGCGGACCTACCCGAGCCCGCCGACGACGGCGCCTCCGACCACCTGACGGGGACGCGCCTGCCGTCCATCCCTCTACCGTCCACGGGCGGCGGGCGGGTGGACCCCTCGAAGCTCCCGGGCACGACGGTCGTCTACTGCTACCCGATGACCGGGAGGCCGGACCGGGGGCTTCCCGAGGGCTGGGACGGGATCCCGGGCGCCAGGGGCTGCACGCCCCAGTCGTGCTCCTTCCGCGACCACCACGAGGAGCTCCGCGAGCTCGGCGCGCGCGTCTTCGGCCTGAGCACGCAGGGCACCGAGTACCAGCGCGAAGCCGTCCAACGGCTGCGCCTCCCCTTCGAGCTCCTGGGCGACGAGGGCCTGGCCTTCGCCAACGCGGTCGGGCTCCCCACCTTCGAGGTCGAGGGCACGGTGCTGACCAAGAGGCTGACCATGATCCTGGAAGACGGGCAGGTCGAGAAGGTCTTCTACCCCGTCTTCCCGCCGAACGAAAACGCAGAGAGGGTCGTCTCGTGGCTCTCCGCGCGTGCCACCGAGTAGAGGAGTGATACAGATGCAAAGCGTCTCCGCCGATCCTTTGGAGCAGAGGCTTCTGGAGCTCCAAGACATCGTCGCCCAGCGCGGGAGCGCGCTGGTCGCCTTCTCCGGCGGCGTGGACTCCTCGCTCGCGCTCGCCGTCGCCGCCCGGGCGCTGCCGCGGGGCAGGGTGCTCGCCGTTACGTCCAACAACGAGACCTACCTGCCTTCTGAGCTGGATCTCGCCCGGGACTTCGCCGCCTCGCTCGGGGTCGAGCACCTCGTGGTCAACACCCGCGAGCTCGACGACCCAAACTACGCCTCCAACCCCACCAACCGCTGCTACTTCTGCAAGAGCACCCTCTACTCGGACCTGGCGACCCTGGCTGAAGAGACGGGCTACGCCTGCGTGGTGGACGGGGCGAACAAGGACGACGAGGGGGACTACAGGCCCGGTAGGAAGGCGGCCAAAGAGCTCGGCGTGGTCTCGCCGCTTTCGCTGGCCGGCGTTGGCAAGGCCGAGGTGAGGGAGCTTGCGAAGCGTCTCGGGTTGCCCAGTTGGGACAAGCCGGCGCTCGCGTGCCTCTCCAGCCGGTTCCCGTACGGGCAGGAGATCACGCCCGAAAAGCTCGCCCAGGTCGCGCGCGCCGAGGAGTTCATGCGCAGGGAGGGTTTCCGGCAGGTCCGCGTCAGGCACCACGGCGAGATAGCCCGTCTGGAGGTCGGCCCCCAGGAGCTCGAACGGGCCTTCGCCGAGCGGGAGAAGATCACGGCGGAGCTGCTCGACGCGGGCTTCCTGTACGTCACCCTCGACCTCGCCGGCTACAAATCCGGCAGCCTAAACGCCGCCCTGAAGAAGCCGGGCAAGAAGGGCAGGAAAGCCCTGCCCGTGATCGGGTAGTCGTGGCCGAGAGCGAACCGGTACTCTGGATAGCCTTGGCCGTCATGCTCGTCGGCCTGCTCGGAAGCGTGCTCCCGGCCCTGCCCGGCGTGCCCCTGATCTTCCTCTCGGCCCTCGTCTACTCTTTCTTGACGGACTTCGAGTTCGTCGGGACCCTGGTCCTGGTCCTCCTCTTCGTCCTCGCCGCCCTCGCGTTCGTCGCCGACTTTGTCGGCACGGCCTACGGCGCGCGCAGGTTCGGGGCGAGCAACTGGGGCACCGCCGGCGGCGCCATAGGCGGCCTCCTCGGCGCCCTCGCGGGCGCCCTCTTCTTCGGGATAGGCGCCCTCTTCGGCCTCATCCTCGGCTCCGTAGGCGGCGTCTTTCTCGGCGAATACCTCAGGCGGCGCAGGCAGGGCGCGGCCAACACCGGCACGAACCAGCCGAGGGTCCAGCCGGCCCGCTCCGATCAGGGAGACTGGAGGCGCACCGGCCGCGCGGCCGGCGGCGTCTTCGTCGGCTACCTGATCTCCGCCGTAGCGCAAGGGGTCCTCGGCCTGGCAAGCGTCGTTATTTTCGTTCTGGCCCTGATCTACTGACCGCTTGCGCCTAACCCCTCCAGGGGGAGAGGCGAAAACTCCAGAGCGGGTCGCCGCGCGTCCCCGTCCCGTACCAGAGCCGCAGCGTCCCGGAGACCACCGCGGCTTCCGGGTCGGGAAAGTCTTTGCCGGAGTCCCTTACCCCCGGAGTTCCATTCGCGGCGCGAGGCCACCTCTTCTTGGGGTCCCGCGCGATCTCGGTCTTGCCTCCCTCCGGTACCACGGCCTGCAGCCGCCCTGAGATGGCACGGGCTAGCGCGCCCAACTCACGATCCGAAAGTCGGGCCATCGCCGGTTTTCTCCTGCGTAGATCGCTACTCTGGAGGGTTTTCGGGACGGTTCTCGCGCAGGAACCCTTCTAGTTCTTGGGCGAGGTCGTCGCCGGTTGGGAGGTTGCGTTCGCCGCCCTCTACCTGCGAGTCAAAGCGCTCTTCTAGCATCTGGACGTAGGAAGAGAGGTCGGAGTCCTGGGAGACGGCGACGGAGACCTGCTCCTGGTAGCTTGTGGCGGTCTCCTGGAGGTCCGACGTATCCACGTCTATCTTGAGCAGGACGGAGAGGCTCTGGAGGAGGGCGAGGGCCGCGGGGGCCGAGGGCACGGCCGGGAGGTAGTGCGGGACGGAGGCCCAGAAGCTCACAGAGGGCAGGCCGGCCTCGGCGCAGACGCGGTGGAGGACGCCCGTGATGCCGGTCGGCCCCTCGTAGCGCGAGGCCGAGAGGTGGAGGCCGTCCACGAGGGCGGGGTCCTGGGCGTTGGCGGAGACGGTGACGGGGCGGGAGTGTGGCACGTCCGCGAGCAGGGCGCCCATGGTCACGACCATCTCCGCGCCGAGGTCCTTCGCCGTCTCCGCCACAGCATCGCAGAAGGAGCGCCAGCGGAAGTTCGGCTCCGGGCCGGAGAGCAGCACGGCGCCGCGCCCGCCCAGGGCGTCCAGCGCGGGCGCCGTCGCGCTCAGGGCGTTCTCGGGCCACTCTATCGTGCGCGTGAAGCCGTCGGCCAGCATGATCTGGGGCCGCGTGGACTGGAAGTCCAGAAACTCGTCGGCGTCTAAGGCCCCGAAGCGCTTCGCCTCCCAGGCGTCGCTCAGCGTGCCCACGGCGAGGCTCGAGGCCTCGGCCGCGTCGTTCCATCCCGTAAAGCCGGCGATCAAGACGGGCCGCTCGAGCTCCGGTATTCGATCTAATTTGACGTATTTATTAGCCATGTGGCTAGCTTACCACGCCCCGTCCGGCCGCTACCCCGGATGCGAGACGCGGTACACGGAGCCCGTGCCCCGTTCGAGGTAGTGCAGGCTTCCGCCCCCGCCGACCATGAGGTCCACCGGCCTGTCGATGCCGGTCGCGAAGGTGACGACCGTCTCTTCCAGGGAGTCGTAGCGGCGGATGTAACCGCCGCAAAAGTCCGCGAAAAAGTAGTCGCCGGCGAACGCGCGCGGGAAGGTGACCGTGCCGGGGTTGTAGAAGGCGCCGCCCGTGATCGCGCACCCGAGGTTCTTGCCGGTGCCGTGCCCGTAGGCGTAGAGCGGCGGGTTGTACATCGGGTCGGTCTCGGGCCCCTCGTGCACGGGCCAGCCGTAGTTCGCGCCCTTTATGCCGAAGTTGATCTCCTCCCAGGCCCGGGCGCCCACGTCGTTTATGAAGATGCGCCCGCTGCCCGGCTGGACGGCGAAGGTGTACGGGTTGCGCAGCCCCATCGCCCAGATGGCCCGGTTCTCTCCCTGCGTCCGACCCTCGAAAGGGTTGTCCGCGGGGATGGTGCCGTCCTTGTTTATCCTGAGCATCTTGCCGAGCCGGTTGCCGAAGTTCTGGGCGTTATCTGCGTTCCCGTTCTCGCCCACGGCGACGTAGAGCTTGCCGTCCTTGCCGAAGCGGATCGCGCCGCCGTTGTGGTTGGTCCGGGAGCTCAGGTTGTCGAGGTCGAGGATGACCTTCTGGCTGCTCGCCAGGAGCCTGTCGCCGCTGACGGCGAACCGGACGACGCGGTTGTGGGCCGCCATCGCGCCCGAAGCCCGCTGCGTGTAGTACAGGTACACCCAGCGGTTGTTGCGGAAGGCCGGGTCGAAGGCGATCCCGAGCAGCCCGCGCTCCCCAGCGGCGTCGATCCTGGCCGAAAGGTCCATCGCCGGCGTCCCGACCAGCCGTCCGTCTTTGATGACCCGGAGCTGGCCCGATTGCTGGGCCACGAAGATACGCCCATCGGGGGCCATCGCCATCGTCGTCGGGTCGTTGAGGCCGGCTGCGAGCCTTGCCTGGGCGAAGCCCTGCGGCACGCGTCCCGCGCCCTCCGCCTCGCCGGCCGGAAGCACCAACGCCGCCAGCGCCGCCGAGAGGACGAGCGCGCACACGACCAGGACGCCTGGGGAGGGCGAACGGCGGCGGAGTACGGGCTGCTCCTGGTTCACGGCCGTTCCTTTCGCGGGCTATTGGCCCCTGTAGCGGATGATGTTGATGGAGCCGGTGCCCCGGGAGAGGTAGTAGAGGCTGCCGGCGGGGCCGACGTCGAGGTCCACGGTGCCGGGGGCCGTGGTCGCGAAGGGCGTCACCCGTCCGGTTGCGGCGTCGCGCTTGCGGATCCAACCATTGCAGAAGTCAGCGAAAAAGTAGTCGCCGACGTCGGCCCGCGGGAACTGCGCCCGCCCCGGGTCGTAGAAGGTCCCCCCGGTGATGGCGCAGCCGGTCGTTCTGGTATCGCCGTGCCTGTAGGAGAAGAGCGGCCCCTGGAAGTTCGGGTTTGACTCGGGCCCCTCGTAGCGCGGCCAGCCGTAATTGGCGCCCCTGGCGCCGCGGTCGATCTCCTCCCACTCCTTTTGCCCGACGTCGTTTATGAACATCTTCGTCGTGCCCCGCTGGATGTCGAAGGAGAACGGGTTGCGCAGCCCGCGCGCCCAGATGGCCCGGTTCTTGCCCTCCGCCGCGCCGTAGAACGGGTTCTCGGCCGGGATCGTGCCGTCCTTGTTTATGCGGAGCATCTTGCCTTTGAGGTTGCGCAGGGTCTGGGCGTTGGATCCCTCGGCGTTCTCCCCGACGGCTATGTACAGCTTGCCGTCCTTGCCGAAGTGCATCGCCCCGCCGTTGTGGTTGGTCCGGGAGCTCAGGTTGTCGAGATCCAGGATGGTCCGCCGGCTGCCCGCCTGCGCCCGGTCCCCGAAGGCGGTGAAGCGGGTGACGCGGTTGTGGACCCTCGGGCTCCTGACGGTGTGGTAGACGTAGACGTAGCGGTTGCTGGCGAAGTCAGGATCGAGGGTCACGCCGAGCAGGCCGCGCTCCCCGCGGGAGTCCACCTGCAACGAAACAAACGGGCGGGAGAGCAGCCTCCCGTCCTTCACCACCCGCAGGTTGCCGCCCTGCTGGGCGACGAAGATCCTGCCGTCCGGCGCGAACGTCATGGCCGTCGGCCCGTTCAAACCCCCGACGAACTTCGCCTGGGAGAAGCCCTGTATCACCTTCGCGTCGGCCCCACCGGCCCCGAACAGCGCCCCGAACGAGGCCGCAAGCGATACGGCCAGCACGGCGAGCAGCCTGCCGAACCCATGCTTTGCACAAGCCCCACGAAGAATCGAGGCGCCGTCCCGGCCCACGATGGATCCCAAACCCCACACTCCAAGTTAATCAGGTTACGATCGGACGATTCTAGCAGCGTACGCGGGCCGAACAGTACGAAATCTTACCCACGCAGGAACCCGGATCAGACGAAGTTGCGGTCCAGCCGTAGGGCCAGGGCCAGGCGCCGGTAGTACTCCCGGTCCGGGATCTCCTTCGCCCCGAGGCTCGCGAGGTGGTCGTTCTGGATCTGGCAATCGAGCAGCGCGTACCCGCGCTCTTGCAACCTCCTAACCAGGTGCACGAAGCAGACCTTGGAGGCGTCGCGTGCCCGGGTGAACATGGATTCCCCCATGAACGCCCCGCCCAAGGAGACCCCGTAGAGCCCGCCGACGAGCTCGCCCTCCCTGTAGGCCTCGACGCTGTGGGCCTTGCCGGCCCGGTGCAGGCGGGCGTAGGCGGCGATTATCTCGGCGTTGATCCAGGTCTCATCCCTGTCCGCGCAGGCCCGCACCACCCCCTCGAAATCCCCGTCCACCCGGACCTCGTATGTGCCCTTGCGGATCACACGCGCCAACGACTTCGTGACGCGCAGCTCCCCGAACTCCAGCACGCTCCTGGGGTTCGACCGGTAGAACTCTATGCGCCCGTAGTCGTCGGCCATCGGGAACGCCCCCGCCCGGTAGCAGGCCTCCAACATCTCGACGGTCAATCTCACGGCGCCATCTTACAGCCGCCCGACAAAACGCTCTATAAAGCACCCGCCGCGAACGAGGTAGAGCGGCCCACACCCAACTCCGCCCGCGCCGTCCGGGCCTACCCCATCGCCCCGGATCGGCTGCTCGCCATCTTCCGAGGGGCCGTCGAGAGGCTGCCCCGCCGGAACGCGGAGCCCGCGCGGCCCGCGCGGGAGAACGACCGAGGTGAGGGCCGTTCGCACGACGCCCCTCTTCCGCTTCCGGGACGACGTAACGGTACGGGTACACGCCGACGGAGACGGCACCAGGGCGGAGGTAACGAGCGCCTCCCGCATCGGCAAGGGCGACCTGGGCCAGAACCCCCGCAACATCAAAGAGCTCCTGCGGGCCGTCGACCGAGAAACGGGCGACCGCGCCGCCCCATCCAAAGCTAACCCGATACCGCCCCCAAGCTGACGGCTGGAAGCGTAGGCGTCAGCCGGAGCGTGCTACGAACCGGCGCGCCACGACTTTACTCCCGGAAGTCTTCGAGGATCGCCTCGTTGGCCTCCCGGTCCGGGATGAGGACCTGGGCGCCGCTGGAGAGGGTCTCCGGGTAGCCCTTCAGTTGGGCGGCCTCGAGGTCCCCCTTCCCGCCGTTGGTCGCGAGGGCGCGGCCCAGGGAGATCGCCTGCAGGAGCCCAAGGTCGGTGTCCACGTTCTCGTTGGCGATCTTGAGCATGGCGGGCATCCTGGTGACGGTGTTCCACGCGAGCATCTTGGAGCGCAGGGCGGCGAGCAGCTTCTGCTGGCGCTCTATGCGGTCGAGGTCGCCGCCGGCCGTGCCCCGGTACCGCGCGTAGAAGAGGGCCTTGCGCCCGCCGAGCCTCTGGGGCCCCTCCCCCATGTGCCACTTCTCGGGAAACTCGTTGGGCCGGATGCTCACCTTGACGCCCCCGACGGCGTCTATGATCTGCTCGAAACCCTCGAAGTCTATGATGGCGTGGGAGTCTATGGGCACGCCCGTGAGGTTCTCCATCGTCGACTTCGCCTGCTCCACCCCGCCGTAGGCGTATGCCGTGTTGATCCGGTCCTCCACGCCGGGGGCGACCTCCACGAACAGGTCCCTGGGCACCGACAGCAGCTCGACACGTCCCGTCCCGGGCGTCACCTGCGCCAGCATCATCGTGTCCGATCGGCTGGACGAACCCTCCGCCGCGCTGGGCCGGCGGTCTACGCCGAGCAGGAGCACGTTCAGCGGCTCCTCGGAGGCGGGCGCCGGTTCTGGCCTCTCTTGCCCCTCCTTCTCGGCCTCCTCCGGGCCGCTCCCGGTGCGCTCCTCCTCCTTCGGAAGCTCCGTCCGCTCACCCAGCACGTCGAGCGGCGCGGGGTCGCCCGCCGGACCCGTCCCGTTCGTGCCGGAATCCATGCCCCCCCGGGCGAGGTCTTCGTTGTTTGGCAGGAGGGACGGGAGCGACACCCCACCCTGGATCCCCACGGCCAGCATCACGCCCGCCAGGACCGTCAAGACCAAGAGCCACCGCCGCCTGCGGTACGCCCTGCTGCGGCGCGTCCGGCTGGCGGATATGAGTTGGTCCTGGACGGAACGGTACTGGTCTTCTCTGCGGTACAAGTCTTCTCTCTTTTCCTAACCTCATGGGGGCCACGCAAGGCCCTTCGGCCCCGTCGGCGCCGGGCGGTGGCCGGTCGCCGAAACGGCCCTCTCGACGCGCAATACTACCCGATTACCGCCCCGAACGGGCCCGGAGGTTCGGAAAGGCCCGTGAGACCTGCGGGATCTCCGCCCCTCTACCCCCGCCGCCCCCCGCGCGGCCACTCCCCTCCCGAACCGCCGGGGGAGCCCGGCCTGGCGGGGCGGCCGCCGGGTCCTCCGGGGGAAGAGGGCTTCACGGGCGGGCCGCCGCCTCGCTCCTTCAGGCCGCCGGCGAGCATCGCGGCGAGCGTCCGGTCGCCGAGGAAAGCGGTTCTCCGGCGGAGGTCCATCACCGTTCTCAGCTCCTCCGGGGTGAGGGCGTAGCCGTGCTCGGCCAGGGCGCGCTCGGGGTCCTTTCTCAAGCCCGACAGGAACCCCGGGTCGGAGGCCGCCCTGGAGGCCAGGTCCCGTAATATCGCCTCACGCACGGGCGGCCTCCGTCGCGTCCGCCGGGCGGGGGCTCCTGGCGAAGATCAGGTACGTGCTCCGCCCCGGGACGGGCTCGAACTCGACGCCCCCGTAGCCCGCCTGCGCGAGCCATTCCGCGTACTCGTCGGCGGTGTACGTGTTGCCGCGCGCCGTCGTCACGAGCATGTTGACCGCGAAGAGCGCGGCGTCGTCGCCCAGGCCGCGCACGAACTCCCGCACCGCCAGAAGCCCCCCGGGCGCGAGCGGACCCCGCATCCGGGCGAAAAGCTCCCGGTTATCCCGCGGGCCGTACATGTGGGAGGTGTTGCCGAAGTAGACGGCGTCGAAGGACCCCTCGGGCAAGGTCTCGTTCATGTCCCCGGCTATCGTCTCGACGCCGGCCGCGTGTAGGGTCCCCCCCATAAGGTCTATGACCCCGGGGAGGTCGAAAACCGTTACGCGGGCGCCGCCACGCGCGAACGCCTCGGCGTTGGTGCCCGGGCCGCCGCCGACGTCGAGTATCCGCGGGTCCTCGGGCAGCCGGGCCAGGACGGACGCGGCGACCGCCTCAGCACCCGGCGTGGCCCCGCGCCGCATGGCCCCTATAAACGTCGCCGCGTCCGCGAAATCCGGGGCGGTCCTGTCCTCGACGGGTTCGCCGGTGCGCAGGATCTCGGGCAGGCGGGTCCAGCTCCCGATCAACTCGAACCGGTGCACGACGCTCTGCCCGGCGTACCCGGGGTGGTCCGGCCGCAGGAGCGGCCCCCGATGCTCCTCCCGCAGCAGATAACCGTCCGTCCCCTCGTCGAGCACCCCAAGCTCCGCAAGCGCGGAGAGGACGACGTAGACGGCCCGCCCGTCCAGCCCGAGGCAGCGGGCCACCTCCCCCGACGTCCGCGGCCGGTCGGCGACGGCTCCGAGGAGGCCGTCGCGCAGGGCGGAGCCGAGCAGGATCGCCCAGCGCCAGTCCAGCTCCGTGTAGTTCACGAAAGGCTCAAAACAGCGGCCCGATCTCCCCCACCACCTCGCCGTGCAAACCGCGCGTGGGCCGCGACTCGGGCCCGTCCCCCGTTACCTCCACCCCACGACGCCAGAGCGCCGCGACGGCGGCCGGCCGGACCGCCCGCCCGCCGCCGTCCGAAATCTTTATCGCAAGCCCCCACCCATCCGGGCTTCCGGCGGCGAACACGCCCTCGGCCCCGCTCTTGCAAAGGACGCCCGTCGCCTCCATCACCCCTGCGTCCAGGCGGCCCGTGCCGGCGACCATGAAGGGGTGCTCCCGCATCGCCCGCCGCACCCTCCCGGCCGCCCCGGCGACCTCGTCGGAGAGCCCCTCCCCTGTCGTGAGCCGGGCGAAACCCGTGGCAAGCTTCTTCAGGGGAAGCGCGAAGGCCGGCACGCCGCAGTCGTCGCCCGCCAGCAAAGCCTCGTCCTCCCGCAGGTCGCAGACCTCCGTCAGGAGCCCCATGATGCGGCGCTGGAGGGGATGGCCGGGGTCGCGGTAGCCTCCGGTGTCGAGGCCCTCGTGGGCGCAGACGGCGAGCATGCCCGCGTGCTTGCCGGAGCAGTTGCCGTGGATCGGGCGCGGCTCCTCGCCGCTCCGGGCCAGCTTCGCGGCCTCCGGGGCGTGCATGGGCGGGTGGGCGCCGCTCTGGAGGTCGTCTTCGGCCAGGCCGGCCTTCTTTAGGATGGACCGCACGGCGGCGAGGTGCGGCCCTTCGGCGTTGTGGGAGGCGCAGGCCACGGCCAGCTCCTCGTCGGAGAGGCCGAAGGCGTCGGCCGCGCCGGAGAGGACCAGCGGGAGCGCCTGGAAGGGCTTGGCCGAGGAGCGGGCGTAGACGTAGGCGTCCGGGTCGCCCGCCGCGTCCAGGACATCTCCGGACGGGCCGCAGAAGACGAAGCGGCCCCGGTGGACGCTCTCGACGACGGCGCCGCGCCGGACGGCGACGAGCGGGACGTCCTCAGGGAGGCCGGCGCCGTTCTCGGGAGTCGGGTCAGCCATCCGTGTGCTGGATCAGGTACAGCGCCAGCGTGTCGTGGGCCACGCGCATCCGGCTCATCGCGGGGAGAAAGTCGCCGTCTGCAAGGTAGGCGCGCGCCTCGCGTACGAGGGGACGGACGGTTTCGAGAAGGGCGTCGTCGGCGGAGCCCGGGCTGTGGCCGCGAAGGCTCGCCTCGACCATGCCGAGCATGATGTCCACGCGGGGGCTGTTCGTCCACATCGAGATGACCGCGATGTCCAGGTAGCTGTGGATCCTGAGCAGGTGCGCCGCCCGCAGCCTTCCGTCCGGCTTCTCGACGCTCACGCGAACCACCGCCTGATGTTCCCGGAGAGGATGCCAGGCAACGCCTCCTCCGGCACGCCCGCGGCCTCGGCGGCGGCGAGCGTGCCGTGCAGCGTGGAGGGCAGGTCCCCGTAAGGGATGTCCGAGCCGTAGGAGATGCGCGCCGGGTCCAGCGCCGAGAAGAGCACGTACAGGTCCTTCGCCCGCACCACCGACGTCTCGAAGAGCACGTTCGGGTGCCTCTCGAAGGCCCGCACCGCCTCCAGCACCTCGACCATCGCGGCGTGGCCCAGGATCAGCCGCAGGTTCGGGTGGGCCTCTACGGTCGGCAGCAGGGGCTCGACGACCCGCTGCATCGCGAACCCCGCGTGGATCAGGACCGGGAGGTCCGCCTCCGCCGCCATCGCGAAGAGCCGCGTCACCTTAGGATCGTCCAGCTCGAACTGCTGGGAGACCGGGTGCAGCTTGAGCCCCATAAAGCCCCGCTCCGCGCAGCGGGCGAACTCCGCGTCGTAGTCCAGGTGCGGGTTGAGGCGGAAGAACGGGACGAAGGAGCCGGGGTGCTCCTCGTGGGCGTTCCAGATCACGTTGTTGGGCCCCGAGTAGTCGTCGCGGGCATTGGGGTCGTTCAGGGGGAAGACGATGCTCTTCGCCACGCCGGCGGCCTCCATCTGCTCGCGCATGCCCTCCGCGGTCACCGTCCGGCCGTCCACGTCGGCGCCTATGTGGGCGTGGGCGTCGAAGACCTCCACACCCTCCGGTATCTTGCCTTGCACCCACTTCCAGACGTCGGCCATCGCCCCGGTCGTAAGCGCCTCTACCCCTATCTTGCGTTCCGTCTCAGTCGCCAACGCGCCCGCCGATCTAGCCAGGAAGCTCAGGTCAAACAGCCGTGCAATGTTAGCAGAGGCCCGCCCTGATGCCCGCCGGTCGAAGCGCCCACGGGTCGGTTAGCCACCGGCCGCCGGGGAAGCGGAGGATGCGGCGGGCGAGGCGGACGGGGAAGCGGCGGGAGAGGCGTTCGGGGAGGCCGCCGGGCCCGTCGCCTCGGGGCCCGTCGCCTCGGGGCCCGTCGCCTCGGGGCCCGTCGCCTCGGGGTCCGTCGCCTCGGGGTCCGTCGCCTCGGGGCCGGGCGTGGGGTTCGCCGGACCAGGCGTCGGCCCGGGGGACGTCGGCCCCGGTCCCGTCCGGGCGGGTTGGGTGGGCGTTTGCGACGCCGGCTCCAAAACCGCCGAGAGGCCGGTAGAGATCACGACCGCGGCGACGGCGGCCCCGAGCAGGAGAACCGGGGAGAGCACGACCGTCAGGACGTAGAGGGCGCGGCGTGAGATATCGGTTCCGCGCAGCGCCAGGTACGCGGCCAGGGCGGCGACCGGCAGGCAGACGGCGAGCAGCCACCAGGGGACGTAGTACAAGGATCACCTCCCTCTCGCGCATCGCGGCCAATGACCCGACGCCCACGTTCGTGGACGCGCGGCTACTCTACGAGGGAGAGGTTGCAGAAAAGCGACGCGCGGGTAACAGTCCGGTTACGCCGCCGGGGCGAGCGCCGGGGCGAGGACGCGCCTCGGGCGGTTTTCCGCCCTCCGGGAGGAGCCTACTTCCCGCGGCGCAGGGTAAGCATGGAGACGCGCTGGCCGTCGACGCTCTTGACGTGGAGGGTGGCGCCGTCGGCCTCCACGGAGTCGCCGGCCTCGGGGAGGCGTCCCAGGGAGCCCAAGACGTAGCCGCCGATGGTGTCGAAATCCTCGTGCGGGAGGTCGAGGCCGAAGTGCTCGTTGACGTCGGTGATGGGGATGCGGCCGTCGATGGCGAAGAGGCCCTCGCCTATCGGCTCGATGGCGGCCTCGCCCTCGTCGAACTCGTCCTGGATCTCGCCCACGATCTCCTCGAGGACGTCCTCGATGGTGATCAGTCCCTCCACCGAGCCCCACTCGTCTATGACTATCGCCATCTGCAGCGTGCGCGTCTGGAACTCCCTCAAGATCTGCTCGATGGGCTTGTTCTCGGGCACGACCAGGCACTCCCGGATCACGTCCCGGATGTCGAAGCCTTCGGGGTCCTCCCCCGCGGCCCGGAAAAGGTCCTTGACGTGGACGGCCCCCAATATGTTGTCCAGATCCTCCTCGTAGACCGGGTAGCGCGTGTAGCGCCCGAAGGCGGCCCTCTCGGCGAGCTCCGCCAGCGGGGCATAGCTAGGGAGGGCCTCGATGTCGGGCCTCGGGACCATGATCTCGCGCGCCACCCGGTCCCCGAAGTCGAAGACGTTGTTGAGGTACTCGCGCTCCTCGGGTTCGAGCACGCCGGAGGCGGTGGAGGAGGTTATCATGATCCTGAGCTCCTCCTCAGAGTGGGCCTCCATCTCCTCCCCGAGCCGGATACCCCAGGGCCGCAAGATAAAGTTCGTCGAGGCGTTGACCACCCAAACCACGGGCCGCAGCATGAGCCTGAACAGGTACAACGGGCGGCTGATCCGGAGCGCCACGCTCTCCGCCCTCTGGATGGAGAAGTACTTCGGGGCCTGCTCCCCGAAGACCAGGTGGGCGTAGGTTATTACCGCAAAGCCGATTATCACGGAGACGACGGTGACGACCCGGTCGCTGACCACCCCAATGCTGGAGAGGACGGGTTCGATGAGGTGCGACACCGCCGGCTCCCCGACCCAGCCGAGCGCGAGGGAAGCGACGGTGATGCCGACCTGGCAGACGGAGAGGTAGGCGTCGAGGTCGCGCAGGGTCTCGCGCACCGCGCCCGCCCGGACGCTCCCCTCCTGCTCGAGTTGTACGATGCGCGACTCGCGCACCCGCACGAGCGCGAACTCCGCCGCGACAAAGAACCCGTTGAGGCCAACGAGCACGAGGGCCGCCAGCAGGTTGAGCCCGGCTAAGAGGGGATCGCCCAAGAGCGTTTTCTCGTCCCGCCGCGGGCGCGCGGAACGCTTTGAGGCTGAGGCCGGATCAGATAAATCTCTCCCATCGAGCGGGCCTGATTATATCGCAGCCCCACGCCCCGACGATACCCGCGCCAACGAGAAACGCCCGGCCGCCGATGCGGCCGGGCCCCCTGACGACGGTCGGCGTCCGTGCGGACGCCCCGGCGGTGCGTCCTATGTCCGGCCCTCGAACTCGTACTCGCGGAGGAAGCCCTCGAAGAGGCGGCGGTGGCCCTGCTCGTCGCGAAGGATCGCTACCACCATGTCGTTGGTGACCGGGTCCACCTCCTCGGTCTCCTGGATCAGGCGCGTGTAGTGCTCTATGGCCCCGTCCTCGGCGTCGATCACGCCCTTTATCACGTGGACCACGTCTATCTGGTCCCCGGGCGGCTGCAGCTTCTCCTGCACCGCCCTGAAGTCCATGGAGCCTGGCACCGTGCCGTAGAGCTCCTTTATGCGCGCGGCGAACTGCTGGGCGTGGGCGAGCTCCTCCTGGATGTCCTCCTCGATGTTCTCCTTGACCTCCTGGGCCCGCACACCGTCGGGGTTTATGGAGCTCGTGACGTAGTTCATCACCGTCTCCAGCTCCATGAAGTAGGCCGTCTTCAACAGCTCCACGATCGCCTCGCGCTTCTCGTTCAGGGCCTCCGAGAGGATGCCCTGGCTTCCTCGATTGGTTTCCACGAGTGGGTTACCTCCTGTTGAGACTCTTCGATCTACCCTTGTAACTTACCCCAGCGCACCCCGCATAAACGTGAAGGGGGAGACAGGATCTCCCCCTTCGGAGGCCCGCCGACAGCCCGCGCGTCAGACCCCGGCGGGCTCCTCTTTCCGGAAGCTCTTCGGCCTGTAACGCTCGACGTAACGGCGGAAGTTCTCGACCTCCTTTTCCGCCCGCTCCTCGCTCCAGCCGAGGTGCTCGACGGCCACCGACGCTGCGGCCTCGTCCACGTCGAGGGCCACGTTCGGGCCGAGGCCCACCATCGTGCGCCTGAGAAGCGCGTCGGCCAGGGTCTCGGCCATCTCCCGCCTGAAGGCGTAGAGGACCTCGCACCCGAGAAGCCCCGTCTCCACGGCCGGGTCCGGGGAGAGCGAGACGCGCAGGGAGGGGTCGTCGCCGGCCTCCTCGAGCACCTCCGGGGCGCGGGCGCCGTAGATCCTGAGGAGCCTCTCGGAGAGCTCGTCGGTGAGCCCGCTCGTCGCCTTGAACTCCGCCGAGAAGTTCTCGAAGTCGTCCACGGCCCCGCCGGGGAGCGGGACCTTGTCCGTGTGGCTCCCGGGCGCGTCCCGGCCGATCTTCTTGTATGCCACGTCCACCGTCTGGCGGGCCAGGTTGCGGTAGGTCGTGAGCTTGCCGCCCACGATGGAGACGAGGCCCTCGGCCTTCGGCCCGGCGCCTTCGACCGTGAGCCTGCCGCCGGCGGCGGAGCGGCCCGTGGCGTGGTCGTAGACGACGTGGCTGCGGGTGATGGAGCTCTCGGAGCCCTCCGGCTTGAACGGGAGCGGCCGGACGCCCGAGTAGGTGAAGAGCACGTCGTCCCGGGTCAGGTTCGCCGTGGGCACGACGGCGTTGGTCTCGTCTATGAGGTAGTCCATCTCCTCGTCGTCGGCGGAGACGTAGTCGAGGTCTTCCTTGTAGCGGTAGTCCGTGGTGCCGATGAGGTAGCGCCCGTTCCACGGCACGATAAAGTACGGGCGTCCGTCCCTGCGGGCCTCGACGTAGAGGGCGTCCTGGGGGGCGCCGGGGAACGGGTCGACGATGAGGTGGGAGCCCTTGGTGCCCCCGATCATCTTCGCCTCGTCGGGCTTGCTCTCCTCGGGGTCAACCCCGAAGGTGCCGGAACCGGAGAGCACCCGGTCGATCCAGGGCCCCGCCACGTTGACGGTGACGGGCGCGAACGCCTTGTACGCGCCCCCGTTCAAACCGTCCTCGAACTCCACGCCCGCCACGCGCGGCAGGCCCCCGTTCGCGCCGGCGTCGTATAGGAGGCGCTTCACCTCGGCGTGGGTTACGACCGTAGCACCGTGCTCGCGGGCGCTTATGGCGTTCTCGACGGCTATGCGTTCGGCGTACTCGACCTGCCCGTCGTAGTAGGTGGCAGCGGCCCGCAGGCCGTCGGGGTTCAGGCCGGGGTAGCGCTCCAGGGCCTCTTCGCGGGAGAGCATCTTGTGGTTCGGGACCGACTTGTCGAAGGAGAGGGCGTCGTAGCCGATCATGCCCAGGCGAATGAGGCCGGGGCCGCGCTTGCTCCGCTCGTAGATCGGGACGACGAAGCGCAAGGGTTTTACGAGGTGGGGCGCTATGTGCAAGAGCTTCTCCCGCTCGGCGAGCGACTCGCGCACCAGGTGGACCTCGTAGTGCTCCAGGTAGCGTAAGCCCCCGTGGATGAGGCGGGTGGACCACTGGGTCGTGCCGTAGGAGATGTCGCCCTTGTCGAGGAGCAGGGTCTTCAGGCCGCGCATGGCGGCGTCGCGGGCGATGCCGGCGCCGTTGATGCCGGCCCCCACCACGATGAGGTCGAAGGGATAATCGCCTACGTCCGGAGGGATCTGGCGGTTCATGGGGCCTCTCTTTCTAGGACCGTTGGTCTTCTGGTTGTACCTCATCTAGCCGCGCCCTTATGTATGCCAACTCCCGCAGCACGACGCGGTCCGTCGCCGACATCCCCCGCACGTTCTCGAGCAGGCTCTCCACGTCCTCCTCGACCTCCTCCACGTCCTCCTCCAACTCGTCCACCTCCTTGCCGAGATCTTCGACGCTCTCGCCGAGGAGCAGTTGTTGGGCGAAGGCGGCGACACCGCCTATGAGCATCGCCAGGATCACGTTCCCCGTCCACTGCAGCACCATGGAGAGCACCTTGCCCGCCGGCGTCTGCGCGGATATGTCCCCGTAGCCGACGGTGTTTACGGTGGTGTTGGCCCAGTACACCCCGTCGAAGACGCCCACGCCCTCCAGGCGGGCGAAGGCGAGCCCGCCGCCGAAGACGGCTATGAACGCGAGCACGACCGCGTAAGGGAGCAGGGTGATGTTGACGAAGCGCCCGAGCACGGCCGGCATCATGTCGATGAGCCTGAGCAGGCGCAGCACCCACAGCGCCTGAAGCACCCCCGGCAGGAGCGGGACGGTCAGCACCAGCACCGTGAGGTCGAGCTTGTTGTGGCGGAGAAACTCCCGGTCATCGGGGGCCAAGCGTAGCATGTAGACGAACTCGAAGAAGAACCAGGCGTAGATCGCCCAGTTGATCGCGCCGCTCGCCACCGCGAGCGCGCCGCGCGGCTCCGAGAAGTGGAGGACGAGCGCCGGGATCACGAGCAGCACCGCCACCACGGTCGGTGCGTCGAGCCTGCGGGCCTTCGCCGCCTGCTCCTCGGTCATGCCCGGCACTACGTGGGTGGTGCGCCCAAGGTCCGAACCTCTTGCCGTCGTGGCGCCCATCGCCCTCTCCTTCTGTCGGGTCCCCGCCTCTACGCAACGGGCCTCACTACGTTTCGTCGCCCAACTTCGGCTCCGTGCGGGCCTCCATCGCCGCCTCCACGCATTCCCCGGCGTCGGACCCGGCCGAGGCCGACACCCCCGCCGCGAAGGCCCCCTCGACGAACGGCGCGTCCACGAGGGTTACCCTGGCACGTTCCTCTTCGGGGAGCATCTCGAGCACCGTCTCAGCCGAGAGCACGGCGCTGCCGAGGTCCATAAACAAGAGCACCTCATCGGCGCCCATGGCCTTTATGGCGGCCTCGATCCTCTCCGGGTCCGTGCCGAAGCCGCCCTCGGAGTCGCCCCCGACGGGGGCGACCTCGACCTCGCCGGCCATCTGGCGCACGAGGTCGGCCGTGCCTTCGGCTATTTTGGGACTGTGCGAGACGAGCACGAGGCCGACCACTACCCGGCGCCCTCGAGCGCGCGGGCGGCGGCGTCGAGCAGGAGGTGCGTCGAGGTCGCCCCCGGGTCCCTGTGCCCCTCGGCCCTGGCGCCGAGGTAGCTCGCCCGCCCCTTCCTCGCCGTGAGCGGGACCGTGGACTCGGCGCCCTTCTCCGCCGCCTCCGCCGCGGCCCGGAAGACCGCCGCTACGGTCGCGCCGTCGGCGGTCGCCGCCTCCTTCGCGGCCTCGACGGCCGGGGTGAGGGCGTCGAGGATCGTCTTGTCCCCCACCTCGGCCTTGCCGCGCTGCTTTACGCCGCCGAGCGCCGCCTCGAGCGCCCCGGCCGCGTCTTGGGGCCCGACGTCGGCGTTCGAGAGGGCGGTCGAGGCGCGCAGGAAGGCGGTTCCGTAGAGGGGGCCGGCCGCGCCGCCGACCTTACCTATGAGGGCCATGGCGACGGCCTTGAGCACGTCGGCGGGTGAAGAAGGACGGGTATCTCCCAGGCGTTCCAGGGCGGCGGCGAAACCGCGGCGCATGTTGTTGCCGTGGTCGCCGTCCCCTATCTCCGAGTCCAGTTTCGTCAGGTACTTGCGGTTCTCCTCCATCGCGGCGGCCATCCGCTCGATGACCTTCGTCGTGGCCTCAACGTTGTCCAAAACCCGTCCTCTCTAGCCCGATTGAAGATTCTGCTAAGGGTACAACCGCCCGGCCGTCGGGGCCACGCCGGCACGGCGTCCGGGGGGTCGAACCTCCCCCCGGTGTTTTCTTGTATCCCGCGGAGACGCGGGTGGGCGCCCGTCCATCTCCGGGGCAACGCGCGAATCGTCGCGGGCCCCCGCTGGAGGGGTCTTGCACAGGTGTGCAACAAAGGCTCATTGACACAATACGTTCGCGGACGTAGCATGCGGTCCTAGGGGAAGAAGCTATTGGTGCTCGGATCGGGCCAAGAAGGCCGTGGCGGGGCGATGAGGGGTGGGTTGGCGATGGGCTACTCGAATCTGCTGTCAAGGAAAGACTTTTTGAGGATGGGCGGGGCCGGGGTTGCGGGCGCCGCGCTGCTCGGGACGGCAGCCTGCGGCGGGTCCGGGCCGGCCTCAGGGGGGAAATTCGCGGGGACGACGTTGACGGTGGCGACGGTCAGCAACTCGCAGATGGAGGACATGGAGAGCCTCGTCGGGGACTTCACCGGCAAGACGGGCATCGAGGTCAGGTTCCTGTTTTTGCCCGAGAACGACCTTCGCCAGAGGGTAACGCAGGACGTGGCGATGAACGCCGGCAACTTCGACATCGTCACCATCGGCAGCTACGACACGCCGTTCTGGGGCCGCTACCAGTGGACGGTCCCGCTCGACCCGTTCTTCGAGAAGATGGGCCGGGCGGAGCGCGAGGAGTACGACCTAGAGGACCTGCTCGCGCCCATCCGCACCGTCCTCTCCAACAACGGCCAGCTCTTCGCGCTCCCGTTCTACGCCGAGAGCTCGATGCTCTTCTACCGCAAGGACCTCTTCGAGAAGGCCAACCTCCAGATGCCCGACCGCCCGACGTGGGAGGAGATCTCCGGCTTCGCGGGGAAGGTGCACGACCCCGACGCGGGCGTGAACGGGATGGTCCTGCGGGGCCTGCCCGGCTGGGGTGCCAACATGGCGCCCTTCGGGACGTTCATCAACACCTTCGGCGGGCGCTGGTTCAACGAGGACTGGGAGCCGCAGCTTGAGACCCCGGAGGTCAAAGAGGCCGTCAGGGTCTACTCGGAGCTGGTGACGAAATACGGCCAGCCCGGCGCGACCTCGGACAACTTCCCCGAGTGCCAGAACCTGTTCGCCTCCGGCGACGGCGCCATGTGGTACGACGCGACCTCGACGGCCGGCTACCTGAGCGACCCGGAGACCTCCGAGATAGCCAAAGACGTCGCCTTCGCCTACGGGCCGACGGGGACGACCGAGCGCGGCGCGCACTGGCTCTGGTCGTGGGCGCTTGGGATCGAGTCGGCCAGCCGCAACCAGGAGGCGGCCTTCGAGTTCCTCAAGTGGGCGACGAGCAAGGAGTACATCAACCTAGTGGGCGAGGAGTTCGGCTGGGTAAGGGTGCCGCCCGGCACGCGCCGGTCCACCTACGAGGACACGAAGTACCGGGACAACCCGTGGTCGGACATCGAGATCGAGTCCATCGAGACGGCCCGTCCCGAGCAGCCGACGGTGGACCCCGTGCCGTACACCGGTATCCAGTACGTGGGCATACCGGAGTTTCAGCAGCTCGGCGACGAGGTCGGCAGGAGCCTGGCGAGCGTGCTCGCCGGCGACATGAGCGTGGACGAGATGACCCAGCAGGCGCAACAGCAGGCGCTGGACGTGGCCCGCCAGGGGCAGTACCTGAAGGGTTAACGGCCGGCGAACGCGACGAGGGTAGGGAGGTTCATCCAGGTGGCAGTCAGCGAGAACATGTCGGGTACGAAGAGGGCCGCCTCAGGCACAGGGGCGGGGACGCGCAAGGCGCCCGCCTCGCCTGAGGCGCAGCGGCGTTCCCTGCTCTACCCCGCCCTGATCGTGGTCATCCTTATCACGCAGATACCGTTTCTGCTTACCATATACTTGAGCCTGCAGTCGTGGAACATCATCCGGCCCGACCTCGGGCGGACGTTCGTGGGCTTGAGCAACTACGGACGGGAGATCTTCACCGCCGAGTTCGGGACCATCATGCTGCAGACGATAGCCCTCGCGGCGATGGCGCTCGTGATCTGCTGCCTCGTCGGCCTCGGGCTGGCGCTGCTCCTGAACCGGAAATTCTTCGCCAAGGGCCTCGTCCAGACACTGCTGGTCACGCCGTTCTTCATCATGCCGACCGTGACGGGCCTTATCTGGAAAAACGAGCTGTTCAGCCCCAACTTCGGGCTGGTCACCTGGTTCGTGGGCCTGTTCGGGATCGAGGGCTTCAACCCGATGGCCCAGATACCCCTGATCATGGTCGCCACCATGGTCGCCTGGCAGTGGGAGCCGCTGTTCATGCTGGTGCTGCTCGCCGGGCTCTCCGCCATCGCGGAGGAGGAGAAGGAGGCGGCCCAGCTCGACGGGTGCAACCGGTTTGACGTCTTCCGGTACGTGGAGCTGCCGCACCTGCTCCCCTACTACCGGATGGTCATCCTGCTAGGAAGCATCTTTATCTTGCAGGTGTTCGGCGAGATCTACGTGGGCACGGCGGGCGGTCCGGGGACCAGCTCGATGAACCTGCAGTACCTGACGTTCCAGACCGGCCTCGTCGGCTGGCAGGTGGGCGCGGCCTCCGCGATAGGGGTAGTCACGCTGGTCCTGACCCTCGTCATACTGACGGGGCTGCTGAGGACGATGAACGCCGTAGTGAAGGAGGAAGCGTAGCGTGAGCAGCGTACCGGCCTCGTCGAAGAGGGGTAGCCGACCGACCCCGTGGGTGCATTACCTGCAGAACGCGGTGCTGTACCTGGCCGTGGTCGTGATCTTCGGGCCTATCTTCTGGCTGATCCTCACCGGCTTCAAGACGGACTCGGCCGCCTACACGCTGCCGCCCCAGATCTTCTTCACCCCGACCCTGGAGCAGTACGCCTCCGCGTTGCAGAGCTTCTGGGGGCCGTTCTTCAACTCGCTGTTCATCGTCGGCACCTCGACGCTTATATGCCTGCTGCTCGGCGTCCCGGCGGCCTTCGCCCTGAGCTACTTTTACAGCCCGCGCAACGAGAGCATCGTGTTCTGGTTCATCACCACCAAGGCGCTGCCGCTGGCCGCGGTCCTGACGCCGTTGTTCGTGATCTTCCGTTCCCTGCGCCTGCTCGACACGCCCTGGGCGCTCATCATCGTCTTCACGGGCATGAACACGCCGATAGTGGTGTGGATGATGTACCAGTTCATGAAGGACCTGCCAAGGGGCATCATGGAGGCGGCGCAGGTGGACGGGGTGAACCTCTTCCAGATGCTCTGGCGCATAGTCATACCGCTCACACGGGCCGGCATAGCCTCGACCGCTATGCTGTGCGTGATCTTCTCCTGGAACGAGTTCCTCTTTAGCGTCTCGTTCACGGCGATAGAGTGGCAGCCGCTCTCGGTGGCCGTGGCCGCCCAGCAGACCTCGCGCGGCCAGTTCTGGGCGCAGCTCTCGGCGTTCACGACCCTCGCGATCCTGGTGCCGGTCATCGTCGGCTGGCTCACCCAGAAGCAACTGGTGCGCGGCCTGACCACCGGCGCGGTCAAGTAGAGAAGGAGAACCCATGAAAGCGGCGATAATAGAGAAGCCCGGCGACGTCCGGGTCGGCACCGTCGACGACCCCACGCCGGGACGCGGCGAGATCGTGGTGCGGGTCGGGGCCTGCGGCATCTGCGGCACGGACCTGCACATCGCGGACGGCGAGTTCCCGCCGACACCCTACCCGATCGTCCCTGGCCACGAGCTCGCCGGCGAGGTCGTCGCGCTCGGCCCGGACGTCTCGGGATTGGCGGAGGGGCAACGGGTGGCGGTCGACCCATCGCTCTACTGCGGGCACTGCCGGTTCTGCCGCGTGGGCAAGGGAAACCTCTGCGAGAACTGGAACGCCATCGGGGACACGGTCTCGGGGGGCTTCGCCGAGTACGTCGCCGTGCCCGCGGCAAACGCCTACACGGTGCCGGAGACCGTCTCCCACCGGCAAGCGGCGCTCATCGAGCCGCTCTCGTGCGCCGTGCACGGGATGCACGTGCTCTCCCCCAGGATGGGCGACAGCTTCCTGATCGTGGGCGCCGGCACGATGGGCCTGATGCTGCTCCAGCTCGCGCTGCGCGGGAACGCCTCCAAGGTCGCCGTCGCCGACCTGAGCGAGGAGCGCCTGGCCCGCGCGAAACGTCTGGGCGCCACCTCCACGACGACGGACATGACCGGGCTGCGCGAGGAGGAGGACCTCGGCTTCGATTGCGTGATAGACGCCACCGGCGTGCCGCGGGTCATCGAGACCGCCTTCGACATGGTCAAGCGCGGCGGCAAGCTGCTCGTCTTCGGCGTCGCGCCCGCCGAGGCCCGCGTCTCGCTCTCGCCGTTCAGGATCTACAACGACGAGATCACGGTCGTGGGCTCCATGGCCATCCTGCACAGCTACGCCCCCGCCGTGGACCTCATAGCCAGCGGCGCCTTCGACGCCGACGCCCTCCTGACCGAGACGATGCCCCTGGACGAGTACCCCGCCGCCCTCGACATGGTCCGCCGCGGCGAGGGCCTGAAAACCCAGGTTCTGCCAAACGGGTAAGCCCCCGGCGCACGGATCGCTGTTTCGATAGGGGAGGTCCTTTCCACGGGCCCTGCCGTTACTCGAGGCTCGGCCACAGCGGGGCGAGGGCTTCGATCAGGGCGGTATAGGTGCGGTAGGTCTCGGAGAGGCTGTCGTGCCGGACGGGGTCGGGCTCGTAGGACCGGACGATACGGACGGCCCTCTCTACCGCCTCGCCCACGGAACCGTAGGCCCCGACCCCGACCCCGGCGCAGAGGGCGACCCCCCTGGCCCCGGACTCCTGGGTGTTCGCCAGGTTTACCGGCATGCCGAGCGCGTCCGCGAACATCTGCAACCAGAGATCGCTCTTTATCCCGCCGCCGGTAAGCCGGACCTCGGAGACGGGAAAGGTGGAGCGGAGCGCGTCCACGTGCGCCCTGTGGTTGAAGACGACCCCCTCGAACAGGGCCCTCAGCAGGTGCGCGCGCGTGTGCCAGCCGCGCAACCCGAAGAAACCGGCGGACGCGTCGCTCCTCTGCGGCTGGCCGTAGAGAAAGGGATGGTAGATGACCCCGGCCTTCTCTTCGAGCACCGTCTCGACCTCCGCGCCGGCGAACTCGAAGGGGGATCTCCCCAGACGGTCGGCCTCGTCCGCCTCGGGAACGCACAACCGCCGGACAAACCAGTCGAGGTTGGTGGCCGAAGCCGGGGAGGTCGCCATGTGCATCCACAGGCCCGGCTCGACAAAGTTGCGGCACTGCCAGCGCGGGTCCACGGCCGGCGCGGCGGCGACCACCTCGTTGATGCTCCACGTGCCCGACACGACGCACAACTGGCCCGGGCGCAGGCTACCCACGCCAAGAGCGCTGCCGTCCACGTCGTGCGCGCCGGAGACGACGGGCGTTCCGGGGACGAGTCCGGTGGCCCCGGCGGCCCGACGCGTGACCTCCCCGGCCACCTCTGCGCAACCGACGATGGGGGGCGTCTTCTCCCAAAAGCCGCCCAGGCCGTAGAGCCGGAACGCGGCGTCTGAGTAGTCTTGCGTGTTCACGTCGGTAAAGGAGGCGCTCGCCTCCGTGGGGTCCGTCGAGACCTCCCCGGTGAGCTTCAGTTTGATCCAGTCTTTGCAAAAGAGCGCCCAGCGGGAGCGCCCCAGGTTCTCCGGCTCGTGCTCTTGCATCCAGGAGATCAGGGCCGCCGGCGACGCGGCGAAGGGGTGCTGGCCGGTGAGCGCCAGGGCCTCCCCGAGGAGGCCGGACCCCCTCCAACGCTCCACGACCTCGTGCGCCCTGCTGTCGAGGGAGAGTATCGCCGGGCGGACGGGGTCCCCGTTCCCGTCCACGAGATAAAGCCCGTCGCCGTGGCCCGCCACCCCGACCGCCAAAACGTCCGCGCCCGAGACGCCGGAGGCCTCCAGTGCCCCCCTTATGGCGCTCACGCAGTCTTCCCAGATCCCGAGCATGTCGCGCTCGACCCACCGGGGACGCGGGGTGTCGTAGGGGCTTCGGCCCTCGCCTACCCCAAGCTCCCGCCCCTCCAGATCGCACACCACGGCCTTGGTGACCGACAGGCCCACGTCTATACCAAGAAGGCAGGGCGTCATCGGCTAGGCGGTATCCCGGTGTTCACGGCGCCCATGCCACGGCCGGATGCGGTCCTACGCCGGGCGGTCCGCTGCGGGCCCCGCCGCCTCGTCGTCCACCAGGCGCAGCATCTCCCTGGCCGTGTCCTCGTCCGTGATCATGACGTTGACCGCGCCGGACCGGACCACGCTGACGTTCGCCAAGGCCTTCTTGACGCCCCAGCTCACGCCGATCCTGGTCGGCACCCCGGCCAGGCTCTCGAAGTCGAGGGCCACGGTGCGCTGGTTCATCTCGACCTGGCAGGGGGAGCCGTCACACAAGAAGTAGGAGCCGCAGACCTCGCCGACGGCACCCCGCCCCCTGATGTACTCGAGGTCCGCGTCGTTGAGGTAGCCCGTGCGGTACTGCCCGGATTCGCGGTCCACGGCCCCCACGCCGACCACCGTGACGTCGGCGCGGCGCGCCACCCCGAGGGTCCTCCTGACGCCCTGATCTCGCATCAACGCGTCCCGCACCGAGGCGTCCGAAACGAGCATCGGCGCGTGCAGGTAGTGCGCGTTGGCGCCCAACGCGGCGGCCAGGCGCGCGGTTATGTGCATCCCGTTGAGCTCGGGGATGGAATCGCCCACGCTGCCCATCAGCTGGGCCACGGCGACGCCGCGCTTCTCCCGCAGGTACCCGCTGCTTACGACGTGGTGGTAGACGGTGCTGCTCCAACCCACCCCGACCACGCTGCCGTCGGCGACGTTCTCCTGCATGTAACGCGCGGCCAACGCGCCGATCTTGCGGGCCACGCCGTCCGGCTCCGAGGCCTGCGGCCCCCGATCGGAGATGGCGAGGACCAGGCACTCCCCAAGCCCCATCCGCTCCCTCAAGGCCTCCTGGAGCTCGGGGACCGTACCCAGCGGCGAACGGATCCTTATCTCCACTAGCCCCCGGGCCCGGGCCTCCTTCAGCATCCGCGAGACGTTGGACCGCGACCCCCCGACGCGACGGGCGATCTGCGCCTGCGTAAAATCCTCCGCGTAGTAGAGCTGCGCTACCTCGGCCAACGCCAGCAAATCGTCTTCCGTCAGGGTAGCCTGGCGACGCTGCTGCAAATCCTCTTCCTCCCCGGATACCGGGCGCCCGGCCGTCGGAGCCCGGCCCCCGGTTTTTTGTGCACCAGTGTAGCATCGCGTAACGCGCCACCGCTCAATCCGCCCCCCGGCGCCGCTCTGCCGCCGGACGCCGGCACATACGTTCCGTTCGTTCACACTTGACAGCGATCCGGGGCAAGGCTAAGGTGCGCCCGTGGGATAAGGGTGTCAGGAACGGGATCGGGATGAGCGGTTCTGGGAGCGAGACGTGCGGCGGCCCTCGGCCGGTCGCGCCGATCTTAGCCAGGGGCCAGAAGGAGGAGGCATCTATGAGAAGAAGAGCGTCGGCGGCGGGGGCGATGGGGGTTCCCGGCGGCTTGAGCAGGCGGGACTTTTTGAAGATGTCCGGTGCGGGGCTCGCGGGGGCTTCGCTTCTCGGGCTCGCGGGTTGTGGGGAGCAGAGCTCGCAGGGCGGCGGCGAGGGTTGGAAGCAGTACAGCGGGATGACGCTCAACTTCATCTCCGAGAACACGGCGCCGACCTCGGCGATAGCGGCCAACTTGAAGCCGTTCAAGGACCTCACGGGGATAGACGTCAAGATCAACCAGCTCGAGCTCGGCGCGCTCGTGCAGAAGGTCAGCCTCGACGTCTCTTCGGGGGACCCGTCCATACACGTCATTTACGCCGACCCGTACCAGGTGCTGGCCCCCTTCTCGGCGGCGTTCGCCGACCTCAACGACTTCGAGGGGGACGATAGCCTGCCCTCGGTAAAGAAGGGGTTCGGGGACTTCATCCCGACGCAGTTGGCGGCGGCGGGTCGGTTCGAGGACGAAGAGGCGCTCTACGCGCTCCCGTACGACTGCCCGACTATGGTGTGGATGTACCGCAAGGACCTCTTCGAGAAGTACGGCGACAAGATGAGCCAGGACCTCGGCTTCGACCCGATGCCGTCCGACAAGATCACGTGGGACCAGTACTACGAGATCGCCAACTGGTTCAACAAGAACGCGAGCGAGGTCGAGTACGGCTCGGGGCACCAGTCCAAGCAGTACGACTCGCTCATGTGCGACTTCTCGAACATCATGTGGTCCTATGGCGGCGACTACTTCGAGAACGGGGAGCAGGTCGGGAAGATCGGCACGGAGGACCCCGGCGCGTCCTTGCTCGATCAGGACGGGGCGGTAGAGGCGGCGACCTTCTACCAGAAGCTCGTCGGCATCTCGCACCCCGGCAGCACGAGCTGGGACTGGACGGCGCTCGACGAGGCCTTCCGGGCGGGGAACATCGCGATGGCCCCCAACTGGCACGAGTTCGCCGCCGGCATCGAAGATTCCAATCTCGGCGGCAAGGTCGGGTACACGCGGCTGCCCGGCGGGCCCACGCGCAGCGCCAGCATGTGGGGCGGCACGGGGCTCGGCATAAACGGGGAGCTCAACGAGGACGAGCAGCGCGCGGCGTGGCTCTTCCTGGTGTGGGCGACCTCGCCCGAGACCCAGCTCTCCGGGCTCAAGAGCAACGTCGGCGGCGGCACGCCGACCCGGCAGTCCGTCTACGAGCAGCCGGAGGTCAAGAACGCGACCAAGCCCCCGACGGACCTGCCGAACATGCTCACCTACGACGCCGTCTCCGAGGCGTGGAAGCCCGAGAACATCGGCCTGCGGCCCAAGATCGAGAAGTGGAACGAGTGCAACACCGTGATCTTCACCGAGCTCTCCAAGATGCTCGCCGGGGACAAGGGGCCCGAGCAGGCGATGCGGGCCGCCAAGGAGGGTTTCGACCGGGCAAACGGGGCCTAGCGCGGTGAGCACCGCCAACCCGGGCGGCGGCAAAGGCGGGGCACGGCGGCTGGTGCCGTCCTTCGAGGCGCGGATGCTGCTGCCGGCCCTGCTCTTGCTCGCCGCGATCTCGCTGTTCCCGTTCTTCTACATCATCTACATGAGCTTCAACGAGGTCTCCCTCATTGGGGGGGTCGATTTCGAGTGGGTCGGGCTTGAGAACTGGGTCGAGATGTTCACCGACCCGAACGTGCGCAACAGCTGGATCACGAGCGGCGTCTACTTTATCGCGACGGTGGGCCTGGAGATGGTGCTCGGCATCGGCATAGCCCTGCTGGTGCACGAGCTCGTCTGGGGCAAGAACCTCGTCCTCTCGATGCTGCTTCTGCCGATGTTCGTGGCCCCGGTCATAGTCGGCCTTTTGGGTAGGTTTCTTGTCGACTCGACCTACGGCCTCTACGCGTGGTTTCTCGAGAGCACCGGCCTCATAACCTGGGAGATCCTGGGCAGCAAGACCTCGGCGCTGATGGCGGTGATCCTCATGGACGTGTGGGAGTGGACGCCTCTCATCACCCTGATCGTGCTCGCCGGCCTCTCCTCGATGCCCCAGACGGTGCTCGAGGCCGCCAAGGTCGACGGGGCCAACTACTTCCAGCGGCTGCGGCACATGGTGGCGCCGCTCATCTCGGGGGTCGTCGTGGTGGCCCTGCTGATCCGCTCGATGGACGCCATCCGCTACTACGACATCATCTCGGTCACCACGAACGGGGGGCCGGCCGACGCGACGAAGGTCATCCCGATCCGGCTCTACGAGACCGCCTTCCGATTCCAGGAGCTGGGCTACGCGGCGGCGATAGGCCTCGGGATGCTGGCCTTCTCCATCCTGGTGGCGAACCTCTTTATGCGCATCCTCAGGGGTCAGGAGCGCGCGCGATGAGGGGCGCCAGGCAGGTCGCCCTGTACGGCGTGGTCGCGCTCGTGCTTCTGTGGACGCTGGTGCCGCTGGTGTGGATGGTGCTCTCGTCGTTCAAGAGCCCGGACGACCTGGTCTCTTCGACCCCGCGGCTGCTGTTCGCGCCGACGTTCGAGCACTACATCGGGCTCTTCACCGGCGGGAACGCGCTCGGCGGGTACATAAAGAACAGCCTCATCGCGGCCGGCGCCTCGACCCTGATCGCGGTCGTGCTCGGATGCCTGGCCGGGTACGGGCTCGCCAGGAGCCGCTTTCGGGGCAAGCACCACGTCTCCATGTGGATCATCTCGACCCGCATGGCGCCCATCGCCGCGGTCATCCTGCCCCTGTACGCGGTTTTCCGGGCGCTGGATCTGCTCAACACCACGCCCGGTCTCATCATCGCCTACCTGACGTTCAACCTGCCGTTCGCCATCTGGATCATGAACGCCTTTTTCGCCGACCTGCCGGTCGCCCTGGAAGAGGCGGCGATGGTGGACGGGGCGTCGCGGTTCGGGGCGTTCTGGCGCGTGGCGCTGCCGCTCACGGCCCCGGGCATCGTGACCACCGGAATCCTGTGCCTCGTCTTCTCCTGGAACGACTACGCCTTCGCCCAGAGCTTCGCGGGGCCGGGCAGCCAGACGCTCCCCGTGGCGGCCTCGCAGCTCATCACCCAGACCGGCATCAACTGGGGGCAACTCATGGCGATAGGCACCATAGTCGTGCTGCCCATGGTAATCGTCGGCCTCGCCGTCCGGCGCTACCTGGTCAAGGGCCTGACGCTCGGCGCCGTGACGGGCGAGTAGGCCACAGGGACGGGCGCGAGACAACAGAGGTTTATCGAAAAGGAGGCGGGATGAACAACAGGGCGGCTATCATGTACGGCACCCACGACGTGCGGGTGGAGGAGCGGGCCGTGCCGGAGCCGGGACCGCGGGAGGTCCTCGTCGAGATCCGGTCCGTCGGCGTCTGCGGCTCGGACGTCCACTACTACGAGGAGGGCCGCATCGGCTCCTTTATCGTGGAAGAGCCGATGATCCTGGGCCACGAGTCGATGGGCAAGGTCGTCGCCCTCGGCAACGAGGCAACCAGGCACGCGGTCGGGGACCGGGTGACGCTCGAGCCGGGCATCCCGGACGGGACCTGCCGGGAGTGCCGCGCAGGGCGCTACAACCTCTGCCCCAACGTCAGCTTCTTCGCCACGCCGCCGATAGACGGGGCGTTCGCCAACTACGTCACCATCCACGAGGACTTCGCCTTCTCCCTGCCGGATAGCCTCTCAGACGACGCCGGCGCCCTCATGGAGCCGCTCTCGGTGGGCATCTGGGCCAACCGGAAGGCGGCCACGAAGGCCGGGGACCACGTGCTCGTCACCGGCGCCGGCCCCATCGGGCTGGTCTCCCTCCAGGTAGCCCTCGCGGAAGGCGCGACGCAGGTGACCGTGACGGACGTCTCCCCGGAGCGGCTTCGGATGGCCGAGAGAATGGGCGCGACGAGGACGATGAACGTCGCCGAGGAGCCGCTGGACGGGGCGGGGGTCGAGGCGGACTCTCTTATAGAGTGCTCCGGCAACCCGAGCGCCCTGAACGATGGCATCCGCTCGGTCCGGCCGGCGGGCACCGCCGTGGTGGTCGGGATGGGACCCAACGAGGAGACGAGCGTGCCGCTCGCGTTCGTGCAGACGCGCGAGATCTGGGTGACGGGAACGTTCCGCTACGCCAACACCTACCCGGCCGCCATAGAACTCGCCGCCACCGGCAAGGTCGACCTCGACGCCCTCGTCACGAGCCGCTTCGACCTCGACCACGCCGCCGAGGCCCTCCAGGCCGGCCGCAAGGATCCCGCCGACGTCAAGCCGATGGTGGTGCCGAACGCGAGGACTTGAACCGCCGAAGGTCATACAAAATGGTACTTCCGTCCCGTGCGCGGCGCGTCCCCGTTTGGCAGCATGTTCCCGTCGGGCGGGCCCCGGGTAGGGCCTCGGGCGGGAGGGTTGGCGGGTGCGTAGGTGGATCTACAAGACCGACGAGGCGGGCAAACCGAGACGCTTCCTGAACCACCGGGAGGCCGTCCTGTGGGCCCTGACGACGGTCGGCAAGGTCTCCGGCGTCGTCGCGCTCTACTTGCTGGTCGGGTCGATCTTCGGCCCGGTGGGCGGCGGCGAAGTCGGGTGGTCGGTGCTGACGCTAGTGCCTCTGGCGATCATGCTGACCATCGGGCTGCTCATCGCCTTCGCCATGTACCTCTACGTGGCGCTCTCCGGCGGTGTCATGGACGACGAAGCAAGGCGACGCTACCGCAACAACGAGACGCTGGGATCCCGTTAGGCCCGGCCGCTTACCAGGAGGTGTACCCGCCGTCGACGATGAGGTTTGTCCCGGTGGCGTAGCTGCTGGCGTCGGAGGCCAGGTAGAGGACGGCCGGGGCGATCTCCTCGGGCTCCGCGAGCCGGCCCATCGGGGTCGAAGCGAGCCAGACGTCTGCCCACTCTTGCTTCGACATGCCGAGCTCCGTGAGCGGCGTCCTTATGTAGCCCGGCGAGACGGCGTTGACGCGGACGCCGCGGCCGGCCCACTCGCCCGCCAGCGACTTCGTAAGCGTGATGACGCCGGCCTTGGAGGCGTTGTAGGCGGCCTGGGGCTGGGGGTGGTTGGAGACTACGCCCGACATCGAGGCGATGTTGACTATGGCGCCGGAGCCGCGGCCCAGCATCGCCTTGCCGACCTCGCGGCAGCAGTAGAAGACGCCGTCGAGGTTCACGGACATGACCTTGCGCCACTCCTCGTCGGGAACCTCCTCAGTGGGGATGTTGTGCACGACGCCTGCGTTGTTGACGAGGACGTCGATGCGGCCGTGCGCCCCCAGGACGGCCGCGACCATCTCGCGCACGGAGGCAGGGTCGGTGACGTCCGTGCGGACGAAGGTGCCCCCCAACTCCTCGGCCGCGTCGGCGCCAGTCTCGGGGTTGACCTCGGCGACGACGACGGTGGCGCCGGCGCCACTCAGGGCGCGCGAGATCTCCAGCCCCAGGCTCTGGCCGCCCCCGGTGACGACGGCCACCCTGTCCCGCAGCGAAAAACCGTTGTTCTCCATCTTCCCTCCTCTGAGTTACCTCACCACAACGTGTACCCGCCGTCCACGACGAGTACGGAGCCTGTCATAAAACTCGACGCCTCGCTCGCCAGGTAGACGAGGCTCGGGCCGAGCTCCTCGGGCAGGGCGTAGCGCTGCATGGGGGCGTCCTCGATCCAGTGGCGGCGAAACCGGGGCTCGTCCACGGGCGCCATCGCCGTCTTGACGTAGCCCGGGGCGAGGGCGTTGACCCGGATGCCGTGGGGCGCCCACTCGGCCGCCAGCGACTTCGTGAGCTGGTGGACGGCGGCTTTGGAGGCGTTGTACGCCGGTTGCCACTGGGGGCGGTTGACGATCATGGCGGAGATGGAGCCGATGTTGACGATCGTGCCCCCGCCGTTTTCGATCATCTGCCTGCCCACCGCCTGCGCGCAATACCAGAGCCCGTGCACGTTGACGTCGAAGGTGTTCAACCACTCCTCGCGGGGCACCTCCTCCGCCGGGCGGTGGTAGCAGACGCCGGCGTTGTTCACCAGAACGTCGATGGCCCCGAGGCGTTCGCCCACCGTCCCGACCATGGCCTCGACGCTCTCCGGGTCGGTGACGTCGAGGTCGACGGCCACCGCCTGGCCGCCGGAGGCGGAGATCTCCCGCGCCACCGTCTCGGAGCGGTCGCGGGTGCGGGCCGCGACCGCGACGCCAGCGCCCACTTCGGAGAGGGCTTTGGCAAACGCCTCCCCGAGGCCCGTGTTGCCGCCGGTGACGACGGCGACCTTGCCCGTCAGATCGAAAGCGTCAAGTACTCGCACCGGGATACCCCCCTCTCGCAAGGGAGGGGCGCAGACGACGCCCCTCCCGAAAAAATCTCTCTACCCGCCGAAACCGAGAAGCGCGAACAGGCCGGCCCCGACGATGCCGCCAATTATGGGGCCGACGACCGGGATCCAGGAGTACTCCCAGTCGTTGGAGCCCTTGCCGGCTATCGGGAGGATGGCGTGGGCTATGCGCGGCCCGAGGTCGCGCGCCGGGTTGATCGCGTAGCCCGTCGGCCCGCCGAGCGAGAGCCCGATGCCGAGGACGAGGAGGCCGACGAGCAGCGGGTTTAGCCCCGTCCCGATAACGGCGGAGAGGTCGCCGGGGATGGCGCCGGCGTTCGCGGTGATGCCAAGCACGCCGAAAAGAAGCACGGCGGTGCCGATGATCTCCGTGATCAGGTTCGGGCCCGTGGCCCGGTACGCGGGCGCGGTGCAGAAGACGCCGAGCTTGAGCCCGGGGTCTTCGGTCGGGCGCCAGTGGGGCAGGTAGGCGAGCCACACTATGACGCCGCCGACGATGGCGCCGAGGAACTGGGCGATGATGTAGCCCGGCACGTCGGCCCACGGGAAATCGGCGAAAAAGGCCAGGCCGATGGTGACGGCCGGGTTTATGTGGGCGCCGCTGATCGCGCCGACGCAGTAGACGGCGATGGCGACGCCCATCGCCCAGCCGAAGGTTATGACGATCCAGCCCGAGTTCTCGGCCTTGGAGTTCTTGAGCAGCACCCCGGCGACCACCCCGTCGCCGAAGATGATGAGCAGCATGGTGCCGATGAACTCGGCCAAATATGCCTGCATTCGGTCCTCCTTTTCTAGAATGGCCTCCCGGCCGGGACGTCGCACGGGGCCGCGAGGTAGCCCTTCATCTCCTCGTCGAGCTTGAGCAGCGTGATGGAGAAGCCGGCCATCTCCAGCGAGGTCATGTAGTCCCCGACGTACGGCATCCGCCACACGCTCACGCCCTCGTCCCCAAGCCGGTCTGCGACCCGGGCGTAGGCTATGTAGAGCTCCATGAGCGGGGTGCCGCCCATGCCGTTTACCATCACCGCGACCTCGGAACCGGAGAAGTCCACGGAGTCGCCGAGGATCTTGTCGAGCATCTGGTCCACCACGGCGTCTGCCGGTTCTATGTTTTTGCGTTCGGTGCCGGGTTCGCCGTGGATGCCGATGCCGATCTCCATCTCGTCGTCGCCTATCTGGAAGATCGGCTCCCCGCTCTCGGGCGGGGTACAGCTCGTTAGCGCCATCCCCATCGAGCGGACGTTGCCGTTGACCTTCTCCGCCAACGCCTTGATCCCCCTTAGGTCCTTGCCGTCGTCGGCGGCCGCGCCGCAGATCTTGTGCACGAAGATGGTGCCCGAGATCCCGCGCCTGCCGCTGGTGAACGTCGAGTCCTCGACCGCCACGTCGTCGTTTGTCACCACGTAATCGGTCTGGACGCCCTCGGCCTCGGCCAGCTCCCCGGCCATCTCGAAGTTGAGCACGTCGCCCGTGTAGTTCTTGACGACGTAGAAGACCCCGGCCCCCCCGTCCACGGCCTTGGTCGCCTCCAGCATCTGATCCGGGGTGGGGCTGGTGAAGACGGAGCCGGCGCACGCCGCGTCGAGCATCCCCGGCCCGACGTAGCCCCCGTGGGCGGGCTCGTGCCCGGAGCCGCCGCCGGAGACGAGGGCCACTTTCCCCCGAACGGGGGCGTCGGCCCGCAGGAGGACGCCGCTCTCGGGCAGCAGGCGGAGCATGCCGCCGTGGGCGAGCTCCATGCCCCGGAGCATCTCCTCGACGACCCGGTCGGGGGCGTTGATGAGCTTCTTCATGTTTTTCCTTTCGGGCCCTCTCTTCAGGCCAGCGGGGACTCGACGGCTTCCTGCGCCCAATCCTTCGCCCGCGCCAGGGCCTCCTTCCACCTCGCGTAGAGCCGCTCGCGCTCCTCCTCGCCCATCTGCGGCTCGTAGCGGCGCCTGAGCCTCCAGCGGCTGACAAGCTCGTCCTTGTCCTGCCAGAAGCCGGTCGCGAGGCCCGCGAGGTACGCGGCGCCAAGCGCCGTCGTCTCGAGCGTCTCCGGCACCTCGACGGGGACGCCGAGGATGTCGGCCTGGAACTGCATCATCCAGCGGTTGGCGGCGGCCCCGCCGTCGGCCCGGAAGGTCGGGATCTCGGTCCCCGAGTCCTCCCTCATCGCCTCGACGGCGTCGCGGGTCTGGTAGCACATGCTCTCAAGCGCCGCCCGCGCCAGGTGGGCCCGCGTCGTGCCGCGCGTGAGCCCGATGATCGTCCCGCGGGCGTACGAGTCCCAGTGGGGCGCCCCGAGCCCCACGAGCGCGGGCACGAAGTACACGTCGTCGTTCGAGTTCAGGCTCGCGGCCAACTCCTCCGTCTCGGCCGCGTTCTGGATGATACCGAGGCCGTCCCGGAGCCACTGCACGGCCGCGCCCGTGATGAAGATGGCGCCTTCGAGGGCGTACTCGACGGGCTCGTCGCCGAGGCCCCAGGAGATGGTGGTGAGGAGCGCGTTCTTGCTCTTGATGGGCTCGGGCCCGGTGTTCATGAGGGCGAAGGAGCCCGTGCCGTAGGTGTTCTTGGTGAGGCCCCTCTCGAAGGCGACCTCGCCAAAGAGGGCGGCCTGCTGGTCGCCGGCGACGCCGGCTATCGGGACCTCGGCCCCGAAGACGTCTTGGTCGGTGCTGCCGTAGACGTAGGAGGAGGGCTTGACCTCGGGCAGCATGTTTTTCGGCACGCCGCCGAGCATCTCCAGGAGCTCGTCGTCCCACCGGAGGTCGAAGATGTTGTACATGAGGGTGCGCGAGGCGTTCGTGTAGTCGGTGACGTACTCGCGGCCTCCGGTGAGCTTGTAGATCAGCCACGTGTCGATGGTGCCGAAGCAGATCTCCCCGTTCTGGGCCCGCTCCTTGAGCCCGTCTACGTTCTCTAGCAGCCAGTGGACCTTGGAGCCGGAGAAGTAAGCGTCGATGGTAAGGCCGGTCTTGTCACGGACCATCTCGTCGTAGCCCTGCTCGGAGAGCCGGGCACAGAAGGCGGCGCCCCGCCTGTCCTGCCAGACGATGGCGTTGTGGACCGGCTCCCCGGTCTCCTTGTCCCACATCACCACCGTCTCGCGCTGGTTGGTGATGCCGATGCCCGCGATGCTCTCCGGCGAGACCCCGGCGTCCTCGAGCGCCCGCCGCACCACGCCGAGGGTGACGTCCCAGATCTCGCCCGCGTCGTGCTCCACCCAGCCGGGCTGCGGATAGTGCTGGGTAAACTCCTGCTGGGCCTCCCCCACCGTCGCGCTGTCGTGGTTGAAGACTATCGCCCTGCTGGAAGTGGTCCCCTGGTCTATCGCCAGTATGTAGTCGCCTGCCATCCCTTGTGCCTCCATCTCCATCCGACCCCAACGAACCCCCACGAAAAACGCCGCCTACACCAGGCTCCACCTCCGGTACCCTCCGTCTGACGGCAGCCGCGACCGCGAAATAAGACCTCTCCCTTCCACCACCATGCATCTTTGCTGTCTTTTGCCATTGCGAGCCTAACGGAGAGGCAATCCCGCGTCAAGAAGCCCCATTACTGCGGTCCGCCGATATACTCACGTCCGATGGACGGGCAAACACGCACAGGATCCACGAAGCACTCCGCGAGGGCCGGTTTGGCGTCCGGTCTCGCCTGGGGGGAACCGGGCTTCACGGGCGGGATGGGGTCGCGGGGTACGGCATTCTCGTGCACCTCCCTGGAAGGCCGGAGGCGGGCGTTGGGCGGGGTCGAAGGCGCGGGCTTTCGGGTTGGCGCGTAGGTGTTCGGGGTTCCTTTGTTGCAGGTAGTATCCATAGTGGGGGCGCTCGCCGTGCTCGCGGCGTTCGCGGCGGACCAGTTCGGTTGGGTGCATCCGGGGCGCCTGTCTTACGCGCTGGCGAACTTTGCCGGGGGATCTATCCTGACAACGGTCGCCGTGGTAGAAGGCCAGTTCGGGTTTATCTTGCTCCACGGGGCGTGGACGCTCATCAGCGTGTGGGGCGCTGTCGTGATCCTTCGCGGCGGGCCAGAACCCCGGACCGGGGACGGGTAGGGGGCGGGTCCGTTGCTGCAGGCGATCTCCGTGGCGGGCGCGCTCGCCATACTCGGCGCCTACGCCGCGAACCAGCTCGGCAAGGTAAGGCTGGACAACCTCCCCTACCAGCTCGCCAACCTGGCGGGCTCCTCGGTCCTGACCGTGGTCGCCGTGGTGGAGTTCCAACTCGGCTTTATCTTGCTCGAAGGGGTCTGGGCGCTCGTCAGCCTCCGGTCGGTGGTCAAGATCCTGCGCGGAGACCCCCCGCGCCGCGAAGAGCGCCCATGAGGAGCCGCCGGCCCCCGGCGGCCGGCCCTCCGGTCTGATAGCGTACCCTCCGTCCGCCGGCGGACCCTCGGAAGGCAATGGCTGATGGCTGAGAGCTAACCTCTCCAATGCAAACCATCCTGAACAACGCGCTGCCGTTTTTTGCCCTGATCTTCTGCGGCTACGCCGCCGGCCGCCTGAACCTCCTCACCGCGACGGCCGCCGCCGGCGTGAACACGTTCGTCTTCTTTTTCGCCCTGCCCGCCTTCCTCTTCTCCCTGATGTCCTCCTCCCCCATCGCGGAGGTGCTGAACGTGCCGTTTATCGAGGCCTACGTGCTGGCGAGCCTCGCCGTCTTCGGCCTCGCGGTCGCGGGCGGGCGGATGCTCTTCGACGTGGGGCGCGGGGAGGCCGCGATCCAGGGCCTCGCCGCCGTCCTCCCGAACACGGGCTACATGGGCATCCCGCTCGCGATCGCCGTCTTCGGCCGCGAGGCGGCGGTCCCCCTGGTCGTGGGCCTGACTCTGGACGGCGTGCTGCTCATCCCCTTGGGCATCCTGCTGATCGAATCGGAGAAGGGGCAAGGCGAGAGCCCCCTGCGCACCATCCTCGCGACCTTCCCGACCCTGGCCAGGAACCCGCTCATCGTCTCGATCTTCGCCGGGCTCGCCGCCTCGGCCGCCGGCCTCGCGCCCCCCACGCCCGTGAACAACTTTCTGGACCTGCTCGGCGGGGCGGCGGGCCCCTGCGCCCTGTTCGCCCTCGGGGCCACGCTGGCCGGCCGCTCCATCGCCGGGGGCGCCGCCGAGATCGGCTACATGACCGCCCTCAAACTATTCGTCCACCCCGCCGCCCTCCTCCTGACCGCGGCCGTGATCTTCGACGTGGACCCCCTCTGGACCTCCGCGGCCCTCCTCGGTGCCTCGCTTCCCGTCGCCGCCAACGTCTTTATCGTCGCCCGCCAGTACGACCTCTACGTCACCCGCGCCTCGGGCGCGGTCCTGGTCTCGACCGCCGTCTCGATGGTAACGGTCTCCGCGCTGCTGCTCCTCCTTGCCTGACCCCACGAAGCCGGTTCACGAACCACCCCCGCACGCTCCAACCCCAACAACGGCCCTGTCCTTACGTACAGGCCCCGAACCGTCCTTTCGCCCGTCGGCACCACGCCCGAAGCGCCGGATAATCTTGTCGAGCCGGCGGACGGGTTCCGCCGCGGCTTGACAGCCGGGCGTCGGGTAGTACCCTTTTATTTAGCCGGCTAAATAATCTAGTCGGAGGGAGGCAGAGATGGCGAAAGTTAGTGAGATCATCGTTGGCGAAGTGGTGGGGTGGCCCGGGGTCGAGGAGAGGGCGCACCGGTTCGGGGGGAGAGAGTTCCGGGTGAACGGGCACGAGATCGGGCACCTGCACGGCGACCGGCTGGCGGACCTGCCCTTCCCGGTGAGGGTTCGGGAGGAGTTGGTGGAGGCCGGCAAGGCCCGGCGGCACCACGTCCTGCCCGAGACCGGGTGGGTGAGCTACCCGATCAGGGGCGAAGAAGACGTCGCCGGGGCGTTGGAGCTTTTCAGGAGGAATTACGAGAGGTTGACGGCGCGGAGTGGGACGGGGCGGTCCTGAGCGGCTTCGCGGAGAAAGAGATCTCGTTCGTTGTGGACGACGCGCCGCCGTGGCGGGCGCGGGGCGTGGAGGCCATCGGCGAGGTGGACCCGGGGCTCGCCGTCGGGTCCGTCCGGATCTTCCCGGGGCGCATCGCCGGCCGGGGCATCGACTCGGAGGCCCGCGGCCCGAATGCCCGGTCGGTAGGAGGATGAACGGAGAGAAGGTCGAGGAGATCCATCCGATAAAGAGGACTACCGGTTTTGCGCTGGCGAAGGTTTGCAAGGCGCACAGGGGAAGCGTCGGGGGGATGCTGGCGGAGGTCGGGCTGCACGTCGGGCAGGATATGGTCCTGATCGAGCTCTGGCAGAACGACGGCCTGCGCGGCGGGGAGCTCGCGTGCAGGCTCGGCGTGGAACCTCCCACCGTGACGAAGATGCTCCGGCGCCTGGAAGACAGCGGCCTCGTCGAGCGGCGCCCCGACCCGGCCGACGCCCGCAGCTTCCGGGTGTACCTGACGGATGGCGGACGCGCCCTGGAAGACCCGGTGTTGGGGCGCTGGGAGCGGGCCGAGGAGCGGACGTTCGCGGCGCTCGACCCATACGAGCGCCGCGAGCTCGGCAAGTTGCTGACGAAGGCACGGGCCGGGCTAGGCACGCATCGCAATTAGCCGTTTAGAGATCGTATCCGTGAGGGGACGAGCATGACATTTAGAGAAGAACGTTTGAAGGTGGTGGGCGTCGGCGGGACGCTCAGGGAGGGCTCCGCGAGCCTCGGTGCGCTGAGGCGGGCGCTCGCGGCCGCCGGGGGGGCGGGTGCTGAGACGGAGTTGCTCGACCTGCGGGAGCTCGATCTCCCGATGTACGAGCCGGGCAAGGCGCTCGAAGCGTACGGGCCCGGCGCGGGGCGCCTGGTGGAGGAGTTGCGCGGGGCCGACGCCGTCTTGATAAGCACCGCCGCGTACCACGGGACGCTCGCGGGCGTGACGAAGAACGCGCTGGACTTTGCGCAGTTCCTCTCCGGCGGGGACTATCCATACTTCGACGGGAAGGTGGTCGGCCTGATCTCGACCGCCGGAGGCGAGCAGGCCGGGGCAAACGCGACCGGCGCGATGGTCCACGTCGTCCACGCCCTGCGCGGCGTCGTCGCGCCGCTCATGGTCTCCATACCGAAGGCCTGGCAGCGCGCCGACCGTTCCGGCGGCATCACGGACGAGTTGTACGGCCGGCGTCTGGACAGCCTGGGAGAGTTGGTGGTCGACCTCGCCGGCCGGCTCGCGGCGCGGGACGAGACGGTGGATCTCGCCGGGGTAGCGGGTTGAGTCCCGCCGAGGGGGCGCTGACAGCGGCGGAGCGGGTGGGCCAGAGGAGCACCCGCCTGCTCCTCGTCGTAGTGGTTACGGCCATCCTGATCTCCGTCCTAAACCAGACCTTCGTGAACGTCGTGGTCCCTGACATCCGCCGGGACTATGGCGCGACGCAGGGGCAGACTGGTTGGGTGATCACGGGGTACCTTCTGGTCTTCGCCGTCGGCATACCGCTCTACGGCCGCATCGCGGACCTCTACAGCCTCAGCCGCACCTTCGCCCTCGGCCTCTTGCTCCTGGCGGCGGGCTCGCTCGCCTGCGCGCTGGCCCCGAGCCTGCCGCTGCTGGTCGCCGGGCGCATCCTGCAGGCGGCGGGGGCTTCGGCCATCCCGGCGCTCGGCTTCGCCGCGGTCGCCAAGGCGCTCCCCGAGGGGAGCCGGGGCACGGCGCTGGGCCTGCTCTCTTCGAGCGTCGGCGCCGGGGCGGCCATAGGCCCGGTGTTAGGCGGCGTCGTCACCGGGATCGCCGGGTGGCACACCCTCTTCTTTCTGACGGTCGTTCTGGCCGTGCTCCTCATACCCGGCGCCCTCTACGCCCTGCCCGGCACCGCGGACGGTGGGTCGGGGAAGCCGGCGGGTTTCCTGGCCGCCGTGCGGCACTTCGACGTGCCGGGCGGTCTCTCGCTGGCCTTATCGGCGGGGCTCGCGCTCTTCGGGGTTACGCAGGGGCAGGTCGAGGGGTTCTCGTCCCCGGTCTCCTGGGGCAGCTTCGTCGCGGCCGGGCTTCTCGCCGCGTTCTTCGCGTGGCGCATCCGGGGGGCCTCGGACCCGTTCGTCACGCCGCATCTTTTCCGCAACAGGGCTTTCCTGGCCGCGGCGGTAACGGGGTTCTTTATGATGTTCGCCAACGTGGGGAGCTACGTGCTGGTCCCGCTGTTGCTCTCCGAGGTCAACGGGCTCTCGGCGACCGGGATCGGGCTGGTGCTCGCACCCGGGGCGGTCGTCGTCGCGGTCCTCTCCCCCGTCGCGGGCAGGCTCTCCGACAGGTTCGGTCCGAGGGCGCTCGTGCGAATCGGGCTCGTCGTATTCGGGGCCTCCATGTTCTCCCTCTCCGCTTTCGCCGCCGGGGCGTCCGCCGTGGCGGTCGCGGTAGGCATCCTCGGCCAGAGCCTGGGCTTCGCGCTGGTCAACTCCCCTACAGCCAACGCGGCGGCGGCCTCGCTCTCTCGCGACGAGAGCGGGGTGGGCCTCGGCATCTACCAGATGCTCTTCTTTCTCGGCGGCGGCTTCGGGCCCGCGGTCGGGGCCACCTTCCTGGCCGTCCGCCAGGGCGCGGACGCGGGGGCGCTGAACCCCCTCTTCGCCGCGAGCTCGGCCTCCTTCTCGGACGCGTTCCTGCTGCTGACGGCGGCGGCCGTGGTCGCCCTGGTCGCGGCGACGGGCCTCAAGAGGAACATCGGCAAGGGCGGCAAGGGTGCCTGATTACGGCAGGCCGCTCGAGTTCGGTGTCAGCATCGAGCCGCTCGCCGATCCCCCGGACTTCGCGGCGAGGGTCGCGAAGGCCGCCGATAGGTCCGGCCTCGACCTCGTCGGCATCCAGGACCACCCCTACCAGCGGCGCTTCCTCGACACCTGGACGCTCATCTCCACCCTCGTGCCCGTCACCGAACACGTCCGCTTTTTCCCCGACGTCGCGAACCTGCCCCTGAGGCCGCCGGCCATGCTGGCGAAGGCCGCCGCGTCGCTTGACGTCATCTCCGGCGGGAGGGTCGAGGTCGGGCTCGGGGCGGGCGCGTTCTGGGACGCGGTCGTGGGCATGGGCGGACCCCGCCGGGGTCCCGGCGAGGCGGTCAGGTCCACGGAGGAGGCGATAGAGGTCATGCGGCTGGTCTGGGGCCGGGGGCGGTCCCTGCGCTTCGACGGCGAGTTCTACTCCTTGAAGGGGATGCGCCCCGGGCCCCCTCCGGCGCACGACGTCGGCATCTGGGTGGGGGCGTACGGGCCGCGGATGCTCGGCCTGATCGGGCGCCGGGCCGACGGCTGGGTCCCCTCCCTCGGCTTCTCCCCGCCCGAACGCCTGCCCGGCATGCACGAGAGGATAGACGAAGGGGCCGCCGGGGCGGGACGCGACCCTTCGGAGATAAAACGCGTCTACAACGTCTCGGGGAATATCGGGCCGGAGGGCGACGGCCCGCTCGAAGGCCCGGCCCGGAAGTGGGTCGAGACGCTGACCGGCTTGGTGCTTGAGGGGGGCATGGACTCGTTCGTCTACTGGCCCGGCGGGGACCACGTGCGCCAGGCGGAGCTTTTCGCCAGGGAGGTAGCGCCCGGCGTCCGGGAGGCCGTCGAAAGCGGCCGTTTGTGAACGCGCGCCGTGGCCCCGTCCGGCCATCGGGGACTAAACTCATGGAGTTCTTATCGGAAAAGCGAGAGGAGACCGCATGACGGGGAACGGAAGGGTCGAGATCCCTGAGGGATACCGCGACCTGCTGGAGAGCACGGCCCTGGTACACGTCGCGACGATCGGCCCGCGCGGCGAGCCGCACAACACCCCGGTCTGGTTCGGCTGGGACGGCGAGAACATAACGTTCAGCCAGACGAAGACCCGGCAGAAGTACCACAACATGAACAGGGATTCGCGCGTCGCGCTCTCGCTGGTGGACCCGGAGAACCCGTACCGCTACCTGGAGGTCAGGGGCGAGGTCGACCGCATCGAGGAGGACCCCGAGAACGCCTTCATAAACGCGATGGCGAAGAAGTACCTCGGCCAGGACGAGTACCCCTTCCACCAGCCCGGCGACGAGCGCGTGGTCGTCCACGTGAGGCCGCAACACACCACGCAGATGGGCGCGTAGGGGACCGCTTGGCAGACGGGGAGCGAGACGGGGAGCGAAACGCGGGGCCCGGGCCGCTCAGGCGGGCTCTGGGTTACCTGCGCTCGTACAAGCGGGACAGCATCGGGGCCGCGCTGGCGCTCATGCTCGTCTCGGGGGCCAACCTGGTCGCCCCGCTGCTGGTCGGCCGGGCCATCGACACGGGCATCGCCCCTCGGCGGGCGGACGTGCTCGCATACGTGGTCGCGGGGCTCGCCGCGGTGGCGCTGGCGCGCGGGCTCTTCACGTTCTTGCAGGGGTATCTCGCGGAGAGGGCCTCGCAGGGGGTCGCCTACGATCTGCGCGACGCGCTCTTCGGGCAGATGGAGCGGCTCTCGTTCAGCTACTACGACAGGGTCCAGACGGGCCAGCTCGTCCAGAGGCTGACCAACGACGTGGAGCAGATCCGGTCCTTCGCGGGCTCCGGCGTCGTCCAGCTCGCCAACGCGGTCGTCATGCTAATCGGCGCTGCGGCCCTCCTCTTTTACCTGGACTGGCGGCTCGCGCTCGTCGCGCTCGCCGTGGTCCCGGCGATAGCCCTGCTGCTCGTCCGCTTCGTGCGGCTCATCCGGCCGCTCTTCGGGCAGGTCCAGCAGACGCTCGGCAGGCTCAACACCGTGCTGCAGGAGGACCTCTCCGGGGTGCGCGTGATCCGGGCCTTCGCCCGCGAGGACTACGAGACGGCCCGCTACAAGGCCGTGAACGACGAGCTTTTGGGCAGGAACCTCCAGACCGTCCGGGTCTTCGCCAACAACTTCCCTTTCGTCTTCCTGCTCGCCAACCTCGGGACGCTGGCGATAGTCTGGTTCGGCGGCTGGCAGGTCATAAGCGGCCGGCTCTCCATCGGGGAGCTCGTCGCCTTCAACACCCTGCTCGGCTTCATGCTTTTCCCGATACTCACGATAGGGTTCTTGTCCGCGAACATCTCGCGGGCGGGGGCGTCGGCGGCGCGGGTCTTCGAGATCCTGGACGCGCCCCTGGAGGTCGTGGACAAGCCGGACGCCTCCCCCCTGCCGCTCCTCAGGTGCAGGGTCGAGTTCGACGACGTCTCGTTCCGCTACCCGGGGAGCGAGCGCGAGATCCTGCGCGGCGTGAGCTTCGCGGTCGAGCCGGGCAGCACGGTCGCGATACTCGGCACCACGGGCTCCGGCAAGTCCACCCTCGTCAACCTGTTGCCCCGCTTCTACGACGCCACGGGCGGCGCGGTCAGGCTCGACGGCCACGACGTGCGCGACGTGACGCTCTCCTCCCTGCGGGCCCAGATCGGGATGGTCCTGCAAGAGGCCCGGCTCTTCTCGGGCACCGTCCGCGACAACGTCGCCTTCGGGAAGCCCGACGCCACGGACGAGGAGGTCCGGGTCGCCGCGCGGGCCGCGCAGGCCGACGGCTTTATCCGGGGACTCTCCGACGGGTACGAGACCGTGATCGGGGAGCGGGGCGTGGGCCTCTCCGGCGGGCAACGCCAGAGGATCGCGATCGCGAGGGCCTTGCTCGTGGACCCGCGCCTGCTCATCCTCGACGACAGCACCTCGGCGGTAGACGCGGAGACGGAGGCGGCGATCCAGGAGACCCTGGACAGGCTGATGCGCGAGAAGCACCGGACCGTGTTCGTGATCGCGCAAAGGATCTCGACGGTGCGGGACGCGGACCTGATCCTGGTCCTCGACGAAGGCGCCGTCGGCGCGATGGGCACGCACGAGGAGCTGCGTAGCACCTCCGAACTCTACAACGAGATCCTCGGCTCCCAGATCGTGGACGAGCCGGTAGCCGCCGCCGGGGGCGACGGCTAGTATGCCGCGGTTCGTGATCCAGGAGCACTACGCCACGGGCCACCACTTCGACCTGCGCCTCGAGCGGGACGGCGTCCTGGTCTCCTGGGCCGTCCCCAAGGGCATGCCGGAGAGCCCGAAGAAGAACCGCCTCGCCGTGCGCGTCAACGACCACGACCTCTCGCACCTGGATCTCGTGGACGGGACGCCGGTCGAGGGCGTGCCGGGGGCCGTAAGGAAGAGCATCTGGGACAACGGCACCTACGAGACGGAAGAGTTCGGGGAGGAGATGGTGATGGTGCGCTTACGCGGAGATCGCCTCGACGGCCGGTACGCCATCTTCCGCACCGGCGGCAAGAACTGGCTCGTCCACAAGATGAAGCCCTCAGGGGAGGCCCGGGATTAGGGGCATCCAGTCCATCGCCGAGGCGCCGCAGGAGAAGGCCGCGGACCGCGCCACGACCGCCAGGCGTCTGTTATCCGAGCTCTCGCCTTACAGGTGGACGTTCGCGTGGGTCATGGTCCTCGTGGTGCTCGGGGCCGTGGCGCAGGCGGGCGGGCCGTGGTTGATCGGGCGCGCCATCGACCGGTTCATCCTGCAGGGGGACGCCGCGGGCCTCGCCCGCACGATGATGTTCCTCCTGGCGGTGTACGCGCTCGGGACGGTCGCCTCGCGGGGGCAGGTGTTCGGCATCGGCTCCGTCGCCCAACGGCTGCTGGCTTCGCTGCGGGCCAGGATCTTCGACAGGCTCCAGCACCTGCCCCTGCGCTTCTTCGACCGGCGGCCCATAGGCGACCTGATGAGCCGCGTCACCAACGACGTGGATACCCTCAACCAGCTCTTCTCCCAGGGGCTCACGCAGTTGCTCGGCTCCATCTTCAGCCTCGTCGGCATCCTCGTGGCGATGCTCGTCTTGCAGTGGAACCTGGCGCTCGCCTGCTTCGCCATCATCCCCATCATGGTCCTCACGACCGCCCTCTTCGCCCGACGGGCGAGGCAGGCCTTCCGCCTGACGCGCGAGACGGTCGGGGACGTATCGGCCGGGTTGCAGGAGGACATCGTGGGCGTGCGGGAGGCGCAGGCCTTCAACCGGACGGAGAGGAACATCGCGCGCTTTCGGGAGCGCAACGCGGCCAACAGGGACGCCAACGTGCAGGCCGTGGCGATCACGTCGGCCTTCTCGCCGGCCATCGACGTTCTCAGCACGCTCGCGACGGCGCTGGTGATCGGGTACGGGGGCTACCTCGTCTTCGCGGGCTCTATCTCGGTCGGGGTCCTTACCGCGTTCCTGATCTACGTGCAGCAGTTCTTCCGACCGGTCCAGCTCGCCTCCCAGTTCTACACCCAGGCCCAGTCCGCCCTGGCCGGCGCCGAACGCATCTACAACATCCTCGACGAAGAGCCGGAACCGCCCGACCCGCCCGACGCCCGGAAGGTCGGGGGGATCGAGGGCCGCGTGACCTTCGGGCACGTCACCTTCGCCTACGAGCCGGGCCGGCCCGTGCTCCGGGACGTGGACTTCGAGATCGAGCCGGGCCAGACCGTGGCGCTCGTCGGCCCCACCGGCGCGGGCAAGACGACCATCGCAAGCCTCATTCCCCGCTTCTACGACGCGACCGAAGGGGCGGTCGGCATCGACGGCCGGGACGTGCGGGAGTACGCCCGCAAAGACCTTAGGGAGAACATCGGGATCGTGTTGCAGGAGTCCTTCCTGTTCTCCGGCACCATCGCGGACAACATCGGCTACGGTCGCCTGGGCGCCTCGCGTGAGGAGATAGAAGCCGCCGCCGGGACGGTGGACGCCCACGGGTTCATCTCGGAACTGCCTGACGGGTACGACACGCCCCTCGGCGAGGGCGGCGGGTCGTTGAGCCAGGGCCAGCGGCAGTTGCTCTCGTTCGCCAGGGCGGTGCTGACAGACCCGCGCATCCTCATCCTGGACGAGGCGACGAGCAACATCGACACCAGGACCGAGAAGGTCATACAAAACGCCCTCGCGACGCTCCTGAAAGGCCGGACGAGCGTCGTCATCGCGCACCGCCTCAGCACCATCCGGAACGCCGACCTGATCCTCGCCGTCCGGGACGGCCGCATCGTCGAGCGCGGCACGCACGACGAGCTGCTCGCCCTGGGCGGCCTCTACGCCGACCTCTACCGCCGCCAATTCAGGGAACCGGTCCGGTCGTAAAAACGAACCCGTTCCCGTAGAGAACAGCCGGGAGGTTCCCGGAAGATGCGCGCCAGGGGCCGGCGCCGTTACGGGCATAACCCCGTAACGGCGCCGGCATCCCGTCGGAGGGGAAGACCTCGCCAAAAACTTCGTGGTTTCTGGCGCGTTTTTGGGAAACGGTGCACCCCCCTCCTGGGGCGCAGTCCGAGCGCTCTTCGGACGGCCAGCGTCCTCGCCCTGAGCAGGTCGAACCCAGCCCGGCCGTTGCCCTGGCGCTTGAGCAGCTTCAGCTTGCGAACGAACCCTTCTCCACCGGCCCTGCTCGTCGACGAGCTCAAGCGGGCCGGCGTGGAGCTCGTCTTCCCCGACCGCGCGCCGAGGGGATCGAACGGTATCACACGATTCGGTTTGCCCCCGGTGGCAGCTTCGCCGTCACTGGGCCGAGTTGGCGATCCGCGCCGTCTCGGCGATGCCGCACACCTTGCCGGCGCGGACGCACTCGCCCACAAGCTCGGTCAGGCTCTTCCTCACCCACCCGTCCAGCATGTCCGCGTGGGCCGTGTGCGTCTCCCCGCTGGACAGCCTCGCCTGCGAAAAGTTCGGCGTGCCCGCCGGGTACTTGACCGCGACGGTCAGCCTCAGCACGGGGTAGGTGCCCTGGGGGCAGGCGCCCCCTTCGGAGTAGGCGACGTGGGAGTAGTTGTCCTCGCTCCTCGCCCGGCCGTCCGAGCAGTCGGGGAACACGAACCGCATGGTCGGCGTCGTGTCGGGGGCGCAGTCTCGGGGCTCCGGCGTCAGGGTGGCCGTCGCGTTCTTGGAGCAGCCGAACATCACCTCCTTCTGCGGCCCTCCCGAGTGGGCGTGGCCGGCGAGGACCCCCCAGTTCAGCGGGAACTGGCGCACGGCCTCGCCCGAGACGCCCGGGGCGGCGTCGTAGTAGGCGTTGATGGTGACGGGCTTGACCCTCTTGCCGCCGACGTTGAGGGCCGGCGCCCAGTAGCCCGAGCGGTCCCCGTTCACCGTGCAGGAGGTCGAGCCGTTGGCGAGGAGCCTGTCCCGGGTGGAGTAGGGCGTCACGTTCCCGCCGGCCAGCTCGTGGGCGTGGGCGCTCTCCTTGCCGTAGGAGACTATGGGGTCGATCTTCCCGTACTTCCTCCAGCCGCACACGACCGTGATCCGCCCCGATCGCTGGGCGGTCTCTTCTTGGGCCCCCGCGATCCGCTGGTGGCCGACGGCGACCGATGCCACCAGCGCCACCAGCAGCGCGGCGGCGGCCAGCGCGGCGGCGGCCAGCGCGGCGGCGGTCGAGGGGGCTAGGGACCTGGGGTTGGGCTTGTGGGGCCGCACGAAAAGACCTCCCCTTGGCGGGCGCTCGCGTAGGGTCGGCCCCCGACTCTGGGGGGCGTAAAGCGAACTTACACCGAGGGGCGGGGGAGGGCATCTGCCAGGTCGCACATCTTTGGCGGCCCGCGCCCCGAACGGCGCAGAAGGGAGGTCCCCAGGGCTTCGCGCCGGGGGGCGCAGGCGCGGTGGGCGGGGCGAGTCTAGTACCTCGAGGCTAGCCGAGGACTAGCCCGAAAACTGTCCCCTCGGCCGCCGCGCCGGATCCGTGGGATGCCCCGGAAGATCGGGAACGGGTCCGCTCCCCCCTCGGGTCCGTCCCGCGTCTTCTCTCGGGCCTGGCCCGGCCTCACTACCTCACGCCTACGCCCGGGCCCGTCGGACCGGGGCGTGGCCGTGTTTTCCGAGGTTCCCGCCGAGGGGCCTTCTTAGTAAGTCCATCCGAAAATCGCCAAAAAGGGGCCATGTGGGGGAGCCGCGCAACCCCCGAGATCGAGATTACCGAGGCCCACTGGACTGCCCAGCCCTATCTTTTCTGTCCTCCCACGTTGGATGGCCACGGCAAGGATTACCCTCCCGACGTCCCAAAAAACCCGAAACCCCTGTCTGGGCGTAACGATCCGGACCCTTCTATGCGTCCAATACCGCAAGAATGCAACCACGGGGACGAGAGGAGGCCTTGCATGTCGGAGAAGGCGAAGGGCAAAGCCAAGGAGGCCTACGGCGCCATGGTGGGCGACGAGGCCGAGAAGGCCGAGGGCAGGGCGGAGCAAACGAAGGCCGAAGCGGCGGAGGAGGCCAAGCAGAGGGAGAAGGCCAGGCAGGCGGAGGCCGAGGCCGAGGGGGCGGAAAAGGAACGCGACAGACAGCGGCGCAAGGACAAGGGGGGCTTGGGTGGGCTCACGGACAACCTCACCGGACGTTAGGGACGTGGCAACCGGGACGCCGGTGCACGTCCTTTCGCGCAACGGCAGCTGGGCGGTGGTGCGCGAGGGCAACGATCGGGCCTCCTCCGTCCACCCCACCCAGGCCGAGGCGGCCAAGGCGGGGCGGGAGATCGCCCGCAAGGACGGGGCCGAGTTCCTGCTCCACGCCAAGGATGGACGCATCCGGGACCGCAGCGACTACGGCGCAGCCCCGGGCCAGCCGCAGAAGAAACCCGACGGCCCCGTGACCGAAGCGACCCGGGCGACGGGCCGGGCCGTCGGCCCGGCCTCCGAGAGCGTGGTGGGGGCGATCGAAGGGCCCGGGCCGGCGACGACCGGCGTTGGTCGGGACAGCGGGACGTCTCACGAAGAAGGAACCGACGACACGGAGGAGGTGGTAGGCGGCTTGGTCTACGAAGAGCGCTACGCAAACTACGAGGTCTACGACCGGCTCGGCAAGAAGCTTGGCAAGGTGGACGCCCTGTTCCTCGGCGAGGACGACGAGCTCGAGTACGTCGGGGTCAAAACGGGCCCCCTGGGCGCCGGGACCGCGCCCGTACCGGCCGAGGTCGTCGCGGTCGACGATCGGCAGGGGCGCATGATGGTCGCACGGTCGAGCGACGTGATCGAGCGGGCCCCGACCCTCGCGGAGGAGGAGGAGATGTCGCCCGAGTTCGAGGAGCGTGTCCGCCTCCACTACGGGTTGGGGCGCCCAACGGGCACCGCCGGCGGTGCCCAAGGTGACGCCCAAGGCGCGTACCGCGGCGGTCCACCAGAGGGAAGCGTCGGCGCAGGGACGCCCGGGAGGCGAGGCACGGGCACGACCGGCTCCTCCGGTGCCGCCGGCGCCACCGACGAGGACGAGATCAGGGTGCAGAGGAGCGAGGAGGAGCTCGTCGCCGGGACCCGCGAGCGCGAGGCCGGCGCCGTGAGGGTGCGCAAGCGCGTGCGCACCGACCGCGAGAGGATGGAGGTGCCCGTCAGGCGCGAGGAGGTGCGCGTGGAGCGGGTCCCGGTCTCCGGAGAGGCCGCGGGCGCGGAGATAGGCGAGGAAGAGGTGGTCGTGCCGGTGACCGAAACCGAGGTGGTGGCCTCCAAGAGGGCCGTGGTCAAGGAGGAGATACGCATCCACAAGGACGTGGTGGAGGGCACCGAGGTGGTGGAGGAGGACGTCAGGCGCGAGGAGATAGACGTGGAGGACGAGACCACCCGGCGCGGTACCTAGAAGAAGCCCCCACACGGGGATCGTAAGAGGGAACGGGGGTTGTTGCCCCCTTGTCTTTCGCACGAGTGCGCGGAAGGCATGTCCCCAGAACCCGTCCCGAGGGGGTTCCAAGAAGGTGCGCCCGTGGTTGTTTCTCAACATACCCCGGCCGCGAACTCGATACAGGGATTATAGAAGGGAGGATAGGTCCGTGATGCCGAACAACCTGGTTTACGTACTGGTGGTGATCATTTTGGTGCTAGTCGCGCTTCTGTTGCTTTCTCAGCTTATCTAGAACTCGGCTAGTGGAGGGTGGCCGCCAACGGGCCGGCGTGAGCAGTGAGCCGGGGGCCGACGGCGGCCTCGGTTCGAACCCTCGCCGCGGGGCCGGGGTGTAACGTCCCCGGCCTCCTCGTGTGTCCAACTCCACGAAAGCAAGCCGACCGAAGAAAGGAAGGATTAGTGTCCAAGAGGAGCAGCAGGGACAAGACAGAGGGAGTTATGGACAAGGTCAAGGGCCGCGCCAAGGAGGCCACGGGCTCGCTCACCGGCAACAAGGACCTGAAGTCGGAGGGACGCGCCAACCAGGACAAGGGCACCCTCAAGAAGAAGAAGGGCGCCGTCAAAGACCTCCTGAAGTAGCCGCACGCCAGCGGGCGGGCCGGGGCCTCGGGGCCTCCCCGACACCCCGGCCCGCCCGCGCGTCTGGCGCCGTACAGGCACCCGGGATGGGAGCGGAGGAGCAGCGGCATGGGCGCGAGGAAGCACAGCGGCGCCGAGGAAGCCTCCGACAAAGCACCCGGACGGGCGGCCGAGACCGCCGGTAGGATGCAGGGGGACAAGACCCTGGAAGCCGAGGGGCGGGCTGCGCGGAGGATAGGCAAGAGGACGACCTACTGCGTGAGCGCCCACGACGACGGGGGGTGGAAGGTTCGGGCCGAGGGGGCGGGCCGATCCACCAGCGTGCACAAGACCGAGGGCGAAGCCTTGGCCAACGCCAAGGGGTTGGCGAGGAGTCGGCGGCCCAGCCAGATGCTCGTCTACAAGCAAGACGGGACCGTACGGACGGGGCAAACCTTCGGGTAACGGATGGATAAAGACAGCTACTACGCCGTGACCGAGGACGGAGCCCCCGCCATCGAGGAGGTAGGTCCCCGGGGGCGGTGGGAAGGCCGCCATCGTCTGCGAGCGGCCCGACCTGGCCGAAGAGGACGAGACGTTGGAGCCCATAACCTTCGACGACCTCGCGTTTCTGCTGGAGGCCCGGGCCGACATCGGGTACGTGCGCGTAAGGGCCCCCGAGGGAGCGAGGACGGTCGACAAGTCCGACTTCCTCGGGGGCGCGTTTTCCTAGCCTCCGAGAACGGCGCGGGCCTTCCGGGACGCCGAACTCGTCGGCGGGTCCCCCGGGCAGCACCTTGCCCACGTACCCGCTCGTGCGGCCGTCGCCTGCGGCCGTCGTCTGCGGGGCGCCCCGGTGCTGCGTAGGATGCCCCCGTGGGAGAAGAGCCCGAACGCTCGGCGTTGACGAAGCTAATCTCCGTTCCGGGTTTGGCGGCCGCGGCCCTCCTGGGCGCCGCGGTCGCCGCGGCAGCCCGCCTCTTCGGCCCGGGCAACGTCATCCGAAAGGTGGCAACGGAGTTGGTCGCGGGCCTCGGCGGCACGATACTTGTGCTCGCGGTCTTCGGGCTGCTTCTCGGGACCGGACTCGAGCGGCTGCTGCGCGAGGCGCCGGGCGGAGAAGCCCTTGCGCAATCCGTAGGGCGCCTCGAAGGTCTCCTGCAGGGCCCCGGCGCGCAAGACCTGAGGCAGCAAGAGCGCGGCTTCGGGGACAAGCCGGATCGCATCGAGAGAGACGTACGCCCCCTGGTCGACGGTGAGGTTCCCGCCTCGAGCAAAGAGGCGGCAGGATTGCGCGGGTTGTTGGCGGATCTACAACACAAACGCGGTGACTGACAGATACTCGAATGCCACGGGAACGCCGTAGGCCACATTATGAGATCATGAGGCGAAAGGGGCCGGAGTGGTCCCTAGGACCTTGTCGCGGTCGCTTGGCTACCTACCACCCTCGACGGGCGCTTCGTCGGCCCCCCCGACCCAGCTAGCGCACCAGCTGGCGCACCAGCTGGCGCACCACGCCCACTCATTCACCGTACGTCCTAGAAGAGCGATCCTCCGGAGTTGAACGCATAATCATCTGCCGCGATGAATGGGTATGCGGGATTTCGGGAACCCGGGGGACCCAAAAAGCACTGCTGGGGATCCAAAATCGGGCCGGTGTTACAAGGACGAATAAAGATTCATGCCGAGTCCACATTACGGTCGCGCAAAACGGGCCCGACCCGTGGAGTCGTTTTATGCGACAGCGTTACCCCGGCGGGGCGTCTTTCGCACCGCCCGCGGGACGCCGTCCTCAAAACGACACACTCGCTACCCGCCCGTTGGGAAGCCTCTTGTGTCGCTGCGGTCGGGCTCGACGACGTCGAGGAGCGCGCGCACGGTACCGGGGCAGAACTGCGTGCCGGCGTTCCTCCTCAGCTCCTCCAGCGCCTCCCGGAGGCCCATCGCCTCCCGGTAGGGCCTGTCGGACGTCATGGCGTGGAAGGCGTCGCAGGCGAAGACCACGCGGCTGGCCAAGGGTATCCGCTCGCCGGAGAGGCCGTCGGGGTAGCCCCCGCCGTCCCAGCGCTCGTGCTCTGCGCGAACGAAGGGGGCGAGGTGGGCGAGGCCCTCTATCGAAGCGACGATGCGCTCCCCGATCGCCGGGTGCTCCCGCATCAGCGCCCGCTCCCCAGCCTCGAGCGGCCCCGGCTTGTTCAGCACCGAGTCGGGCACGCCGATCTTGCCGACGTCGTGCAGGAGCGCCACCTGCTCGACGTCGGCGACCTCCTCCTCGGGAAGCCCCAGCCTGCGTGCCACGGCCACCGAGAGGCCGACCACGGCCCTGGAGTGCTCGCCCGTGTAGCCGTCGCGGGCCTCCAGCGCGGCGAGCAGGGCGCCGACCCCCATCGCCCTGAGTTCCAGCCGGCGCTTCTCCCACTGAAGCTCCTCCCGCTCGAGCTGCTCGGCTATGAGGCGGGCAAGCACCCCCATAAACCCCGCGTCGCGCTCGCGAAGGGAAGGGTCAGGCGAATGGCTCATGCAGCACACCGTGCCGTAGAGGCGGCCGTCGGAGAACTGCAGCGGGACCCCAACGTAAGAGCCGATTCCCGCGGCGCGCGTGATGCCGAGATCCCTGACGGCCTCGTCCCGGCCGGCGTCCGGGACCACGCTCGGTACGAGGCCCTCGATCACCCGCCGGCAGAAAGAGTCCTCCAGCGGCGTCCCGGCGCCCTTACGGAAGCCGAAGGATTCGGCGTCGCCTCCCAAGGAACGGAGCACCGTCTGGCCTCCGGCGAACTCGGAGACGAAGGCGACCTCCATGCCCAGCTGCTCGCGGGCCGTGGCAAGAACCCTCTCCACCAGGTCGGACGAACGGTGGTAGGCGAGACCGGCCAACACGGACAACTCACCCGCGGCGACCGGTTTCCCCTTGTCTTCCTCATCCGCTTGCAGGAGGCTCCTCCCGAGGAGTTCACGGTAGCACGAGGTCCGAGGGCTTCGAGCCTATCACGTTGCTGCGAACTCTTCAGCCCCGGTCGGTCCCTTGCGCGTCCCCCGCGAGTGAGGAGGTGGCACTGCGTCGGCCGCAGCCCCGGGCCACGGCCGCGCAGAAGGCGACGACCCGCGTTCGACAGCGATCAGAACCGTGGGGCCCCGTATTCGGACCCGGTTGATCCGGCAGGGCATCGGCCCCGTATATTGGTCCCGTACCACGGACGTTTCGCGGCGAGCGAGACGGGCAACCTAGCTTTTACGAGTTTCTATGAGTTGGCAGTACGCACCTTACCCTATCGTGCTGCTCCTGGCCGGGGCCGCGCTGCTCTTCCTGGCGGCCTACGCCTGGAGGCGTCGGGGCGTGCCCGGCGCGACCGCCCTGGCGCTCCTGACAGCGGCGGCGGCGTGGTGGGCTGCGGCCTACGGCCTGTCCCTGGGCGCCGTGGAGACGACCACGAAGTTTTTCTGGGGCGACGTCAAGTACCTCGGCATAGTCGCGGTGCCGCCGGCGTGGCTGGCCTTCGCGCTCGCCTACACCGGCCGGGGCGACCGGCTGACACGCCGCAACCTCGCGCTGTTGTCCGCCTTCTCGCTCGCCACGCTCGCGGCTGTCTTCACTAACGACTGGCACGGCTTCTTCTGGGGTTCCAGGGGGCTGGGCGCGCCCGGGCCCTTTCCGACTGCCGAGCCTGTCTACGGCCCTTGGTTCTGGGCCAACCTGGCATACTCGTACGCCCTCGTCCTGCTCGGCACCGCCTTGCTTTTCCGAGCGCTGTTCTCGGCACGCCTGTACCGCGGGCAGAGGGCGGCCCTGCTGGTGGGGGTCTGCGTGCCGTGGGCGGGCAACGCCCTCAACGTCTTCGGCCTGCTCCCGGCCGGCTTGCCCGACCCCGCGCCCTTCGCCTTCGCGGTCTCCGGCGCCGCGTTCGCGTGGGGCCTCTCCCGCCGCGGGCTCTTGGACGTCGTGCCCGTGGCGCGCGACGCCGTCTTCGGGGGCATGGGCGACGGGGTCGTCGTTCTCGACATCCGGGGCCGGGTGGTGGACCTCAACCCCGCCGCAGAGCGCGCGCTCGGCCGCTCCGCCTCCGAGACCGCGGGGATGGGCGCCGACCGGGTACTGCCCGACGGGGCAGTCAGGTTCCTGCAAGATCAAGACGGCGCGAACGAGGCGCGCGGGGAGGCGAGGATCGGGACGGGCGCGGGGGCGCGCGACCATGAGATCGTCCTCTCGCCGCTGCGGGACCGGGGAGGGGGTCTCGCGGGAAGGCTCGTGGTCTTGCGGGACGTCACCGAACGCAGGCGGGCGGAGGAGGCCCTCAAGGCGAGCGAGGCGCGCCTCAGGGCGATAACCGAGGGTACGGCCGTGGGCGTGGCGCTCGTGGACCTCTCCTCGGGTCGCCTGGTGAGTAGCAACCCCGCGCTGCGGGCGATGCTCGGCTACGGCGAGGAGGAGCTGCGCACCATGGGCCCCGCCGACCTCACCCACCCGAACGACCTCGGGACCGCAGAGACGCCTTACGAGGGACTCCTGGACGGCGAGAGGGACCACTACCGGACCGAGAAGCGCTACCTAAGGAAGGACGGGCGCGTGCTGTGGGTCCGGCTCACCGCCTCGCTCGTGCGCGAGGGCGATGCCCGGTTCCTCGTCCTCGTGGTCGAGGACGGGACGGAGCGCAAGGCGCTGGAGGAGCAACTCGAGCGCCAAGCCCTGCACGACCCCCTGACCGACCTGCCCAACAGGAGGCTGTTCTTCGACCGCCTCGAGCACGCCCTCGCCCGGGCCTTCTCCAGAGGTCGCCCGGCCGGAGGGCCCGGCGGCGGCGTCGCCGTGCTCTTTTTGGACCTCGACGGCCTGAAGGCCGTGAACGACTCCTTGGGCCACGAGGTGGGCGACCGGCTGCTGGTGGAGACGGCCTGGCGGCTATCGGACTGCGTCAGACCCGGGGACACAGTCGCCCGCCTCGGCGGCGACGAGTTCGCCGTCTTGCTCGAGGACGTCGCCGGGGAGGAGGCCCAGGAGGCGGCCCTGCGCGTCGGCGAGGCGCTGCGCGTTCCGGTCGTCTTGGCCGGTCTCGAGGTTTCCGTCTCGGCCAGCGTAGGCGCGGCCCTGGCGGACCCAAGCGCGGACCCCACGGGCGTCCGGCCGGCCGACCTGCTGCGCGAAGCAGACGCGGCGATGTACGAGGCGAAACGAGAGGGCAAGGCACGCCGCGGGGACTCGGACGAAGCCGGCACCCGCGCCCCCTAGGGATGGCACGCCGCGTCGCGACACGCCTACTCCTCGGGCCGACCCGGCCGGCCCTCGACCGTCTTAGGGTGAGGCCGCGATCGATGGCCAGGTCCCTGAGCCCGGAACCCAGTAACTCCCGCGGCGCGACTCGCGGCGCTTCCCCCTCGACGAAGAGCGCGGGCTGTCGCTCCGGTTCCGGACCTTCCCGCCCGGCCGAGGTCTCCCCCTCTCGCCCCCTTGCTCCTCGAGCCTGCGAAGGACGAGGCGGGCAGGCTCATGGCCGACGTGCGCTACGCCGCCGAGCACATGGACTCGACGGTGCGCTCGCTGGAGGGGCTCTCGGGCACCGACCACCACACGGGCCTCCCGAACCGCAGGCGGGGAGAGGAGCGCCTGGCCGAGGAGGCGGCCAGGGCGCGGCGGGGGCCTCATCACGCCCGGGGTGGTGGACGTGAACCGGGCTCTGTCGGACACCTGGTGATCCGCGAAAGCCGAGCCCCGAATCCGTCGCTCGAGTGCCTGGAGAAGGCCGTCATCCGGTAGCAACGCGTTGGTACCATGTAGCAATCGGTCCCTCATCCGGGCGTTCCGGTCGATCTCGGATCGCTTTCACCAGGAACGCGATAGAGCCCAGCGTTCTTGACGAGGTTTCGAGGCGAGGGTGGTAACATGCCGGCGGCGTACGGAGAAGTAGCAGAGACGGGGGACAGATGAGCGCGGGAACATCGGGCATCCACCACGTAACGGCGATAAGCGGCGGGCCGCAGCGAAACGTGGATTTTTACGCGGGCGTTCTCGGCACCCGGCTGGTCAAGAAGACCGTCAACTTCGACGACCCCGGCACCTACCACCTCTACTACGGCGACGGCAACGCCGCCCCGGGCACCATAATGACCTTCTTCCCCTGGGAGGGAGCCCCCAAAGGCCGGATCGGATCGGGCCAGGTCATCACGACCTCCTACTCCATCCCCGAAACCTCCCTCGGCTTCTGGACGCAGCGCCTCGTCGAGCACGGCGTCCGCTTCCAGAAGCCCCGCGACCGCTTCGGCGACACGGTCCTCGCTTTCGAAGACCCGGACGGCCTGCGGCTGGAGATCGTGGCCTCAAGCGACACGCGTGCTGGCCACGACGGCCCCACCCCCGCCGAGCACTCCGTCCGGGGCTTCCACCACGCCGCCCTCGCCGTCCGCGACGCCGAACGCACCATCGAGTTGATGACGAACCACCTCGGCTTCCGGCGGGTGGACGAGGCGGAGAACAGGGTGCGCCTCGCCGCGGGCGACGGCGGCCCCGGCAACCTGGTCGACGTGATGGACGCGACGGACTTTCCGAGGGGAAACACGGGCGTCGGCACCGTCCACCACATAGCCTTCAGGGTTCCGGACGAGGAGACGCACCTGGCCGTGCGCGAAGAGATAGAGGGTCTCGGCTACGACGTTACGCCCGTGCTCGACCGCAACTACTTCCGGTCCGTCTACTTCCGCGAGCCCGGCGGGGTCCTGTTCGAGATCGCCACCGACCCGCCCGGCTTCGCCGCGGATGAGGACCCCGAACACCTGGGCGAGGAGATCAGGCTGCCGGCCTGGCTGGAGGCCCGTAGGGGCGAGATCGAAGAGGTCCTCACCCCGCTCCGCGTGCCCGGCAAGGAGGGAGCATGAGCGCCGAGCTGGCGGGCTTCGTCCACAACTACCTACCCGGGGAGCGGGACGGCTCCGGTATCACATTGCTGCTGTTGCACGGGACGGGCGGGAACGAGGACGACCTGATCCCGCTCGGCAAACAGCTCCTCCCCGACGCCGCCATCCTGAGCCCCCGCGGCAAGGTCTCCGAACACGGCGCCCCCCGCTTCTTCCGCCGCCTAGCGGAAGGCGTCTTCGACCACGAAGACCTCCTCTTCCGCACCCACGAGCTCGCCGCCTTCGTGGGCCAGGCCGCCGACGAATACGGCTTCGACCGCCGGAAGCTCGTCGCCGTCGGCTACTCCAACGGCGCCAACATCGCCGCGAGCCTCATGCTGCTCCACCCGGACCTCCTGCGCGCCGCCGTCCTCTTCCGGGCGATGGTCCCGTTCGAGCCCGAGGAGACGCCCGACCTCACCGGGATGCCCGTCTTCCTTGCGGCGGGACGCCGGGACACCATGATCCCGCCGGACAACACCGAGCGCCTGGCCGGAATCCTCCAGGAAGCCGGCGCCGACCTCGACCTCCGCTGGAAGAACGTGGGGCACCCGCTCACCTACGAAGAGCTCGAAGAAGCGAGGGGTTGGATCTCCGAAACGCTGCCGAAGCTCTCCTAAAGCCCGAAAACCGTTCCACGAAGACCCACCCAAATGGCTAGTTGTCAGCAGTGCTACAATTTTTTCCAGCGCCCTTGAAGCGCGTATTCGGGGCTGAAACAAGCATTTAACGATCGCATTTCGAAGGGTGGGGCAGCATGGCTAAGCCGGTCATACTGGCGGTGGACGACGACCCCCAGGTCCTGCGGGCGGTGGAGCGGGACCTCAGGCGGCGGTACGCCCGGGAGTACCGGGTCTTACGGGCCGAGTCAGGCGAGTCGGCGCTCGACACTTTAGGGAAGCTGAAGCTGCGCGGGGACCCCGTGGCGCTTTTTCTGGTGGACCAGCGGATGCCGAAGATGACGGGCGTGGAGTTTCTGGAGGAGGCGATCGGACGGTATCCTGACGCCAAGCGGGCTCTGCTGACGGCCTACTCGGACACGGAAGCCGCCATCCGGGCCATCAACGAGGTCGGGCTGGACTATTACTTGCAGAAGCCGTGGGATCCGCCGGACCAGAACCTCTACCCGAGCCTGGACGAGCTGCTGGCGGATTGGCGGGCGGACTATCGGCCTCCGTTCGAGGGGATCCGGGTGGTCGGGGACCGCTGGTCACCCGAGTCGCACCGGACGCGGGACTTCCTGGCCCGCAACCGGGTGCCCTACAGGTGGATGGACGTGGAGGGGTCCGAGGAGGCGCGGGAGGTCGTGGCGAGCGCGGACCACGGGACACCGAGGCTGCCGCTCGTGGTGTACGAGGACGGGTCCTACGACGAGGCGCCGGAGAACGTGCAGATAGCGGGCAGGATCGGGCTCCAGACCCGCGCCGAGCAGCAGTTCTACGACCTCGTGATCGTCGGCGGCGGCCCCTCGGGGCTGGCGGCGGCGGTGTACGGGGCGTCCGAGGGGCTGAGCACGGTGCTCGTGGAGCGGGAGGCGCCGGGCGGGCAGGCAGGGACGAGCAGCCGCATCGAGAACTACCTCGGGTTTCCGGCGGGGCTCTCGGGCGGGGACCTCGCGCGCCGGGCGGTGGACCAGGCCCGCAGGTTCGAGGTCGAGATACTGACGCCCCAGGAGGTCAGCGGCGTGCGGGTGGAGGACCCGTACAGGATCGTGACCCTCGCCGACGGGACCGAGATCTCCTGCTACGCCCTCATCGTCACCACCGGCGTCTCCTACCGCAAGTTGGACGTCCCCGGCGCCGACGCGCTTACCGGCCGCGGCGTCTACTACGGCGCCGCCCAGACCGAAGCCTTCTCCTGCCGCGACGAGGACGTGTACATCGTCGGCGGCGCGAACTCGGCCGGCCAGGCGGCCATGTTCTTCTCCGGGCAGGCCCGCAAGGTCTCCCTCCTCTGCCGCTCGGACAACCTCAGGAAGAGCATGTCCGAGTATCTGGTAAAGCAGATCGAGGACCGGGAGAACATAGAAGTCCTCATCAACAGCAGCGTCTCCGCCGTCGAAGGCGAGGAGCACCTGGATAAGGTCTCGATCACGAACTCGGCGACAGGGGAGACCGAGACCGTTCCCGCGAACTCCCTGTTCATCTTTATCGGGGCGGCGCCGAAGACGGGCTGGCTCGACGGCCTCGTCGAGCGCGACGGGCGCGGCTTCATCCTCTCCGGGCCGGACCTCATGACCAACGGCAAGCGGCCGAAGGGGTGGCGGCCGGACAGGGACCCGTTCTTGCTCGAGACGAGCGTGCCAGGCATCTTCGTCGCCGGGGACGTGCGCCACGGCTCGATCAAACGCTGCGCCTCCGCGGTCGGCGAGGGCTCCATCGCCGTCCAGTTCGTCCACCAGTACTTGAGGGAGGTGTAGGGTGGGTAAGGTCGAGCCCGCCCGCGCCCTCGACTGCCTGCGATCCGTGCCGCTCTTCCGGCATCTTCCCGACGACAAGCTGGCCTGGATCGCCGGGCGCGGCGAAGAGGTCCGGCTGGAGACCGGGGGCGTCATCGCCCGACAGGGAGACCCCCCGGACGGCTTCTACGTCGTCATCGAAGGCGAGACGGAGTGGACCCGCAGGGTCGGCGGGGAGGACATCTTCGTCGTTACGCTCGGCGAAGGCTCCATCTTCGCCGAGCTGATCATGGTCCTCGACGCCCCCTACCCCACCACCGGCCGCGCCACGACCGAAACGAAGCTTCTCAGACTGGACGGGCCTTCCTTCTGGGAGATGCTCAGAACCTGCCCGGAGGTCCTGCGCGGCATCCTCGCCACCTCCGTCGAGCGCGCCGAACTGCACGAGTCCGTAAGCCAGCAGCACGCGAAGCTGATCTCTCTAGGCACCATGGCCGCCGGCCTCGCCCACGAGCTCAACAACCCCGCCGCCGCCATAAACCGCGCCGCCGCCGAGGCCCGCCAGGCTTTCCGCGAGGCCTCCGAGCGGGCGGCGAAGCTCGGGGCTCTGCCGCTCGACGCCGCGCAACGGTCTTTCGTGGCCGAACTTCCCAACGAGGTGGCGGGCCGGACCGCGCCGGCGCTGGACTCGCTGGAGCGCAGCGACCTCGAGGACGAGGTGGCGCTCTGGCTGGAGGACCGGGGCGTGGCGGACGGATGGGACCTCTCCCCCACCCTCGCCGGCGCGGGGCTGGACACGGCCTGGCTCGACGGGCTGTCGGGGCGCGTCCCGGAGGAGGCGCTGGGGGAGGTGCTGGGTTGGCTCGCGGCGCAGTTGGCCGGGGAGGAGTTGCTCGGGGAGATCGAGGCGAGCTCCGGGCGCGTCTCCGAGTTGGTGAAGGCGATCAAGACCTACACCCACATGGACAAGGCGGCCTCAAAGGAGGTGGACGTGCCCTCCGGCCTGGACAGCACCCTCGTCATGCTCGGCCACAAGCTCAAGAAGGGCGACGTCGAGGTCGTAAAGGACTACGAGGAGGACCTGCCGCCCGTCTGCGGCCACGCGGGAGAGCTCAACCAGGTCTGGACGAACCTCCTTGACAACGCAATAGACGCCGTCGAAGGCCACGGGAAGATAGGGGTGCGGGCCGGCCGCGAGAACGGTCGTGTCCTCGTCGAGATCTCCGACGACGGGCCCGGTATCCCAGAAGATGTGAGAGAGCGGATGTTCGAGCCGTTCTTCACAACCAAGGACGTCGGCAAGGGGACGGGCCTCGGGTTGGACATCAGCCGCCGGGTTGTGGTCGACGACCACGGCGGGGACATCCGGGTCGAGTCGCGGCCCGGCGAGACCCGCTTCCAGGTGAGGCTGCCCATAACGCCCGCCGGGGGGGAGACGCCTTGACGACGCTAGACGAACTGCGCCGGGTGCCGCTCCTTGACGGGCTCTCGGAGGAGGAGCTCGGGCGCGTTCTGGAGGAGGGGTCGGAGAAGGTAGTGCGGGCCGGGGAGGCCAACGGGCGGGAGGGGGAGCCCGTCGAGCACCTGTACGTGATCCTCGATGGGGAGCTCAGGATCACGAAGAGGACTTCGGACGGCGGGGAAACGGTCCTCAACGTCTACACGCCGGGGAACTTCTTCGCCGAGGTGCCGCTGCTCGCCGGCTCGCCCTTCATGGCCTCCGGGCGGGCGCTAACCGACTGCCGTTTGTTCCTGATCCCGAACGACCTTTTCCGCCGGCTGCTCTCCAAAAACGCCTCCTTCAGCCACGAGATCCTGCAAACGATGGCCGAACGCGTCCAGATCCTCCAGTCCGTCACCGGCCAGCGCGAGAAGCTCGACTCCCTCGGCACCCTCGCCGCCGGCCTGGCCCACGAGTTGAACAACCCCGCCTCCGCGACCCGCCGCTCCGCCGAAGACCTGAGGGAGAGCTTCGCCAGGCTGCGCTCCCTCGGCTCGGGCCTCGCCCAAGCCGCCGCCCGCGGCGAGCTGGACCCGCGTGCCCTGGATGCCCTGGAGGAGTTCGTCGCCGGCACCTCCGGCGCCGGGACCCCGGGGGCCGTCGATGCCCTGGAGGAGAGCGCGAAAGAAGAGGAGCTGGCCCTCTGGCTGGAGGACCGGGGTTTCGCCGACGCGTGGGAGCTGGCGCCGACCTTCGCGGACGCGGGAGTCGGTACAGGAGACCTCGACGCCCTCTCCGAATCGGTGCCGTCCGGGGTGCGCGGGGACGCGCTTCGGTACCTGGAGGCGGCGATCGGGGTCTCGGGGCTTCTCGACGAGGTGGAAGGAGGCGCGGGCCGCGTATCGGAGATCGTGCGCACGATGGAGGGCTACTCGTACATGGACCGGGCGCCCTTGCAGGACGTGGACGTGAACCGGAGCCTCGAGGACACGATCTCGGTGCTCGGCTACAAGCTCGGCGGGCTGGAGGTGGGGCGCGACCTCGACCCCGACCTCCCGCGCGTTGCGGCCTACGGCGGCGAGCTGAACCAGGTCTGGACCGCCCTGCTGGACAACGCCGTCGACGCCGTCGGGGACTCGGGCGGGCGCATCGGGCTCAGGACGGCCTGCGAGGGGGATCGGGTGCTCGTGCAGGTCACCGACGACGGGCCCGGCATCCCCGAGGCCATCCGGGGCCGCATCTTCGAGCCGTTCTTTACGACTAAGGACGTCGGCTCCGGCACCGGGCTCGGCCTGGACGTGGGCTACAGGATCGTGGTCGGCCGCCACGGGGGCGACATCCACGTCGTCTCCGAGCCCGGGGCCACGCGCTTCGAGGTCCGCCTGCCGGTGGACGGGCCGGCGGGCGGCGGGGAGGCGATGGACGTCGAATGGTCCCTGGAGGCCGGACGATGATGCGCGCCCCGGGCGAGACGCGGGACGACCAGGAAGAGCAGCGTCTGACGGAAGATCAGGTCAGGGCCCTCTACGGGTACGGCAGGGAGTTGCGGCTGGAGGAGGGCGACTACCTTTTCGACGAGAAGGGTGTGGTGGACAGCTTCTACGTGGTCGTCGGGGGGGAGGTCGGGATCTCACGCCTCGACGGTGCCGAGGAGACCCGGCTCCTCACCCACGGACCCGGCGAGTTCACCGGCGGCCTCGCGGTGCTCACGGGCAGGAGATCCATCCACCGGGCGCGCGCCCTCTCCCCCGCCCGCGTCCTGGAGATAGACTCGGAGACCTTCCGGCGCGTCGCCGTGGAGCAGCCGGCGGCGGCCGACGCCTTCATCTCCGGCCTGGCGCGGCGCATGAGGGTCACCCAGCGGGCCTTCCGCCAGCACGAGAAGCTCGCGGCTCTGGGCAAGCTCTCCGCCGGCCTCGCCCACGAGCTCAACAACCCCGCCGCCGCGGCCAGCCGGGCCTCCGAGGAGCTCGGCGCCGGCATCCTCACCGCCCAACTCCGCGCCCTCGAACACGACGCCCGCTTCTCCCCCGAGGGCCGCAGACGGCTCGCAGACCTCTTGGGCGAGGTCTCCGCCCGCCCCACCGCGACGCCGGACCCGCTCTCCCTGAGCGACACCGAGGACGACCTCGCGCTCTGGCTCGAAGATCGCGGCGTCGATGAGGCCCGGGACCTCGCCCCGACCTTCGCAGCCGCCGGTGTCGAAGAGCGGGACCTCGAAGGCCTATCCACCCCTTCCGAGAAAGAGCTCCCCGGGGCCGTGCGGTGGCTCGCGGGGACGCTGGAGCTCACGGGCCTTACGCAAGAACTCTCCGTGAGCATCGGCCGCATCTCGCACCTGGTCGGGGCGATGAAGGAGTACACCTTCATGGACCGGCCGGTACGGGTAGAGGTAGACGTCGTGCAGGGTATCGAGAACACCCTCACCATCCTCGGCCACAAGCTCAAGGGCGTCGCGGTCGCGCGGGACTACGAGGAAGGCCTGCCGAAGGTGCCGGGCAACGGCGGCGAGTTGAACCAGGTCTGGACGAACCTTTTGGACAACGCCGCGGACGCGGTGGCGGGCGGGGGGAGCGTCCGGGTGAGGGCGTTCCGGGACGGGGAGGCGGTCGTGGTGGAGGTCTCGGACGACGGGCCGGGGATGCCGCCCGAGATAAAGGGCCGCGTCTTCGAGCCGTTCTTCACGACAAAAGAGGTCGGCTCGGGGGCCGGGCTCGGGCTCGACGTCGCGCGGAGGGCGGTCGCGGGGCACGGAGGGGACATCTCTATGCACAGTGGGCCGGAGGGGACGCGCTTCGCGGTGCGGCTGCCGCTGGAAGCCCGAACGCGGAACGGAGGGTGATCATGTCCAAGGCGAGTCTGTACGAGGAGATCTGCTCGGAGAGGCTGGAGGTAAACGCGCGGGTACTAAAGCAGGTTGTCTCGCTCGCGGTCGAGATAGCGCGCGAGGGGCGGGAGGGGCGCAAGATCGGGACGCTCTTCGTCGTCGGTGACTCGGGCGAGGTCGTGCGACGCTCGAGGCCGATGATCCTGGACCCCTTGCAGGGCCACGCCGACGAGGACAAGTACATCGAAGACCCGAACGTGCGCGAAACGGTAAAGGAACTCGCCCAACTCGACGGCGCCTTCGTGGTCTCAAACGCCGGGGTCGTGCTCTCGGCGGCCCGCTACGTAGACGCCGCCTCAGACAACCTGAACATCCCCCTGGGCCTCGGCAGCCGCCACATGGCGGGGGCTTCCATCTCCCAGCAGACGCACGCCGTCGCCGTCGTGGTCTCCGAGAGCTCGATGGTCAGGATGTTCGACGACGGCGAGCTCGTCTCCGAGATAGTCCCGGAGCTGTGGATGATCGAGGGCTACCGCAGCCGCCTCGAAGGCCAGACCCTCACCCGCCGGCAGGAGGAGGTTACGGTGATCTCGCGTGCCGAGTAGCCCCTCCGAGGTCCTGGACTTCTGGTTCGGCAGCGAAGGCGAGCCGGGATACGGAGAATTCAGGAGCCAGTGGTTCCAGAAAGACGAGGCCTTCGACCGCGAGGTAACGGACCGCTTCGGCGGCCTCTACGAGGAGGCCGCCGAGGGCCGTCTCGACGCCTGGCGCGAGGAGCCTGAGGGCTGCCTGGCGCTCGTGATCTGCCTGGACCAGTTCCCCCGCAACATGTTTCGCGGCGACGCCAGGACCCACGCCACCGACGGGAAGGCCCTGGACGCGGCGAAGTACGCCATCGAGCGGGCGCTGGATCGGGAACTGCCGGCTTTCCAGCGGATGTTCCTCTACATGCCGTTCATGCACGCGGAGGGCGTCGAGGACCAGCGCCGCTCGGTGGAGCTCTTCGAGGGGCTGGCGGCCGAACCCGGGGGGCCGGATGTCGTCGAGTACGCGGCCGGGCACAGGGAGATAGTGGAAAGGTTCGGGCGCTTCCCCCACAGGAACGCCATCCTGGGCCGGGAGACCACGCCCGAGGAGGCGGAGTTTTTGACGCGGCCGGGGTCTTCGTTCTAGGGTGATGTGGCCCGGTGACTTAAGGGAGGAGGGAAAGCTTGGCGACGCTTAAACCACCGTGCGACGAGGGGGTCGTCCGGTCGAAGAGAACCGGCTCGCCGTGCGGGTCTTCGTCGGAGCCGTGGGTGCTGGCGGCGACCATCATAGGGTCTGCGATGGCGTTTATCGACGGGACGGTCGTTAACGTGGCGCTGCCCCAGATCCAGGAGCGGTTGGGCGCCAGCGCGGTTGATGCGCAATGGATCGTGGAGTCCTACGCCCTCTTCCTGGCCGCCCTGATCCTGGTCGGCGGCTCCCTGGGCGACCACTACGGCCGCAAGCGGATCTACTCTTTGGGCATCGTGCTCTTCGCCGTAGCGTCGGTCGGATGCGGTGTCGCCGTGACGCCGGGACAACTCATCGTCGCGCGGGCGATACAGGGGGTGGGCGGGGCGATGCTGGTGCCCGGGTCGCTGGCGATCATAAGCGCCTCCTTCGACGAGGCGCGGCGCGGCCGGGCCATAGGGACGTGGTCCGGGTTCTCTGGGATCACGGCGGCGCTCGGCCCCGTCCTCGGCGGCTACCTGGTAGAGAACGTCTCGTGGCGGGCGGCCTTCCTCATCAACGTGCCGCTCGCGGTGATCGTGCTGCTCATCGTGGCGCGGCACGTGCCCGAGAGCCGCGACCCCGACGCGCGGCGGCTGGACATCCCCGGTGCGGTGCTCGCCACGGCGGGGCTTGGCGGGGTGGTGTTCGGCCTGATCGAGTCTCAGAGCAACGGCTTCGCCGACCCGCTGGTGCTGCTCTCGCTCGCTGCCGGCGTTGCGGCCCTGATCGGCTTCGTCCTCGTGGAGCGGCGCTCGCGCGAGCCCATGATGCCGCTCACGCTGTTTCGGACCCGCAACTTTACCGGGGCGAACCTGCTTACGCTGCTGTTGTACGCGGGGCTCGGGGGGTCGCTGTACTTTTTGCCGTTCAACCTGATCCAGGTCCACGGCTACTCGGCGACGGCGGCGGGGAGCGCTTTCTTGCCTTTCATAGTCATAACGTTCCTGATGTCCCGGTGGGCCGGGGGGCTTGTCACGCGCTACGGGGCGAAGCTGCCGCTCGTCGTCGGCCCGACGATAGCCGCCTGCGGCTTCTTGCTCTTCGCCCTCCCGGGGACGGACGGCTCCTACTGGACCACGTTCTTCCCGGCCATCTGCGTGCAGGGCCTCGGGATGTCCCTCGTCATAGCCCCCCTCACCACGACGGCGATGAACTCGGTAACCGGGCGCCACTCGGGCCTGGCCTCGGGCGTGAACAACGCCGTCTCCCGCACGGCGAGCCTGCTCGCCATCCCCGTCTTGGGCATCTTCGTCTTCACGGCCTTCTCCGCCACCCTGGACGCCCGCGTCGCGAACCTGGACCTCCCGCCGCAGGCCGTCCAGCAGCTCGAAGCCGGGAAGGTGGACCTCGGCGGCGCCGAGGTGCCGGAAGGCCTCTCCGGCAGCACCGCGGCGGCCGTTGACGCGGCCATCGCCCAATCCTTCGTCGCCGGCTTCCGGGTGGCGATGTTCGTGGCGGCGGGCCTCGCGCTCCTGAGCGCCTTCGCGGCGGCGTTCATCATCGAAGGCAAGGGGAGCGCCGCCCGAACGCAGGAAGCCGGGCAAACCGACGCGGAGGTCGCCCCCGCGTGAGCGCCCCGGAGTTGGAAGCCGTCCTCGCGTGGCACGGGGCCCTGAACGCCGGCGACCCGGAACGCCTCGCGGCCCTCTCGCACCCCGAGGTCGAGATCGGGGGGCCGCGGGGAACGGCCCGCGGGCGGCAGGTACTCGAGGACTGGGTCGGGCGTGCGAACGTCCGCCTGGAGCCCTTGCGGTCTTTCCATCGCGGCCGGGCCGTGGTCGTGGAAGAGGCGGCGACGTGGCGGGACCCGCGGACCGGCGAGACGGTCGGGGAGGCAACCGTCGCCACGGTCTTTGCGGTGGAAGACGGTCTGGTGGCCGGGATCTTCCGTCACGACGGCCTCGGAGACGCTCTTCGGAGCGCGGGGTTCAGCGAGTCCGACAGAGCACGGCCAGAGTAAACCGAGCAGAAGGAGGGCCATGCAAGCCTGCACGCATCTCGACCAGATCCGGGACGTCAGCCCCTCGGCGCAGGGCTGTGAAGACTGCCTGAGGACCGGAGACACGTGGGTACACCTCAGGGAGTGCCTCTCCTGCGGACACGTGGGCTGTTGCGACTCGAGCAAGAACCGCCACGCCACCAAGCACTACCACGCCACGGATCACCCCATCGTTAAGTCCTTCCAGCCCGGCGAGGACTGGCGATACTGCTACGTGGACGAGGCGCTGGTCTAGCCTGGGGGACGCCCCTATGCCGCGAGCGTCGCGGGGAGGCGGGCGACGGGGCTATGAACCGCCCTACCTCTGCTGGCCTGCTCTCCAAACTCCTCGCCCATCGAGAAGCCCGTACGAAGGAGGCCCCGGACGCCAAGCGGTGGGCCGCGCTTTCCACCATCCCGGCGTGCGACGAGCGGGGCGGCTTCTGGCACCGCGGCTTCTGGCACCGCGGCTTCGCCGCGAGCGGTCGGTAACGGGGAAGACCCGGTCATCACAACATGCTGCATATTATTCATGCCCCTCCCCCACCTCTTGAGTGTGAGGACGGTTTCCTCTCCGGGTGTGTAACATTCAGGCCATGAAATGTACCACCAACAGCCGGTCTCCTGGCAGGCGCACGGAAGGAGCGCGGCGGACCACCGCGGGGCCGACCGGGCCAGCCCAGAGTACCGTAACGGGGAAACGGAGGCGGCTACCCGGGATAGCGCTTGCTCCGCCCTTCTCCCCGGGCGGCCGTGGGCCTGCACCGGGACGCCGGGCTCGCCCGCGTGAAGGGCCCGTCTTTCGTAGCCGCCCCTACACCGCGCCGTCGTGATGCGCCCCGCGGTGTTGGCGGGCGCGATACTGTGGGCGGTAGCGCCGTTCGTGTTCTAGTATGCCCGACGGCGCTCGAAGGCCTCTGGGGTGCCGCCGCGGGCGCGACCGGGCCCTAGAGGGGTAGGCGGAGCCTTGACGGAGGGGGTGTTTGACGGCCATAGGAGGTTACGAGGTGGGAAATATAAGGCTCAGGGAAGAAGCCAGGGAGCTGTTGCGGGCGGCTTACGAGCGGCAGGCGATAACCTGGGGGAAGGGGGCGATCCAGGTGTACCTCCAGGCGGAGTACGGGGAGCGCGGCCCGGCGCCCGGCGGCCCGCGCCGCGCCGCGCTGGTGGACTACATGGAAGTCGTGGGGTGGGTCGAGGCGGATCCGTTCGCCCGCGACGCGGCGGAGGCCTCCGCCCGCCGGATCACCGCGCGCGGGTTGCAGGTGATCCGCGAAGGGCCGGGGCCGGAGGACGACGCGCGGTCCGTCGCGGGCGTTCCGCAACCGTCGGACCGTCCCACGGAGCAGTGGTAGGCGGGTGGTTCGGGTGAGCGACCCCGTGCTCGTGCGGACGTCCGACCTCCCCGGTGAGGGCCCGGAGGAGTCCGCCGGATCGATCGACGTTTTTGGGGGCAGAGGCAAGGGGCGGGTCTTTCGCGGCCGGCGACGCGCGAAAATCGACGAGGGGAACCACCGTGGCTGATCTGGGGAAGCAGGCCGAGGCCCGCATCGCCGCCGAGAGGGAGGCGGAGCGGGAGAGGCGCCTGGTCGCGCTGGAGAGGGAGCTAGCCGCGCGGCGGGAGGACGAGGAGCGGGCCCTCATGGAGAAACGTGGCCGCCACGAAGCGGCGGCCCTGGCCGACCGGCTGGCGCTAGAGAGGCGGACGCTGGAGCAGAGGATCGAGGAGGACGCGATAGCCCTGAACCGCGACTTCGCCGAGCTCGAAGACCTCCACCGCAGGCAGTCGGATGCACTTCGTCGCGCCGGTCTTCCGCTCCCCCTCGGCTACTCCCTCCCCGAAGTGGTGGCAGCCCGGTGGCGGCATTGGTTCGGGGGACCGGGCAACCTCACCGGAACGCCCGCCCCGCACTGGTCGTCGGAGGATGTGCCGCTGCACGAGCGCGATCCACTGGCGCGGGTGCAGCGGGAGGGACAGCACGGGGGTGGGGGGTTCTATAGCTCTCCCGGCTGAGCTACAGAGCCCCCCACGCAGTCCAACGTACGAGCCCCCAAGGATAGGGAGAGCCCCGCGAAGAGTAGGAGCCCCTGCCCGCGACGCCGATGGCCGAACTTTTAACAGCGTGACGAATCCGACCGGGGGCTGCTACGCACGCGAGCAGGACCGGCACAGAGACCCGCGGTTCTGGGTGGTCGGAGGCCCGTGCCGAGAGGGAGGACCAGAAGTCCACGAAGCGGCGCAAGTAGGGGGCCGCGTGGGGTCGGGTTTGCGCCCAACCCCTAACCGAAAGTGGAGGTGCGGGAGCGAATAGCACGCGGCTATACTGGCGATGTGGCGGGGAACGACAAACGCGCGAACGTGCGGGCCGTAGCCCACGCGCGCGTTAGCTCGGCGGAGCAACGCCGGGGCGGCTATTCGTCGGACGATCAGGGGCGCGAGCTTCGCATCCAGCCGGGGCTCCGGTACCGGGAGCGTGGCGAGATGGCCCGCGACGAAGGGATCTCGGGCGCGGACCCTAACCGTCCCGGTCTCCCGCGTGTAGAGGAGCCCGCCGCTCCGTGGAGGAGGTCATCAGGGAGCCCGGGTAAGGCGCCGTCGTGCCAACCATGATCGTGCTGGTTCGGCTGAAACAGGGCGTGGCGCCGGAGGACTACGAGCGCTGGGTGCTGGAGAGCTACGCCCCGGCGGTTAAAGGGTTGCCCTCCGTCTCGGGCTGGCGCAACCACCGGGTTGCGGGCCTGCTGGGTTCCGACGAGGGTCCGCCCTACGACTACGTGGTGACGCTGGAGGTGGCGGACCTGGCAGGCTTGGGGGAGGACATGGGTGGTGGGCGGATGCGGGCGTTGCTCTCCGAGTTGCACGGCTACGCGGAGGTTACGCAGTTGGTGGCGGAGAGGTTCGCTTGACGGCGGAGGTTTTGCTTGGCTGAGATCGGGGTCATCTTTCTCCTGCTGGCGGCGGTGGCGGCGCTGGCGACGATTGCCAACAGGATCGGGGTGCCGTACCCGATCCTCCTGGTCGTAAGCGGTCTGGCGCTGGCGTTGGTGCCACCAGGCGTGCTGCCCCGGTACGAGCTCGAGCCCGAGGTCGTCTTCGTCCTGTTCCTGCCGCCGCTGCTGTTCTCGTCGGCCTTTTTCACCTCCTGGCGGGACTTCCGCCAGAACCTGCGACCCATCGGGCTACTCGCCGTCGGCCTGGTGCTGTTTACGGTGGTGGGGGTGGCGGCGGTGGCCCACTACGTGGTGGGACTGGATTGGGCTCCGGCGTTCGTGCTCGGGGCTATCGTCTCCCCCACCGACGCCATAGCCGCGACGGCCATCGCGCAGCGCCTGGGGGTGCCGCGCCGGATCGTCACGCTGCTCGAAGGCGAGAGCCTCGTCAACGACGCGACGGGGATCGTGGCCTACAGGATCGCGGCCGGCGTGGCCGCCGGGGCCGCCGCCTTCTCCATCTGGGGGGCGGGCCTGCAGTTCGTGGTCGGGGCAGTCGGGGGCATCGCGGTCGGCCTGGTGGTTGGGTGGGTGGTCGTCAAGGCCTTCGCGCTGCTCAACGACACGCCGGTCGAGATCGTCGTCTCGTTGCTCGCGCCGTTCGCCGCATACCTGGCGGCGGAGGAGGCGCCCCACCTCGTCTGGCACGAGCTGCTCGGGCTCGCGGGCGAGCCGTTCTTCTCGGGGGTGCTGGCCGCGGTGGCCGCCGGGATCTACGTCGGCCGGTTCAGCCCCACGATCATGTCCCCCACCTCCCGCCTCGAGGGCGGGGCCGTGTGGAACGTGGTCGTCTTTCTGCTCAACGGGCTGGCCTTTATCCTTATCGGGCTGCAGCTACCGGTAATTCTTGATGGCCTGAGCGAGTACGAGACCGGCGAGCTCCTGCTCTACGGCGCCGCGGTGAGCCTGGCCGTGATCCTGGTTCGCGTCGCGTGGGTCTTCCCGGCGACGTACCTGCCGCGGATGGCGTCCCGGAGCATCAGGGAGAAGGACCCCGCCCCGCCGTGGCGCAACGTGGCCGTGATCTCGTGGGCGGGGATGCGGGGTGTGATCTCGCTCGCCGCGGCCCTCGCCCTGCCGTTCGAGACGGAATCGGGGGCGGCCTTTCCGCAGCGCGACCTGATCCTCTTCCTCACGTTCGCCGTGATCCTGGCGACCCTCGTGCTCCAGGGGCTGAGCCTGCCGTTCCTGATCCGGGCTTTAGGCCTGGAGGACGACGGCTCCGTTGAGCGGGAGGAGGTCCGCGCCCGCATCGAATCGGCCGACGCGGCCCTGGCCCGCCTGGAGGAGCTGGCCGAGGAAGAATGGGTCCGCGAGGACACCGCCGAACGCGTCCGCGGCATGTTCGGCTACCGCCGCAGCCGCTTCGTCGCCCGCAAGATGGGCGTGGACGAGGACGGCTTCGAGGAGCGCTCCCAGTCCTACCAGCGCCTCTCCCGCGAGCTGCTGCTCGCCCAGCGCAACGCCCTCGTACGCCTCAGGAACGAGGGCACGATCTCGGACGAGGCCCTCCACCGCATCGAGCGCGACCTCGACCTCGAAGAGACCCGCCTGGATAGCTGACAGCGCGAGGGCTGACAGCCCTCGCGCTGTCAGCCCTCGGCTTCTGGGTCGGGGGTTACGCTCGTTCTGAGGGCTTCTTCGTCCCAGTTGGCCGTCCGGGCGCCGGCCAGGTAGGCGCTCTGGAGGAACCCAAGCAGCGCCTCCTCGGGGGCCTCGTCCAGGCGCACGTCGTCGTAGGAGAGGGTGGCCGTGCCGCCCTCGGGGAGCCACCGCGCCGACGCCGGCGTCAGCGGCCTGTCCGTCAGGCCGGGCGGTTCGGGGGCGGTGTAGGAGTAGAAGGTGGGCTCCCTCACGTCTCCGTCCCCGGGCCAGAAGCCGAAGGAGATGACCTCGTGCGAGTAGGCCTCCCGGGTGACGGCGTCGGCCCCGTCGCGCCCGGGCGCGCGGCCACCGGAGAAGCGCGCCAGGGCGAGGTCGAAGGAGTGCCAGAAGAGGTGCACGGGGCTCTGCTTGCCGTTGAAGCGCGCGGCAAACGCCTGGAAGACCCCGTCCACCCAGACGAGTATCTGCCAGTAGCGCCGGACGTACTCGGGGTCGCAGGCGCGGTGGATATAGTTCCTGTCCAGGGGCTGCTCGTCGTCCAGGTCGAAGGGCCTGGGGTCTATGAAGACCCCCACGCCGATTACCGCGAGGCCTTCCACGAGCTTGCGGTAGAAGTCCGCCACCGCCAGGTCGTCGAGCGCGAAGGCGAAGGATCCCCCGTTGCCCGCGCGGGCCTCGAGGCGGTTGTCCAGCAGGTTCAGGCCAATCTCGAAGTTCGTCCGGCCGTACGGGATGGGCCCCGTGGTCAGGCCGCGGGCGTTTACGTAGAGCGTGACGTGCCACCAGTGGTTCTTGAACGGGGCGTTGGCCAGCCGGATCTTACCGACCACCTGCGCGTACCTGTGCAGCGTCTCCTTCGTGGCCTCCCACTCTTCCAGCGGCAGCGGCGGGAGCGGCGTCCCCGAAGCGTCCTCATTAGATACCATCTCTAGTCCCCTCTCCTGGCGTCCACCCGGCAACTACCGGCCAATATACAACGGGGTCGGGGCACGGGCTGCTCAGTGGGTGTCGATGCGCAACTCTACGTCCCCGGCGTGGGCGCGTAGCGAACCGGTTCCGCCGATTGGGAAGGTAAAGGCCGGGGTGGTGTGGCCGAAGCTGGCGTTCGCGACCACGGGGATGTTGCCGAACTCCGGTTTGGTGTGGACGATTTCGGCCAGCGCCTCGGGGTCCATGCCGGAGGCGCGCTGGAACCTGCCGAGCACGATGGCTGTCGCCCCGTTGGCGGCAAATACCCTTCCGTGGCATACTCGCGGAGCGCGCCGGTCGCAACGGGTGACCATCCCGCATACCCGGCGGGCTACCATGCCCGAAGTTCGGGGTGAGAGAGGCCCCGGTCGGTACGGTTTCGCAACGCAGCAGGATGGCACGGTCGAGCCCGAAGGAGGATCAGGGCGATGGCGGAGAACGGCGACGAAAGGGGCATCGTAACGAAGGCGAGCCCCCACCCTTCGGTCCCGGATACCCTCGAGCGTCTTCGGAGCGCGGTGCGCGAGAGGGGCCTCGAGGAATTCGCGCTCATCGACCACAGCGGCGGGGCGCAACGGGTCGGCCTCGAGATGCAGGAGGCCAAGCTCCTCGTGTTCGGCAATCCGAGGGCCGGCACGCCACTCATGGCGGCCTCCCCGCTGCTCGCGCTCGACCTCCCGCTGAAGGTCCTCGTCTGGCGCGCCGGCGACGGCGGGGTCCTGGTGAGCTACAACGCGACCTCCTACCTGGCACGCCGCCACCAGATACCCCAGGATCTCGTCGGTAACATAGCGGGCATCGACGCGCTCGTTCGGGCCGCGCTAGGGGAGGCTTGATCTCGCCTCGCGTTATGGGCATGCCCCGCATCGCTCGTTGATTGGCGGGTGAGCGATTACGCGCCAGCGGTGCGACAGCCATGCGTAGACGAATTAGCGAGTCGGTGTCCAACGCAACTCGGCAGCACCAGGGCCCGGCGGCCCAAACCCAGGGCGGCAAACGGTTCCACCATCTGGTGCCACCACCAAGCCCCGTCGAAGGCCGGTAGCGAGCGCGGGCCTGGGGGCGGGCATGAGGCCGGCGTGCACGTTCGGTTCGCGCGACTTCGAGCGCGACCGCCCGCCGAATCTCGTCACCGTGGTCTGCCGTGCCCGCCAGTCTCGGGGTTCCGGGAGAGGCGCCGTGCGTCGTTGGGGTCCCCGAGGCCGGTGCCTAGGGGGCGATCGGCGGATTCCCGTATCGGCCGTTCCTCCAGGCTCGACCTCGGCCGTGGACAGGGCCTATGCCCTGGGTTACCTGTGGTCGGGTGCGTGTTCGTAAGCGTCATAATCACCGGCCCATCGCGTATGCCCCCGCCTCGTCGATGTTCCCCCGCCCTTCTAGGCAAGCCCTCCCGCGCCGGGGCCCCGCTCACCCCTTCGGGGCGGCGCCGTCGTCGACGCCGTTGGCGCGGAGCACCTCGGCGGCGCGCTCGGCGATCATGATGGTGGGCGCCTGGGTGTTGGCGCGGGTGATGGCCGGCATCACGGAGGCGTCGGCCACGTGGAGACCCTCTATCCCGTGCACGGAGAGGTCCGGACCCACGACGGAGAGTTCGCCGGTGCCCATGCGGCAAGTCCCGACCGGGTGCCAGATCGTCGTCAGCCCCTCACCGATGAAGGCTTCCAGGGCGGCCCGGTCTGCGTCCGGCGCCGGGAAGAGCGGGGGGCCGGTCACCGCTTGCAGGGCCGGCGCCTCGAACATCTCGCGCACCCGTTCCAGCCCGGCGAGCAGCCTCTGCCGGTCCCCATCGGCGGTGATGTAGCGGGGGTCGAACGACGGGGGCTTTGAGGGGTCCGGGGAGGCCAGCCGCACGGACCCGCGGCTCCGCGGGGTCAGCAGGACCACCAGGCAGGTAACGGCGGGGTCCGGCAGCGGGGTCCCCCCCGGTCCGAGGCCGATGAGCGGCAGGAAGGCGGCCACGTCGGGGGCGGGCTCGTCCTCTCCGGTGCGCAGCATCGCCGCCGCCTGGAAGTTGGCGGAGGCCAGCGGACCCCGGCGCAGCAGCGCGTACTCGCGCACCGGCTCGGGCTCCCCGGCGGCGAGCATGGTGGTGCCCTCGGTCACAGGCCATACGGGGGTGACCATGGGGTGGTCGTGGAGGTTCTGACCGACCCCGGGCAGGTCGTGGGCCACGCCGATGCCCATCTCGCGCAGGTGCCCGGCTGGCCCGATCCCCGAGACCATCAGGAGTTGCGGGCTGTGCAGCGCCCCCGCCGCCAACACCACCGACCGCCTCGCCCGCACCTCGGTCCCGTCCCGACCGGCCAGGCGGACGCCGGCGACCCTGGCGCCTTCGAGGATCATCCGCTCGACGGGCGTGCCGGTCGCCACGGTGAGGTTCGGCCGGCCGAGGGCGGGCTTCAGGTAACCGTTCACGACGCCGCGGCGCGTCCCGTCGCGGATGTTGCTCTGTACCAATCCCACGCCGTCGAGCCCCTTGCCGTTAAAGTCGCGGTTGACGGGTAGACCTTGCTCGGCGCCGGCGGCGACGAACGCCATCGAGAGGGGGTTGACGTCCCGCGGCTCGCTGATGACCATCGGGCCGCCGGCCCCGTGGTACTCGTCCGGCCCCAGCGAGAAGTGTTCCATGCGCCGGAAGACGGGCAGCACATCCTCCCAGCCCCACCCTTCGGCGCCCGCCTCTCGCCAGCCTTCGTAGTCGAGCGGGTGGCCGCGGAACCAGGTCATCGTGTTGATGGCGTTGCTCCCGCCCAGGCCCCTGCCGGTCGGCATCGGCACCCGCCGGCCCCCCAGCGCCTCCTGGGGGGCCGTCAGAGCGACCGGGGCGGCCTCCGTCCCCAGGAGCCGTATCCACGACGCGGGCGTGTCGAACTCCGGGCCTTCGTGGAGATCGCCGGCTTCGAGGAGCAGCACGTCGCGGTCCGGGTCCTCGCTGAGGCGGGCGGCGAGCACGCAGCCGGCCGCGCCGGCCCCCACGACGACGAAGTCGACCTCCGCTGGCAGGTCGCGCGCTCTTCCCGCGGACGGGGCGTGCGGCGTCGGTTGGGTCATGGGGTCACCTTTCTGCGTCGTCCTCCAAAACCGTAAGGTCTCTCCGGCACCCGGTCCCGGCCGGTAAGCCGCAAGCTACCACCGCGGCGTGACGGGGGCGTGACGGGGGCGTAGCAGGGACCGTGGCGGGCGGCGGACCGCCGATCCGGCGAAAGTTTGTACCATTTTGGGTACCCCCTATCCGGTACCCCCTATCCGGTACCCCTATCTGGTACGCTTCCCGGGGGACGAAAAGCAGCTGTTCTTGCGGGTTACAAGGTGCCGAGTTCGGGGGGGTTAGTTGGTACGGCAGAACGGGCGGAGGAGGGTGGCGATCTACCGCCGCGTCTCCAACTCCGACCGGGACAACGACCGTCAGGAGCGCGACCTTAGGAACTACGCCGAGAGGTCCGGCTACGAGGTGGGCGCCGTCTTCCGGGAGACCCTGTCCGGCATCCGTTGGGCGAAGGGCAAGCGGCCGGTGGAGTGCGGGCGGGGGCCGAACTCGTCGGGCGGGGTCCCGGCCTGGCGTTCACGTTACGTCGCGCGCGTTCACCTCGAAGACGCCGCCGTCGATGCCCATCGCCACGATCCGTCGTGGGCTGATCCGGATCCACGCGGGGTCGAACGGCATGCCCGCGCCGATGCGCTCGCCGACCTCTTCGCCGCCCTCGACGTGCGCCTCGGCCCGCCCGCGGATCTCCACGAAGCGCGGCGTCCACGGGTCGACGGAGGCGAGGTCGTCTATAACGAACGCCACTTCGGGGTTGCGCCGGGCGTCGCGGAACTTCTTGCTCCGGGCCATGTTGCTGCCGGCGTGGCCGCCGATGACGACGGCCCGCGACTCGGGATCGTAGAAGACCCCTACCGGCGCGACGTGCGGCCTCCCGTCGGGGCCGACCGTCGCGAGGCGCCCGAGCGGCTGACTCTTTAGGTACTCGACTTCCGCATCCGTAAACGTGCCCATCAGTCCTCCGATGCTGTGGCGGTCGGTCGTCTCGCCATCCTCGCCGATCGCGCCGCCGTCAAGGAAAGCGGTAAGAGCCGACCTCCTCGAGCTCGGTCGCGGCCCGCCCCTCGCACCGGTCGTCGAGTGTCGCCCGATAACGCCGGAACGACTCCAGTTGTGGCAGCGGGCCCGGGAGACCGTTACCGGACACGACGTCCACGAAGCTGGTCTCGTCGTTAATACGGAAGGTCGCCCAACGGAAGCCCTCCGGTTTGGTCGATTCCAACTCCTCGTAGACGTCGCGGAGCAGTTCCAGGTGCCGCTCCAACTCGTCGGGCTTGACCCTGTAGCGGATCATCATTCGGTCCAACATCGTCTCCTTCCGTTCGGCCCGGCGGCCGGACCCATCACGCTTTTCGTGCGTTAGACTAACACGATTATTCTAATTAGACTATAGGGTATCGACGGACAACATCCGGTGGCGAAGCACCCGGTCTTGCCGTTCGACGCTACGCTAGTGGTCGGCGGCCCAGAGCCCGTCGAGTTCGCCGCCTTCGAGGCGCTCGGCAAGGTCGCGCGCCCAGGCGGCCTCGCTTTGGAGGAGTTCGGCGGTCAGGCGGAAGCTCTCGGCGACGTGGCGTGGTATGCCACCGCGGGAGGGGCTGGCGGGACTTTCGAGGATCGCGCGCTGCTTCGCGAATCGTTCCTCGGCCTGCGCCTGCAGTCCGTCGGCCCGGTCCTTCATCGCCTGAGCCAGCTCGTCGCGGGGGAGGAACGGCAGGAAGGCCAGGCCCGCGAGCAGGGGGTGGTTGGGCGGGCTGCTCCGCCGCAGATTGTCCCGCAGGAGCCCCCGGAACTCTTCCTCGCCTTCGGCGGTCAGCCGGTACGTCGTCCGCTCTGGTCGCGACCCCCGCCGATCGGTGCCGACGACCTCGAGCATGCCCTCGCGCACCAGCGTGTTCAGCGCGTTGTAAATAGAGCCGGGGGAGACGCTGGCCCACTCGTCGGCGCCCCAGGAGAGAAGCTCCCTGCGCAGATCGTAGCCGTGGATCGCGCCGGCCTCGCGGACGGCGCCGAGCACCAGAAGCCTCGTCGACGTCCGGGCCATCAGCGTTCTCGTGCTGCGCGCGACACCATTGCCCCAGTTTACGAGGTCGGGCCGTGGCCTGCGATGACGCTCCCCTCCCGGGCTCGGCATGCGAACACCCCGCCGCCGAGCCCGCCTCTTTAAGGCTCGTTGTCCCCGCGGGCCCAACCTCCGAGAAGGGGTCTCCAGGACGTTCACGATCCCGCATAAAACCGGGGTTTGTGGGGGATGCGGGCCCACCCGACGAGATCCCGGAATCCCGTCGTGGGCTGCCCGGCACCACCGAAGCCAAAATGTAGAAACATACTTCACTTATACTTGCTACGGCTCGTAACCCGGGCCGCACAAACTCTCACCCAAGTGCATATAGGGAGGGTCGCATAATTCTGGGGAAATCGTATGGTGAGGAAACCGTTCTTGCCAAAGAAGGGCCTCCGACCGTCGTGGTCCGCTTTCACCAAGAACACGACGGAGCCAAACCTTGCAACGCCCGCCCGGAGCCAAGCTTGGCAGAACGTGTCTACGGGCTTTTCGGGCTGAAATCCTGAAACCTCCCGAGCCGGCCGCAAACCGCGCGTCGTGGCATCCTACCCACCCCACACGTGGAGCCCTCCCGAGGGGGAAGCATGGGAAGGCGGAAGAGGCGACGCGCAAACCCGACCCACGAGTGGGAGCAGGTCGACCTCCCGTGCGCCTGGGAGGGGCGGAGGGACTACGAGCGGATCAGGATCCGTAGCCGCAAATCCCGATCGGCGGTCCGAAGGGTTCCCGAGGGGCCGGGGCGTCGCGAGAAGGCTAACCCGTGATCGGCTACAGCGTGGGGCTACTCATACTCCAGGCTGCCGCGGTGCGCGCAATGGTCCGTCAACCGCCCGCGTTCCCGGAGAGCGATCCCTTGTCGTCCTGCCCTCCGGGCACCGCCTCGTAGACCGTGATGTCTGGAGCTTGAGAGAAAAGCTGCCCTGCCCGTTGCAGAGCGTTCTGCAGATGCTCGCCGGCAAGGTGCCGTTCCAACAGGTCCCGTGACGCCCATCGCTCGACGAACGCGAGGCGACGCGGATCGTCGGCGCCCCGGTGAAGGGCGAAGAGCACACATCCCTCTTCGCCGTGGGCCGACGCTACGAGATCCAAAAGGAACTCCTCGGCCTCGGCCTCCTTCCCGGGCCGCGCGACGAGCGACGCAAGGACCACTACTTCTGACATGCCGGTTTCCCTTCTACCAGGACGAGTCGATTGGAATCGTGAGTTACCTGACAAACCTTGCCAAAAACCTCGGGCTATGTCGCATTCTTGGTGGAAGCGGTCCGAGATCCACCGGGACGGCCGAACAAGGAGCCGATTGCAGCACGGTACCAACGCGTTGTTACCGCTCGACGGCCTTCCCCGACTCGTGGCATCCTTCGTACCCCACACTCGGCTCTCCGGAGGGGAGCAGTTGGGGCTTCCGTGCGCCTGGGGCCCCTGGGAGGAGCGGATCGGGCCACCCGTCCTCTTCGGCGATCCGATCCGGGGACGTGCGGCGGAGAGCCCGCGCTCAACGGCGGGGTCTCCCCTGCAGGCCGACGATCCGCCCGATGAGCCGGTCGTACAGACGGTCGGGAAGGATGGCCGGGACGGTCCATTGGGCCAGCTTGTTGGGGACGATGGCGTAGCGGGTCCTCGGCCTCCTCGCCTCGAACGCGTCCGCCGCACGACGGGCGAACTCCTCGGGGGAGTAGCCGCCCTTGTGCGCTTTCGTGCCGAGCTCGGAGAACTTGGCGAGCGTCCCGGCGTAGTCGGTCCCGGCGTAGGCCTCGGCGCGGCCGTCGAAGGCCTTGCCCCAGTTCTTCGTCTTCACCGGCCCGGGGCGGACCACGATCACGTCTATCCCGTAGGGCAGCAGCTCGCGCCTCAGGGAGTCGGAGACGCCCTCCACGGCGTGCTTGCTGCCGGCGTAGGCCGAGAGGAAGGGCGAGCCGACCTTGCCCTCCGTGGAGCTCACGTTGACGATCCTGCCCGGCGGGTGCGTCGGGGACCCCGTCGCGCCGAGCAGCGGCAGGAACGCTTGGGTCACGGAGATCAGGCCGATCGCGTTGGTCTCGAAATGGGCGCGCGCCTCTTCGAGCGGTTGGTGCATCAGGGGGCCCGCGATCGTTATGCCCGCGTTGTTGACAAGACCCGCAAGCCCCCCGTCGCCGAGGGCCTCACCCACCTCCCCGGCGGCCCCGAGCACGGCGTCGCGGTCGGTGACGTCCAAGAGCAGCGGCCTGAAGTTGGCGCCGAGCTCGGCCTCGAGCCCCCCGGCGTCCTCCTCCCCGCGCACGCCGCCGAACACCCGGTAGCCGCGCCCGACAAGCTCCCCGGCCAGCCCGCGGCCGATCCCGGAAGAGACCCCGCTCACCACGACGCTCTTCACGCCGGCTCCCCGCCCCCGCGTGAGAGCCTCTGGGGGAACCTTTGGGGGAGCCTTTGGGGGAGCCCTTCTCTCCGGATACCCACGGGCAGAGGCCCGCGGGCCCCCTCGCGCGGGTACTCTGGCGCCGCGCCGGGGACCCCGACGCGGAACCGGCGGATGTCGTGTTCGTCGATGGTGGCCAACCTCCGGGGTCTGCGTGCCTGGGCAACGTCGCCCGGGAGGCTACCGCCCCGGCGTGACCGGGGGG
>CADCVH010000068.1 GCA_902806085.1 uncultured Rubrobacteraceae bacterium | reverse complement strand
ACACGGAGATGGGCCATTCGCGAAGGCTCGGCATGGATCTCGCCTTTCCGACGTTGGAGGATTTCCTCGTCGGTTACTGGGAAGGCCACTTCCTCGACCGTCGCGACGTCAATGACCTGCTGGCGATGCTCTGGACGTGGCAGTACGGCGATGTTGGTGCGACGCCCGGGTTCGACGGCAACCACATCAAGGCGCTGCAGTCGATCAAGGCCAAGCTCATCGCCATGCCCGCCGAGAAGGATTTGTACTTCCCTCCGGAGGACGAAAAGTACGCGTCGCAGTACATCCCCAACGGGGAGGTGCGAGTGATTCCGGGGGTGTGGGGCCACTTCGCGGGAAGCGGTGACAGCCCCGTCGATCTCCAGTGGATCGACGGAGTCGTCAAAGAGCTGCTCGCCCGCTAGGAACGCGGTGGGGCCGAGGCGACCGTGGCGGGCGGGACCGGTGCTTCGGCCCCTTCCGCGCGCAAAGCGACGCCAAGAAGCGCTCGCCGCGGCCCTCGGGTTGCCCGTGGTGAACCTAGCACAAACACACTACCAGCCCAAGCCTCTGTGACGGTTCGAAGTCAACCGCTACCGGCGTGCCTTAGCGGGTGTTTTCGTAAGCAGGTGCAGAGCGAGGCGTTGGGGCTTGCCCACGCCCGTCTTCACTAAAAGCGCAACAGAGCCGGAAATCAACGGTGAGGTCTGGGCCGGAAAGGGGATTATTTCGTTAGAATGGCACCAACTGTTCAGGGAGGTTTCGGGTGAACGTTTTTGGGTTGGACGTTGGAGGGTCGGGGATAAAGGGCGCGGCCGTGGACACCGAGAGCGGGGAGCTCGTCTCGGAGAGGGTGAGGATAAAGACGCCCCAACCCGCGACGCCGCGGGCCATAGTCGAGACGGCCGTCGAGGTGGTCCGCCGGTCCGGGTGGGAGGGGCCGGTGGGGTGCGGGTTCCCCGCCGTGATAAAAAACGGCGTCGTCAGGACGGCGGCGAACATAGACGAGGCCGCCATCGGCTTCGACCTGGCCGGGGCGCTCGAGGAGGAATTGGGCGGCCCCGTAGTAGTCGTCAACGACGGCGACGCCGCCGGCTTGTCCGAGATGCGCTGGGGGGCCGGGCGGGGCGAGCGCGGTCTCGTCCTCATGCTCACGCTCGGGACGGGCATCGGGACCTCGCTCTTTATCGGCGGCCGGCTCGTGCCGAACACCGAGTTCGGCCACATCGAGATCGGGGGCGAAGACGCCGAGTTCCGCGCCTCCGACGGCGCCCGCAAGCGCGAGGACCTGAGCTGGAAGGAGTACGCCGGGCGGCTGGACCGGTACGTCCACACCATAGAAGACCTGCTCTGGCCCGACCTGATCGTGATCGGCGGCGGTATCAGCAAAAAGGCCGAAAAGTTCCTGCCCCACCTCACGGCGCGAACGGAGATAGCAACGGCGAAGATGCTGAACGAGGCGGGGATCTCCGGCGCGGCCCTCGCCGCCCTCCCGGACCAGTCCACCGTAAAGGCCGCCGAGTAGCCCCGGGGCCGCCCCGGACCTTAGGACCCCGTCGAGAGCATGGCCGCCACTTCCGCCCGGCGGGCTGGGTCCTCTTCGAAGATGCCGCGCGCGGCGGAGGTGGCGGCGGTCGTGCCGGGCCGCCACGCTCCGGTGGCCGCCATGCAGGTGTGCTCGGCCTCAGCGACGACCATCGAACCGCGGGAGCCCAGCCCCCCGTGCAGCGCGTCCGCGACCTGGGCGGTGAGCCGCTCCTGTAGCTGCGGCCTGGCCGCGTAGCCCTCGACGAGCCGCACGATCTCGGAGAAGCCGAGCACCCTGCCGGCCGGGAGGTACGCCACGTGGGCCCGCCCGATCATCGGCAGCAGGTGGTGCTCGCAGAGGGCCACGAACGGCACGTCCCGCATCAAGACCAGGTCCCGGGCCCCCTCGTCGAAGGAGACTTCGAGGTGCCGGAGGGGATCTTCGCGCAGGCCGCGGAAAAGATGCGCGTAAGCCCCCGCCACCCTCCCCGGGGTATCTTCGAGGCCCTCCACGCCCAGGGCGTCCAGGATCTCACGCACGGCCCGCTCGACGCGCGGCCCATCGAAACCCGGTCCGGTCTCCCCCATCCGGTCAGCCCCTCACGATGCCCGGCAGATTCCTGAGGTCGGGGACGACGAAGGCCGCCTCCGGCGCTTGTGCGCCCTTGCGGTCCACGAACACGGCGTCCACGCCCGCCTCCGAGGCGCCCCGGACGTCCGAGACGGGGTCGTTGCCGACCATGACCGCGCGCTCGGCCCGGACGCCGGCGACGCGCAGGGCCTCGTCGTAGATCTCGCGCCGCGGCTTCTCGACACCGAAGACCGCCGAGGCCACGATGCCGTCGAAAAAGCGCGTCCAGCCAAGCCCGTCGAGCACTTTCTTAAGCTCGATGTCCCAATTGGAGACCACGTAGAGCGGCACGCCGATCTCCTTTAACTCCTCCAGCACCGGCTCCGCCTCGGGGTAAGGGTTGAAGGAGATCCTGCGCTCCGCCACCTCCGTCAGGACCTCCGTCGGGGCCTCGATACCGAGCTCCCCGGCGGTCCGCTCGGCGTTGCGGCGCCTGAACCGGGCGAGCGCCTCCTCCGTCCGGTGCTCGATGTTCTCCTGGATGTGCCGCCTCAAGCTCCCCCACACCGGTCCGGCCGCCCCCTCGACGGTGAGCCCCCCGTTGTCCGCGTAGGACGATAGGTCCGCGACGTACCCCTCCACGTCGAGGTCCACCCACAGCAAAGTCCCGTCCACGTCGAGGAAAACCGCGTCGTAACGCACCCTACCGCCCCCCCTCGAAGATAGGACAGCGGGGCGACGCCGCGACACGGTCCCCCACCCGACCCCGGCGAACCCGAAGCGGGCCGAGACCGTCCGGCTTCCTACCCTGGTTATCGGAGAACCTCGTCACCCCTCGCACCACTCCTGCCGCTCGCGCGTTGCCGCCGCCAGAAGTATAAACCCCGCCCCACCGGACAATCGTGAACCCGCCTCCGGACCCCAGGCTGCGCGCTGCAAGGCGGCGTCGGGCCCCGGGCGCGGACAGCCTCACACACCCACGACGGCCCAGCGGCGGCCGAGAAAACGTGCCCCGCAGGTCGCGAGGCGCACGAGCATCAGGACGTTCAGGGCGGCCCAGACGCCGACGACGCCGAGTCCGAGGGCGAGGGCGGCGAGGGCCAGGGGGGCGAAGGCGAAGAAGGCCAGGACCATCGACCACTTCAAGAAGCGGGTGTCGCCCGCCCCGATCAGGATGCCGTCCAGGGCAAAGACGGCGGCGCCAACGGGCTGCATGAGCGCGAAGAGGGGCCACAGGTCTCTGGCCCGCTCGACCACGTCCGCATCGCCGGTAAAGACGCGGGGGATCGTGCCCGTTCCGGCGAGAAGCGTGAGGCAGAAGATTCCGCCGACGACGACGGACCAGAAGATCATGCGCCGGGCGGCGGCGTAGGCCCCCTCCGCGTCCCCCGCCCCGAGGGAGCGCCCGACCAGGATTTGGCCGGCTATGGCGATCGCGTCGAGCACGAGGGCGAGAAAGATGAAGAGGCCGAAGGCGACCTGGTGCGCCGCCAGCGGGGCCTCCCCCATCCTGGCGACGACCGCGCTCGCGAGCGCGAACGAGAGCAGGAGCGCCCCCGTGCGAACCGCGATGTCCCCGCCGATGCGCAGCAGGGGCCGCATCGTCGTCCAGCTCGGGCGGCGCGAGTCGGCCGGGGCGCGCAGCAACCAGTAGACGAAGGCGGCCCCCATGCCGGCCTGGGCGATCACGGTCCCCCACGCGGACCCCGCGAGCCCCCACCCGAACCCGTAGACGAACAAGACCTCGAGCACGGCGTTGGCCGCGTTGGCCGCGACGAGGATGACGAGCGGCGTCCTCAGGTTGCCGACCCCGCGCAGGAAACCCTGCCCGGCGAGCGCGATCATGGCGAAAGGCACCCCTAGCGCCGAGATCCTCAGGTACGAGACCGCCATCCCGGCCGTCTCGCCCGACCCGCCCATCAGGGCGACCGCGGGGGCCGCGAGTAGCGAGATCAGGGCTAACAGCGCCCCGCCGAGCGCCAGCGAGAGCCACAGGGCCTGGGCGCCGATCCGGCCTGCCGCGGCGGCCTCCCCCGCCCCGTGCAGCCGCGCCACCCGCGCCGTCGTGCCGTAGGTCAGGAAGTTGAACAGCGTGATCGCGGTGCCGAGAAGCGTCGCCGCGATCGCCAGCGCGGCCAACTGGGGGGTCCCCAGGTGCCCGACTATGGCGGTGTCTACGAGGACGTAGGTCGGCTCGGCGGCCAAAGCCCCGAGCGCCGGGAGGGCGAGGCCGAAGATCTCGCGGTCGTACCGCCGGCCGGGGGGGCGCTTCACCGCCCCCCCGGTCACAGCGTCTCTGCGTCGAACCCGTGCTCCCCGGAGAGTGGTTGCAGGACGTTCTCCACCTCGCCCGCGGAGCCCTCGGGGACGTAGAAGTAGGCCGTCTGCGGGAAGCGATCCTCGTCGGGCTCCGCGCGCGCGAAGCGGTAATCCACGCCGAGCCGGTCGAGGGCGTCGCGGACGGCCTCTAGCGCCGCCTCGCTCTTTACGTTGTCCACCCGCAGCATCGTGTCGCCCTGCACCGTCTAACCCCCCAGGTCGAACTCTAGGAACTTGCCGTTCTTCTGGATCAACTCCCCGTCCGCGTAGAGCTCGCCGCCCCCGCGCAGGTCGCACACGAGGTCGGTGTGGACGCCCGAGTCGTTTTTTCCGCCGGTCTCCTTGTACGACCGGCCGATGGCGAGGTGGACGGTGCCGCCGAGCTTCTCGTCGAACAGGACGTTGCCGCTCGCGCGCCCTATGCCGTAGTTGGTGCCGATGCCGATCTCGCCCAGGTAGCGCGCCCCCGCGTCCGTGTCGAGCAGGCTCTCCAGGTACTCTTCGCCTTTCTCGGCCCGTGACTCGACCACCTTCCCGCTCTCGAAGCGCAGGGTTACCCCGGCCACCTCGCGGCCCCCGATCGCGGCCGGGACCCCGAAGTACACGTGCCCGTTGGCCGAGTCCTCTATCGGCCCCGTAAAGACCTCCCCGCAGGGCATGTTGCGCCTGCCGGCGGAGTTCACGAACGTGCGCCCCTCGACCGAGAGCGTCAGGTCCGTGCCAGGCCCTACGAGCCGGATCTCGCGCGCCTCCTCCAACCGCTCCTTCAGGCGGGCCTGCTCGCGGGATTTCTCCTGCCAGTAACGCACGGGGTCCTCCGCGTTCAGGCCCATCGCACAGTAGGCGAACTCCTCGTAGTCGGCAAGACCCATGTTTGCCTCCTGGGCCAGCGCCTCGGTCGGGAAGAGCGTCAACACCCAGCGGTTCTTCGCCAGCACGGTCTCCGAGAGCGGCCTGTTCAGCTCCGCCAGGGCGCGCTGCTTCGCCGGGTCCACGTTCGCCAGCGCCCGCGTGTTCGAAGGGGCCTTGATGGCGATCTGCGCGTCTGCCTCCTCCGTCATGAAACGGCGGATCGACGGGATGGTCCCGTAGTGGACGTCGCCTGCGTGCTCGAAAAACAGCTCCTGCATACCTGGAAGCTGGACCTGCAAGACCGGCACGGCCCCAACCTGCAAAAGCCGGGTGTAGAGGGCTTTGATCAGGGGCTCGGCCCCCACCTCGCCGGAAACCGTGACCTGCTCCCCTTCCCGGGCCTCGACAGAGTAGTCCACAAGCACCCGCGCCAGCTTCTCCAAACGCTCGTCCCTCAACGCAAAATCTCCTCTCCTAAACGGTTCCGCGAGAGCTTATCAGGAGGCCCGGGCCTTCCCGGAGAGCCCTTCGCGCGTAAAGCGGAGCGCCGCGCCCATGCGCTCCAGGATCACGGCGGGGTCGGGCGTGCCAAGCGGCCAGGGCTTCAGCTCGAGGCTGACCGCACCGGGGTAGCCGCCCGCGGCCAGGGCGCCGAGGAAAGGCCGGAGCGGAAGTTGCCCCTTGCCGGGGAGCCGGTGCTCGTCCTTGCCCACCACGAGGTTCGAGTCCGAGAGGTGGACGTGGCGGAGCTGGCCCGCGAGCGCCGCGTGGGCTGCCAGGAGGTCCACCGGGCTCGCCCCGACGTGGCTGGTGTCCAGGGTGACCGCCCCGACGTCTTTCAGGTGCTCCGGCAGGTGGCAGCTCCGCCGGCGGACCCGGAGGATACCGGCCGGGTTCGCCGGCATATTCTCCACGGCGACCGTGACGCCGTCGGCCCGGGCGTCCGCGAGCGGTCCGTCTACCCAGCGGGCGAGCGGTCGCCCCGGCGGCGGCGGGTGGGCGACGACGAGGGGACAGGAGATCCTGCGCGCCAGGCGCGCGCTGCGCACGAGCGTCTCCTCTGAATCGAGGCGCCAGGCGCCCGCGTAGATCGGCGGGTGCAAGGCGAGTACCGGCAGCCCGTGCCTCTCCGCGAGCCCGTTCAGGTAGGCGGGCTGGTGCGTATCCCAGCGGTCGTCCATCATGACCTCCACGCCGTCGTATCCGGCCTCGGCCGCCCAGCCGAAGACCCGCTCCAACCCGAACGGGTGGAGGGAGCCCGTGCTAAAGACGACGGGAACGCCGCTCATCCGCCGCGCCGGATCTCCTCGAACCTCCCGAGCGTCGAAGGCGAGTGGTTCTGGTAGTGGTCGTTCGCGTAGGCGAAAACGGTCTTTCCCTCATCGAGGAAGCGCCCCACCACGCCCGACCACCACCGGAGGTCTTCGTCCCGCTCTTTCTTGAGGTGCGTGTGCCCGGACGGGAACTCGCGCCGGTCTCCCAGCCAGCGCACGTAAGAGAAGTCCGCCGTCGCCTCCTCCATCCTTGGCATCCGCGGGTGGTCCACCAGCACGAGGGCCGCCCCGCGTTCCCTGAGCATCCCCGGCAGGTCGGAGCCGAGCCAGCTGCGGTGGCGCACCTCGACGGCGTAGCGAAACCCTTCCGGCAACCCGGCTAGGAAGTCGTCGAGCACGCCCAGGCCCTCGACGGCGAAAGACGGGGGGAACTGCAGGAGGAGCGGGCCCAGCCGGTCGCCGAGCTCTTCCATCGTGCGGACGAAGTTCTGCGTCTCGCGTTCGCAGCCGACGAGGTTCTTCTCGTGCGTGATCTCCTGCGGGAACTTGGCGGCGAAGAGGAAGCCGTCGGGGGAGATCTCGCGCCACCTCCGGACGGTGGAGGCGCGGGGCGTCCCGTAGAAGGTCGAGTCGATCTCGACGGTCGCGTAACTCTTGACGTACTCCGCCAGGCGCCCCCCGGCCGGGATGCCCGCCGGGTAGACGGTCCCCTCCCAGTCCGAGTACGACCACCCGGAGGTGCCGAGGTACAGGCCGGGCTCCGGCGGCGCGATGCTGCCGGGGGTCTCCGAGAAGAGCCGCTGTTGGGTGGGATCGTCCATAAGTCGCGAAGACGCGATGCTACCATAGCCATCTGCGGCCTTTTTATAATAGCTATCTCTAAAAGCCCGCCGCCGATGTACTACATTCTTGCGATGGGACGCAGGGCTCCAGCACCGTGAAGGTCTTCTACAGCGACCATTTCGTTCTGCCCCTTCCCGAAGGGCACCGCTTCCCGATGACCAAGTACTCGCTGCTTCGCGAGCGGGTGGAGGCCTCGTCCGTCTGCGGCCCCGGCGAGTTGCGGGAGCCCGGGGCCGTCACGGACGAGGAGATCCTGCGCGCCCACCACCGCGACTACCTCGGCCGCGTGGCATCCGGCGCCCTCACGGACAAGGAGGTCCGGCGCATCGGCTTCCCCTGGTCCGAGAGGATGGTCGAGCGCTCCCGCAGGGCCTCGGGCGGCACCGTCGGGGCCTGCCTCGCGGCCCTCGAGGACGGGTTCGCCGCCAACCTCGCGGGCGGCACCCACCACGCCTTCGCCCACCGCGGGGAGGGCTACTGCGTCTTCAACGACTCCGCCATCGCCGCCAGGGCCGCGCAGGCCGCCGGCCTCGTCGAACGGGTCCTCGTCGTCGACACCGACGTCCACCAGGGCAACGGGACCGCCGCGATCCTCGCCGGCGACCCGAGCGTCTTCACGTTCTCTATCCACGGCGAAAAGAACTTCCCCTTCCACAAGGAACGCAGCGACCTCGACGTCCCGCTCCCGGACGGCGCCGACGACGAGGCGTACCTCGGCGCCCTCCGGCCGGGCCTCGAACGGGCGCTGCAAGAGTCGAGGCCGCAGCTCGCGATCTACCTCGCGGGGGCCGACCCGTTCGCGGACGACCGCCTGGGCCGCCTCTCGGTAACGAAGGCCGGCCTCGCCGAACGCGACCGCCTCGTCCTCGAATATTGCCAGGAGCGCGACGTCCCCGTCGCCGTCACGATGGCCGGCGGCTACTCGGAGAACGTCGGGGACATCGTCGACGTCCACTTCGCGAGCATCAGCCGGGCGGCACGCATGGCCCGACCACAGAGAGGACTCACCCATGGATAACCACCCACCGACGTTCGTCGTCCTCGGGGCGACGGGCGGCATCGGCTCGGAGCTCTGCCGCCGCCTCGCCCGCGACGGCGCGACCCCGGTCCTCGCCGCCCGCGACGAAGGACGCCTCGAGGACCTCGCGGACGAGCTCGGCGCCCCCTACCACGTCTTGGACGCCACGGACGGCGGGGCCGTCAACGACCTCTTCTCCACGGCGGCGGAGTCCGGGCCGATCTCCGGCGCGGCCAACTGCGTCGGCTCGTTCCTGCTCAAGCCGGCCCACATGACCTCGGACGAAGAGTTTTCCGGCCAGATCTCCCAGAACCTCACCACCGCCTTCAACACGGTCAGGGCGGCGGCGAAGCACATGCCAGACGGCGGCTCCGTCGTGCTCCTCTCCTCCGTCGCCGCACGGGTCGGCCTCGCCAACCACGAGGCGATAGCAGCGGCCAAGGCCGGCGTCGCGGGCCTCGCCCTCTCGGCGGCGGCCTCCTACGTCGGGCGGGGCCTGCGCTTCAACGTCGTCTCGCCCGGCCTCGTCCAGACCCGGATGACCGAGAACGTCACGCGCAGCGAGACGGCCCGACGGGCCTCCCTGGACCTCCACCCGCTCGGCAGGCTTGGGGAACCCGAGGACATCGCGGGCGCCATCGCCTTCCTTCTCGGGCCGGACTCTTCCTGGATCACGGGCCAGACCTTTGGCGTGGACGGCGGCCTCTCGACCCTCCGCCCCCCAGTCCGCCGCGCGGCGAAAGGTTAGCGATATGCAAGACAACCCCCAGGAGAACTCCTGCGTCGTCGTCGGGGCGGGCATCTCGGGCCTGCTCGCGGCCCGCGAGCTCCGGGACGCCGGCTGGCGCGTGACGGTCCTGGACAAGGGCCGGGGCGTTGGCGGCAGGATGGCCACCCGCCGGTTCGGCGGCGCCAGCTTCGACCACGGGGCCCAGTTCTTCACCGTCCGCGGCGACAGGTTCGGGGGGCTCGTCGAAGGCTGGATCTCGGCCGGTGCCGCCGCCGAGTGGGCCCGCGGCTTCGCCGATGCCGGGGGCCAGAGGCCCCCCGACGGCCACCCCCGCTACCGCGGCTCCGAGGGCATGACCTCCATCCCCAAATACCTCGCCGAAGGGCTCGACGTGAGGACAGGAGAGCGGGCCGTGACCGTGGAACAAACGGACGGCGGCTGGAGGGTCGCGTGCGAGTCGGGAGAGCGGGCAGAAGGCCGCGCCTTGCTTCTCACGGCCCCGGTCCCGCAATCCCTGGCGCTCCTGGCGGAATCGGGGGGTTTCGCCCCGACGGACGAGGCGAGTCGGCAGCTCGGAGGGATCGCCTACGACCCGTGCCTCGCGGTGATGGCCTTGCTTGAGGGTCCGTCGCCGGTGCCCGAGCCCGGTGGGGTCCAGATCAAGACCGAGCCGCTCGACTGGATCGGGGACAACGCCCGCAAGGGCATCTCCGAACGACCGGGCGTGACCATCCACGGCGGACCGCAATGGTCACGCGAGCACTACGAGGACGCCGAAGAGGACATCACCCGGGACTTACTCTCCTTTGCCGGGGAACAGCTAGGCGCGGACCTTGCCTCGGCGACGGTCGAGACCTCCCTCGCCCGGTGGCGCTACAGCTGGGTCACGTCGGCCCACCCCGAGCCCTGCCTGGTCGCCTCGGAAGACCCACCGCTGGTTTTCTGCGGCGACGGCTTCGGGCAACCGAAGGTGGAGGGCGCGGCGCTCTCCGGGCTGGCGGCGGCGGACCGGCTGCTCGGCCGCGCGGGCTAGGGCCGGCGTGGAGGCCGTCCTGCTCGTCCACCTCGCGGCGACGGTCTTTATGGTTGGCTTGATCTGGTTCGTCCAGATCGTCCACTATCCCCTCTTCGGCCTCGTCGGCAGGGACGGCTTCGCCCGGTACTCGGCGGCGCACTCCCGCCTCACCGGCTTCGTCGTCGGCCCGCCGATGCTCGTCGAGGCGGCGACCGCCGTCGCGCTCGCCGTGAGCCCCCCGCAGGGCGTCTCGTTCTTCCCGCCCCTGTTCGGGCTCGCGTTGCTGGCGGTGGTGTGGATCTCGACCGCGTTCCTGCAGTCACCCCAGCACGGCGTGCTAGGCGGCGGGTTCGTCCCCGGCTCCCACCGCTTCCTCGTGCGCTCGAATTGGATCCGAACCGTCTGCTGGACCGGCCGGGGCCTCCTCGTGCTCTGGATGACCGCGGGCGCGATGTCCGGGGCATGATCCCGTGCAAGATGCATCTGGCATCGCGTAACAAAAAGTGGTACAAGTGGACTAGAAGACGAAACTCGTCCAAGGAGCAGGGGGATTTGGGAAACAGAAGGGTCGCGCTAAAGCCGCACGCGACGAAGATCCGGCGCTGGGTAGAGGACGGTCGGGGGGACGACTGGATCGCCCAGGAGTTGAACACCACGCCGTCTAGCGTGCAGAGCTTCCGGTCCCGGAACTCCATCTACCGCCGCGACCCTGTCCGCCGCGGCCAGCTCTCCGAGCACCCGGCGGTCCTGGACGAGACCGCGGACGGCATAGTGCTAAAGACCGACGCCCGCGACTCCGACGTCTTCGGCCGGGAGTGGCGTGCCTACCTGCGCGGCTCGCCGGAAGACCTCCAGGTGGTCATAACCCAGGACCGCATCTACCTCGAAAAGGTCCGCTGATTTGCCGGAAGACCGCCGGGTCCAACTGAACCTCTCCCCCCAGGAAGCGGAAGCCCTCCACGCCGCCCTCGAAGACCTCCTCGAGACAGGCCCCGCCAACCCGGATCTCGAACGCCCGTTCCGCCTCCTCGCCTGGCGCATCCTCGCCGCGAAAACCGGCACGGGCCTCACCGGACGCCTCGCCGACCTCGCCCGCCAGGCGGAGACCCTCGAACAATACGAAGCCGCCCGAGACGAGGAACTCGGCCCCATCCTGGACGGCCTGGAAAGCGCCGAAAACCGGGACCCCTAGCTGGTAGCACGGCGCCTTCGGCGCCTCTCAGCACGCTACGGCTGACGCTCCCCCGGAGCGTCCGTCCGCTTCTTGCAGGCGCCGCCGGGCCCAGAACGTTCCGGCACTCGATGCACGGGATTTAGTGGCCGGGCGCATCGAACTCGAACTTCCAGGGGCCGTGGACATACCTCTCCCCGATCCTGGCGTAGCATGCCTCGACGGCTTCGGCGTCCTCGGTCGGACAGTCCGGCATCCCTTCGATCGACGCTACTTCCAGTGACGATGTACCTTTCATGGGGCCCTTCAACTCGAGCTTCTGGCAGGAGGCCGGGGGAACGCCCTGCATCGAGCCGCCCGAGCCCCAGCCGCCCAGGTACGTGCCCTTTCCACCGTGCAGGAACCACGAGCGTTCGTCGTCGGGGGCCTCGTAGCAGACCACCGCCTGGGGCTTGCCCGGGGGGTCGATCACCCGGTCCAGCGTGAGCGTGACCCCCTCTGCGGTGGCCTTCAGGCCGACATCGACGACCCGGACGGCCCGCACGGGGACCTCGAAGTCGAAGACGAAGGGTCCGCCACCAAAGGGCTGTTCGGGCGGTCTTTTCTGCCCCATCTGAACCACCGGCGACTCTACGAGCGGGGCCTTGAGGCGGAAGCGGTGCTTTTCGCCGGGCTCGAGCCTCTGGTCGGGCTCGAAGGCAACCATGTTTTGCAGGGGTCCCTTAACCATGTTGTTCGGCCCCTCCGAAACCGACCCGGAGTTGTTGACCATCCGAAATTTGGTGCCGCTTTCGTCGGTGAGTTCGACGATATCGGCGCCCGGGCCGCTCTTTCGGGGTTGCTCCCCATCGCCCTCGAAGCCGATGAGGGGCTGAAGCTCGGCGGGGTGCTCGCCGACGCGACGCCCCTCCGTGAGATCCTCCACCTCGTAGCCCACGACGACGTACCGCTCCTCGGCGTAGACGGAGTTCAGGGTGACCCTCGCGCCGCCCGCGGTCTTCTTCGACTCGGGCCTCTCGCCCGCGGCGTAGGCCGCCGGCCCCACGTTCTGGGCACCGGGCTGGAGGCCCAGGTATGTCCTGTAGAGATCGTCGCGAACAGAGTACACCAACGCGACGGACACCAGGAGGAGCAGAAGGGCCGCGAAGGCCCACCCTCCGCACGTCCGGGGCAGCAGCCAGGATCTCAGGCGCTCCATCGAGCCCTACCCGCGGTCTTCCCACAAGGAATACAACAACCTGCCGTGCTCCACCCGTACCCCCAGGTGCCCCTTGCTCGCCAACCCCGAGAGCATCCGGCCGGCCTCTTTCACAGAGAGCGAGGTCTCCAGAGCGACCCCCGCCACCGTCAGTTGTCCGTGGCGCTGGATGGCCCCGTGGAGCTCTTTTTCCTTGTCCCTCTCTACGCCGGAAGTACCGGAACGCGCCCCGCCCGCGATCCGGCCCGCGGGCCTCGTCGCCCCGCTGACGTCTCCGGCTTCCCGGGCGCCTCCGTCCGGACCATCCGACGCCACCGGGGGCCCGGCAGCGTCGTCCCTGAGCAAAACCCAGCCGAGCAACGCCACGCCGACGAACGGCAGGCCCTGGGCGAAGCCCATGACGATAACGGCCGTGACCGGGTTCCCGACCATCTCGAAATAGCCCCCAAGCTCGTAGCTCGGCGCTATGATCGCGAACAGGACCAAAGGCAAGACACGGAGGAGGCGCGGCAAACGTCTCTCCCGGGCCGCCGCTATCCCCAGCAACAGGAGCCCGAGGAACCAGAACACCATGGCCGGCCCGATGAGGAGGGCGCCCCCATTCCACAGCCACTCGAAGGGGGCGAAAAAGGCCGTTCCCGAGGCCAGGTTGTGGACGGCGCCGTACCCGCTTATCGACAGCCACAAGAAGGCCGCCGCGGCGGAGAAGACCGCGCCCGCGCCGGCCAGCAGGCCCGGACGCCCGGAACGCGCGACCACCGTGCCATATAGCCCAAACAGCCCGAGGGAGGAGAGCGAGAGGGCGCCCAGGAGCAACAATAAGGTGAAGAACCGCGCAAACGGATCGCTCCCGTAAGAGCCTCCCGTCAGGATCCCGAGGGCCCCGAGTAGGGAGTATTCGATCAGGTGGAAAGCCACCCCCAAGACACCGCCAAGCAGCGCGCAGAGCGCCCCCCATCGCGCCACCGTTCCCGGCGCCGCGGGCAGGTAGGCGTTTCTCCGAAACACCGTTCCTCTCTCCTGCAGGGCGGTGAAGATCAACTCCGGCAGCGTGCGCGCCCAGAGCGACATCACCCCACCGGGGCCCCTGCTTGACCGCTCTTCCCGGCACAGGTCCCCGAAGTAGCCGACCATCTCCTCCGCGTAGCGCCGGCGCACCTCTTCCGGGTAGGCGCGCATTAATGCCCGGTAGACCCGCTCGGAGGCCGCGACGCCCGGCTCGCCCGCGGCGCCGGAAGCCACCTCAAACCTCCCCGGGGGACGACACGCCCCGCCTAGGCGGTGGCAAGAAGCCCTTCGCTTGCGCCGTCCTGACCACGTCCTCCAGCCTGGCGAGCTCGGCCGCGAGCACCCGCCCGCCGAACCCGGTGAGCCGGTAGTAGCGGCGCCTCCCCGCGTCGTATCCGCCGCGACCGTCGTCGGCCTCCCCCCCGGCATGCCCTTCGGACTCCTCTACCAGCCCGCCGTCCACCATGCGCTTGAGGGAGCCGTACAGCGTGCCCGGCCCCAGGCGCATCTCCCCCCCGGTCCGCTCCCTCACCTCGACCCCGATCCCGTAGCCGTGGCGTTCCTCGTCGGCCAGCGCCAGCAGAATGTTGAGAGCCACCGGCGTCAGGGGCAACAGCCCCTCCGGGTCCACCCGCCGCTTCGCGCACATCCGCTTCTCCGATCTCTCCCATACCTTACCTTCGATGCATCGAGAAACGATGCATCACCGAAAATACCTTACCCCCGTTGAGAGCGCGTGTCAACGGCAAGTGTCCTCGGTGGTTGTCTCCAAGGCGGTCTGGAGCGCATTCGAGCAGGCGTTCCGGGCCTCTCTTGGGCGGCTAGGACGACGGCAAAGGCTACAATTCTCTCTAATTCAGGACAGGGTACGTATTGGGGACTCCCGGGTGTCGGACACCGCGTCGTTCGTCTCTCTGCATAGGGGCGGCGCTCGAGTAGCGTTCGAGTAGACGGGCGCCTACTTGTGAGAGCCCTTAGGATCAACCCGGGCCCCGGTTCGATCGATATCGATACTTCTCTCAGCCACGACCGGCGGGCCGTCGCCGAACCGCTCGAAGGCGATGGCGGTGCCGTCGCCCGAGGTTACTCCGTCCATGCGCTCCCTTTCCTCCCCCGTTCGTGGGTTCGCGAACGTCCATTCCTGGAGAGGGTACCGGCGATCACCGGCCACGCCATCGGTCTGAGGGAGTAGCACGGATAGGCCGCGAGGACGATCCAAAAACACGATTGGCAGGCTCGGGAGTTCGATGGCAGTCAGGTCGGGCCGGATCCCTGACGGTTCGCGGGGTTTGCTGCCGGATCTCGCCAACCGCATGACGGATATGTGTAGCGCGGGCCGGCTCTGTCGTGTTCTTGGTGAAAGCGACCCGAAACGGACGGAGGCGACCCTCGAAGGGGCCGATCGTAGCGCGGTAGCAACGCGTTGCTACCGTTTGACGGCCTCCTGAACGCGCCAGAGCAGGGGATACGGGGCTCTGCTTTCGCGGATCACCAAAAGATCGGGAGAGCCGAACCCTGGGACGCATGGCCGTCGCAACACTGAGAGAGATGCCGAGGCCGCGATGTCAGCGCATCCACTTTCCTGAGGCGATCATCGGTTGGTGGCGAACCCGCGCGTCGTCCCGCGGGTTCGTCGGCGACGCAGTTACAGATCGCTCACCAGCCGTCCCAAACGGCGCACGTCCCCGACCCGCCCGATGGCGCTGTAGCGTGGTGCCCCGTTCTCGACGTGGCCGTGGGGCCATACCTCGATCTCCGTGACCGATCCGGTAGCAAGGTCGAAATCGTGCCGCCACGCGCTGTCCGGCGGCAGACCCACCGCCCAGCGCAGGGCGGCGTCGATGACACCAGCGTGCGTGAAGATCGCAACGGACGCACGAGGGTGCCGGAGGACGATGTCGGTGCAGGCGGCCGCGACACGCTCGGAGAAAGCCGCGAGCGTCTCGCCGCCGGGTGCGGCGCGATGATCCGGACGCCAGAGCACGAGGTCGGGGCGCTTCTGGATCATCTCGACCGCGACCGTCGGCAGTTCGAATTCCGGGAGGCGCGCGTCGACGGTGGGTGTGACCCCGTACCGGTCACAGGTAGGTCGCGCGGTCGCGACGGCGCGCGGATACGGGCTGGCGTAGACCCTTGTGGGTACCGTCTCCGGCGGGAACGCCCCGGCGATGGCCCGTGCCTGCTCTTGTCCGAGACGGCTCAAAGGCGTGTCATTTTGTTATAGGAGCCGTCGGCGGCCCGCGCTTGCCCGTGGCGGACGAATGACAGCTTGGTCGACCAGTAGGTGTCGGGCATCGCCGTCAAACCTCGTGGTGGTGGCCTTCTCGCTGCTCATCGGTGAGGTTCATGCATCGTCTCTGTCTAAGGAAACCACGGCACGGCCACTATACCCTCCCGCTCGCTTCGGGAGCGACCTCAAACGACGTCGGCAGCGAATAAAAATGGTCAACTCCTATCACCGCTGTTACGGTCATGCGTCGCAACGGATCGTCCGTCCGGTCGTATAAGGACGTTACCGGCGACGGAGCGATGCTAACGAACCGCTGAGGGGCAGATGATCGAACAGAAGACGTCCATCGGCCACGGGTTGAAGTTGCGCGCGGCGCTCCTGGGTGGGGCCTTGCTGGCGATGTGGCTACTGGAGCTCGTCGACCTTCTCTTTCTCCGCGGCGCGCTGGACGCGAACGGCATCCGGCCGAGGTCCGTCGACGGGCTCGACGGTATCCTCGTGGCGCCGTTCCTACATGGGGGCCTCTCTCACCTGGCGAGCAACTCGGTTCCCTTCGTGGTCCTCGGGTTGCTGGTCTTTTTGAACGGGTTGCGCAACTTCGCCGTCACGACCGGGCTCTCGCTCCTCGTCAGCGGCATCGGCGTGTGGCTCTTGGGCTCGCCGGGCTCCGTCCACGTCGGGGCAAGCGGCGTGATCTTCGGCTACCTCGGGTACCTGCTCCTGCGCGGCTACTTCAGCCGGAGCGTGGGGTCCGTACTCCTCTCGCTCGCGCTGGTGCTTCTGTACGGGGGAGCCCTCTGGGGCCTACTGCCCTTGCAGGCCGGCATCTCCTGGCAGTCGCACCTCTTCGGTTTCCTCGGCGGCGCGCTCTCTGCTTACCTGCTCCGCCGTCGCGAGTCGGAGCGGGCGACGTCCACGGGGCAGATTATCGGCCGGTAGCCGGCGTCGCGCGATGGCTGCCTCGGGAGATCCCGGGGCCCCTCGCGTTCTTGGGCCGTCGTGGACGGTTGCCGCTAGCCCTCCGGCACCCAGAAGTTGTAGGTGGAGGAGTAGGGGACCTTGGCCACCTGGCCCGTGGTGCACGAGCCGGCCGGGGCGACCCCGCCCCTCGTGTTCAGACGCTGGATAAAGTCCACCTCGGCGAAGACGCCGGGGCCGGTGTTGCTCGTCGCCCTCAGGAGCAGCCACGGGATGTCCTGCTGGGGGTTCGGGGCCGCGGCGCTGGCCTTGACCGCCCCGACAACCTTGCTACCGTCCTTCACCGACTGCCAGGTCGGACCGCGGTAGTGGATCGCGACGAGCTTGCCGTTCTTCTTGAAGATACCCGCGCGCGGCTCCCGGAACGTCCAGGCCCCGCTAGCGTTGCAGTCGTAGATCTGGACGCCGACGCCGGTGGTCTTGAGCGCCAGCTCGTAGCCCTCGGGGACCCTGAGCTCTGGCGGAACGCCGCGCTGGTTTCCGTCGGTGGCGAACGCCGGGATGGCGGCGAACAGGCTACCGATCATAGCGAGCAGAAAGATGCTCGACAAACGCTTCATGGATCTCCTCTCGAGGCGCAACGCGCTTTTTTTCGTCATCACTCATGATGGACGACGGTGGCGCGTACCGCCTCCACGAATTAGATGGTTTTCGCGAGGGCCCCGAAGAACGGCCGGTCAGTTGGGCGTCTGCTCTATCCTCACGAGGCCGCGGCGCACGGCCAAGACGAGCGCCTGCAGCCGCGAGGCGGCTTCGAGCTTGGCGAGGATGCTCGTCACGTGGGTACGGACCGTGGCGGGGCCGACGTGGAGGAGGGTGGAGATCTCCTTGTCGCTGAGGCCGTCGGCCAGGGCCTGGAGCACCTCCCGCTCCCTGGCGGTGAGGCTCTCCAACAACTGCCGGATCTCGTGGTCCTTCCGGCGTTCCCGTCTGACGAGGCGGACGGCCTCGAAGACCTCCCCGGCCGAGAGGAGTTGCTCTCCCGAGTGGACGCGCCGCACGGCGTCCACGACCTCCTCGACGGGGGCCGACTTGTGCAGGACGCCCGCGGCGCCCGCCTCCACCGCCCGGGCGAGCCGGTCCCGTTCGGAGAAGTAGGTCAGTACCAGCGCCGCGGTACCGCCGTTGGCGGCGTGCAGGAGGTCGGGGATCAGGCCCTCCCCCGAGCCGTCGGGCAGCCCCAGGTCCACCACCGCGACGTCCGCCGCGAACCCGTCTGTGCCTAGAAGCCCGCGCGCCTCCGCGAGGGTGCCGGCCTGGGCGACCACGGCCAGGTCCGGCTCCTGCTCCATCATGAACGCGAGCGGCTCCCGGGTGGAGACGTGGTCGTCCACGAGCAGTATCCGGATCACCGCGCCCGCCGTTCGAGCTCGAACGCGAACACCGAGCCGCCGCCGGGCCCGGGGCGCACCGTGAGCTCCGAGCCGTGGGCGCGCGCGATGCGCCTGGACAAGTAGAGCCCCAGGCCGACGCCCGAGGTCTGCTCGCCGTCCCCGCCCCGTCCGAACTTCTCGAAGACGTGGGCGGCATCGTCGGGACGGATTCCCGGACCGCGATCGGCCACCTCCACCCGGACGCGTCCGGGGGTCTCCCCGGGTAGCGCCCGCAGGCTTATCGGGGCCCCATCGGGCGAGTACCTGGCGGCGTTGGAGAGGAGGTTCCTGAGGACCTGCCCGACGCGGGCCGGGTCGGCTATCGCCTCCTCGTCCTCTGTTACCCCCTCGAACTCGACCCCGAAGGGGTGAAGCCTGGGGAGGGCCCGGGCGTGCGCCGCGGCGCCTGAGAGCAGGGCGCCGAGGGCCACCGGCCGGAGCTCCGCCCGGAAGTCGTCGCGCTCTACGGCCGCGACGGACTGCACGTCGGCGACGAGGGAGTCCAGGGCGTCGGTCTCCTTTACGATGGTGGCGAGGGCTTTGGCGCGGAGGTCGGGGTCGAGACCGTCTCTGGAGAGCATCTCGGCCAGCCGGCGGACTGCGGAGAGCGGGTGTCCGAGCTCGTGGGCGACCATCGCGGTGAAGTCCGCCTTGAGGACGGCGAGCTCGTCCAGGCGCCTGTTGCGCTCCCTCTCGGCGGCCAGGAGCGCCGCGCGCTCGGAGGCGACGCGCCTGAGCTCCAGGGCGCCGCCGACGGCCACCACCCCCGCCATCGCGAGGCGCAAGAGGTCCGCGGTGTTCATCAAGACCGGGCTGCCGTAGGTCGAGGGCCACATGGCGTCGTGCAGCTCCGAGCCCGCCAGCAGGATTATCGCGAGGGGCAGCCAGCCCCCGATCTCCGCGCGGCGGTTGCGCACGGCCGCCCCGACCGCCGCCACGACCGCGAGCCCAATAGGCACGACCGCGAGCGCCCAGTGCCACGGGGTGAGCCAGGAGAGCGGCGCTATTCGAAGCCGAGCCGCCTCCTCGAAACTGTCTATACCGACGACCAGCGGCGGCGGCACGAGGCGCAGCCCTTCGAGGCTCTCGTACCCGAGAAGGTAAGCACTGCCCAGAACGCCGAGCAAGAGGACGCCACCGACCGTCCGCGAGGAGAAGCGCGGCGCCTCATTAGGCACCAGGCCGACGACGAAGAGCGCGCCCGCGAGCGTCCGGACGAAGAGCATCTCGTAGAGGGACTCGTTCAGGTCGGCGGCGGTGCTGGTGGCGTCGCCTTCGAGGATGGGCTCCAGGTAGCCGAAGAGCAACTGCCCAAGCCCCAGCACCACGAACCCGCAAGCCACCCAGCGCAGGCGGCCGCCGATCCCGGCGGCGGCGAAAAGGGCCAGGACCAGCGCGGCGAAGAACCTGACGAGCACCGACGCCGCCTCCTCACCCCCGCGCAACCCTACGGGGACGAGCGCCGCGAACCCGAACCATCCGTTGGCGAGGTTCGCGATCGCCCACGCGACGATGAGCCCGGCCAGCACCGATCCCGCGACGGGGAACCTCCCGCGCGCCACATTGGAGGAGCGGACAGATCTCACCAAAAACCTCGCAACGCCCGCGCGGGGCCAGGACCGGCACAACGTGGCCGCGGGCTTTTCGCTCCGAAATCCCGAAATCCTCCGAACCGGCCGCAAATCCCGGCTCATGGCATCCTTCCGAACCCCCCGCAACGCGCCTTCTTCTCCACCCGGTCCACCCGCGGCCTCGACGCCCCGGGCTAGCGCGCCTCAGGCATCGGAAGATCTACGCGCAAGGGGGCCTCGCGTCGGGAGGTCGCACCGTGGCTCGCCCCCGACGCGTTGAGCGTCGAGTTCGCCGGCGGCCGGCTCGATCGGGTCGAGCAAAACGACGACCCGGGGCGCCGCGTACGCCGCCTCGCTGACGCCGAGGTACCGCCGGAAGTACCCCTTGTTGAGGATCTCGTCCCTGTACTCGTCCAGGTCGCGCCAGGCCTCCGAGCTGATGAAGACGTCGGGATCCTCCAGCGACTGCCCGACGTTGAGGTAGACGCGGGCCTCCTCGCCCCTGGCCTGCGGAAGGACCTCGCGCATGGCGTCGAGGAACTCCTCGCGCCGCTCGGGGCGGATGGTGGGCGTGACGTTCATGCTGAACGGTCGGGGCACGTCGTCTCCCGTCGTCGGGGGACGTCCCGTTCGTCGTCCGCGGTGGGCGGCCCGCGGTGGGCGGCCCGCGGTGGGCGGCGCGTCCGCGTTAGGGCACGGGCGACTTCGGCGGGACGGGTGGGCATAGTCATGCCCCGAAGATACCCCGAGGGTGTGACGAAGGCGTGACGAAGGCGTGACGGGGGCGTGGAAGGGGGCGTGGCGGAAGGGACCGGGAACGCCCCGGGGTCGTGGGGAACGAAGGCGGTGCGGCCGGACGTGTCGTCGTTTCCCCGTTCCGCGGCTTGGCCAGTCCGCCGGCGGCGTTTCTGTCATCCCGGGCTCCGCGCGGGCGTTGCGAGGGGTTTGGCTCTGGCGCATTCGTGATGAATAGACTGTGCCTCACACACCGCTGGGTAGCGTGAGGAGGCAAAAGCCGCGTGCGAGCCGACCAGGACCTCATCCCGAGGGGGCTGAGAACCGAGCACCTGTCCATCGAACCGGGACGCGTGGAAGTCCGCGTCGCCCCGGTCGCGCCGTCGTCCGCTTGCCCGTTGTGCGGCCGTCCCTCGTGGAGGGTCCACAGCAGGTACTCCCGCAAGATCGCCGACCTGCCGTGGCACGGAACCCCCGTGGTCTTCCGCGCCGGGGCGCGCCGCTTCTCCTGCGACGAGCCTTCGTGCGAGAGGAGGATCTTCTGCGAGAGGCTGCCCGAGGTCGCCGCCCGCGCCCGAAAAACCGGCCGCCTCGAGGAGGCGCTGCTGGCGATCGTCCTGGAGTTGGGCGGTAGGGCGGGCGCCAGGCTGGCGGCGGAGCTCGGCCTGGTGGTCGGCCGCGACGCCCTGCTCAGGAGGGCGAAAAGCGCCCCGTTGCGGGGCGGCGGCGCAGTGAAGATCCTCGGCGTCGACGACCTCGCCTTCCGTAGCGGGGCCCGCTACGGGACGATCCTGGTGGACCTCGAGCGGCGCCGGGTGGTGGACCTGCTTCCCGAACGCTCGCAAGAAAGCCTCGTCGCCTGGTTGGGGCGGCACCCCGGGGTGGAGGCGGCGGCCCGGGACCGCTCGAACATCTACCGCGAGGCGCTGGCCAAGGGCGCTCCCGGCGCGACGCAGGTCGCCGACCGCTGGCACCTGCTCCACAACCTCACGCTTACGCTGGAGGAGTTCCTGCTCCAGAAGGGGCCGACGCTTCGCGAGGCGGCCTCGCCGGAGGCCGAACCCGAAGACAAAAGGGACGGGTCCTTCGCCTCCGGGCCCGTCATGCCCAACCGGCCGAGGAACCGCGACCGCAAGATGGAAGAGGCCGCCAGGAAGCGCCACGAGCGACCGGTCCGCCAATGGGAGGACATCCGTCGCCTCTACCTCGCCGGGGCCGACCTCAGGCACGTCTGCCGAGAGCTCGGCGTAAGCGCCAGGACCGTCTACCGCTACAAGCACCTCACGGAGCCTCCCCCGCGAAGGACGCACGGGCGGAGGGAGAGCGTCCTCGACCCCTACGTGCCGTACCTGCTGGAGCGGTGGGGCGAGGGGTGCAGGAACGGCAAGAGGCTCTACCGGGAGATCCGGGAGCGGGGCTACGAAAACAGCGAGGAGACCTGCGCCCGGTTCGTCGCCCAGATAAGGCACGCCGAGGCGAGAGGGAAACCGCCCTCATCCGTACCCCGCGCAAGACGCGGCTCCATCGCCGGGTCGTCTCCGACCTCCAAGGACGTCGCGGCCCTCTTCGTGCGCAGAGACGAGAAGCTCTCGGAGGAGCAGAAGGCGTACCTGGGGAGGCTCTGTGACGCCGACCCGACGCTCGCCGACGCGCCAAGGCTGACGCGGGACTTCGCGAAGGTGGCAAGGGACCTGGAAGGAGAAAAGCTCGGCGGGTGGCTCCGGGAGGCCGGGGAGAGCGACGCTCCGGCGATGCGCAACTTCGCCGCCGGCTTGAGGAAGGACCTCGCCGCGGTGAGGGCGGGGCTAACGGAAGGGTGGAGCAACGGCCCCGTGGAGGGCTTCGTACACAAGCTCAAGTCGCTGAAGTGACAGGGCCACGGACGGGCAAGCTTCGAGTTGCTCAGGGCGAGGATGTTGGCGGCCTGAAAAACGGGCGCTCGACCGATCCAAGGGAAGGGCGCCCCGTTTCACCACGAACGCGACAGAACCCGCGGGCCGTGGCTAGGTTGCTCATCCGTTCCCCCTCTGCCCGGCGACGCCGTCCGCCCTCCCGCTCCAGCTAAGGCTCAGCTAGCGAAGCTCTCCCCAAGCGGGCGTCGCGACGATACCTGTAGAGGCTTGGAAGAATGCCGCACCCCGATGATCGCGGCCAGCTATCCCACCGCCGAGGGTACAGGCATGTGTGAACCTTCCGTGGCGAGGTCTGTGGAGTGGACCGAAAGTGACATGCTGGATCGAATAGAGGACGGGGGCTGGCAAGGTGCATGCCCAGCGGGGTTGGGAGTACCCGAGGAAGGCCCGGTGACGGTGAAGCTGTCACCAGGGGCAAACCGAACTATTTGATACCGTTTGATCCACTTGGCGTGTGTTCTCACGCGGACAATAAGGGGTCCGAGTATTGTTGGAACCAGAAGACCCGCTAAGCGGCTCTCGGACCGGTTCGCCTCCGGAGGGTGCTGGCAACGCCGGATTATCGGCTCCAATTCCGGCCCGGGATTCCGACGAGGCGCTCCGCTGACGGTCGCAGCCGCCTCGAACAGCTTCCGATAACGGGCAGAAGGTCACCTTGATACTGCTTGTTCGCCCTAGTGGCTCGTCCGGAAAGTAAGTGGCGTTTTCGGCCTAACGCCTTGGGGACGGCCTATCCTTATCTTTGCCAAAAGCCCTTCTGGATTTGCGGTAGCGAATTTTGCGGATGCGCCATTAGCGGGTAAAACCGTTCCGGTAATACTCAGACCCCTACACCCCAGTTCGCGGTCTTTCCCGCGAGCCCGCGACGGACAAGAAGGTCCCCCACGCCGCGGACATGGCCGACGGCGTGAACCTAGGGCTCGGGAAGATGGCCGAGGCCACCGACGATCCCGAGGTCACCTACGAGAGGCCCGCATGGGCTTTGGACTGGCACGTCCACGACGAGACCTACTCAGGGGACGACAGCCGACCTCGTCAACCTCCACCACCGCCTCCCGGCCGGCGACGCAGGTCGCTCAGTCGTGGGACTGCACGTAGCGGACGAAGCCGACCACATCGTCGGCGACGAGCCTGCCGATGGCGCCACTGGAGTAGACCGCGGTGATCACGGTGCCGTCCGGTGCGAGCACGAAGCCGGTCGATTGCAAGTAGCGCGGCTCATCGTTGGTGTAGGCGCCGGTCACCCGGGCGACCGTGTCCGCGTCGGCGCTGTGCCCCATCGGAAATTCGAGGTGACGCTTCTCGGCCAGCGCGGCGGAAGTCGCCTCGTCGTCGACGGAGAGCGCCACGACCTTCACCCCGAGCTCCTCGAAGGTGGCCGCGGCACGGGCGAACCCGGCCAACTGGGCGTTGCAGTACGGGCACCACGCTCCGCGGTAGATCAGCACGACGCCAAACGAGCCGGCCAGGTCATCGGGCAACCCGATCTCGCCTCCTCCGACGCGCGGCACGGTCAGCCTCGGCATCCGTTGGCCGTTGCTCAGACGACCGTCGATGGCTGCTTTGTGGATCATGGATTCCGTCCTCCTGGTGTAGTGGACTACGCAGTCCATAATGCACCCGCGTTACTGGACTGTCAAGTCCAACGTTGATAGACTCATCGTATGAGGGAGAGAGAATCGACGTTGACCCGTCGGGGGCGGCAGACCCGGACCCGTATCGTGGAGGCCACCGCGGACCTGGTGCTGGTCAAGGGCGTGCGTGCCACCACGCTGGACGACATTCGGGCGGCAACCGGGGCCAGCCGCAGCCAGTTGTTCCACTACTTCCCGGGCGGTAAGGCCGAGCTCGTCCGGGTGGTCGCGGTCCGCCAGACCGAGCGGGTGCTCGAGGCGCAACGACTGTTGTTGGACCGGCTCGACACCTGGGAGGCGTTGCACCGGTGGCGGGATGCCGTGGTGGCCGCGCAGCGCGATCGGCAATGCGCCGGCGGCTGTCCGTTGGGATCGCTCGCCAGCGAGGTCGCCGAGCACGACGAGCGCGCTCGGGCGCTGATGGACTCCGCCTTTGACCAATGGCAGGGCCTACTGACCAGCGGGCTGCGCGCCATGCAGGACCGTGGAGAACTACGCGCAGACGCCGGCGTCGAGGATCTCGCGCTCGCCCTGCTCGCGAGCCTGCAGGGCGGCCTGTTGCTCGCCCAGACCGCCCGCACCACCAAGCCGCTCGAGGCCGCGCTCGACGCGGCCCTGGCCCACCTGGAGTCTCTCGCCCTTCGCAGACCGACTCATAAAGCCTAGGCTCGCCCGTGCTCCAGGTGAAGATGGTGTCTCGTCCATACGATCCCTCCAGGCCCCACTCGGAGGGATCATGCCCAACACGGCCCCGTACCGCCCCAGCTTCACTATCCCCGCAGAACTGCACGTAGACGCCGAGACCTCGCCAAAAACCTCAGGCTCTGTCGCATTCTTGTTACTGCTGGCGAACCCATCAGGCGGTGGCAGGAGCCGCGACCAACCTGGCGAAGGGGGAGCGTCCGGTGGTCGCCTTCGGCATCCGCATCAGCCACTCGCCCACCCGCAGGAAGTTCAGCGCCGCGCCGCTCAACAGGTGATGCAGCTGCGTCTTCTCCAGGCCCACGTACCTGGATCTGCGCACCCCGCAGGTCCTGACCGCACGCGAGACCGTCCACTCTATGCCCGCCCTCCTCGCGTAAGCCGCGGCGAAATCCGGCTCTTTCTCCCGGCTCCTGGCCGCTTCCAAGGCGGATCTACGGGACGAGGATGCAGGCACATGATCTCCTCCGAGAAGGTGGATTCGCGGCGTTCCCGTCAGTATGTGCCGACCCCAAGGAATTCGCCAGCAGTAACAAGAACTCGGCAGAGCCAAGAACCTCGCAACGCCCGCGCGGAGCCCGGGACGGCAGAAACGCCGCCTGCGGACGGGCCGCGCCGTAAAACGGGAAAGCGGCGGGGCACCCGGCCTTCCGCGCCGGCTTCGATCCCACCACCCCGGAGCCCCCCCGGCCCCTTGCGCCGCGCCCTCGCGACGCCCCCGTTGTCCCCGTCATCACGCCCCCGTTTTCCCCCGTCATCACGTGCCCGTCACGCCCCGGTCACGCCGGGGCGGTAGCCTCCCGGGCGACGTTGCCCAGGCACGCAGACCCCGGAGGTTGGCCACCATCGACGAACACGACATCCGCCGGTTCCGCGTCGGGGTCCCCGGCGCGGCGCCGGAGTACCCGCGCGAGGGGGCCCGCGGGCCTCTGCCCGTGGGTATCCGGAGAGAAGGGCTCCCCCAAAGGCTCCCCCAAAGGCTCCCCCAAAGGCTCCCCCAAAGGTTCCCCCAGAGGCTCTCACGCGGGGGCGGGGAGCCGGCGTGAAGAGCGTCGTGGTGAGCGGGGTCTCTTCCGGGATCGGCCGCGGGCTGGCCGGGGAGCTTGTCGGGCGCGGCTACCGGGTGTTGGGCGGCGTGCGCGGGGAGGAGGACGCCGGGGGGCTCGAGGCCGAGCTCGGCGCCAACTTCAGGCCGCTGCTCTTGGACGTCACCGACCGCGACGCCGTGCTCGGGGCCGCCGGGGAGGTGGGTGAGACGCCTTGGGCGAAGCCGACCGGATAGTGCAAGCCACCCTCGACAGCCTTTCTGCGCACATCGCCCTCGTCGACGCCTCGGGCAAGATAGTCCTGACCAACGAGGCGTGGAGGAGCTTCGCCCGGGCCAACGGGACCCCACCGCACGAGGTCTCCGAAGGGACGAACTACCTGGACGTCTGCGACTCGGCGGGTAGGGCCGGGGCGGAGGAGGCCGCGGCCTTCGCCGGTGGCCTTCGCTCGGTGCTCGGCGGCCGCATCGGTGAGTTTTTGATGGAGTACCCGTGCCACACCCCCACCGGGAAGCGTTGGTTCGTCGCGCGCGCCACCCGCTTCCTCGCGGGCGAAGTCGCGGAGGGGGCGGTGGTCGCCCACGAGGACATAACCGAGCGCAGGCTCGCCGAGGAGGAGGCGGCGCACCGGGCCCTGCACGACCCGCTCACAGACCTGCCCAACCGCCGCCTGCTCTGGGACCGCCTGGAGCACGCCCTCGCGCGCGCCGCGCGCGAGGGCACCGCCGTGGCGGTGCTCTACCTGGACCTCGAAGGCTTCAAGGCGGTGAACGACTCGTTCGGCCACGAAGCGGGCGACCGCCTGCTGGTGGCCGTGGCCGAGCGGCTGCGGGGGTGCCTCAGGCAGGCGGACACCGCGGCCCGGCTGGGCGGGGACGAGTTCGTGGTGGTGCTGGAGGGGGTCCGAGGCGGGGAGGAAGCGCTCGCCCTCTCCGAGAGGATCGCGCGGGTCCTGGAAGGGCCGTTCTCGGTCGGGGGGGCCGAGAGAACCGTGGCGGCCAGCATGGGCATGGCCTTGAGCACCCAACCCCACGAGCATCCCGACGAGTTGGTGCGCTTGGCCGACCTGGCGATGTACCGTGCCAAGCGCGAGGGGGAGGGCCGCGTCTCGCTCCACGAGGCGCCCTTGACGGGGGCCGCAACCAACCGCGGCCGCCCAGCCATGGGACCCCGGTTATTCACTAAACCTCGTAGAACTCGGCTTTAGCCATTTGGGAGCGCAAGGGGTAGGGTACGTTCGTCACCAGTCTCCGCCAAAAGAGGTGTCGAGTGCGTACCCTACCCGAAGAGATGATACGGGCTTTAGCCCCGTTCGCGCCACTGTTCTCAAAGCGCGTCTGGCGGCATGTTCAAGTGCTCGGGGCAGGCACGATCCTCGCTCCCGGGCGCAGGACCGTTAGCTCCGCCGTGCGCGCGATGGGCTTGGACCAACAGAAGCGCTTCCATCGCTACCACCGGGTCCTCAGCCGTGCCAGCTGGTCGAGTCGGGAGGTGGCTCGCGTCTTTTGGGCTTGCTCGTGGAGGCGTTCGTGCCCGAAGGAGGGCACCCGGCCTTCAACCTCAATGAGATAGCCAACGTCGTCCGCGCGGCCTTCGGCAGGAAGCCGGACGTCCGGGAGGCCCGGGCGGCCGCCGTCGCCTTGCGTCTGGATGGCTGGAGCGTCAAGGCCATAGCCGGCTACCTGGGCGTCCACCACGCGACCGTTTACCGGGCTCTGGAGGCGAATACTGCTCTCGAATGGCACTTGGGCGTCGATCCATGCGAAATCCTGTATGCCTACTGCGGGGAATTACCCTTCTACGAGGTTGGGTGAATAAAGGCAGGGCCACGCTTAGCTGTCTAGGGGGTTGAGCTCTTCGAGCAAGCCCGCGAGCAACGACTTGTAGACCACGTGTACCCTCACCTCGCCGTTCACGTACTCGACCGTGACGCGCTCGTAATCGCCACCGGGGGGTTGGTGGACGAGTTCCACCCTGCGCACCCTGCCCGGATCGCGGTGGAACCTGTCGCACATCGCCTTCCTCTCTGCGGTCCTCACCTTGCCCCGCCTCCTTAGGTAGTGGCTAGAGCCGCCCCGCCCGGTAATGCCTCTTCAACACCTCCACCGCGGCCGCCAGGAACGCCCCCGCGCGGCTTCCGGTCTTCTTGATGGCTTCGCTCACCGTCCGCTCCTAGCCCTATCGGCCGGGCGCGCCCCGGCCAGCGTGACCCGTCGGAAGGGATTATCCGGCGGCGAAGGACGGAACGGCTAACAGGATCTTGTTGTTGGTGTGCGGGATCTTGCCCTTCTCGGAGAAAACCTGTGTAGACGATGGCTCTGGCGGGGCCATGCCCACGGTACCGGCGGTGGGCGGATGAAAGCGTACCGAACGTAGCGGATGCGCCATATCCATATTGCTCATCCATCGATCTGTGGAAGGTATTACGATGGCCGGTGCGGGACCCAGAATGCATAAAATTATGCAGGTCTTATCCCTAGCCCAGAAGCAGGGAGCGCCGGCCCGCCGGGGCCCGAGCCCGGCGGATCGGTTGGTCGGGAGTGAGATTCGGGGGTGGGCTTATCGGGTATCCTCGCCCGCCCGGGCACCGTCGTGAGACGGTGCCCGGGCCTCATACGACCGATCGGGGTACCGGCGTTACCGTGCTCGATGACGCGTGCCACGAGCGTAGCGGAGGGGATTGGAGGGGCCGACGGGCCGCTTTGTGCGAGCGTAATCCAACGCACAATTGGTGCACGCGGTCTGGGTTAGGGTCCGCGGGGCAGAGTGGACCGAATGTTCGGTCGCGTCTGCGCCCGATCGGACGAGAGTTGCGGAGGAGCCGGGCATGGAGCGCACCGTGGTGGACAACCGTTACGCCCTCTCGGGCCTTCTGGGCGGCGGGGGCATGGGAAAGGTCTACCTCGCGTGCGACATGGTCCTCGACCGCGACGTGGCGCTGAAGGTCCTCAGGGAGCAGTACGCCGAGGACGAGGGGTTCGTGGAGCGCTTCGAGCGCGAGGCCAAGGCGGCGGCCTCCCTGAACCACCCCCACATCGTCCAGGTCTACGACCGGGGGCGGACCGGGGACGGCTACTACATCGCCATGGAGCACGTCCCCGGGGGCACGCTCAAGGACCGGATCCTCGGAGGCGGGAGGTTGGGAGCCGACGAGGCGGTCCGCCTCGCCTCCCAGATCGCGGACGCCCTCGGCACCGCCCACGCCGGGGGCATAGTGCACCGGGACGTCAAGCCCCACAACGTGCTGCTCACCGCCGCCGGGGACGCCAAGGTCGCGGACTTCGGGATCGCCCGGGCCGCTTCGGAGGCCCCCATCTCCAACAGCAGCCTCGTCCTCGGCACCGCCAAGTACATGTCCCCCGAGCAGGCCATGGGCGACAGGCTCGGCCCCGAGAGCGACCTCTACTCGCTCGGGGTGGTCCTCTACGAGATGCTCACGGGCGACGTCCCCTTCGACGCCGACAGCGCGGTCGGCGTGGCGATGAAGCACGTCAACGAGCCGCCGCGCCCCCCGGGGGAGGCGAACCCCGCGGTCCCCGCGGGACTGGAGGCCGTCACGATGAAGCTGCTCCGGAAAAAGCCGGAGGACCGCTACCCGGGCGCGCCGGAGCTCGTCGCCGACCTCCGGCGGGTGGGCGAGGACCTCTCGCCGGTCTTCGCGCCGCCCGCCGCGTCGCAGGCCGAGACAGAGGAGACCGAGACGGAGCGGATCGCCGCGCCGACGCCGGCCCCCGGCAGCCCCGGCGGGGCGCGCCGCGCCCCCCGCCGACCCTCTCGAAAAGGGACGCGGCTCCTGGCGGCCGCCCTCGCCGCGCTGCTCGCCTTGATCGGCCTGGCCGGCGTGCTGCTGTCCGGAGCCGCCGACGGTCCGGTGGTGGGCTCGTTGGGCGAGGCCGCGGAGGAAGCCCAACGGGCCCTGGGCGTCGGCGAGGGGCAGGTGCCGGGGGTGGTCGGCCTGACCGAGCGGGAGGCGCGCGAGCGCCTGGCCGCGGAAGGCTTCGGCGTCGCCGTCGAGCGCCGCGCGAGCCCCGAGAAAGACGAGGGGAAGGTGCTGGAGCAGTCGGTCTCCGCCGGCGAGGGGGCCCGCAGGGGCTCGCGGATCGCCCTGGCCGTCGGCGGGGGCCCGCGGGCCGTCGAGGTGCCCGACCTGGTCGGCCTTACCCCTGAGAGGGCAAAGGACGAGCTGGGAGAGGCGGGCCTCGAACTAGGCGAGAGCGAGGGGGTGCAAAGCGGGGGGGTGCCCGAGGGCCAGGTGGCCGCCCAGGACCCCCGCGTGGGGGAGGAGACGGCGGAGGGCGCCGAGGTGGACCTCAAGATCAGCTCCGGGCCGCCCGCGCCGGATACGCCCGACCGGGTCGAGGTGCCGGGGGTCTCGGGCCTCGGCGTCGGCGCGGCGACGGCGGCCCTCGAGGAGGCGGGGTGCGAGGTCGCCGGCACGCGGGAGGAGCCCGGCCCGGAGCCGGCGGGCACGGTCTTGGGGACGGACCCGCCCGCGGGGACGGCCGTCGCGTCGGGCGCGCCGGTGACCCTCGTGGTCAGCGGCGGGCCGGGCGCCCCGCGGGCGGACGCCGGCTCCGATCCCGGGGCGGCCCCCGCCCCCTCCGCGTCGGCCACCGCCTCGGCCACCGCGTCCCCCGGCGCATCCGACCCCCCCGAGCCTCCGCCGGGGCAAGACCCGCCGGCGGAGGACGCGCGGCCCTCCTCGCCGGAACCGCCCGCGCCGTCCTCGCCTGCGCCGGCTTCCCCGCCCCCTTCGTCTTCGCCCGAGCCCTCCTCGCCGGGTCCGTCCTCCCCGGAGGCCCCGACTCCGGAGGCCCCGACTCCGGAGGCCCCGTCGCCGGGCAGCGCGCCGCCGTCGCCTTCGGCCGCGCCTTCTTCGGCCGCGCCGTCCTCGCCGTCGCCGTCGTCCCCCGCCCCCGCTTCGGCGTCCGTCCGCTCAGGAGAGGAAGGCGAAGACGCCGAGGTAGACGAGGCGGGGGAGGACGAGTAGGGAGCGGTGGGCGGCCTTTTGCGGCGGGCCGCGGGGGGGTAAGGACCCCCGGTGAGCCGAGACCTCTTCGACGGCCGCTACGAGGTCCTCCGCCGCCTCGGGGGCGGCGGCATGGCCGAGGTCCACCTGGCGCGCGACGAGAATCTGGGGCGGGACGTGGCCCTGAAAACCCTGAGAGGGCGGCTTGCCGAGGACGAGGTCTTCCTGAAGCGCTTCCGCCGGGAGGCGAGGAGCGCCGCCACGCTCAATCACCCGAACGTCGTGCAGGTCTACGACCAGCGCCGCTCGGGGGACGGCACTTACTACATCGCGATGGAGCACGTGCCCGGCGGCACCCTCAAGGAGCGCATCCTGCGCGAGGGCGCGCTCGATCCCGCCGAAGCCGCCCGTCTGGCCGCGCAGGTCGCCGAGGCTTTGCAAGCGGCCCACGAGCGGGGCGTCGTCCACCGGGACGTGAAGTCCCAGAACATCCTCCTCACGGCGTCCGGGGACGCCAAGGTCGCGGACTTTGGGATAGCGCGCGCCGCCGACGCCACCACGCTCTCCGGCCCCGGCGCCGTCCTCGGCACGGCGAAGTACATGTCCCCCGAGCAGGCGACGGGTGCGGTCGCCACCCCGAAGAGCGACCTGTACTCTTTGGGGGTCGTCCTCTACGAGATGCTGACCGGGGACCTCCCCTTCGAGGCGGGGGACCCGGCGCGGGCGCGCGCCAAGCACGTCAACGAACCCCCGCCGCGACCGAGGGACGCGAACCCCGGGGTCCCCGAGGCGATGGACGCCCTCGTTACGAGGCTCATGTCCAAGGACCCCGACCGTCGCCTCGGGAGCGCGGCGGAGCTCGCCGAAGAGCTCAGACAGGGGTCCGGCCGTCCGCAAAGCCGGCCGCACCCCGTCGTCTCGGGGGGGCCGGCGGCCCGAACGCCGGCCCGGGTCCCCCCGCCGCCCGCTTCCCGCGCCCCGGCGGCGCGGCCCGGGGTTACGTATGTGCATATGGCAACAAGCTCCTGCACGTGTCTCCTGAGAGCTTCCTACCGGC
>CADCVH010000067.1 GCA_902806085.1 uncultured Rubrobacteraceae bacterium | reverse complement strand
TCCTACTGCTGACACGCCGCATCTCTGCTGGACGATTCCCAACAGACGAGCAATCGTACTGTGTGAGCCTGCCTGAGCACTACAGGCGACCTCTTCCTTATCAGGGAGATCGCGACGGTTCCGCCCCTCGCCAACCTCGTCGCCGGCCTCGCCGCCGTCGACGGCGCGGTGGTGATGACCGACCGGGGCGAGCTCTTGGGCTTCGGCGGCGAGATCTCCGGCGAACTCGTCCCCGTACTCTCCGTCGAGAAGGCCCTCGACTCGGAGGGGGAGACCACCGTGCCGGAGGGCGCCGAGGCCGTCGGCACGCGCCACCGCTCTACCTACCGCCTGGCGGCGGCGGTGCCCGACGCCCTGCTGGTCGTGGTCTCCCAGGACGGCAACGTCCGGTTCGTCGCGGACATCGACGGCGCGGTGACCTGCTGGGACCAGGCCTGAGCGGGTGCCCGAGGGTTTCGGCGCGGGGACCATCCCGCGCATGTGTTTGGTTTGTCCCCGGCCGACGGCCCGGCTACCAGCCCTCGGACAAGCACGCCACGGAGGTGGTCCGCCCGTCGGAGGACGAGAAGCTGTCCCAGCGCGAGATAACGGGGAGGCTTGGAATCTCCAAGACTACCGTCAACGAGATCCTCAAACGGCGCAAACAGCAGGTGCCCGGTTCCGGGTTACCCGGCCCTTAGCGACGGTTCGCTAAGAAGGCACCGATGGCCCTACGATTTTCGGGTCAGGCCGACCGGGAGGGCAACCGCCGCTCATATTCTCGCAGTAAGATCCTGCGCGCCTGCTACTCATACTCCGCATCCGGTAGCAAGGGGCGGCCTACGGCGCCACGCCCGGCCCCGCCACCGTCGGCGACGGTGGCGGGGCCGGGAACCACTCCTCGGGCTCGGGGTACTCGAACCCCTCCGGGAGGACGTAGGTCTTCAAGACGGCCGAGGCGGCCCCCTCCGTGCCGAAGAAGGCGAAGGCGTCGGTCCTCCATCTGCCGGACTGCGTGAGCGGGAAGCCCCGCTCAGCGAAGGCGGCTACGCGCCGCTTTAGCGGCGCACGAGCCTTTCCATCGTCCGGTGGTGGCCCTCGTGACCATGCACCCTCGACCAGGTCGCTCAAAAAGCCGTTTGACATCGCCCTCTCGCCGAGGACCTCGGGCCAGGGTCCGCCCCGTCCGCGCTCGTCGCCGACTTCGGGTCCGTGTCCATGCGCGTGTCCCCTGCTCCCAGATCGCGGCGGCCGCCGCTTCGGGCGGCGAGGACCGCGCCGTCGGCCCCGTTCGTGCCGGACGGGCTCTTCCTCGTGATGAGGAAAGCCGGACTACCAAAAGGTCCGAGGCCCCGCCACGGTTTGGCGGCGTCGTGGAGATTTCTGCTCCACTCGACTAACGTCCACGCGGAGCACGCCCACCCGCGAAGATCGCAGAGGGGGAGCCGAAGAAGACGTGTTCAGAGAGAAAGACCAAGACGACGTACTGCCCGAGTCCCCGGTAGAGGTACTCCGCCCCCCCCCGATGAGCAGGTCGACGCCGGACGAGTCCCCCGCGTCTACCAGGCTCGCGTACTCTTGGCCGTCTTCGTCGGAGATCCGGTAGGACTGGATGTAGCCGATGGGCCTGTCTTCGTGAAGGATCACGAACGGCCTCGCCGTGTCCCGGCCCTCGATGAGGGGCAGGTATTTCCCTTCGATCTCCGGGCGCGAGGTCCGCTCGTCGTACCACCGGCGTCTGACGTGCGGGGCGTTGAGCCAGCGGTGCATGAGGTCGAGGTCGTCCGACCGCAAACCCCTGGAAGAGAGACCGCGGAGGTCCGATTTGCCGGGCTCACCCGGCACTTCGTCCCTATCGGCTAGTACCGGCAACGCTCGACCGCCCGCAGCAGTTTTGTCCTGGCGTCCTCCCGCAGCACGGATCCGTGGGACATGGCGACGGTCGCGAACCGTTCTCCCAGCAGCTTCTCCGCAGAGCGCTTCGCGAGCGGCGGGTCCGTGCAGAACGCCTTGGTCCCACCGACCCGCACGCCTGCGATGGGAAGGCGCGCGAAGGCGTCGGCGGTGAACAGGAGGCCGTCCTCGTCCCTGAGCAGCGAGACGTGCCCGAGCGTGTGGCCCGGCGTGGCTATGATCCTGAAGCCGGAGACCACGTCCCCTTCCCGCAGCACCTTGCCGACCGGCACGCCCGCGGGCTCGGCGCTGCTGGAAATGCGGCGAAAAAGCGCGTTGCTCGAGGGGTCGAGGCCACGCCGGCCGGAGATCACCTCCGCCTCGTGCGCGGTCGCCCCGACCTCCACGCCCGGCGCCCATTCCAATAGCCCTTTCAGGCCCCCCGTGTGGTCTTCGTGCTGGTGGGTGATAAAGATGCGCTTGAGGTCTACCGGGCCGGAGCCGAGCGCCGCCAACGCGTTTCGTATCCGTTCCACGCTGCTCGCCATACCCGTGTCCACGAGGGTCCAGCCGTCGTCGTTCTCCAGCAGCAGCACGCCGATGGCATTCTTCAAGCCCACGGCGTCCACCCAGTAGACGCCGGCCGCGATCCTCTCCGGCGCGGCGCTCACGAGGACTCCCGCAGCCCCGTGGACGAAGAGACCCGAGACCCGAAGCCTGTAACCTGAAACCTATCCATACGGATACCACCACTCCTTTCTCTCGACCCTCGGGTCGATGTGGACGTGCCTGGACTCCTGGAAGGCTTCGAAGCCTTCCCTGCCGGGCTCCCTGCCGCCCGCGCCGTCCCGGCCCGCGGGTCATGGCGCTCTACCTCCCGCTACCGAAGGCCTCCTTCAAGAACGTCAGGGGGGACGGGGTGCCCGACCGGGTGATGACCTCGATGATCGAGCGCGGGTGCCGCGGCTCGGTGGCCTCCCTGATCAGGGCGTCCGCGAGGTCGGCGCGGGAGGTGGCCCGGCCGGGTAGGGGCCGCGATCCGACCTCGTAGTCGTCGGTGGGCTCATCCGCGTCGAACAGCCCGCCCGGCCGCACGATCGTCCAGTCCAGGCCGCTGCTCTGGACGATCTCTTCCATGCGCTGCATGTCGTCGTACAGCGTGCGGCCCACGACGTTGCGCAGGAGGGGGAGAAAGACCTTGCGCCCGATCAGCGACTCGCCGGGGGCCTTTTCCGTCCCCACGGTGGTGGAGGTGACGCAGACCAAACGTTTGATGCCGTGGACGGTCATGGCCCGCGTGATGTTGGCGATGCCCCTTGAGTACACCGTGATCTCGTTCCTGCTGTAGGGCACGCCGTAGGTCGAGATGACCGCCTGCGGCGCCCCGGAGAGCACCCGCTCGACGCCGTCGGGGTCGGTCACGTCCGCGGCGACCACGTCGAGGTTTGGCGAGCTCAAAGGGTACTGGTCGGGCTTGCGGGTCACCGCGGTGACGCGGTGACCCGCGGTCAGGGCCTGCCGGACGACCAGACGGCCGGTGGGGCCGTTGGCCCCGAAGACAACGAGGTCCATGGTCATTCCTTCCTCACGGCATCTGCCGGGTTCGATACGGGTCACCGGCGGTCGAGGTCGTCCCCGGCGAACACGACCGCTTCGTGCCCGACCCGCCGGGCCACCCGAAGCCGCTTATTCGGTGTCTTCGGCCCGGGCACGGTCGCCCCCTTTCCTGCGCGCAGGAGGAGCGCCCTCCAGCGACCCGATCACCCGGCGCAAGAGCTCGCTCAACTGTCGTTTCTCGGCGTCGGTGAGCGTCCGCGTCGCCGCCCCGTTCGAGGCGACGGCGCACGGCTCGAGCGAGTCCTGAAGGGAACGGCCCTTGTCGGTGATGAACACGTTGATCCGGCGGCGGTCGCGCGCGTCCCGCACGCGCCGGACGAGGCCGTCGCGCTCCATGCGGTCGATCGTGCGCACCATCGTGGCGTCCTCGACCGCGACGCCGCGGCTGAGCTCCCCCTGGGACTGGCCGTCCCGCGCCCACAGGAACGCCAGCACGGCCCACTGCCCGACGGAGACCCCGTGCGCCGCCAGGCGTCCCGAAAGATCCCGGGCGAACGCCCTGGACAGGCGGGCGACGAGGTAGCCCACGCTCTCCTCGATGACGAAGGGTCCGTCCCCCGAGGCCCCGTCCCCCGGAGGGGCCGGATCTTCCCGCCTCACCACCCCGAAATTGTTCTTCGGCGTCTCTGGCACGACAAGGATCCTTAGCCCGAGGGCGGCTCGTAGAGCTGGGCGTTGTTGCCCTCCGAGTCCTTGAAGGTGGCGACGCGGCCCCAGTCGTGCGAGGAGATCCCCGCCGGGAACTCGACGCCCCGGTCCCGGAGGGCGCCCACCGTCTCTTCGAGGCCGCCCTCGGGCTGGAAGACGAGGACCGGGCCGCCCTCGACCGCCGCGCCCTCGGGCTCGCGGCCGTTGAGGCCGATGGTGAGGCCGTTGGCGTCAACCACGGCCCAGGGGCCGTCGTCCTCGTACTTGACCGGGAGCCCTAAAGTGTCCCGGTAGAAGCCCTTCGCCCGCTCTATGTCCTGCACCGGCATCCAGATCAACGCTACGCCTTCTAGCATCCGTTCGTCTCCTCGTGGCTTCGGTATCTTGCCTTGCTAAAGGTTAGCATAGCAAATATCGGCCGTCGATCCGCCCCGCTTGGGGCACGGGTTTAGGCGGCGGCACGGGCGTGGCGGACGCCCCGGCAGACCTACCCGGTACACAGATAAGCCTACGCTCCAAGCACACCGTTGGGGTACTTCCTGCGGCACCCCGACGGGACGGGCATGGTTCAGCGATAGTTGCCGCTCCTGGGGCGCCCGGCGGCCGCGATCCCGGATCAGAACGTCCCCGGCTAGCGGGGCTCGGCTTCTTCCGGTCCCGGGCTGGTCGTCCTGGCGGGGTCGCCGCCGAGGTCGAAGCGGTAGCGGCCGTAGGGACATACGTGGGCGTACCTCGCCGGCGAGAGGCGGGCGAGGTCCTCGTCGCCGACCGGGTACCGCTCGACGCGGAGCGCGGCGAGCGCCTCCCGGTAGCGGACGGTGTTCCGGAGGATCACGGTGTCCACCAGCAGCGAGAGGCACGGCGCCTGGTCGGTCTGCTCCTCGGGCTGGCGCTTCCTTATGTTCCCGTCGTTGGCGAAGAACAGGAAGTCTCTGAGGGCGCCGAGCTCCTCTCCCTTGTTGAACTGGCGGCCGACGCCGGGGATGGGTCGGCTCGCCCCGGCACTTTCTCAAGCTGCTGGCGAGCCCCGCGGCTGGCGAGCCACCAGCGAGGGATCAATGGTCGCCGACTTGGCGACACGCCCGCGCCCGGGAACTTGGGGACTAATGGCGGGGTTCGATCCAGGCCGCGCTCGTTGAGGTCGTGGATGGCGTCGCGGACCGTCCGCTGACCGCATCCCAAGGTCTTTGCGATCTGCGGGACCTCGTCCCCCCACGAAGAGGCCAGGAGCGTCTGCGATTGGCGCAGGGTGACATTGTCTTTGGAGTACGACCCGGCTCTGAGGCTCCCGCGCTTCTTCGTCGGACCGTGCCCGATCTTCACGGCGCACGAGAAAGCTCCTTGACAGATGCAATCTTCCGCACAGGATTAAGCTATTTATTTAACTAATAATTAGCTATCTAATAGTTAGTGGTTCAACGAAATGCGGACGGAGGGTGGACGTGAAACGGGAGAGGTTGGTGGACGAGATCGTGTTGTTGTTGCCGGAGGTGGAGGTATTAGTGAAGGCCGGGACTCAGGAGCACGCCTTCCCGTCCGACACGCGTGTCTCGCCGGGGCACATACAGGTGCTAATAGCGCTTGCCGGGGGGCCGATCGCGGTGGGCAGAATCGCGGAGGCGCTCGGGGTCTCGGGGCCGGCGGCGACTCAGCTCGTGGACAGACTCATCGAGCACGGCTGGATCGAACGCCGCTACGGCCCTGAGGGCGGGAGGGTGGTGCCGGTGGACTACGCGCCGGGGACCGCCACCTCTCGCCGTGCCAGGCCATCCGGGTGCGGACGTCGAACGACCCGTCCCACGCGAGCGCGGAGAGTTCGCCCGAGCGCAGCTCGCCTTCCACCGCGACGTCCGGCAGGACGGAGACGCCCATGCCGGCGACCATGCACCGCTTGACGGCCTCTATGCCCTGAAACTTCATCTTCTCGGGCGGCACCACCCCGTCCGCCCCCAGGTGGCGCTCGAACTGCCCGCGGTAGCGCCTATCCCGCCCACCTGTCCATCGCCCGCGTCATCGCCCGCGTCATCGCCCGCCTCGCCCCTGCCGCCGTCTCCCGGCCGGGGGCGCCGCTGAGCGACCTGGCCGAGAACCTGTCCTGCCGTGAGACGGACGCCTGATCAACCGGCGCAGGACCTCCCGAGGTATCGCCAGCACCCGAGGAGGGTCCCGCCATGAGCGGGGCCATGCTCGGGTGCCGATCAGGCGGAGTAGGTCTGGGCGGCGATGCGCTCGGCGATCATGATCGTCGTGACGTTGGTGGCCGTCGAGGGCACCTGCGGCATGATCGAGGCGTCCACCACGCGCAGATTGCTCACCCCGCGCACGGCCCCGGTCGGGTCGACGACCGCCCACGGGTCGCCCGGGCCGCCCATCGGCGCGGTGGAGGTGGGGTGGCTGTAGGTCTGCAGACCCACCGCGATGGACGCGGCCAGTGCCTCGTCGCCCTGGACGGTGTCGCCGGGGAGCATCTCAGCCGCGACCACGGAGGCGAAGAGCGGGTCGCGGCCGATGCGGCGACTGAGCTTCACGCCCTCGAGCATGCGGGCGCGGTCGCGCTCGGTGGCCAGGTAGTTGTTGTCGATGACCGGGGCCGCCGACGGATCCCGGCTGCTCAGGCTGAGGGTGCCGGTGGAGTCCGGCTGCGTGACGGCGACGGCCAGCACGATCGCGCCGCCGGTGGGGCTGTAACCGGGGTCGATGAGGTGGGTGGCGGTGATGTGCAGGTCCAGCTCGTCGCCGACCGCGTGCTCCGAGGCGGTCCACAGCAGCGCCCCGACCGCGGGGGTCATGCCCAGGGCGTCCGGGGACAGGGCGTAGGCGTTGTAGTAGAACGGGTGGTCCTGCAGGCGCTGGCCCACGGGCAGATTTGCGACGACGTCGATGCCGAGGGCGGCGAGGTCGCCTGCGGGGCCGACGCCGGAGCGCAGCAGGATCGCCGGGCTGCCGTAGCTGCCGGCCGACAGGATGACCTCCTGAGCGCGGTGGACCGTCCCGTCGGCCGTCAGGACGCCGGTGGCGTCGGTCCCGGAGAACAGGACCCGGTCTATGACCACGTCCCCGTGGATGATGAGGTTCGGACGCGCCCGCACGTCCCCGGGCAGGTACACCAGCGCGGTGTTCTGGCGCACCTCGTCCACCACGTCCACCGGGTAGGCGTCGACACCGTCCTGGTCGCGGCCGTTGAAGTCGTGCACCCGCTTGTACCCCTCGGCAACGGAGGCGTCGATGAACGCCCGCATCGACGCGCTCATCTCCTCGTACCGGCGCTGGCGGATCGGCAGGGGACCACCACGTCCGTGGTCGTCCCCGTCACCGTCGGGTGCGTCCTCCAGGGCCCGGTAGATCGGGAGCACCTCCTCGAAGGACCAGCCCTGGATCCTGTGCGCGGCCCACTTGTCGAAGTCGTCCCTGCGGGCGCGCAGGGCCACCGTGGCGTTGACGGCCGAGCTGCCACCGAGGACCTTGCCGCGCGGGACGGAGATCACCGGTGAGCCCTCGCTCCCGCGGGCGGTGTAGCCCCAGTCGTGCTCAGCGTCGCCGCCGACCCGAGCGGCCTCGAGCAGGACGTCCGGTTGCTGGCCGGCGGCGTAGGCGTGGCCGGCTTCGAGGAGCAGCACGGACCGGGCGGGGTCCTCGCTCAGGCGCCGGGCGAGGACCGCACCGGCCGAGCCTCCACCGACGATGATCACGTCAGCGACCTCGTGGGCCGCATCAAAACTGGACATCAGAGCCTTCCTTCTGCCGGGCCCTCACCGGGCCGGGCGATAATTTTTTTGAGGGAGCGGGCACGAAACCTCGCCGTAATGTGTGGGACGTATAGGCCGACCAAACCTGACGGCAACGGCCCAGAACCGTTGGTGGAAAGTTGCGGTGCGTTACCGGGTGGCGGCCACGATCCCGTTGTGGCATCCGATCGCCATGAAGCCGACGGAACACCCGCGGCCCGCGGCGCGGGGTGCCGAAAGGTCGACGGTTCGGTGGATGCCGTACTCACGAGAAGAATTCGTCGAGGGCAGCCGTCTCTTCGAGGTAGACCCTCACCTCGCTCACCAAGCCGTCCGCGCCGAAACGGCGCACCTCCACCATGCCGGTGTCGAGGCGCCTGCCGTCGCGCTCAGCCGTCGCGCGACCGAGCGCGGCCGAGCGCGTGTCGCTGGCGAGGATGTCGAAGACCTCGAACCTGAAGGTGTTGTCGGTCGTCCCGGCGGCCGTGCCGAGGAAGCCGAAGACCCCTTCCTTGCCCTCGTAGTCCCCCGCCAGGGGGCTGGCGCCGGGGACGTGCAAGACGACGTCGTCTCCCAGCGCTTGGCCGTAGGTCTTCATATCTCCTCGCGCGACGGCGTCGGCTATGCGGCGCGTGCGTTGGGCGTTCTGTTGCTCGGTCATTGCGTCCTTTCGCTCGTCGGCGCGGTGACGCCGGTTTCGAGTCCCGCAACTTGTACACCGCCTGTAGATCTGTTCCTGGATCGGTCGGCGAGTCCCATCCGGCGACGGGCGCCGTACCTGCCGTCCTGGTCACGGGACGGGGGCGCAGGGGTCGGACCCGGTGCGCGTGGTTGCCTCATACGCGGGCGACGGCCAGCGCTCCGCCGTCGACGGGCAGGTCGACGCCGGTGATGAACGAGGCCTCGTCGCTGGCCAGGAAGAGCGCGGCCCAGGCGATCTCCTCCGACTCCCCAACCCGCCATA
>CADCVH010000066.1 GCA_902806085.1 uncultured Rubrobacteraceae bacterium | reverse complement strand
TCCTCGAAGTGCTCCCTGGAGTAGGCCGTGGCCTGGGCGATGAGCGATTCGCACTTCGAGATCAGGGTCGGGGTGCTGTTCTCCCGGCCCGCGGAGCGCCTCAGGGCCTCCGCGGCCAGGTGGTAGCGGCTCATGCCGTTCAGGACGACCATGTCGAACGGCGTCGTCGTCGTGCCCTGCTCGTTGAAGCCGCGAACGTGGAAGCGGTCCGGGCGCACGTGGCCGTGCACGATCTCGTGCAGCGCCCTCTGGTAGCCGTGGAAGGCGAACACCACGGGCTTGCCGGCGGTGAAGAGCTCGACGAAGCGGCTCTCGTCCATGCCGTGCGGGTGGAACTCGCGCGGGAAGAGCGTCATGAGGTCCACGACGTTCACGACGCGCACCTTGAGACCGGGCGCGTGCTCCCGCAGCCACTGGGCCGCGGCCACGGTCTCTAGAGTGGGCACGTCGCCGGCGCAACCGAGCACGACGTCGGGCTCTTCCCCTTCGGGCACGTTGGAGGCCCACTCCCACGCGGAGGCGCCGCGCGCGGCGTGCTCTATCGCCGACTCCATGTCCAGCCACTGGGGTTGGGGTTGCTTGTCTATGACGATCAGGTTCACGTAGTTGCGGCTGCGCAGGCAGTGGTCGGCCACCGAGAGCAGGGTGTTGGCGTCGGGCGGCAGGTAGATGCGCGCGACGGTGCCCCTCTTGGAGAGCATGACGTCGATGAGCCCGGGCCCCTGGTGGGAGAAGCCGTTGTGGTCGTTGCGCCAGGCGGTCGAGGACAGAAGGACGTTCAGGGACGCCACGGGCTCGCGCCAGGGGAGGTTGATCGCCTCCTCGAGCCACTTGGTGTGCTGGGCGGTCATGGAGGCCGAGACCATGGCGAAGGCCTCGTAGGTCGCGTAGAGCCCGTGGCGCCCGGTCAGGAGGTAGCCCTCGAGCCAGCCCTCGCACAGGTGTTCGGAGAGGACCTCAAAGACCCGGCCGTCGTGGGAGACGTGGTCGTCGCCCGGTATCGTCGGGCCGACGAAACAGCGGTCCTCGACCTCGAAGACGGCGCCCAGGCGGTTGGAGTTGACCTCGTCCGGGCAGAAGAGCCGGAAGTTCCGCTGCCGGGCGTTCCGGGAGAAGGTGTCGCGCAGAAGCTCGCCCAGCTTGCGGGTCGACTCGTGGCGCTCGGTGGCGGGCTTCTCGACCGGGAGCGCGTAGTCGCGGAAGTCGGGCAGGTCGAGGTCCTCGAGGACCCTGCCGCCGTTGGCGTGCGGGCTCGCGCCCATGCGCCGGTCCCCCTCGGGGGCGAGGGCTGCGATCTCGGGGATCAGGCGCCCCCCCTCGTCGAAGAGCTCGTCCGGCCCGTAGGAGCGCATCCACTCCTCCAGCATCGCGAGCTGCTCCGGGTCGGACCGGACGTTCGACAGCGGCACCTGGTGGGAACGGAACGTGCCCTCGACCGGCAGGCCGCCCACCTCGGCGGGGCCGGTCCACCCCTTGGGGGTGCGCAGCACGATCACGGGCCAGCGCGGCCGGCCCGAGGCGGCGGGGTTCCCTTCGCGCGCCTCGTGCTGGATGGTCCGGATGCTCTCGTGGCAGGCGTCCAGCGTCGCGGCGAGGGCCTGGTGTACCGCGGGCGGGTCGTCCCCCGCGACGAAGTGGACCTCGTAGCCGTGCCCTTCGAGCAGCTTGCGGACCTCGTCGTCGGAGGAGCGTCCCAAGACGGTGGGGTTGGCGATCTTGTAACCGTTGAGGTGCAGGATGGGCAGGACGGCGCCGTCGCGCGCCGGATTGAGGAAGCTGATGGACTTCCAGGAGCCCTCCAGCGGTCCCGTCTCGGCCTCGCCGTCTCCGACCACCGCGGCGACGAGGAGGTCGGGGTTGTCGAAGGCGGCGCCGAAGGCGTGGGAGAGGACGTAGCCGAGCTCGCCACCCTCGTGGATCGAGCCCGGCGTCGGCACGCTCACGTGGCTCGGGATGCCGCCCGGCGTCGAGAACTGCCTGAAGAGCCGCCGCATCCCCGCGGCGTCTTGCGAGACCTCAGGGTAGACCTCGGAGTAGGCGCCTTCGAGGTACACGTGCGCCAGGACGGCCGGCCCGCCGTGACCCGGACCGGCCAGGAACATGGCGTCGAGGTCGTGCTGCCGGATCAGGCGGTTGAGGTGGGCGTAGACGAAGCTCAGGCCCGGCGAGGTGCCCCAGTGCCCGAGCAGGCGCGGCTTTATGTGCGAAGGATCCAGTGGCTCGCGCAAGAGCGCGTTGTCCTGCAAGTAGATCTGGCCCACGGTGAGGTAGTTGGCGGCCTGCCAGTAGCGGTGTATCCCGGCGAGTTGCTCCGCCGAGAGCGGGCCCTCGGCCGGCGTTCTCGGCGGCGGAGATCCCTCGACGGCGCTGGAGATGGTCGGGTCGAAATGGTACATGCTCTGCTCCTCTCTGCTCAACGTTCCTGCTCGATTAGCCTTCTTGTATGCCGGGCGACCATCAGGTCTTCGTCGGTGGGCACGACGCGGACGGACACCGCGGCATCGTCGCCGGAGATGACCGGCGCGTGGGACGCGTTGGCCTCGGGGTCGAGCCTGACGCCGAGGAACCCGAGGCCCTCGCAGATGCGCCCTCGCACGGTCGCCGAGTGCTCGCCGATGCCTCCCGTAAAGACGAGGGCGTCGAGCCCGCCGAGGGCGGCGGCAAGGGCGCCCAGGAACTTCTTCGCCTGGTAGCAGAAGAGCTCGACCGCCTCGGCCGCGCGCGGGTCGTTCGCCTCGCGGTCCAGCAGCTCGCGCATGTCAGAGGTCGTCCCCGAGACCCCGAGGAGGCCGGCGCGCTTGTTGACGAGATCGGCCACCTCGGGCGGGGTCAGGCCCCGCTGCTCCAGCAAGAAGAGAACCACGCCCGGGTCGAGGTCGCCGCTGCGCGTCCCCATCAGGAGCCCGCCGGTCGGGGTGAACCCCATGGTCGTGTCCACGCCGACGCCCTCCTTCACGGCGGCCATGCTCGCGCCGTTGCCCAGGTGGGCGACGACGACGCGCCCGTCGTACGCCTCGCGGTCTACCTTGCGCAGCTCATCCATCACGTACTCGTAGGAGAGGCCGTGGAAACCGTAGCGGACGACGCCTTCCTCCGCGAGATCTCGCGGCAGCGCGTAGAGCCGCGCGACGCGGGGCATCCGGCCGTGGAACGCGGTGTCGAAGCAAACCACCTGCGGGACCGCCGGGTAGGCGCGGGCCACGGCCTCGATCGCCGCGATCGCCTGGGGGAGGTGGTTGGGGTCGAGCGGCACCAGCGACCGGAGATCTGCGACGACCCCGGGGGCGAGCATTTGCGGCTCGCGGTGGCGGTCCCCGCCGTGGACGATCCGGTGCCCGACCGCCGCCAACACGTCGTCCCGGTCGAGCCCACGGTCTCGCAGCCGACCCAGCAGGGCGTCGAGCGCGGCGGCGTGGTCCGGCAGGTCGTCCCGGCGCTCGTCGAGGGTCTCGCCGCGGGCGTCCGTAAGGCGCAGGCCGCCCCGGCCCCCGATCCTGTTCGCCTCCGCCCGGAGCTCTGGGGCCTCCGTCGCGCCCTCCCGCAGGCGGTACAGGGCGGCCTTGAGGCTGGACGACCCTGTGTTGATCGTGAGAAGACGCCGGGCGCCCACAACGCTTCCCACCCTCCCCGAAGTGGATCCAAGCCGCTCGTCTCTCGGAACCGTCCCTTGCCTATTCATCGCGCCTCTCCTCGGTTTCCCACCTCATCGCGTTGCTCGGGCAGACGGGACAGGTTAAACGATCCGAGTTCCGCGTCGACCAATTTCTCGACGACTTCGGGCTTGATCGAAACGTCGCCCCGGTCGCGCCACCAGCTTTCTATCTGGCGATCGAGGCGCCCGGCGTCGCGGCTTCGGCGGCGGGCTGATCGACTCCCGGCCATCACGCGGGCGCGGCCTCGACCACGCTGGCGTCCGAACGGGTGGGTACCACGCGCACGAGGCGAAACCCGGCCCGGTCGAGCAAGGCCGAGTGCTCGGCCGCCGTCCGCTCCTGGCCTCCGCTCACGGTCAGCATCACCATGTCGAGCATCTTGCCCGGATGCGGCGCATCGTCGTCGGGCAGGACCATCTCGACGATCAACAGCCGGCCCCGGGGCGTGATGGCCCGGCGGACGTTGCGCAGGATGGTGAGCGCCTGCTGCTCGCTCCAGTCGTGGATGACGTGGGACAGCAGGTAGGCGTCGCCCCCGGCGGGAACCGCCTCGAAAAAATCGCCGCCCCGGGTGACCACGCGGTCCGCGATGCCCCGTGCCTGGAGGAACGCGGACGCGCCCGCCACGACGTGCGGCTGGTCGAACAGGACGCCGCGGAGTTCGGGATAGCGGGGCAGAACGGCCGCCAACATGCTGCCGCCCGAGCCCCCGACGTCCACCAGGGTCCCCACGGCGGAGAAATCGTAGGCAGCCGCGACGGCGGGCGGCTCCTGGCCGTGAAAGCCGACCATGGTTTCGACAAACGAGGCCGCCTCCGCGGGGTGCCGGGTCAGGTAGTCGAAGATCGGCATGCCCCTGGCCTCCTCGAACCCGGGCTTACCCGTTTGGACCGAGTGCAGTATCTGCTCGAAAGACTCCACGAACCACGGGCCGCTCAGGGTGAGCACGCTGGCGCGCGCCGAGCCGGGCGCGCCCGTCCGAAGCGCCGCCCCTAAAGGTGTCAAGGCGAACCGTTCCTGCCCATCTTTGCTCAGGAGCCCCACGCCGGCCAGGGTCCGCATCAGGCGGTGGAGCGAGGGCGCGTAGGCGCGGGTGAGGGTCGCCAGCTCGGCCGCGTCCCTGGGACCGGCGGCCAGGTGATCGGCCAACCCCAGCTTGGCCGCGGCGTACACCACTTTTGACACCCAGTACGCGCTCGCCATCTGGACCAGCCGGACGTGCGGCGGTGCTTCGACGGAATGCTGCGGTTCGTCGCTCATGTCGGCCTCCTAGCGCGGCGAAGTCGGGGACGAGGGGGCGTGGTCTTCGGCGGTCAACCTTCCGAAACCGGCGCATCGCGGCCTGGCGCGAACCGGCTTGCCCAAAGGCCACGAAGGGCAACGCCCCGGCGCGACGGATGACCGAAGGGTCATGGACTGGCGCCGGAAGCCCTAGACTTCCCCTCCGGTCGCCAACCACCGCGCGCATTCGGGCCCTAGCTCTTGTACGGCCCGCGCCTCGTACCCGGCGACGTCCTCCGGCGTGAGCACCTCCTTCCAGCGGCCGTTCGTACCTTGATTGATGAAGGTCCGGGCGCCCCCCTCCCAGGCGATGCCCCCGAGGGGGGCGCTCTTTTCGGCGTGCCGCTTCATCCAGTCGAAGGAGGAGTACTCGACCGTCTCCTCCCACCGTGTCCCGTCGATGGGTATGTCGAGGAACGAAGCGACGCGGCGCATCTCCCCCTGCATGTCGCGCTTGAGGTCGTCGAAGTGCAAAAACATGACGTTCGGCAGCCCGCGGAACCCCCACCAGCTACGCACGTTCTCCCAGAACGGCCAGAAAGGGTAGCCGTCCCCCTCCAGCCACTCGCGAAAGTACCTGTGGACGTCGCCCGTGGGCGGCTCGATGGGCGGCCCGACGCGCCCGGGGGTGTCGTTTACCGCCTCGTACCAGAATTGGTTGGCCTTGGCGTGGTGGTTGTAGAGGCTCCACAAGACGTCGCGCCCGTCGCGCCCGACGTAGACGTACCTCGCCCTCGGGGAGAAGACGAGGGCGTCCAGGGGGAGGTGCGTCTTGAGGACCCGCCGGTGCGTCTGCGCCTCGACCTCCGGCAGCTTCACCTCCTTCGGGGGGACGCGCAGGTCGAGCCAGGGGGAGATCCCGGCCACCTCGAAGTCGGGGTCGGGGCCGAAGAGCATCTGGGCCGTGATCTGCTGCACCCAGGTCGTGCCGGACTTGGCGTAGGTCGCGATGACTACGTCGTCGTCGCGGAACCCGAGCTCGTTCCAGATGGTCGAGTCGAAGTGGTGGTTGTGCATCTCGCGGGTCTTTTCCGGCCAGGAGATCTTTCCGGTCATGGCCCCTCCTTTCTCTGTCGCGCCGGATGCCACCGGATCGTCCGGCTTCGGCTGGGAGGTTACGACCGGCCCAGGCTACCGTCCTGGCGTGACGGGGGCGTGACGGGGGCGTGACGGGCGGGACCTTCGAACGCTACGATGCCCGGACACCCGAGGCGCGAGCAGGTTCGCGATCCGGTGGACCGACCGGAACCACGTCCGAGACAAGACCGCCTCAGGAAGGGTCCCGCCCGACCTCCATTCCGCGCGCACCCGGACCCGTCCTCCTCATCGGCTTCTCTTCTCCGGCGTTCCCCACGCCCGGGGTACCGCTGCTCGTCCGCGGCGTGGCCTACCATCGGCGCGCGGCGCCGGAGGCCGTCCCTGCAAAGACGCCGGCGTAGGGGTAGGTGGTTGTCTTTGCTCGTGCCGGCCTGGCGCTTTAGCCTTCCGAACACGGTTCAGGAGTTGGGCGTCCGTCAGGCCCCGCGTGGCGTCCGACCGACCGACGACGCTGCCTACGGCATCGCGGCGCTCTCCGCCCAAAACACCTCGCGTGGAAGGTCCGCATCGCCCCGGTCGTCATCTGCGCGACCACGACGGCGGCGTAGGAGTAGTCGGTGGCGGTCATGCCGACGGTCGAGGATGTCGGGTTCGAGTTGTCGTGGCAGGGGTAGGCGACGGCAGCGCCGTTCGGGTGGGCGACCTTCGTCGGCCCTCGAGGGCGTCGTGGGAGTAAGCGGTCTCTGCGCCCGCCCGGTCGGTCGCCGCGGTCGGTCACCGAGGTCAAGCGGCTCGCCGCGTCGCAACCGTAGGGGACCCCGTTGCTTGTGGCCGCTGTACCCGGTCTCGTAGGGCAAGCACGCCGGTGGTGCGGTGCTTGCCCCCGCGGCTGTTCCCTTAGGCGGCCTCGCCTTCCATCTCCTCCGAGTAGGTGCCGCTTCGCGCCGCCCCGTTCATCTTGAGGCGGTGGTGGAAAGCCTTCTGCGCCTCTTCGACGTTTCCGGTCTGGCCCTTCCAGATCTCCATCGGCGGCTCCTGCAGCGCCCTGGCGTAGGAGAAGGAGAGCTCCCACGGCGAATCCCCGTACGCGGAGTTCATGGCGTTTAGACGGGCCGTGGCCTGGGTCACGCCCTGGCCTCCTGAGAGAAAAACGATGCCGGGCACCGCCGCCGGCACGGTTCTCAGCAGGCACTCGACGGTGGCCCGGGCCACCTCTTCCACGCCCGCCTGCCGTTTGGCCTCCTTGCCCGGGATGACCATGTTCGGCTTGAGGAGCATCCCGGAGTACTCGACGTTCTGCTCGTAGAGGGCCTGGAACGTGGCGTGCAGCACCCGCTCGGTCGTCTCGTAGCAGTCCTCGATGGAGTGGTCGCCGTCTATGAGGACCTCCGGCTCGACTATGGGGACGAGGTCGTGCTCCTGGCAGAAGGCCGCGTAGAGTGCTAGCGAGCGGGCGTTCGCCTCGATGCAGCCCTCCGTGGGTATCCCGTTGCCGATGGTGATGACCGCCCGCCACTTGGCGAAGCGGGCGCCCGTCTCCCTGTACTCGGCCATCCTCTCGTCCAGGCCGTCGAGGCCCCGGGTGAACTTTTCGTCCGGGGAGAGGGGCATGGGCACGGTGCTCTTGTCCACCTTGATGCCGGGGATGACGCCCTGGTCGAGGAGCACCCGCGGCAGCGTCCTGCCGTCCGAGGCTCTCTGCTCGAGGGTCTCCTCGAAGAGGATCACACCCGAGAGGTACTCCCCGATGCCCTCGGTCGTGAAGAGCATCTCCCTGTAGGCCCGCCTATTCTCCTCGCCGGCCTCTATGCCGACGGCCTCGAACCGCTTCCCTATGGTCCCGAAGCTCTCGTCCGCGGCGAGTAGTCCCCGCCCCGGCGAGACGAGCTCCTTTGCGGTCTCCTCTAGCATCCGAAGGTTCATCCGGCTCTCCTCTCCTCATCCCGCAGGTCCGTTGCGCAAAACGTAGGCCCAGAACCGAAGCCCGAAGCCTCGCGACTAGGGAGTTTTGGGACGGCCGGGAGCCCCGACGGGGAACGGGCGGATCTCGTGCTCGTCGGGATGGCCAAACCTCCGGAGTCTGCGTGCCTGAGCAACGTAGCCAAGGGTACCGCCCTGGCGTGACGGGGGCGTGACGGGGGCGTTGCGAGGGCACGGCGCAAGGGGCCGGGGAGGCCCCGGAGTCGCGGGGAGCGAAGGCGGTGCAGACGACCGGATACTCCGCCGTTTTCCCATTCCACGGCAGAGCCCCGGCCAGTAACCCCGCCCGCGCGGAGCCAGGACCGTCAGAAGCCCGGACCCGCCGCCGGTTTCTCATGGGTCTGGGGAACCCGGCGGGTAAGACCGCAAGCGCCGCCACAGAAGCGCTGCGATGCTCGTATCCGCCTCTCGTAGCAGGGAAAGTCTTTCGTTCATCATGCCCCGTCATGCTCCCGTCAGAACCGGGAAAGTTCTCCGCCGGCCTCATGTCGGCGAAATGTGCGCCCTGGTGAGAGACCATGCGGTTCGTGTTGCCACCTGCAGCATGCTCGGGTAGCAAAGATGACTGGCATCGGCCGATCGGCCGCCCGAACGCCCCTTGAAGGCCATTCCTATGCAAGACGACGAACGTCGTAGGGTTCAGCTTCTCGGACGTCAAGCGGGGCGGCGACGGCCCGGCGACCCACGATGTTTGCCTCTTCACCCGTCGCGATACGGGGGCACCGCACGGACGAGCGGATCCGGACCGCCATGGAGTCTTGATATATAACCATATGGTTATGTATAATCCTTTCGTGGTACGGGCGGCGACTACGACGGACGCGTTCAACGCGGTGGCCGAGCCCCGGCGGCGGGAGATCCTGGACCTCCTCGCCTCCGGGGAGCGCCCCGTGGGCGAGCTCGTACGCCGGCTCGGGATGTCCCAGCCGCTGGTGTCCAAGCACCTGCGGGTGCTCCGGGAGGTCGGGGCGGTACAGGTGCGCGGGGAGGGACGGCGGCGGCTGTACCGGCTCAACGCCCAAGCCCTCAAGCCCGTCCACGACTGGGTGCGGGGCTACGAGCGTTTCTGGGCGCAGCGGTTCGACCGAATGGACGACGTGTTGGAGGAACTCAAGCGGGAGGAGGAAGGGGATGGAAGTGACGGGTAGCGGGAAGGCGACGGTGACGCTCCCCAGGGACGAGCAGATCCTCATTACGCGGGAGTTCGATGCGCCCAAAGACTTGGTGTACAGGGCGTGGACCACGCCCGAGCTGGTCAGGCGTTGGTGGGGCGGAGACCAGGGCACGACGACGGTGGCCGAGATCGACCTGCGCGTCGGCGGCGCGTGGCGATGCGCGATGGTGACGGACGGCGGGTTTGAGGTCGCGTTTCGCGGGGAGTACCGCGAGATCGTCCCGGACGAGCGGATCGTCTCAACCGAGGTCTACGAGGGCATGCCCGAGGGCGAAGCGCTGAACACCGTCACGTTCGCAGAGACTGGCGGGCGCACGACCCTGACGGTGCTCGTCCAGCACGCGAGCAAGGAGGACCGCGACGCGCACATGGCCTCCGGGATGGAGGCCGGCATGCAGGAGGGGATGGACCTGCTGGAGCGGGTCGCGATCTCGCTTTGCTGAGCACGCGCCTACAGGGCGAACCACGGCCGCCAGGAAGTGAAGACTCGGCGGATACGAGGTCGGGCGGGATGCAGGACCCGAGAAGGAGGACGTTGTGGGCGACATCGGTACCACGAGCGGGACACCGGCCGCGCCGGCGACGAGCAGGGGGCGCGCCGCGAACATCGTGCTGTGGGCGCTCCAGGTTTTGCTGGCGCTCGTGTTCGCGATGGCGGGGCTGGCCAAGGTGGGTGGCGACACGGCGATGGCGGAGATGTTCGCCACGATCGGCATCGGCCAGTGGTTCAGGTACGTGGTCGGGGCGCTCGAACTCGCCGGCGCCGTCGGGGTGCTGATCCCGCGCCTCTCCGGGCCGGCGGCGCTCGGGCTGATCGGCCTGATGGCGGGCGCGGCCCTGACCAACGCGCTCGTCCTCGGCGCGAGCCCGCTGCTCCCGATCGTCCTGTTGCTGGTGAGCGGCCTGGTCGCCTATGGCCGGCGGGGACGGACGCGGTCCCTGCTCTCGGGGGTCCGCGCGAGACTCCGGAGCTGAGAGCGGGCTCAAGCGAGGGACGGCGCCCAGCGCGGCGCCCCCGTCGCGGTTCGCCGCCGCCGGGTGTCGTTGAAGAGATGGAGTCGAAAGGGAAAGCAATGGCGGACAACGGCAACACCAACGACGTTCCGGGTTACGGGCGGGGGACGCAAGGGCCGAGTCCGGGTCTCAGGGCCCTCGACAGGCTGGTCGGCACGTGGGAGCTCTCGGGGGACACGCGTGGGACGGTGACCTACGAGTGGATGGAGGGCGGCTTCTTCCTGATACAGCGCATCGACCTCGGGGAGGAGGCCAAGGGCATGGAGGTCATCGGCCACGAGCGTCCCCTGGGACAGGAGCCGAGCGCGGACATAAAGAGCCGCTTCTACTCCCACACGGGCGACACCCTCGACTACACCTACGAGCTTAGGGGGGACACTCTAACGATCTGGTTCGGCGAGAGAGGCTCTCCCGCCTACTACGAGGGCAGCCTGAGCGAAGACGGAAACGTCCTCAAGGGTGCCTGGCACTACCCGGACGGCGGTGGATACGAGGCGATATCGACCAGGGTCCGCTAGCGGGAGGTGCCGGGAACGAACCGCGCGGCAGTCGCGGATCACCACCGGATCCGCAGCGCCAGGGCAACGTGGAAGGGGCGGGCGCGTGAGACCCCGAGCGACCACAACCCGCAGCCGGAAGGGCACGGCGAACGACCCCCAAAGCGCCCCCAGGTAGGAGAACAAAACGCCCTACGGCGTCTCGGGCCCGCCACGAGACCTACCAGCGTAGCCGTCCGACGCAAGGGCTTTCATCAGCCAGTCCGCGTCGCCGAGCGCGTCTTGGAGGGCGAATAGCTCAGGCTGCGGGGATCTGCGCCTGGTCTCGAACAGGTGGGGGTTCGTAACCGATCCCAGCTTCGGAGCGCCGGCCAGAGAGCGTTGCGTGGAACGGGAAAATGCCGCTTCCGGGGCTTTCCAGCCAGTCGGAGGGACGCGGGGACTTTCGCGGTTATTGCCAGGCTCGGCTGCGGTCATACGGTGCGCTATTTATGGCCGAATTTGTCCCTCGAGTGGCGCACCAACCCCCGATCATCGCCGCGACCTCGGAAGCGGAGCAGCTCTTGAGCCGCGAATAGATGCAGGTCCCCATCCGCGAAGCTACGAACCGATAAGCCCAATGCCCACTCGCCTCGCCGGCAGGGTACCGGTGCGCCCTTCGCCCGTCACGTCCTCTTCACACCCTCGTCACGCTGCGGCGGTAGCGTGTCCGGCGGAGGCTCAGGAGTTCGACTGGGACGGGTGCTTTCGGACGCCGGTGGCAAGAGTTCCCGCAGGAGGTCGGTCCGCGTGAGTAACCGTCGGATAGGAGGTAATCGATGGAGAGAACCCGAGCAAGTCCTCGGGCGATGGGAGTAGTGGGCAACAAGCCGGAGGTGTAGAGCGCGTCAGCGAAGCGGCGCTGGCATGGAAAGACAGACGTTTCGTGTACTTGCGCAACCCTAGACAAGAGGAGAGAGTATGTGTTCACCGCGGATGATGGATCGGGCCGGAGCATCCCTCAGCAGACGTAAATTCTTCGGTTTGGCGGGAGCGGCGGCGATCGCCGGCATAGTCGCGCCGGCCGGCTGCGCGCGGACGCAGAGCGCCGCCACGCAACCGGCCGGCGCCACGCAGACCGCTGCCGTGGGCGCGCTGGGCGGCCCGTTCGAGGTCCGGGACCTCACGCACACCCACGGGCCGAATTTCCCGGTGTACCCTGGGCAGGACCCGTTAGAGATAGAGGTGAACACCACCGTCGAGGAAGACGGCCTCAACTCCTATGCTCTTCGTTACGGGGAGCACATCGGCACGCACATCGACGCGCCGTTCCATGCATCCAACGGCGGGTTGACCACCGATCAGCTCCCGGCGGAGGACTTCTTCGCGCCCCTGGCCGTGGTAGACATCTCCAGGAGGGCGGCCTCCGACGAGGACGCCGGGGTCACGGTGGACGACATCCGCGCGTGGGAGAGGCGGCACGGCCGGCTGCCCGAGGGCGCGTTCGTCGCCATGTACTCGGGCTGGGAGGAGCGTCTCTCCGACCCCGATTCGTTCCTCAACGCCGACGCCTCGGGGACGCTGCACTTCCCCGCCTTCACGCCAGAGGCCGGAGAGTTCCTCGTCCGCAGGCGGAGCATCGTAGGCCTCGGGGTTGATACCATTAGCCTGGACCGCGGCGTGTCCACGGAGATCGAGGTCCATCGCACGGCGCTGCCGGCCGGGAAGTACGGCCTGGAGAACATAGCGAACCTGGGCGAGGTCGACGCTTCCGGTGCGACCATCATCGTCGGCGGCCCCAAGCACGAGGGCGGAAGCGGAGGCCCCACGAGGGTGTTCGCCGTCTCCCCGGTTCGCCGGGACTAGGGTCGGCCTCGGCTTCGAAGAGGCGCCCGCGGATTCTCGGGGAGGAAAACGCTGTGAACGATAAGCTTCGTGGCGCAGACGGCAAAGTCTGGCGGTTCTGGGAGGGGCACTACCGAGGACACGAACGGGTGGGTAAGGGGTGTCAGACCGGCCCTTCGATTCCGTTGGCCAGGCGCGCAGCATCGTTTGCCGCAAACCCGCGCACGACGTGTAATCTTTCCGGTCCTCGAAAACGCCCTCGTGACGCTCGCTCGGAGGGAGCTTTGCCTTAATGAGAGGAGTCCCGGGCGGCGAGACGCCGACCCCCGTTTCCGGGAGTCGCCCGTAGCCAGTACCTGACGGGTCAATAGTCGTGACAGCTGAACAGCACGATAGGGAGAAAAGGTGGGCGATAAAGCGGTGTTGGTGCTTGGTGCTACCGGACAGCAGGGGGGATCGGTCGCCGCGGCACTCAAGGAAGACGGCTGGCATGTCCGGGCTTTGGTGCGCGACCCTGACAGCCCCAAGGCTCGGGCGTTGTCGGCCGCGGGCATCGAGACGGTGCGAGGCGATCTCGCCGATACCGCGTCCGTGCGTGCCGCGGTGGCCGGCGCATACGGGGTCTTCAGCGTTCTGCCGAGTTCGGGCCAGTTCGTGTACGACGTTAGCGACGCCGATGAAGTGCGTTTCGGTAAGACGGTGGCGGATGCGGCGATGGACGCGGGCGTTGAGCACCTCGTCTACTCTTCGTCCAACGCGGCCGGCTCCAAGACGGGGGTCGGCCACTTCGAGAGCAAATCGCGGGTGGAGGACCACGTCCGCGGCCTCGCGATCGACAGCACCATTCTCAGGCCGAGCACCTTCATGGAGATCCTGCTCGTGCCGGATTTCGGGGTCGCGCAAGGCAGGCTGACCTTCTTTATGAGGCCAGATCAAGCCATGCAGTTCATCGCCGTTGAGGATATAGGCAAGATCGCCGCCGACATCTTCGCCGATCGAGCCGCCTATCGTGGCCGGACCCTCGAGCTTGCCGGTGACAGTGTCACCGGTGATGATCTCGCCGCCAAGTTCGGTCGCGCGGCCAATCGGGCCATCTCGTACCGCCGCTTTCCGGATGAGGTCCTTCAAGGCAACGACTTCCTGCAAAAGCTGGTTAGACTGGTCGACCAAGGGCCTTTGGCCGGTGCCGCGGACATCGACGGCTTGCGCAAAACGCATCCCGGGTTGCTGAACTTCGATGCCTGGCTCCAGAGATCCGGGCGGACGGCGATGGGAATGCGGTTCGAAGATGGCAACGGGTGACCTGTCCCGTCGATCAACTCCGGGAGAATACAGAGCTGCTACATTATCGCCGGATGCGGTGGAGCAGGTGGTGGGCTAGCTCGTGGGTGAGGGTCCTCGCCCTCCCGTCGGCCGAGAGGGCGCTCCTGAGAACTATGCGCTTCTCCCGCGACATGTAGACGCCGTTGGCGTCCGGGAAGAGCCTGTCGAGCTCCGCGTCGTCCTCCGAGACCGGCACGCCCTCGGACTCGCAAAAGTCGAGCAGAGAACGCCCGAGAGCCCGTGCCGCGTCAGTGTTGCCTCGGAGGGCCCTCGGCTTGGGTCTCTCCGGCGGGGGCGGCGGGGGCGCCGGGGACGGGGGATCGGTCTGGGAGACGTCGAAGACCTTGACGACCTAGGAGCGGAGCGCGCGTCTTCTTGCCGCTATCTTCGTCGTCGACGGTGCGGAAGATCGGCGCCAGTATCTTGAGCCCCTCTTCCCCACGTCTCCCCTGCCAGCCGGGATCCCGCGACCTCTTGTACCCAGCGACCTTGGTGGTGTCTGCGGAGGCGCGTGAGCCTTGCCCAGGTACGCTCGCGGGCTTCGGCCTCCGTGCAGGCGCTCGTCGTAGGTCAAGCGGGCGCCGGGAAATCTTGCGCCGGTTTGCGAGTTCTTACTCTCTTCTCGCGCCGGGACAACCCGGGAGCACCCCCGCCGGACCCTGCTTACAATCGGAGGGCCGATTTACGAGTCGTCACCCAAGAGACGGAGCATGTTTTCGCCAAGCACCAGGGACCGGTCTGACTCGTCCATTCTGATCGCGCGGGCGCGATCGAGCTCGAAGCCCTGATGGAATACGGGGGACATGCTAGCAAAGAGAACCCTTCCGGCGCCGAGGGAGGCCACGCATTCCTCCAGATAGTCTTGCCGGTACACCCCGTTTGTGCAGATGTGAAGGTTCTCGTGCCCCCGTAGCGCCAGCAAAGCGTCCGCCTGCGCCAGGCCGCTGATATTTATGTGGCCCCCGTGGGTCATGACGATGGTGGTCTCCGGAACCTGGTGGGCGACGGAGCCGACCTGCAAGGCGTGGGATACCCAGGGGTATCCGGCGGCGACCACGACCGGCACTCCAAGCGAACCGGCCTCCTCGAGCACCCGCCCGACGTACGGCTCGTTGACCCTGTAGCCTTCCTCCATCGGATGCAGCATCAAACCTTTCAGGCCCAGGCGCAGGACGCAACGGCGGAGCTCCGCGATGGCCCCCTCTCGCCGTCTCGGGTCCAGTCGGCAGAGGCCGATCAACCGTTCTGGGTACCTCTCCTGTGAGGCGGCCACCGCATCGTTCCGGGTCTCCAGCCCGTAATCCTCAGGCAAGGCCGGGGCTACCACGCAGCGGTCGATCCCGCTCGTGGTCATCGAGGCGAGCAGCTCTTCGACGCCCAAACCGTAGCCGTTGACGGAGTCGCCCACCATAGCAAGGCCGTCGAGGATCACCGGACCGGCTCCCCCGGATACGCGTGCCTCACCCTCTCCAGTATCGACGCGATGTTGTCGTGGAGCACGAGCCTCTCATCCCTCTCCGTCAACCCCACGTACGACATCTTGCGCAGCTCCAATTCGGGATTACAGCCCGGACCGTCGCTCCCGAAGAGCACCCGATGCGCGCCTACCCGACCTACCGCCTCCCCGATCCTGTCCGGGTAGGGACAGGCCGAGGTGTCAAGAAGCAGGTTCTCGTACTTTTCGCAGACACCGATAGCGTCTTCGGTGTGATGGTACCCGCCCATGTGGGCCAGGATTATCGTGGCCTCGGGCGCCGCCTCTGCGAGCCTCGCGAACTGCAACGGCAGGCTCAGTTGCTCGTCGCCCGAATGGAAGAGGGTAGGGGCGCCGAACTCGGCGGCCTTCTTCACCAGACGCACCACCGAGTCGTGGTGGGCGGCGGCCATGGCGCTCTCCTGGTGGATCTTCAAGCCCTTCATGCCGAGGTCGACGATCGCCTCACCGAGCAGATCGGCGGCGTTGGGAGCGTGCGGGTTTATGCGCGCGTAAGGGATCAGCCGGTCCGGATACTTCTTGCAAGCCTCGTAGAGATAGCGCAGCGCGTCCGGTTTGAGAACCGGCGCATCCGCGTAGGTCATGACCACGGCCTGGGCGATGCCAGCCTCGTCCAACAACCCTACCAGCGTCTCGGGAGGATCGTACCAGCCGAAGGCCTCGTACTCGTCTACGTGCGCGTGCGAGTCTATGATGTCCACGTTCTCTCCAACCGTCCCCGTCCAACGCGATCCGGGTCACCGCTAAACTCCAATAACTTAGTATACTTTATACTATGACTAACATGTTGAGTTGGGAAGAGTTGGCTGCGGAGAGCGGCGGAGGTTACAGGACGGCCCAGGCCATGGTGGCCGGCACGTTGCGCAAGGCCATCCTGGGGGGACGCCTGGAGATCGGCCGGCAGCTCAAGCAGGATGCCATAGCGAGGCAGTTCGGGGTTAGCAAGATCCCCGTGCGGGAAGCCTTGAAGCAGCTGGAGGGCGAGGGGCTCGTGACCTTCCGTCCCCACCACAGCGCGGAGGTCTCCAGCATCCGCTACGAGGAGGCCGTGGAGATAATGGAGATGCGCGTCGTCCTGGAGCCTCTGGCCCTCGGGCTGGCCGTTTCGCGAATGACCGAAGAAGATTTGTTGGGCGCGGCGAAGATACTGGACCAGGCCGGGTTGGATCTGGAACAAGAGGGCGTCGGTGAGTACGACGCCCTGAACTGGCAGTTCCACCGCGCGCTCCTCGCCCCGGCGAACCGCCCCCGCCTCCTGGCGACCATAGAATCGTTGCACACGTCATTCCAACGCTACCTCAGGGTTTACGCGGCCCTGCTGCTCGACGTCAAGGATCAGGCGCAACGCGAGCACCGTCACATACTCGACCTCTGCCGGCGGCGTGAAGCGGACGGCGCGGTGGGCGCGCTGGAGGAGCACCTGCGCGAAGTGCTCCGCACCGTCCCGAAAAACCTGGCACAGGAAGGTGCAGCAACCAACGGCTCCAAGTAGCGCTGCCGCTACCCGTGAAGGCGTGTTGACGGGCTTCCCCCGCATCGGGGGCGTAGTTGTCGGATCGACGGTAATAGGCAAGGGGGCACATGGAGGACGGGGAGAACGGCTCGGCCGCTGAGAGGGCTATCCGGCGCGTAGAAGAGGACCGCGACTTCGTGGTCGAACTTGCCAGGGAGCTCGTGCGCATACCGTCGGTGAACCCCAAGTTCGAGGTCGGCGAGGAGATCAACCGGGAGGCGGATGTCCAACGCGTCGTGGCCGAGCAGCTCGAGGCGGCCGGCATGGCGGTGGAGTCCTACGACGTCTTCCCGGGCCGGCCGAACGTGTACGGCCATCACGAGGGTTCGGACGAGCGCAGCCTGATCATCAACGGTCACGTCGACGTCGTGCCGGTCGGCGACCTGTCGGCCTGGTCGGTGGACCCCTTCGGGGCGGAGGCGCGCGAAGGCAAAATCTTCGGGCGCGGCTCCTACGACATGAAGGCCGGCGTCGCCGCCGCGATCGCGGCGGCCAGGGCGTTGCACGACTGCGGCGTCGAGCTCGAAGGCCGCTTCGAGATCCACAGCGCGGTGGACGAGGAGGCCGGCGGTTTCGGGACGAGGGATCTTGTGCAACGTGGCCGGCATGCCTCGGCGGCGATCATCGCCGAACCCACGGAGGGCGAGATCATGACGGCCGAGGGCGGGCTGGAGTGGGTGCGCGTAACCATCCGCGGGCGCAACGCCCATTCGGGCTGGCGTTACAGGGACATCTACCCTCAACCTCTCGGACCCGAACGCGACAATGCGGGGGTCAACGCCGCGGAGCTCGCGGCCGGCTTCATAGAGGCCGTGGGCCGCCTCGAGCGGGACTGGGGCCGCCGCAAACCCGCGCATCCGCTGCTGCCGCTGGGCATCAACACCATCAACCCCGGCGTCGTGCGTGTCGGCTCCGGACTCGACGAAGAAGGCCTGCCGGCTGTGATGACGAACCCCGCGATCACGCCCGACGTCGCCGTGGTCGACTTCGATCTCAAGTTCTTGCCCACGGAGACCTCCGAGTCGGTGCGTAAGGAGTTCGAGGAGTTCGTCCATCACTGGGCCATGCAGGACACCTGGCTCCGCGAGCATCCGCCGTCGGTGCGTTGGAACCTCGCCGACCTCTACTTCCCGCCGTTCGATACGCCGGCCGACCACCCGCTCGTCGAGCTCATCAAGCGGCAACGCGCCGCGCAGGGTAAGCAAGCCAACCTCACCGGCTTCCCCGCCGTCTGCGACGGCGCCCACTACGCCGGCGAAGGCATCACCCCCGTGATACACGGGCCATCCGGGGCCGGCCTCCACGGCGCGGATGAGTGGGTCGAAGCGGACTCGATCGTCGACGCCGCCAAAGCGTACGTGGCAGCCGCCGCCGGCTACTGCGGCACCAGGTGACCCCCCGCAACTAACCCTTGCAGGGGGATCCCTGGAGCAAATCTCGTACCGAAGGTCCTGTTGCGGACGGCGCCGGACCCTTTTCCCCCTCCGGCATGCCGCGTCACGACCCCTGACCCCTGCTTTTGACTCGCCAAATAAAATATTATACTATCTACTTTATACTATCCTTCCAGGGTGGGGGCATCGAAGCGTAGGGGACGTGACGAGGAGGAGCACGATGGCAGGAGATGCGTCATTAGAGGGTCGGCTAGCCCGCAAGTACCGCCAACCGCGGGGCGTCGAGCAGTTCGGCATAGAGCCGATCCCGGAGGAGCTCAAGACTGTCAGGTGGTACGACCTCTTCCTCATCATCGTGAACTTCCTGCTCAACCCGGGAATAATCCTTATAGGCGGGCTGGCCGTGGCGGCGGGCCTCTCGTTCTGGGCCGCGATGACGGCGATGGTGTTGGGCATCGCGATCGCTTTCGGGGCTTACATAGTCATGGCTACCGTCGGCGTCGACTACGGCCTTCCCGGGATGGTGGCGACCCGGGCCATCTACGGCATCCGGGGCTCGCAGTGGCTGTTGTCGGTCTTCAGGGCGGCCTCCTCCGTCTACTGGTTCGCGTTCCAGACCCTTGCCGGGGCGCTTGGCATCACCGCGATACTGAACGCGTGGCTGGGGGTCGAATTTTCCCTCGTGGCGGTGAGCCTGGTCTTCGCCGTCCTTCAGGTTCTGGTCGCGCTCGTCGGCTACGGCACGCTCAAGACGCTCTCCAGGGTGGCGTTTCCGCTTAAGGTGGTCATCCTGCTCTTCCTCCTCTATCTGCTGGCAACCTACGACGATCCGAACTTCGCGCCGGGTGCGGTCCTCGGCTACGAGGGTGAGGTCGGTTGGCAGTGGGCCGTGTTGGTCGTGTGGCTCAACTCCATCGCGGCCGCCTGGTTCTCCATGATCACCGACGCGGCGGACTTCTGCCGCTACTCGAGAACGCGGCTGGACATGTGGATAGGCACGATGGCCGCCGCCATCGTCGGAACCGTGTTTTCGGCAGCCCTCGGGGCCTACGCGGCGGCGGCCACCCTGGGCAGGGTGTCCAATCCCTTCGAGCTGATCCCGGAGATAACGACGAGCGGCCTGGTGTTCTTCCTGGCCCTGCTGGTCCTCGTGCTGGACAACTGGACCATCAACGTTCTCAACCTGTACACCGGTGGTCTCTCCCTGGCGAACCTGCTGACGGGGCTGGGCAGGTTCTGGACGACCCTGATCGTGAGCGCGATCGGCGTTGGCCTCTCGGTCTTCCCCGACGTGGTGAACGGCTACACCGGTTTCATGACGATAATGGGCAACTTCTTCGCCCCCATCGCGGGCGTGCTGATCGTCGACTACCTGTTCGTCAAACGTATGAGGCTCGACGTGCTGGCGTTGTTCGACCGCAACCTGTCTTACTGGTACGTGGGAGGGTTCAACCCCATCGCCGTTGTCTGGACCGTGCTGGGCTTCGGCATCTACATGCTCTTGCCGGCCGTGACCATACAAACCCTCTCGTCGTTGATCCTAACCGGAGCGGGTTACTACGTGACGGTGCGCCTCGTGGCCGCCAGGTACCGGGCCTTCGGAGACGCGGCCAAGCCGGGTCAGCAGCGCGAGGAGATCTCCGCGGGCGAGGTAGCGGCCCCGTAGACGGGTCCGGCCCTTCTTTGCGGGATCGACCTCCCGCGAGGAGCCTGCCAAGAGTAAGATGGCGCGGGGCGTTCGGGCCCTGTGTGAAGGGGCACCCGCGTGGGTTTCTCCTACGACGGGGTGAGGCTCGACGGGTAGCTACGGCGACGCATCGGGCCAGCAATCGGCGGTAGATCAGAGTCAGGAGCGTTTGTGGGGACAGAGGAGTTGCTGGGGAGGCTGCAGGAAGACAACGTCGAGCACCTCTGGGTCACCTACCACGACTACGGCGGCGTGGCGGGGGCGAAGAGCGTGCCAAAGGGTCGCTTTCGCGGCGCCGTCGAAGACGGCATAGCCTTCGCGCGGGCGAACCTGAACTTCGACGCGACAGACCACCAGCCGCCGGGCGCGCACCTGCTCGCCGACTCGGGGGACTTTTTCGCGGTCCCGGACCCGGACAGCTACTCCGTCATGCCGCAGTACCCGCGGACGGCGCGGGTGCACACGTGGATGCGCAACGAAGACGGCTCCCCGTGGGAAGGATGCCCCCGCACGCGGCTGTTGGCCGCGGTCGAGGACCTGCGCAGCGAGGGCTTCTCCGCCATGGCGGCGCTCGAACCGGAGTTCTACCTCGTCGCCCCCGACGGGCAGGACGGCTGGGCGCCGGCCAACCGGGCGAAGATGTTCTCCCAGGACGGGCTCGCGCTCGCCGCGGGGTTCGCGCGCGAGGTGGTGGAGACCCTGGGCGCGATGGACGTCGAGGTCTCCCAACTAGATAAAGAGTACGGGACGGGGCAGTACGAGATCACCGCCCGCCACGCCTCCCCCATAAAGGCCGTGGACGACTACCTCTCGCTGCGCCAGGTGATCAGGGACGCGGCGCGCGCGACCGGGTTCGTCGCCACCTTCATGCCGAAGGTCTACGCCGAGTGGCCGGGCAACAGCCTGCACGTCCACCTGAGCCTGTGGTCCGCGACGGGCGAGCGCGACCTGACGCCCTCGGATGAAGACGAAGACTCGCTCTCCGAGGCGGGCCGGCACTTTATGGGGGGCATCCTGGAGCATTCGGCGGCCCTGACCGGCCTCGGCTCCCCCACCCCCAACGGCTACAAGCGCCTGCAGCCCGGCACGTGGGCGCCCGGGAACGCCTATTGGGGTCGCAGGAACCGGTCCGGCGCGGTCCGGATCCCCGGCAGTGGCCGGCGCCGCCACATCGAGCACCGCTCCGGGGACAACACCTGCCAGCCGTTCCTCTTTCTCGCCGGCCTCCTCGCCGCCGGCCTCGACGGCATCCGCCAGAAGACCGACCCGGGCCCGCCCTTCGAGAAGGACATCGGGCACGCGACGCCGGAGGAGATCAGGGAAGCCGGCATCAAGGACCTCCCCCGCAGCCTCCCCGAGGCGCTCGACGCCCTGGAGGGGGACCCGGTCGTCGCGGGCGCCGTCGGCGGGGAGGCCCTGAGGCACTTTCTCCTCGTCAAACGTCACGAGCAGCTCCAGTACGGCCTGCACGTCCACCCGTGGGAGCGCGCCGCCTACCTGGAGGCGAACTGAGGGTGTTGGACGTGGCGCATCTTCCGGTGGTGGACGTGCATTGCCACCCCTTCCTGGACAGGGGGCCGGTGACGGCCGAGCAGTTCACCGACATGACCGCGTTCGGCGGCGGGTCCGGAGAGTATATGGAGGAGGGGGGCGTGGACTTCGACGAGGAGGTGAGGTCCGAACTCCTGCGCACCAAACGCGACACCCTGTATTTCAGGCGCATGGTCCACGACCTGGCCGGCTTCTTCGGCGTCGAGCCCGACTTCGACGCCGTTCTGAAGAAACGCAACGAGGCCGTCGAGAAGGATTACGCCGGCTACGTGGGGCGCCTGTACGGTGACGCCGGCCTCACCACCCTCGTCCTCGACTTCGGCAACCCGCAGCCGGCCCTGAACCCCGCGGAGGTGGATGCCGAGCTTCCCGTGGAGGTGGTTCCGCTCTTTAGGATCGAGCCGCTGATCGCGGAGTTGCTAAAGACGGACGTCGGACCGCGTGAGTTCCTCGAAAGGTTCGAGCAGGTGACCTCAGACGCCCTGGGCCGGGGCGGGTACAGGGGGCTCAAGTCCGTTATCGCCTACAGGACCGGGTTGGACGTCTCCCCGCTAAGCCGGACGCGCGACCAGGGCTACCAGGCGGTGGACGCTATCAGGCGCGGCACGGGCGGAAACGCTATGAAGAAGCTCCGCGACCACCTCCTTTGCCGCGCCCTGGAGCTCTGCATGGACCACGACGTGCCGATGCAGGTCCACACCGGTATGGGCGACCGCGAGGTGAACCTGCTCAGGTGCCGTCCCGCCTACCTGATGGACCTGCTGCGCTTCCCGGCGTTCCGTTCGTGCCGCGTCCTTCTGGTGCATGCCGGCTATCCGTACCACGGCGAAGCCGGCTACATGGCGAACGTTCTTCCGAGGGTGTACTGCGACCTGAGCGAGGGCATCCCGTTCGCCGGCAGCGCCGCGCGAAGGATCGTGGGCGAGGTCTTGGAGATGGCCCCCGTCTCCAAGGTGGTCTACGGCTCAGACGGCTACACGCTGCCGGAGATCAACTACACGGGGGCGAAGCTGGGCAAGCGGGCCCTGGCCCTAGCCCTGGAGGAGATCGTCGACCTCGGCACCCTCTCTGAGACGGAAGCCTCGCAGGCCGCCGCCATGATCCTCTCGGACAACGCGCGCGAACTCTACGGCCTGGGCTGAGGACGGCAAGGAGGATGACGCACAAGCCGGGAAGAACCACACCTGACAGAATACGGTCTAGCACTTCGGAAGGATCGAGGATGGACGGTCCACCGGAAGAACTCCTTTGGGTCCTCCTGGACGCCCTGGGGGACGAGCTTCCGGCGGCCCTCAAGCTACGCGAGGCGTTGCACGCCAACCCGGAGCTCGCCCACCAGGAGAGGAGAACGGCGAACCTGCTCGCCGGCTTCCTCGGGGCAACAGATTCGGGCCGGCTCGCCGGGACGGGGTTGTGGGCACGAGTCGGGCCCGACGGAACGCCGGCGGTGGCGGTACGCGCGGAGCTGGACGCCCTTCCCCTGAAAGAGGAGACCGGCGTGGACTTCGCCTCGACGAACGGCCAAATGCACGCCTGCGGCCACGACGTGCACATGGCCGCCCTCGCCGCGCTGTTCCGCGCCGCCGGGCGCGTCGAGAATCTGCTGCCGAGGCGGTTCCTCGCGCTTTACCAGCCGAGCGAGGAGGCGTATCCGTCCGGGGCGGAGATGATCGTGCAGGAGGGCGATCTGATCGGGGACGTAGCGGCCGTGGTCGGGGCGCACGTGCATCCAGACGTCCCTTGGGGCGCCGTGAGCGCGGGACCGGGGCCGATCAATGCCTCCTGCGACAACTTTCGCATCAGCATCGAAGGAAGCGGCGGCCACGGTGCCTACCCTCACCTGGCCAACGACCCGATAGCGGTGCTTTCGCACGTGGTGGTCGGGCTCCAAACGCTGGTGAACCGCAGGCTGGATCCCACCCACCCGGCGGTCTTCTCCGTGGGTTGGCTCCGCGCCGGCACCGCGGAGAATGTCATCCCCCGACTCGCCGAAGCGGGAGGCACGCTGCGCGTGCTGGACGCGCGGGACCGCGAACCGCTGCGGACGGCCGCGCGCGAATTTATCGAGGGTACGGCCCACGCCTTCGGTTGCGTGGCGGAGGTGGAGGTGATCGAGGGTGAGCCGGCGACCGTCAACGACCCCACGTTGTCCGAGGCGGCGGGCGCGCTCGTGCCCCGGGCGGGCCTTGACCTCGCGCCGGTGATGCGGACCTGTGGCTCCGACGATTTCGGTTTCTACGGCCGCGTCGCGCCCACGCTGATGTGTTTCGTAGGCCTCAAGGACGCCGCAGGCACGGAGCAACTCCCCCTCCACCACCCGCGATTCCTCCCGCCGGGCCCCGCGGTGGAGGCGGTAGCCCGCGCCCAGGCGGTAGCCTTCGTGGCCGCCTGCGCGGCGACGAACCGGCAAGACGCATAAATCTCGACCGGCGTGGGGTACGCGCCTTAAGGAGACGAGACCGTGAGGGACTTATCCGGGGCGGAGCACGCCGCGACGAAGGCCGTGTGGGCCGGAGAGGAGGACTACCTCGTCGAGGGCGCTACGCAGGTGCCCATCGTGCAGAGCATCCCGTTCGGCTACGACGACCTGGACGGGTGGACGGCCGTCGCCCTCGGCGAACGCGAGGGGCACATCTACAGCCGCAACACGAACCCCACGACCCGGGCCTTCGAGGAGAAGGTCCGGGCGCTCGAAGGTGCGGAGGATTCGACGAGCTTCGCCAGCGGGATGGCGGCCATCAGCCGAGTATCGGGCCGTGTCGCTCCTACTGCTGACACGCCGCATCTCTGCTGGACGATTCCCAACAGACGAGCAATCGTACTGTGTGAGCCTGCCTGAGCACTACAGGCGACCTCTTCCTTATCAGGGAGATCGCGACGGTTCCGCCCCGTGACGCCGGGTACCGGAAACAAGCTCATCTACGCCGTTTTCGCGTCTCTGCGAACGATCGCGAGGTCGCCGAGGGTCGTAGGATGCCAGCCAGGTTATCTTCGGCTTCGTCGTCAAACAGGACCGCGCCGGTGCGGGGCTTGAACTCGTCGCGCACAGGACTGTCTGCGGGTACGAGCATTCAAGCAAGTTATATTGCTTCTGTGGTCCTCCCAACGACCGAGCCGGTTTGTCTGGCCGAACTGGGCGGGCGAACCATCCCGTGTCCGCCCCGACCCTACGGCCGCGCGCCCCTCTCGGCCGACAACCCGCCGACCAACCCCCGGTAGCGGGCGGCGGCCAGCTCGACGACCTCCCGATCGGCTTTGGCGGCCGAACCGGCGTCGAACGGGGGCTTCGGATCGTACTCCGTCATGAGCTGTCGGACCCGGGCTTCCTTGGCCCCGGCGATCTCGCCCACGAGGTACAGGGCCATGTCGATGCCCGACGAGACGCCCGCGGCGGTGACGATCCTGCCCTGCCGCACGTACCGCTCGTCGGGGACGTACGTGGCCCCGAAGCTTTCGAGTATGTCCTTCGTCACCCAATGCCCCGTGGCCCGCAGGCCGTCGAGCAGCCCGGCCGCCCCGAGCATCAGGGAGCCCGCGCATACCGAGGTCGTCCACCGCGATGTCCGGTGCGCCGACCGGATCCACGCCAGCAACCGCTCGTCGCCCATCGCGGCCGGGCCCAAGAACGGGACGAGCAGCACGTCCGGTTCGGGAACGTTGTCGAGGGGGTAGTCCGCCGTCAGCGAGAGGAACCCCGAGTCGGTCCTTACCGGCCCCGGCGCCTTCGCCACGAACTTCACCTCCGCGCCGGGCATCCCCCCCAGGATCTCGTACGGGCCGATGGCGACGAGCGCGGTCACGCCGTCGTGCAGCAAGACCGCCACCTCGGTGTTGGGGTCGGACCGCTCCGCCCTCAGGGCGGCGTCGTCGGTTCCCGTCATACGGTACTCCTTCTCAAGAAGCTCCGCCAATAGGGAACGCTTATGTGGGTAAAGCGGGCACGGATGCTCCACGATCCGGGGAGTCCTCTACGCTTCCCGAACAGGAAGGGTCCGCCCGTGCCCGCGCTCCCACCATACATCATCGAGCCCACCTGGGAACAACTCGCCGTCCTGCTGCCAGATAGGGAGGCGAACCACCCGCTCGGTTGCCACCGTCCTAACGTCCCGGGCCGGTTGGTCTTCGAGAAGCTGGTGCAGGTGTTGGTCTTCGGCTGCGCCTACGAGTGGATCGAGGCCGGGGTGATCGACGCTTTGCGCAAGATGACGCTAGACGCCTACGACCGGATCGTGGGCCCGGAGCCCTCCGAATTGGCGGTAGACTGCTGCATCACGAAAGCGCCCTGCGGGGTGGTTGGTCGAGCGGACCTTCGCTTGGCTGGGGCTCTCGCGCAGGTTGGCGAAGGACCACGAGAGGCTGCCGGAGACGGCGGAAGCGATGATCTACGGCGCCATGAGTAGGCTAATGCTGCGTAGGCTGGCGCGGGCGGCATGAGACCGATCTCGCCTCCGTTTCGTGTTTGCCAAACTCCCTCTAAAAACTGTTTTGCAATAGGCCGCGAAGCCGCATGTCTAGGCCTCTTTGGGCCATTTCAGTGTGCCGCACCGGCCAGCCTGCGCAGCATGATGCGGCTCATGGACCAGAGGATCATCGCCTCCCCCGTCTCCGGCAGCCTCTCGTGGTCCTTCGCCAACCTGCGCGAGAGCCCCAGCCAAGCGAAGGTCCGCTCGACCAACCAGACCTGCTCGTTATGTGTGCGACCCGTGGGTGGAGTTACGATGACAGCAAACGCGGCCGTGGCGGCCCACCACGGAAACACAAACCGCGCATTCATGAGCCGGAGAGCACCGACTACCTCTACCTGGACCGTCAAGCCATCGACAGCCATGCGTCGCAGGGTTAAGGAGTCGGTCTGAAGGGCAAGCGGCCAATCCCTTATTCACCGGAGTGCGCGGAAGGAAACTGTCCGAAAAAGGGTTCTGAGCGGTGGCGATCGACCACGTCGGCAGCCGGTGACGTCGGCGAGCCGCGCGCCAACGCGGTGAAAAGGACACCGCCGAGCAGGTGGGGCCCTCATCCGGGTCCTATCCGGCCAGTCGCCGGAACAGGCCCTCCAGATCGCGCTCGCCGTCGCGGGTCTGGGCACCGTGGGCCAGTCCGCCGCGTATCAACCGCTCGGCCGCGGGCCGGCCGATCTGACCTGCCCACGCCTCGTTCTCTCGCAGGAGGCCTTCGGCCAGTTCCTCGGGCACGATGGCGCGCTTGGCCGCCTCGACAACACCATCGGGCAGCATGGCTATGTTGCGGGCGATGCGGTCGACGAAGTCATCGAGCTCGGCAGCGGGAAGAGCCCGGTTGATCCATCCGTAGCGCTCGGCCGTCTCGGCGTCGTAAAGTTCGGCACCCAACACCGCTTCCAGAGCGCGATTGCGGCCGATCCGGTTCGCGAGGTACTGGGTTCCACCACCGCCGGGAACGATGCCCATGAGGGCTTCGATCTGGCCGATTCCGGCGCGGCCGATTGCGCCGAACGCCATGTCGGCGGCGACAACGAACTCCGCCCCGCCGCCCCGCGCCATGCCGGCGAGCTTGATAATCGTCACCTGCGGCTGATGCCGGAGCAGCTCCCCGAGGGCCTGGAAGACGTTGGTGCCCTCCGGATCGTCCGTCGCGAGCTCCTGCAGGGCGTCCATCTCGCCGCCGATGGTCATGTCGACATGGGCGATGAAAAGTTCCGGGTCGGCGCTGTCGAACACGATCACCCGAACCGACTCGTCGTCCCGCAGCGCGGTCAGCAGGTCTCGAAGCTCGGTCATGAGCGCGACGTTCAGGACGTTGACCGGAGGGTTGTCGATGGTGACGCGGACGATGCCGGTCTCGCGGCTCACTCGTAGGGTCGTGTAGTTGTCGTCCGTCATGGAGCTGTCCGTCCTTTCCGGTTGTGCTAGGTCGGTGATGTAGACTCAGTGTCGCGCGTCGAGGATTCAAGGTCAATAACGCACTTTGAGCATAGTAAGGATGGTGGAGGATACTGGCATGTCTAGTTCCGATGTCGACACGGGGATTGTCCTCCGGTCCGATTGCCCTAGTCGCCCGGTCTTCGACCAGATCGGCGACAAGTGGTCCGTGATGGTCATGGCGGTGCTGCTTGAACGGCCCAGCCGATTCAATGCGATCAAGCGCCGCCTAGAGGGCGTGACGCAGAGGGTTCTGACTCAGACGTTGCGCCGCCTCGAGCGCAACGGGATGATCGAGCGCCGTGTGCTGCCGACCTCGCCTATCGGCGTGGAGTATTCCCTCACCCCGCTTGGTCGATCGCTTCGAGAGCCGCTTGGCCAGTTGTACGATTGGGCGGTCGCCCGCGCGGACGAGATCAGGGCTCATCAGCTGGACTACGACCGCCGCTTGCAGAGCTGAGCCGCGTGAACCGTCGCTGCGCTCACGACCGGGCCCGCTCGTCGAGGTCTGCGCCTAAAGCGCCTCTAGGTAGGGGAAGAGCGCCTGCTGCAGGGCGTCGGGACGACGACGGGTGTGGATCGCGTACCCCTCCAGGCGGAGCGCCTTGAGCCACCCGCCGCCGCCGAGGGCCTCCAGAGCGAAGAGCTTCGGCTGCGCCGTCCGATACGGGGTGGCGAACAGGCGCGGGTTCGTCACGGCCTCGAGCTTGGCCTCCCGCGAGAGCGAGACGTCGTAGCGCGAGAGGGTTTGGCCCCCGTGCTCCACGGCCATCTCCCCGTCGCCGAGCCAGACGACGACCTCGCACCGGGCGAGCCTCTCCTAGGCGTAGATCCGCCAATGCTTGACGCGGGCGTAGCCGGAGGCGTCGCCGGAGGCGTCGAGCCTGCGCGCGAGCATGGTGGAGAAGAACGCGCAGGAGAGGTCGATCGGGTGGTGGCGCACCGGTCGTCGGGGATCTCGTGGTAGGGCTCGAAGCGCCTGACGAGCTTGCGCGGGATGGCGGGCTCCTCGAGCACGGCCTTGACGGTGCGGCCGTCGGGCCTGCGACCGAGGAGCACCCCGCAGACGTTGGCTTTCTCCTCCAGGTTCAGCGGCGGGTGCTCGGCCTTGAGGTCCACGATCTTCCTGCGGATCGCGGGCGGTAGCACCCTGCGCTTGGCCTTGGGCGAAGAGAAGAGGCTTGCCATGCCCTCCTCACGGAAGGCGGCGATCCTCCGGTAGAGGGTGCGTTTTGAGGTCCGTGTCTCGGCCGCCCGCTCGGGTACCGGTTCGCCGAAGACCACGAGCGGCCTGATCCTCTCGTACTCCTCCTGCTCGTCCCACGCGCACGGGAGTTCGATCTGCTCCCACTCGTGGGTCCGATCTAAGCGACGCCTCTTCCGCCTTCCCATGCTTCCCCCTCCAGAGAGCCATGTGTGAGAAGCGAAGGATGCCACGAGTGGTGGTTTGCGGCCAGTTCGGACGATTTCAGGATTTCGGCGCGAAAGGCCCGAGGACGCGTTCTGCCGGGCCCGGCTCCGCGCGGGCGTTGCAAGGTTTTTGGCTAGGTCTGGCCGTAGACTCGCCGGATCTCCGCGGCGTGCTCGTTGTGGGTGGGGCCGCGCTCCGAGTAGTCCGCGAGGGAGCACGCGTCCGCCCGGAGCTGGGCCGCCACGTAGTCGGCCGCCCCTCCCGGCACGTCGGACGGATCGGCGAGGACCGTGCCGAGGAATCGCACCGTGGCGAGCTGGAGGGCGAAGCCGAGGCGGTTGCGGTCCCCGCGGCGACGGGCCACGAGCCGCTTGTCCTCGTCGTCGAGGTGGAAATATCTCGCGAGCTGCTCGTTTGTGGGCTCGCCGGCGAAGCGACCGTAGGAGGACCTCTGCGCTTCTGTTAGAAACTCGCACATTCCTGCTCCTTGCCTTTCCCGGGCCTGTTCTTGATCGTCGTGTCGGGGTCGGGGTCCGAGTACTACCGGAACGGGTTCACCCGCCCTTTGAGTGGCCCGCGAGCAGGAGCGTTACGAACGGATCCGACCCCTGGTGCTCTTCGACGTCCCCGTGCCCGAGCGGGCGGCCGGCGGCGTCGATGACGCCGCCACCGGGTGCGGCAAGGCGGAGAACCGCAGATGCGCGCGACGAGTTTGACGTCTACCGCCGTTATGACCGACTTTGCGGCATCGAGCCCGATGCCCGGTTCGACGCATGACTACTGCGTCACTATTGCATCGCCGCGTCGCGCGTCTGCGCCGTGAGGACCCCCCGGGCTTGCGCGGCGGCGCGGTGGAGTAGGACCGCGTACGGCGTCGCGGGGTCGTCCATCCAGAGCCGGGCGGCCCGCTTGAAGGCGACCAGGGCGAGGTCGGCGACCAGCCGGGCGCCGTCCGGATCCACCCCGCGCTCGACGAGCCCGCCGGCCACGACCGCGGCGATGGACGCGAGCTTGCGCGCCTCGCGCTCCTGCAGCTCGCCCGAGGTGCCGATGACGGCGTCGCGCCGGCGCAGGCGCCCGTGCTCGCGCGGGTGGTACAGGTCCTCGCAGGCGCCCATGGCGTGCAGGGCGGCGGCCAGCGGGGGCATGTCCGCGGGGGCGTCGCGCAGCGAGCGGGAGATCCGGTCGCGCAGCTCGTCCGCGCCGCCGAACAGGACCTCCCGCTTGTCCGGGAAGTAGCGGAAGTAGGTCCGGCTCGTCACGCCGGCGCGGGCCGCGACGTCGCCGATCGTCGTGGCGTCGTAGCCCCGCGTCGCGTAGAGGTCCAGGGCCGCCAACTCCAGCCGCTCCTTGGCGTGCGGTTCCCATCTCGGCATGAGGACCATCCTACCAGCCCCGATGTCGCAGTGCGACAAGGGCCATGGTATAGTGTCGCCATGTCGCGCTACGACATCACGACCGGGCGGGCGGGCGCCCATCTGGGAGCGGCTGGCGGTCCGACCGGCCCTCCAACGATCCAAGGAAACGGCAAGATGCCCAACGTCCGCCGCACCGCCCTCGCCGCCGCAGAGCCGCTGCGGCTCAACGACGGCACCGCCATCCCGGCCCTCGGCCTGGGCACCTTCGGGTTCAAGGGCGACCGCGGCGTCGGGATCTTGTCCCGCGCGCTGGCCTCCGGCTACCGCCTGCTGGACACCGCCGTCGGCTACGACACCGAGGCCGAGGTCGGCCGCGCCGTCCGGGAGAGCGGCGTCCCCCGGGATGAGATCGTCGTCACCACCAAGATCCGGAGGCCCGGGCACGGCTACGACGCCGCCCGACGCTCGGTCCGCGCGTCGCTCGACCGCCTCGGCCTCGAGCGCGTCGACCTGTACCTCATCCACTGGCCGAACCCGCGGCTGGGCCTCTACGTCGACACGTGGCGCGCGCTGGTCGACGCCCGGGCCGACGGCGAGGTCCGCTCGATCGGCGTGTCGAACTTCAACGCCAACCACCTCGAGCGCATCGTCGACGCGACCGGGGAGGTGCCCGCCATCAACCAGATCGAGCTGCACCCGCACTTCCCGCAGGAGCGGGCGCGCGCCCTGCACCGGCAACTCGGCATCCGGACGCAGAGCTGGAGCCCCCTGGGGCTTGGCGGCCGCGCCACCCTGGCCGCCGAGCCGGTCACCGACGCGGCGCGGCGGCACGGCGCGACCCCCGCGCAGGTCGTCCTGCGCTGGCACCAGCAGCTCGGCTGCATCCCCATCCCGCGGTCCTCCGACCCCGAGCGCCAACGCGAGAACCTGCGGCTCGGCCGCCTGCAGCTGGACGAGGACGAGTTGCGGGCCATCACCTCCCTGGGCCGCTCCGGCGGGCGGCTGTGGGGCGGCGATCCGGAGACCGAAGAGAGGTGAGGGAGGCGAGTACCGCGCCTCCGTCGGAGCGGCCCGGCGGGGGACGAACCCGCGACGGCCCCCGCGGGCCCGCCCCGATCCGCCGCCTCATCGCCACCGCCGGACGGACCCCCATCGCCGCCCCTTTCTGGCGCAAACCAAAGAACTGGAGACGACCATGCAGATCTACCGCAACGGCTCTTCGCCGGCCAACAGGCCTCCCGAGTCGACCTTCACGGGCGACGTCTACATCAGAGACTACTTCCAGCGCGCCGCGCCGAGCCGGCTGTCCGGCGCGACCGCCGTCTTCGACCCCGGCTCGCGCACGCCCTGGAAGGTGAACCCGCTCGGCCAGACGGTGGTCGTGACGGGCGGCGTGGGCTGGGCGCAGCGCGAGGGCGAGGAGATCGTCGAGATCCGCGCCGGCGACGTCGTCTGGTTCCCGCCCGGGCAGAGGCACTGGGAGGGCGCCACGCCCGATCAGGCGATGACCTACTTCGCCATCCAGGAAGGGGGCGTCGGGTTCGGGGCGAAGGTGACCGACAAGGAGTACCGGGAGGGACCACCGGCCGCCCCGTCGCGGCGCTGACTCGGGGGCGCTAGATGGCGATGGCGAGGACGAAGGCCGGGCGCTGCGTGGAAGGCCCGCAAGACGCCCACGCCTACCCGGAAGACCTCGCGCGCTTCGTGCGCGAGTCTTGGGAGGACCACGCGCGGGGGGTGCCGACGATCCCGGATACGGGCCGACCGAAGCCCCCGACGAGGCGTCCCTGGGGACTTTGTTCTCGGTTTGCTACCAGGCGAGCCTGCTGCGCGAGGAGGAGCGGCCGGTCGTGTTCCGCGCGGTCCTCGCCGCCCCCGGGGACCTCCCGGAGGGGGGCGGGCCGCCCGCGGGGCTGCACCGCTTCGAGTTCGGCGAG